>CAZCZZ010000031.1:0-42582 GCA_964503335.1 uncultured Verrucomicrobiota bacterium
GCGCCCGTAGCTCAGTAGGACAGAGCACGGGATTTCTAATCCCGGGGTCGCAGGTTCGATCCCTGCCGGGCGCGCCAGAATTTGCGCATACCGTGACCAATACGACCGTTTATATCGACCTCGCGGCCCTTGAAGAGAACGTGAAGGCTGCCATGGCCGGGCTGAAGCCTCCGACAGAACTCATGTTTGTGGTGAAGGCGGATGCGTATGGACATGGAATGGGTCCCGTGGCCGCGCGAGCCCATGCTGCCGGGGTTCGCTGGTTTGTCGTGGCCCATGTTCATGAAGCGCTCGCGCTGCGGCGCGTTGCGCCGGAAGCGCGCATTCTGATCATGGGTGCAGTCCGTGCGGATGATGTCCCGGCGCTTCTCGCCAGTCGCATCATGTGCGTCGTGGTCAGCGAGAAGCACGGTAGGGGCATCAGTCTGGCCGCCGCGGCGTTGGGCCGTCGCATGCCGGTTCACCTGAAGATCGATACCGGAATGGGTCGATTGGGAGTGCTCTGGGATCAAGCGGAGACTGCCTACCGGCAGCTTCTTCCCTTGAACGGTTTGGACATCCAGGGGGCTTGTACGCATTTTGCGTCGGTCGAACCCCGGAAGGCCGCATTGGCGCCGAGTCAGTTTGAACGCTTCCGTGATGTTGTGACGGCGATGGAGAAGCAAGGTGGGCGACGTCTCTTCCGCCACGTATCCAGCAGTCGTGCATTCCAGTACTACGCGGATTGGGATCTGGATGCCGTACGGCCCGGCATCATCCTCTACGGTTATGGTTCCGCAGAACGTGACATGAGGATCCGGACACGGCCGATCCTCCAGTGGCAAACGCGCGTGATCCAGGTCAAGAAGGTGCCCGCGGCGTATCCGATCGGCTATTACGGAACCTATGTGACGAGTGCGCCCACGACGATCGCCACGCTGTCCGCGGGATATGCCGACGGCTATCACCGTGCGCTGGGCAACAAGGGCGTGGTTCTTATCCGCGGCCAGCGCTGCAACGTCGTGGGTCGAATCAGCATGAACTGGATCACGGTGGATTGCGGTCCTGATGCTGTTGTGGAGGAGGGCGATGAAGCCGTCCTTCTCGGTGAGCAGGCGGGATCGGCCATTTGGGGCGACGAATTGGCGCGCATGGTCCGCACCATCCCGTATGAGATCCTGACCAGCATCAACAGCCAGGCTGAGCGCATCTACAACGGCTGAGGTCTACCGATGCGTCCACCAATGCGCGGTGGCCGAGATGGCGCAAATTCCGACGGCGACCAGCGTGACCATGATGGTGAACCTGATCCGAGGCATGACATCCGGGTCAGGGAGCTGATGTTGTAACATGAAGACGAAGAAGGTACCGACGAGCGCGATGCTCAGTGCCCACCACCACAGCCAGCCGGTTGGCGGGCGATAGTCTTTTCCGGTTGGGGGCGTTGAAGAGCCAAACATACCGCCAGTTTAGGCGTCATGCTTGTACTTCCAAGCATAGACTTCCTCGCACGCGGATTTCGGAATCCATCCGACGGATTCCCCGAGCCTGATGCGAAGCCAGTTGCCGGATTTCTCTTCGACTCGAACAATCGAGCCCTCGGATACTGCAAAATGTGGCGTGGACTTCTCAAGGGGTGCAAAGAGGGCCTGCTGGCCTTGCGCTATGACGACGGCTTCGGGCACCGACGATCTGTCCAACCAGAAGAAGACGCCACCCAGGGACACAAGCGCGCCCAGTCCGGCCGCGATCGCAGCGTTTCGCAGCAGGAGCCGCTTCCTCGATGAGAAGAGCATGCCTGCAAAAAGTGCTGCGGATATCCAGTAGAGGCTCACCGCTAGGGCGGACCATTCACCGCGGCTGAAACGCGATGCAAGGTGCGTCGACAGCGCCGTGTCCGGATCGGTCGCGCCGGCCTGCTGCATGGTAAAGCGAAGATTCGCCGACACTTCGGGGTCGCGCGGCGACAGGGTCCACGCCCTTCTGTAGTTCAGGACGGCCACGCCCAATTTCCCCTGCTTGAATGAGGTGTTCCCCATGTTGAAGAACAACTCGGGGGCCGCGAGCCCAGCCTTCAGAACATCGAGGTAGTGTCGCTCAGCTTCAGCAAAGTTTCCCGCATCGTAGGCGGCTGCCGCGTCGGAAAAGGCCTTCGTGGGTTCACCCGCCCGAGCCGTTGTGAAAACGGATGCAAGCATCAAGAGGATGAGGAGGCGTGGGACGGTCATGATAGCCTCACTTTCTCACAGTAGTTCAGCATGCTTCCGAGTGTGGCCACTTGCGTCCTGGCCTCCTCGATTTCGGGAGCTGTCCAGGGCGAAGCGCTGTTCCTGCTGAAGCGTTCGAGGTCGCAGCGGGCCGCGATGGATTCGATATCGCCTATCTTCGCCGGATCGGCGCCGGCCTTGCGAAGTCGTGCAGCGATCATGTCGACGGATACTTCGCCGGGAGCGAGATTGAAGCGATTGCCGAAGTAGCCGGAGATCGCCCTCCAAAGCGCTTCGTAGAAAGCAGCGCGATTTCCTGCCGCCAGCGCGGTTTCCGCGTCCCGGATGGCAGCACGCGCGCTCTTGGGTGCCACGAGCCTGCGTGCCAGGGATACGTTGCGCGTCAGTTGATCGCGCCTGCGCAAGAAGAAGAAAAGAAACGCCAACGCGACAGGCGGAAGGGCCTGAACAGCAAGGACTCCAGTCGATTCAAACCAGAACGGCCTGGTCGTGTGGATCCATCGGGATGGCGAGGCTTTTAGGTATCCGATGTCCATGCCGAGATACTTGGTCTCTCCATAGGACGATGACGCCGCGGCCGCACCTACAATCTGAGCCGCCATGTTTGTAGGTCCTTCCACTTGAATCGTGAACGGCCCGCGGGTCTTCTTTTCGTAGACGCCTTTCGCGGGGTCAAAGTAGGCGAAGGTCAATGCCGGCAGATTCGTGGCGAGGCCTGTTCGGGGAATGATCACCTGCTCAAAGAGTACGCGTCCTTCACCGCGTTGGTCGTCGATCTCGCGCGACACGAGCTTCGGTTCGTAGATGCGGAATTGATCGCCCTCGACCCACTGGGGTGGGGAAACCACGTCGATGTTGCCCCGTCCGGACAGTGCAAAGGTAACCGTGACAGGATCGCCAGCCTTGATGGCATTCGGCTTCAATGCGACGTCGAAATCGAACTCACCTACAGCGCCGCTGTATTCGACGGGCCGGCCTTCGGCGGGCAGGGCATTGACGGTAAAGGAAAGCGGTGTCGGGGCGAGGTCGTAGGGGCGAACTTCGTTTCCGCCGAAGAAGATCTCATCAAAGAAGCTGTCGCCAAATCTTGAGGACCGGCTCCGGTCGCGCGGTATGACGATGCCGACGCGAAGCGTCGGTGCGAGGTTGAAGGGCCCCGCTGTAAGGGCCGCGGCGCGTGTGCGGTATCTGCGCACATCGAAGACTTCTCCACGGACGACTTCGCGAGTGCCCTGAATCTCCTGGAACTGCTGCAAGCGTAAGCCCGTCTGGTCCAAGCCCCCGATCTGCAACTCTCGTGTGAGATTGAGACCCTTCGAGTAGACGGACAGGATGATCTCGAAAGACTGCTGGGGGTAAAGGTTTGTCGGGACGATCTCCATGCGACTGAACAGCAGGTCGGATAGGGTTTGGCCTTCCGCGGATCCCTGTTGTCCCGGCGCGACGATTTCCACGGGCACGGCAGGAAGGTCAATTACCTTGCCATCCAGTTCATAACGAAAGGGCCCGATCTGGAATTTCCCCGTCTGCGTGGATTGCAGGGCGAAGGTGTAGGTGATCGAACTTCCGCCGCCGCCTGATCCGAACGAGATGCTGGTCTGGCGTCCCGTGGACCTTACCTGGAATCCCGGGATTTGCGGCAGGCTCGGTTGAGGTGCGGACGACTCACCCTCAATGATGAACGACAAGCGTAACGGCTCCCCGAGCCGCGCGATCCTGGGTTCGACATCCATCCTGACGTCGGCGCCCGAAGAGACTGACGCGCCGAGGAGTAGTAGCATTGCCAGGACTTTGATCGCGCTACGCATTTCCATCACCAATCCTTTTCGACGGGCACGGGACGTCCCATGATCAGTCGAATCTGTTCGCGCGAAGCTTGTTCGCGCTTTCTCATCGCGTCGAGCATAAGCCTCGCCTCTTCCTGCGTCATTTCGCCCTGAAGCTCCTGCGTCGGCTGTGCCCCTTCCTCGCGGGGATCTTTCTCATCACCTTCACCCGATTGGCCGGCCTTCTCTTCCTTCTCATCAGGCTCAGGCTTCTCCTGTTGTTCCTGGTCGGGCTGCTCCTGCTTCTCGCCGTCTTTCGAAGACTCCTGATCGCCTTGTTGCTTGTCCTGCTGATCGTCTTTCTGGTCTTCTTTGTTTTCGTCCTGCTGCTTGTCTTCCTGTGATTGCGATTCTTGCTTCTTGAGTTCTTCCTCGACGAGTTTCTTCATCTCGCGGGTCACTTCGTAGTTTACCTTCGTGTCGATGTCGCCCGGGTCGAGCGCCATGGCGTTCTCCAGGGTGGACAACGCCTCGGCCAGCGTCTGCGAGGCCGGCTTCAATTGCTGCTCCTCAGCCTGGGCTTTGCCCTTGCCGAGCAGGGCACTGCCCCGGTTGTAGTGCGCTTTGTGCTGCAGCTTCATGTCGGACGTGCGTGTGGCATCGGCATAGGCCGTGGCCGCCTCGTCCCATCGTCCCGCCTTAAACAGCGCGTTGCCTTGATTGTAACGAGCCACGGCGGGGTCCAGTTTCGCCTCCCCGGCGCCATCGGCAGCCTCCTCGAAACGCAGGGCCGCGTCGTCGAAGGCTTGCGTCTCAAAGGCGCTGATTCCTTTCGACATGGCGTCTTGAGGCGTGGCCCCGATGGCGCCTGTGCCGAAAGGGATGAAGAGGGATGCCACCACCACTTTCGCTATGCCGATGCGTGCCCGCCCATTGCCAAGGATTGCTTCGCAGGCGAGGAAGAAGAGTCCGATCGCCAGAAACCATGCAAAGCGATCCTCGTAGGCCTTCACCATCTTGCTTTCCTGCTCATCCCGCTTCAGGTGCGAAAGGTGCTCCATAAAGAGTCGGTCCAGGCCTGAATCGCCGGGAGCTGACCGGACGTACGCGCCACCCGTTTCCGAGGCGAGGGAGCGCAGGACATCATCCTTCAGCGATGACTTGATGACATTGCCGCTCCGGTCCTTGAGGAATGCGGTGCGACCCGACTCGTCGGCGACCGGGATCAACTCGCCGTCACTGGAGCCGATCCCGATGCTGTACACCCGGATTCCGAGCTTCTTCAGCTCCTGCGCAAGTGACTCCGGTTTGCCTTCGTGATCCTCGCCGTCGGTTATGAGCAGGATCACCTTGTCGGCGGTGCTTTCCTTCTCGAAGCTGTCCATCGCCGTTCTCAAAGCCTGCTCGATGGCCGTTCCGCCGCGCGGGATGATCCCTGCGTATACATCATCGAGCGTGAGCAGGAGTGCCGCGTAGTCGATGGTCAGCGGACACTGGAGAAAGCTGCTTCCGGCGAACGCGACGAGGCCGATCCGGTCGCCCTTCAGCTGCCCCACAAGGTCCCGGATTCCCCACTTGGCCTGCTGCAGGCGGTTCGGCTTGATGTCTTCGGCGAGCATGCTGCGGGAGGTGTCGAGGACGACGATCATGTCCAGTCCTCGCCGCTTCACTTCCTGCCACTGGAATCCCCACTGCGGTCGCGCCAGCGTGATGGTCACGAATGCCATGCCGATGAGCCACAGCGAGAGCTTCAAGCCGTGGTTGGGCTTTTTCCATCCGGGAATGAGTTGAGTCATGACGGCAGGGTCCACGAGTTGGGCCGCCGCGGTCATTCGTCGCTTGAGGAGCCAGAACAGGAGGAACCCGGCCGGAACCAGAAGCCAGAGAAGGTGCAGTGCTTGAGGGTGTCCCCAGTTCATCGCTACGGGATCCTCCCCATGCGCGACAGGGCCAGCAGGCGCTCAAGACCTAGGCAGAAGATGCCGGCAAGCACCAGTGGCGCGAATCGCTCTTCGAAACGAGTAAACTGCTGGACCTCAATCTCGGTCTTTTCCAGCTTGTCGATTTCCTCGTAGACCTTTTGAAGTGACTCGAGATCCGTGGCGCGGAAGTAGCGCCCCCCCGTGGCCTCGGCGATCTTCGTCAACGTGGCATCATCGATGTCCGATTGCTGCCGGATATACCGCTTGCCGCCAAAGGCGTCCTGCACGGGCATTGTCACGATCCCAGACGCGCCGGCGCCCACGGTGTAGATCTTGATGCCCAGGGCCTTCGCCGCCATTGCGGAATTTTCGGGCGTAAGATCGCCAGCGTTGTTGATTCCGTCCGTGAGAAGGACCACCACTTTGCTCTTGGCCTTGCTCTCACGCAGACGGTTCACGGCTGATGCGATGGCCGTTCCGATTGCAGTGCCGTCTTCGAGCATGCCGGTCTGGATCATGTCCATGCGCTGCAGCAGCCAGCCGTGGTCGAGGGTCAGGGGCGATACGGAGTAGGGCAGACCCGAGAACGCCACCATGCCGAGCCGGTCATGCGGACGCTTTCCAATGAAATCGCGGATGACCTGTTTTGCGGCGGCGAGCCGGTCGATTTCCTTGGTGGAAGTCGAGAAGTCGATTGCGCGCATGGAGGTGGAGACGTCGACGAGGAGAACGATATCGACGGCCTCGGTCTTCATCGTGCTTTCTTCGAGACCCCTCTGCGGCCGTGCCAGCGCCACGACCAGGAAGGCGAGGCCCAGGCCGAACAGCAGGGGGAGGAGCGGTTGAACGATGACTGCGAAGGACGGCGGGATCCGCTTGAGTGAGTCCCCGTCGCTGTATCGAATAGCGGCGCGCTTCTGCGAACCGTGTCGCAACTTGATCAGCAGCGGTATCAGCAGGAGTAGCAGCAGCAGCCAGGGATGGCGGAGGATCATGGCTTCACCTCCACGATAGCCGGCTGGGGAATGGTCTCGCGCACAAGTCGCTCCGCGGCCGCGAGCGCGGCCGACATGTCCTGCAGGGAGGGCTGGTGCCTAGCGAACTTTACCAGGTCGCACTGTTCCAGGAATTCGCTCACCAGCAACTGGTGATCAAGCGAGAGCAGGCGGGAGGAAGTGGCCTCGCGGATGAATTCCTCCGTGGTCTGTTCCGGCGCCTTGAGTCCGAAGCGCGCCTCGATGTAGGTACGGACGATTTGTGAGAGCTCCGTGTAGAAAAGGGCGATCTGCCCGCTCTCGGCGTAGCCTCGCTCCCGAAGGGCCTTCAACGCCGCCAGGGCCACATCGTGTGGCGGGATCGGCGGGGCGATCGGTCTTGCGGGCAGTGCCCCCTTCCGTCCACGCATGAACAGGCCCATGAGCAGGGCGAGCAGCGCAATCAGGGCAAGAACGGCCGGGAGAATCCACCGGCTGCGATCGGGCCAGTGTGCGAGAGGCTTTAGATCGCGGGGCGTCGCATTGGTCCCATCGAGCAGGCTGACGACTGAAAGGGTGAGAAAGGGAAACGGCTTGCTCTGTTTGGTTCCATCCGCACCAACGCAAACAACGTCATTGGAGGATAGGACGTGATCGCCGACCTCGAAGGTCGTGATGCGATACGTGGCTACGCCGCCCGTGGCACTGTGCTCGCGAACGATCAGGGCGGGATTCGCAGAAAGATCGGGCCACTCGATGCGATGATTGGCTGGAACGGTCGCGGTAACGCGGAGCGTTATCTCGTCACCGATATGGATCGTGTTTGTGGAAAGCGCCGCGGCGACGTCGAACGTCGTGGGCGACGTCGCGGGGGTATCCTTTCTTGCGCACCCCGTGCACGATAGAGCTCCTGCGAGAATTGTGAGGAGGACGTATTTCATGCGCTGAGTCTCCTCTCGCGCACGCGGAAGAAGCGGATCAGTTCCTTCAGGTAGGGCTCGCCCGCATGGACTTCGATGGCATCTACTCCGGAGGTGCGGAGCAGGGAGAGCAACTCGCGACGGCGCTGGCCATACATCTCCGCGATCATACGTCGCGTCGCGGCATCCGAAGTGTCCACGAGCGCGCGATCACCCGTCTCTGCATCAAACCACTCCACGACGCCCGCCGAAGGCCACGCCTGTTCGCGCTTGTCATCGACAATGACGCCGGTGAGGTCGTGCCGGCGCGCAGTCACCTTCAGTGCTTGGCGAAAATCGCGGTCGAGGAAGTCGCTGACCAGGAACGCGACGGTGCGTCGTGCCGATACATGGTTGAGGAAGTTGAGGGCAGGCGCGATGGCGGTGCCGGCTTGCTTGGGTGTGTACTGAAGGACATCCCGGACCACGCGAAGCACGTGACGAGGGCCTTTGCGTGGCGGTATGTAGTGTTCGACGTCCTTCGAGAAGAGAATCAATCCGACGCGATCGTTGTTACGAATCGCGGCGAAGGCCATGACTGCGGCGATCTCCGCTGCGAGGTCCTTCTTGAACTGCTTCGAGCTTCCGAATTGCTGCGACGCGCTGATATCGACGAGAAGCATGACGGTCAGTTCACGCTCCTCGACGTACTTCTTGATGAAGGGGTGGCCCATGCGGGCCGTGACATTCCAATCGATGGACCGGATATCGTCGCCGGGGACGTATTCGCGCACCTCATCGAATTCCATGCCCTGGCCCTTGAATACGCTGTGGTACTGGCCCGCAAAGACATCCGTCACGAGACGCGAGGTGCGGATCTCGATCTGGCGGATCTTCTTGAGTATCTCGGCGGGGATCATGGGAAAATGGTTGATGGTTGATGGTTAATGGCTGAGGTGGCTGCATGAACCATCAACCATTAGCCATGAATCATTCGGCACCTAGGGCACGGGCAATGCGTTCAGGATCTGCGTGATGATGTCGTCGGCAGTGAGGTCCTCGGCTTCCGCCTCGTAGGAGACGAGGAGGCGGTGGCGGAGGACGTCGTGCGCGATGGATTTCACATCCTGCGGCGTGACATAGCCGCGGCCATGCATGAAGGCATGGGCGCGCGCGCCGATGGTCAGGAAGATGGTGGCGCGGGGCGAAGCACCGAAGCGGAGATACTGCTTGAGGTTCAGCTTGAAACGGTCGGGTTCGCGCGTCGCGAAGATGATGCTCAGGATGTAGTCCTTGATCTTGTCATCGACATAGATCTCGTCGACGACCTGGCGCACGGCGAGAACGCGCTCCGGTTCGATGACCGGGTTGATCTTCGTATGCCGGTCTGTCACCGCCATGGCGTCGAGAATCAGTTTCTCCTCCTCCATGGTGGGGTAGGTCACGCGCAGTTTCAGCATGAAGCGATCGACCTGCGCTTCGGGCAGAGGATAGGTGCCTTCCTGTTCGATCGGGTTCTGCGTCGCGAGAACAAGGAAGGGATGCGGGAGGGGGAACGTGGTTTGTCCGATCGTGACTTGTCGCTCCTGCATCGCCTCAAGCAACGCGCTCTGCACCTTCGCGGGTGCGCGGTTGATCTCATCGGCCAGGATGATATTGGCGAAGAGAGGGCCCTTTCGGGTTGAGAAGGTGCCGTCCTTCGGATTGTAGACCTGTGTGCCCACCAGGTCCGCGGGAAGCAGGTCGGGGGTAAATTGGATGCGCTGGAACGCCGCGTTGATGGCAGCCGCGAGTGTCTTGACCGTCAGTGTCTTGGCGAGGCCGGGGACGCCTTCGAGCAGGACGTGGCCGTTGGAGAGCAGGCCGATGATCAGCCGGTCGACGAGATAGCTTTGCCCAACGATGACCTTCCCGATCTCCGATCTCAATGCGGACACAAAGCCGCTTTCCTGTTTTACGCGCTCATTGATGATTCCGATTCCCGTATTCATGGTCATGATCTCCTAAAGGCTTTGCACTTGGACACCGGATGTGGAAAAACGTTCAAAATTTGATTTGCCGAAGTGCTTCATAGACGGCGATGCCGACGGCGGTGGAAAGGTTCAGGGAGCGGACGTGATCGGCCTTGAGTGGAATGCCGATCACATTGGAGGGGAAGGACTTAAGTATGTCGTCCGGCAGGCCTTCCGTCTCCGAGCCAAACAGCAGGTAGTCGCCGGGACGGAACGCCGCGTCAAAGAAGGAGGTTGATGCGCCGGTGCTGAAGAGATGCAGGCGTCCGGGCGATTCTGTCTCCATGAACTTCGCGAAGCTCTCGTGGACAATCGGTTCGATGGAATCCCAATAGTCCAATCCCGCACGTTTCAGCTTTGCGTCGGTGATGGTGAAGCCCATGGGTTTTACGAGGTGCAGCTTGGATCCCGTGGCGGCACAGAGACGGGCCACGTTGCCGGTATTCGGCGGAATTTGAGGATGCACGAGGACAACATGAAGCGGCGGATCCGGCCATGGGAATGGCAAATCGCTGCGTCGCGAATGGGCATGTTTCATGAAGCGTGATCCGTGGTCCGTTATCAGTATTCCGGTCGGATCACGGACAACGGGTTACGGGCTGGCGACTTTTGTCAGCGCCGTTGCAAGTTTCCGGCCGATCGGGCCTGCGGCGGCTTTCAAGGCTTCCTGGCCTGCGGCGCGCGCGGCCTGGCCACCCTTCATGGCGCTGGCATCTTCCACGGCTACGACCTTGCCGTCGCTGACACGGATGATTCGGGCTGTGATCTCGGCATTCGAGCGAATGACGGTCTGTCCAAACGCTTCGCTCTGGCTCGACTTCACCGCCGTCGCTTTGCCGACAATCGCGTAGTCGGCACCCGCTGCTCGGGCCTGTTCGGTTGCTCCGTCATTCGAGGTGATGGACTCGAGGGAGCCTGCGGCTTCCAGCTTCTTCAACGACCCGAGGTCTATGACATCAAAGCCGGCATTGATCAGCGCCTTCTCGATGGCGCTCTGCACCACGTGCTGCGCCACGTCCGAGTAGTAGTACCAGAACCATTCGGTATCGACTTGCTCAGGCAGGAATACGACGACCTTGGCTGCGGGTTTTGCCTCCTCGATCTCAGGGGCCGGGGCCTCGGCGGCAGGCGCCTCGACGGGGGTGGTTTCCGTGGTTGTTGCCTCGACCGCAGTTTCTTCGTGCGACATGGCAAGAACCAGTCCAGGGACGAGGGCAAGCGCGACAATCATCAAGCGGGCGAAACGTAACAGCATGGAATCCTCCGTTGGGTAACGCTATTTGCTGCCAACGACTTACCATGGAGGAGGCCTTGCTTTCAAGTAACGTTCAGCGGCCTGTCCGGAAGCTAGGATTTTGTCCTAGTCCGAAATTAAGGGACCCGTCCCGATGGTCTGCTTGTCGACCGTTCGGTAGCCTCTGCGGTGTATCAGGTGCTTCGGGGCGCAGGACGTCCGATGTTGCTGAGACCCCTGACCTTCTCGGTGGTATTTGATCGTTCTGCGCCCCGCCTGAACCAGGGAGGAAGTGATCATGAGCGTGTCTTCGATGACGTACACGGGGGCCGTCTGCGCGACCGACCAGCAGCTGCTGGAGAACTTCATGGGCGCTGTGGGCGGGGGAGCAGGTTCGGCCAAAATGACACTTCATGGCGTGGCGGATGTTTTCGTTGAGCCTGTGCATCCGGAGAACATCAAACACGAATCCAAGGCATCCCTTCTTCGTGAGTCGGACTTCTGTGTGCTGCTGGTCCGGCATCTCCACGCGGCAGAACTGTTCAAGATTGTCGACCTTGTGCGGAACCTTCCTTCCCACGCGGCCCAGAACCTGCATGTCACCATCTGCCGCAACGCAAACGAGCACGAGTACAAGATCAGTTGCACGAAGTGTCAGCAGAATCTGATCGTGCATGACGCCCATGCGTTCAACCGGGTTCGCTGCCCACACTGCAAGGATGTGTTCATCGTGCCCGGGCAGACGGACTTGATTCGCGGCGTGTTGCTGCTGAACGCGTCCCGTATCGTCCGGAAAGTCACGCTGGGTGATGCCGCATCATGCCGCGAGGCGATAGCGCATATGATCTCGCAGACCCGGCAACCGGCAGAGACTGCGAAGCGGTCCACGATGAGGATCGAACTTCCGCCACTCGACTAGCTGCGTGTCACGCCGTGACCAGGATCTTGCTGGCGGCGGTTGTTCCGAGCACGAGCGTGTTTCGTCCATCGCGGCGCACGACTACGGCATCCGCCGCGTGATCACGCTCCTCTACCACGAGCTTGGCCCCCGGAATCAGGCCGTTTCGCTCGACGAACTGTAAGAAGGGAGCGTCCTGATCCACGACGCGGGCGATCTGGAACGACTTGTTGAGCGGGCAGTGGACAAGGTCCTGCAAGGGGATGGCAGGGACTTTCCCGCGTGCATTCGGAATCGGGTCTCCGTGGGGGTCGGAGGTCGGGTGTCCCAGCAGCTCGTCGATACGGTCGAGCACTTTGTCTGATATCGCGTGCTCCAGTTCTTCCGCCTCCGAGTGGACTTCGGACCAGTCGAGATGCAGGACCTTGACGAGGAGAAGCTCCACCAGGCGATGGCGACGGAGCACGTGCAGGGCGAGTTGCTCGCCGCCGCGTGTCAGCTTCACGCCGACGCGGGGCTCGTAATCAACGAGATTCGAGTCGGAGAGCGCCTTGATCATGGTTGTGGCGGTGCCCGGCACAACACCCATCACGACGGCAAGCCGGCCCATGGGCACAAGCTGCCCGGGCGTCTTCTGCTGCTCGAGATAGAGCCGCTTCACGTAATCTTCGACGGTGCTACTGGGCATCGCTGGCGTCCTTCCAGTTGTCGCGGAACCAAAGCAACCGCAGGCTGTTGAGTACCACGACGAGGGTGCTGCCTTCGTGTCCTACCACGCCGACGGTAAGCGGGATGGTTCCCAGCGTTGCGGCGATGACCAGGACGACGACCGAGCCGAGCGACACGGTGAGGTTCTGGCGAATGATGGTGCGGGCCTTGCGGCTGAGTTTGAATGCAAAGAGGAAGCGCTCGAGCCGGTCCTGCATCAAGACAACATCGGCCTGCTCGAGCGCGGCATCCGAACCGCGCATGCCCATGGCGACACCGACGTGTGCCATGGCAAGGCTGGGAGCATCGTTGACGCCGTCGCCGACCATCGCCACGCGTTCACCGGCATCGGACCACGCCTTGATCTGCTTCACCTTGTCTTCGGGAGTCAGGCCTGCGAGGACATCCGGCAGGTCGAGCAACTTCGACACGGCTGCAGCGGCCTCCGGACGGTCGCCGGTCAGCATGACGGGCTGCAAGTGTTCATCCCTCATGGCGCGGATGAGACGAGCGCTGTTCGTCCGGACTTCATCTTGCAGAAGGAGCCGACCCCTTAGCCCTGGCGTTTCGACAAGCGTCTCGGTGAAGCCCACGTCAGGAGCCGGCCAGTGCGTAATCCATGATGCTCCCTCGAACAGGGAACGCCGGCCCATGCGGGATTCCTTGGCGTCGCCTCCCACGTTGCCGCTCACGCCCATGCCGGTGAGCGATCGAAAGTCGGTAACATCCATGGGTGGCAGCCGCTTTTCTTTCGCGTCGCGAACGATGGCCTGCGAGACGGGATGCAGCGAATTCTGCCCGAGCGCTGCCGCATAGCGCAGGAGATCCTTCTCGCGTCCTGCGGGATCGGACTCGATGGCGGTGAGCTTGAGATGTCCGGTGGTCAGAGTTCCCGTCTTGTCCATGGCCACCCGGTGCACCTCCGCGAGTTTCTCGATGGCCGCGCCACCGCGGAAGAGCACGCCATGCCGGGCACCCGTGGCAATACCGGCAAGGATGGCGGAAGGAATCGACAGCACAAGGGCGCATGGCGAGGCCACGACGAGCAGGGTCATTGTTCTATAAAATGCCTGGTCGGCCGTCATGCCCACGAGGAGCCACCAGACGAAGAACATGCCCGTGCAGAGGGCCAGAACGGACAGGGTGTAGGTAGAACCGAATCGGTCCGTGAGTCGCTGCGATGGCGCCTTGGATTCCTGTGCATTCTGGATCAGCTTGATGATCTTGCTGAGCGCACTCTCCGTAGCCGGCTTCTCCACGCGAGCGTCCAGCTTGCCCCAGAGATTCATCGTGCCCGCGAGGAGTCGGTCGCCGGCTTTCTTGTCGACCGGGATGGCCTCGCCCGTGAGGTTCGATTCGTCCGTCGCGGATGAGCCGTCGATGACTTCCGCATCCACGGGTATCGATTCGCCCGGTTTGACGCGGATTGACATGCCGCGAAGGAGCGAATCCACGGCCACGCGCGATTCCTGCCCGTCCGCGCCGAGAACGGTCGCTTCGCGCGGCGCCTCCTTGAACAGGCTCTTGATTTCGCGCTCCGTGCGATTCATCGCCATGTCTTCCAGGGCATCGCTCATCGAGAAGAGGAAGAGCAGGACCGCGCCTTCCCACCAGTGGCCGATCACGGCCGCGCCTGCGGCCACGGCCAGCATGAGGAAGTGGACGTCAAGCACGCGCTTCATCAGGAGGTCAAAGACTTCCCTCGTGGCAAAAAGCCCGCCCGAAAGATAGGCGCCGAGATAGCAGGCGAGAGCCAGCGGCGTGATGGCGTCGCCATGCATCTTCTCGATGACAAATCCGCAGAGGGTCAGGAGGCCGCAAAGGATGGCCAGCATCAGTTGAAGCCTGCCGTCATGGTGTTCGTGGGTCGCTTCAATTTCCCGGACTTTGACCGTGACCCAGGGGAACTGACGCCACTTCCAAAGCTTCGTCGCCGTTTCGCAGGACTCCTTTTCGAGAAGGAGTCCCGGACCAGGCAGGCTGACCACGCGAATGCCTTTGGGGAGCGGCTTTGAGCGACCGGGCGTGCAGAGAGAGCACACCGCCTGCGTGGCATTCTCCGTGCAGCGGGGAAGAGCTTCGGGAGAAATCTGGCCCACGAGTTCCCGGATCCGGGTGGCTGACGCGGAGTCAGTCTGGCCGGGCTGCAACGCATACGACACGTGCCCCGTGCTGGCGTCCAGCAGGACCGCTTTCAGGCGATCGTCCTTCACCAGGGCATCGGTCAGTTCATCGAGCAGGCACTGCGATTCTTTTACCATACGTTCACCATGCGATCACTTGACACATATAACTAAAAGTTCTACTTTTGATCAATCAAAATATGGTTGAGGAGTCTATGCGTTCCATTCGTTCCATCCGCGGTCTTGTGTACCTGTGTGCGTTCGTCGCCAGCCTATCACATGTTGCATCGGGAGCACCCGCCGCGTATCCCTACAAGATTGCGACGACCGTCGGCATGATCACGGACATCGCGCGCCAGGTGGCGGGTGACAAGGCCGTCGTTACGGGCATCATCGGGGAGGGGATTGACCCTCATCTGTACAAGCCCACGCGTGGCGATGTGGCGCTCCTGCTGGACGCGGACGTGGTTTTCTACAACGGACTCCTGCTTGAAGGGAAGATGGCGGACGCGCTGGTCAAGGTGGCGCGGGGAGGGCGACCGGTCTTCGCCGTGACGGAATCCATCGACCCCGAATACCTGCTGGCTCCCAGCGAGTTCCAGGGACACTACGATCCGCACGTCTGGATGGATCCTGCCGCCTGGATGAAAGGGGTCGAGGTCATCGCGGAATCGCTCGCCGCCTTCGATCCGCCGAATGCGGATTACTACGCAGCGAACGCGAAGGCCTATGTCGCGGAGATTGAGAAGCTCAATGCGTATTCGAAAGAAGCGCTCGCTTCGATTCCTGCGGATCGCCGCATCATGATTACGGCCCACGACGCCTTCAACTACTTCGGCCGCGCGTTCCAGCTGGAAGTGCGGGGCATCCAGGGCATATCGACGGAATCCGAGGCGGGCTTGGAGGAGATCAACCGGCTCGTCGATCTCATTGTCGAGCGGAAGATTCCGTCTGTCTTTGTTGAGACGAGCGTGGCCGACAAGAACGTGCGAGCTTTGGTTGAAGGCGCCCGTTCGCGCGGACACGATGTGGCGATTGGCGGCTCCCTTTTCTCTGATGCCATGGGGCAGGCCGGCACGTACGAGGGAACATATATCGGTATGATTGACCACAACGTGACCCTTGTTACCCGCGCGCTGGGCGGGCAGGCGCCGGAGCGTGGCATGCAGGGCAGGCTTGCAGTGAGCGGGCAAGAGAAGAAATGAAGAATGCATTGCAGTCGGACCGTGACCAGACCCTTGGCCAGGAACATTCGCCGGCTTCGCCGGTTTCCATCCACGACATGACCGTGGCGTACCACCGGAAGCCCGTGCTATGGGATGTGGACCTTGACCTGCCGGAGGCGCGCCTGATCGGCATGGTGGGTCCCAACGGGGCGGGCAAGAGCACTCTCATCAAGAGCGTGCTGGATCTCGTGCCCAGGGCGTCGGGCCGCGTGCTCATCTACGGAAAGCCCTATGCGGAGAACCGTCATCTCGTGGGGTACGTGCCGCAGAGGGAGAGCGTGGACTGGGACTTCCCGGTGGACGCGCTCGACGTCGTGACGATGGGGCTTTACGGAAAGATCGGCTGGTTCCGCGGCGTGCGTCGCGCTCATCGCGAGAAGGCGTTGGAGGCGTTGGCGAGAGTCGGGATGGCGGACTTTGCGCATCGCCAGATCAGCCAGCTCTCGGGCGGCCAGCAGCAGCGGGTCTTTCTAGCGCGCGCCCTGGCGCAGGACGCGAAGATCTACTTCATGGATGAGCCTTTCGCGGGGGTTGATGCTGCGACGGAGCGCGCGATCATCACGCTGCTGCAGGACCTCAAGGCCGGCGGCAAGACCGTGCTTTGCGTCCACCATGATCTGCAGACGGTGCCCGACTACTTCGATCACGTGATCCTGATCAACATGCGCATCGTGGCCAGCGGGCCGACCGCGGAAGTCTTCACGCGGGACAACCTTCACAAGACGTACGGCGGCCGACTGACCCTGCTGGACGAGGCCGCACAGGCCCTCGCCCGGGAAGGAAGATAGATGGCAGGTGCCAGACAAGTTGCCTTCGCGCTGTCCCTGGTGCTGCTCGCCCTGGGGGGCTCCTACGCGCTGGCAGCAGGAGGGGGCGACGGCGATCGCTTCGTCCGGCTTCTCCTCCTTCAGGATTACAACACGCGCGTCGTCGTGCTGGGCACGTCCCTGCTGGGCCTCGCGGCAGGCGTCCTCGGCTCCTTCATGCTCTTGCGAAAGCGTGCCCTGCTGGGCGACGCCGTAAGCCATGCCACCCTGCCGGGCATTGCGATCGCATTCATGTGGATGGTCGCCGCGGGTGGGTCCGGAAAGTCCCTTCCCGGCCTGCTGTTGGGCGCAACGATCTCGGGTCTGGTCGGAATGGGCACTGTAATGCTGATCAAGAGCCAGACGAGACTCAAAGAGGATGCTGCGCTGGGGATTGTGTTGAGCGTCTTTTTCGGCCTGGGCGTGGCGCTCCTGGGAATGATTCAGAAGATGAGCACCGGTTCAGCGGCCGGACTCGAATCGTTCATCTACGGGAAGACGGCCTCCATGCTCGCGTCCGATGCATGGCTGATCGGCGGCGCGGCGCTGGTGATCGGGTTGATCTCGCTCAGCTTCTTCAAGGAGTTTAAGCTGCTCTGTTTCGATGCACCGTTTGCGGCGTCACTGGGGTGGCCTACAAGGACGTTGGACGGGTTCATGATGTCGCTGGTGGTGTGCGTGACCGTGATCGGACTTCAGGCCGTGGGTCTTATTCTCGTCATGGCCCTGCTGGTCATTCCGCCCGCGGCGGCCCGTTTCTGGACGGAGAACCTGAGCCGCATGATTACGGTTTCTGCGCTCATCGGCGCCATCAGCGCCGGGCTGGGCGCCGCATTCAGCGCGTGGTGGGCGAACCTGCCTGCGGGTGGCGTGATCGTCGTTACGGCGGCGGTTGTGTTTCTTTTCAGCATGCTGTTCGGTACGTCGCGCGGCGTGGTGAGACGGTGGATCGAGCACGTGCGACTCGGGCACCGCATCGCGCGGCAGCATCTCCTGCGTGCACTTTTTGAGGTCTCCGAGGAGCAGGGCGAGATGCGTGGCGCCGTCAGCGTTGCCAGCCTGATGAAGGAACGGTCCTGGACGCACGCGCGGCTGCTGCGTGAACTCGCCTCGGCGACGCGGGAAGGGTTGGTCGCTGCGGATGGCGACCGGTATAGGCTCACTGCTTCGGGATGGGATGATGCGCGTCGCCTTGTCCGAAATCACCGGCTGTGGGAGATCTACCTCATTACGCACGCGGCGATCGCCCCCAGCCATGTGGATCGCGATGCCGACGAACTGGAGCATGTCCTCGGGAAATCGATGGTGCAGAGCCTCGAGGCCATCCTCGACCGCGACGCGAAGACCGGCATGCCTTCGAGCCCGCATCCGATTGGAGCGCCCATCCCATGACGTGGACGTCCCTCGATTCGATGATCGTGATGACGGCAGTGCTCAGCGCGCTGGCATGCGCGCTGCCGGGCGTGTTCCTTGTGCTGCGCCGGATGAGCATGATGGGGGACGCGATAAGCCATGCCGTGCTACCGGGCCTCGCGGTTGCGTTCCTGGTTACGGGGTCGCGCAACAGCATGGCGATGTTTGTCGGGGCCGCAGTCGTCGGCGTACTGACGGCCTTGCTTACCCAGTGGATAAGCCGCTTCGGGAAAGTTGAGGAAAGTGCTTCGACCGGCGTGGTGTTCACGACCCTGTTTGCACTTGGCCTTATTCTCATCGTTCAGGCAGCCGACGCGGTGGACCTTGATCCGGGCTGCGTGCTTTACGGCGCGATTGAACTTTCGCCGCTGGACACCGTCAGCGTGCTCGGCTTCGATGTGCCGCGCGCGGCGCTGACGTCGGGCATCGCGCTGCTTATCAATGGCTGCCTGATCGGCTTCCTGCTGAAGGAGTTCAAGATCAGTGCGTTTGATCCGGCGCTTGCGACGACACTGGGGATTCGATCCTCCACGATGCACTACCTCCTCATGGTGATGGTGGCCATGACCGCCGTGGCCTGCTTTGAAAGCGTGGGTAGCATCCTTGTCATAGCGATGCTGATCGTGCCGGCGGCGACCGCGTTCCTGCTCGTCGGGCGACTTGTGCCGATGCTGATCTGGACGTGCGTTTTTGCAGCGGCCAGCGCTGTATTGGGTCACGTCGCGGCAATCACGGTTCCGACGTGGTTCGGATTCTCCGACACCAGCACGGCGGGAATGATTTCCGTTGTGGCCGGCGTGATTTTCCTTTCGGTGCTCGTTGTGGCCCCAAGACAGGGCATCATCCCCAAGTTCATTCACCAGATGCGCTTGAGCGTTCGGGTGGCTTCAGAGGACATCCTCGGCCGCCTCTTCAGGCACGAGGAAACACCCGCTGTAACCCGGGTTGCCATGAACCGCGAAAGTCTGATCCGTGGAATAGCCGCGGGTCCCATGGCGAGGATGCTGGCGTGGCACGACCTCAGCCGGAGGGGCATGATGATTGACGGCACGAAAGGCACACAGCTTACCCAGGCGGGCCGGTTCGCGGCGCAGGATCTTGTGAGGTCCCACCGTCTTTGGGAGAGTTACCTGCATGAGCAGGCCGGTGTTCGACCCGACCACGTACATGGCTCATCGGAGAAACTGGAACACGTCACAGACCGCCGCCTGCAGGACGCGCTTGCCGAGCAACTCCGCGCAGTCGAGGATCCACACGGACACCCGATACCTCCCGATACCGGTGCCGGAAGATCGTAGACGACATCAGTCGTGCACGCTCTCCCAGGCTTGGGCGATCCGGCTCAGGATGATGTTTGTGAGAATCTGCTCGTCTTCAGGTACGGGCGGGGGAGGCAGCTTGATGTTTGCCACCGGTGCGGGCTGTGTGATGGTGGGCGTCTTGACGGCTTTGTCCTGCTGCGGTGCCGGCACCGACGACGTCTCCGTCTCCTTGGTCCCGTCCTTGGCCGGCCTGTCCTTCTGGCCCGCAACTTCAAGCTCCTGGGGAGGCACAGGTTCCAGCGTGTCCATGGTCTCCTGGTTGAAGCGACGCATCTTCGCCACGATGTCCGGCATCTGTGCCAAGGCCCACCGGGAAACCCACGTGTCGTATCCGGGCGAGAGCAGGGTGAACACCGGGCGGTTGCTGATGCGGAGCCAGGTGGCGTCTTCAAGCCTGCGCGTACGAACGCCGGTCATGGCGAAGTTCATGACTTCGGTGCCATCCGCCCGGACTTCAGAGAATGTTGCGCGCGCGGTCTGGAGCGTCTTGCCGGCCGTGGCAAAGTAGGCCTCGTTCCTTTTGCCGTAGGTCAGGGTGAGGAAGCAGTCCTCGAACTTGTCGAGTCCGAGGAATGTCATGACGACGTTCACGCCGTTCTCGTTCTCCATCGCGGAGCACGTCGCGAGCGGGACAAGCATCATGGCGTTGTTGCTCAGCACTTCGCTGGCGCCTGTGCTTCCCTGAATCTTTTTTGCGTTGAAGCCGGGGAGGGCGGTGTTGCGGTCAATCTTGCCGCTCCGGTGGCGCGCCGCGTAGAGGCACAGGCTGGGGGCGGGGCGGGAGTTGATGCGCGTCATGTGGTTGGGGAACAGGTTGATGAAACTGATTTCCGTGATCGGATCCTCCACGCCGGGAAGCTCCTCGATCTTCACGCGGCCCGCGACCAGCGGGATGCGCTGGCCGAGTTCCTCAAGCGTGAAGGACTGGGTCTCGGTGGCCTGCGTTGCGAAGTCCGTTGCGGCGCCTCCCTGCTCCCCCGATTTTTCGACGAGGTCCACGCCGACCTGCTTCATGAACTGTTTGAGGAACTCCGGCGTCTGGCGGGGCGGGAGGCCGCGACGCGCTTCGCCGCTGCGGCGAGCGACCTGCAAGAGGCTGTTGCGGGCGCCGAAAGGCTTGCGTGACGTGAAGGCGAGAATCCTGCCGGTGGAGTCCTCTGTCACATAGAGATGCCCCGTCTTCTCGTCATAGAGTGCGGATTCAAGCGTGCCGAGTCCTTCGGCGATCACGGTTTGGATACCGGACGATGGATCGACCCGAATCAAGGCGCCGCCCGACACCTTGGTGCCATCATCGCTTCCCTTGACGCTTTCCTGAGCGACGACGAGCGACCCATCCGGAAGCAGGCAAATACCTTCCACCGAACTCAGATTCCTCACCAGGGTCTGGATCTCCGTCCGGCGTTCCGTGTCCCACCACGTCAAGCCGCCCACGGACTCGTCACCCACGATGAGCATGTCCTCTTCATGTGACATGGCCACTGAGCTGAAGGCGGCCATGGGTCCGAAATCGACGATCCACCAGTTCTGCTTCGCATCGCGGGTCATGACACAACTTGAACCCCAGCCTCGCGAGCCTTCATACGAAGAACCGGCGAGGAAGATCCGTCCATCCTGTGTCACGCTCACGCTCTCCCATGCGAAGTCTTCGCTCAGATCAGGCACGGGCACGACTGTCGCCGTCTTGTAGGTGCCGTCCGCCGCCATGGCGAAGCGAAGGATGCGTCCACCCGGTGCATCCTCGGCAACGTACAGCGCGCCGTCCTGGTCGAAGGCGATGCCTTCGGGGCTGAGCAGCGTGGTTTGCAGCCACTTCTCCCGCGGACGCTCCCTCGTGACGGCCCAGTCGGGAAGATCGTCCTTGACGGCAATCGTCGGCCCAACGACGTGTTGGGCACGTCCGTTGCGAATGACATTTATTCTGCCGGCCGACTCTTCGCTGACATACAATTCGCCGCTGCCCGGGTGAACCGCCAGCCCGTCGGGCTGCTGCAGGCCCTCCACCAGGACTCGCATATCGAAGACGGAGTCTTCCTTTGGCGTTGGCAGCGAGGTGGTTGCGAAAAGTACTGGCGTTAGCGCGATGAATGATAGAACGGCAAGACAGGCTTTGGCAGACATAACCCCCCCTTAAACCCTGATGGGACGATACCTCGAACCTACCCCTGCGTAAAGAGGAGCTATTCTGCGCCTATCGCGGCGTGATGCACGGGGTTAGCGGTAGGCGAGGTGAGGAAAAGTTCTGCCTTGGGATGTTTCTCAAGGAAGTAATCGATGTTCCATTTGTCGGGGAAGAGGATCACGAGCTCATCTTCGACATCCGTGGCGAGTCGAACGCCGGCACCGAGATAGTCATCCTTGAAGGTGTCCTTGTTCGTGCCCAAAGGGAACCAGCGGATCTGTGTGAAGGGCGCGGGGTCCATGGCGACTTCGGCGCCGTACTCGTTCTTCATGCGGTACGAGAGCACTTCGAACTGCAGTTGACCGACAGCACCGAGGAGGAGTCCGCCGGTCACATGGTCGACAACCTGGAAGACCTGGATGACGCCCTCGTTCAGCATCTGGTCCAGTCCAGCCTTGTACTGCTTGTACTTTGACGGGTTCGGATTGCGGATGTACGAGAAGACCTCGGGTGGAAAGCGGGGGATCTCGTGATACTGCAGATCGGCGCGTGGCGTAAGGGTGTCGCCGATTCGAAAGGACCGGTGCGCCACGAGCCCGATGATGTCGCCCGGAAAGGCACACTCGACGGATTCACGGTCAGCGCCGAAAAGTTTCTGGGGATACGAAAGGCGCACGGGTTTGCCCGTTTCGGGATCGGCGACCGTCATGTCCTTCTCGAAGCGTCCCGAACAGACCCGCACAAAGGCAAGCGTGTCACGGTGTCTCGGATTCATGTTGGCCTGCACCTTGAAGACAAATCCGGAGAAGGCTTCGTCGTCCGGCTGGATGACGCCGGCGCTTGACTTGCGCGGGGCGGGGGGGGACGCGTAGCGCACGAAGTAGTCGAGCAGGAGTTGCACGCCGAAGTTCGTCATCGCACTGCCGAAGAAGACCGGCGTGATCGCGCCGCGCATCACGGCATCGCGATCAAAGCTCTCCCCTGCAATCGTGAGCATCTCGATCTCGTTGCGCCAGGGCTCGTAGAGCTGCGGATTGATCTGCGCGACGAGGGCGGCGTCATCCGGTCCGGCCACTTCGAACGGTGCCTTGTGCTTCCCGTGCTCGGTCTTGTCGAACAGGAACAGCTTCTTCTCAAGGCGATCATAGACGCCTTGGAACTCCTGGCCGCTTCCGAGGGGCCATGTGACGGGGAACGCGCCGATGCCGAGAACCTTCTCCAGTTCGTCCAGCAGGGCGAGGGGTTCTTGCGATGGACGATCCATCTTGTTGATGAACGTGAAGATCGGGATGTGCCGCATGCGGCAGATTTCGAAGAGCTTGCGGGTCCGCTCCTCGATGCCCTTCGCGCCGTCAATCACCATGACCACGCTGTCCACGGCGGTGAGGACGCGATAGGTGTCCTCGCTGAAGTCCTTGTGACCCGGCGTGTCGAGCAGGTTGATGCAGTGTTCAGCATACTCGAACTGGAGCACCGTGGAGGTGATGGAGATGCCGCGCTGGCGTTCCAGTTCCATCCAGTCGGACGTGGCGGCGCGCTGGTTCTTACGGGCGCGGACGGAGCCGGCGAGGTGGAGTGCGCCGCCGTAGAGCAGGAGCTTCTCGGTCAGCGTCGTCTTTCCCGCGTCGGGGTGCGAGATGATCGCAAAGGTCCGGCGACGGGCTATTTCTTCCTGGAAGGATCGCATGGTCGTTTCCGACAACAAAGGGGCGGAGCGTATCGGAATCGTCAGTGGTCATCCAGTACTTCCCGCACCTTGCGGACGAGGGTGCCCGGGGTGAAGGGCTTCTCGAGGAAGTTGCGGGAGCGGGTGAGGTCTTCGAGCCCGTGCAGCATGTCTTCCGCGTAGCCCGACATATAGAGGACCTTCAGTTGGGGCTGGGTCCCCGTGAGCCTCTGGGCGAGGGCTCTTCCGCTGACGTGGGGCATGACCACGTCGGTGAGCAGGAGCTGTACGTCAGGGTGGTCGGTGAAGAGCGACATGGCTTCGCGGCCGTTACGGGCCGTGAGCACGTGGTAGCCGCTCTCCTCAAGTATGCGTTCCGACAGTTCGCGGACAATCGTCTCGTCCTCCACGAGTAGAATCGTTTCCCGGCCGCCCTGGACGTCGTCCTGGCCGCTGCCCGGCTCAACGCTCGTTGCGTCGGCGGCGACAGGGAGATAGATGACGAACTCGGTTCCGCGCCCTTTGGCGCTTTCGAAGAGAATGGATCCGCCACTCTGCTGGATGATGCCGTAGACAATTGAAAGCCCGAGGCCGGTGCCTTTGCCGACTTCCTTCGTGGTGAAGAACGGCTCGAAGATGTGGGCCTTCACGTAGTCGTCCATCCCGACACCCGTGTCCGTAATCGTGAAGGTCACATAGTCGCCCGGCTCGACGGTGAGGTGATCCCGCGTGATGCGATGGGGCACCGTGGTCCGGCTCGTGCGAAGGGTCAGCCTGCCGCCGTCGGGCATTGCATCGCGTGCGTTGACGGCGAGGTTGATGATGACCTGTTCAATCTGGCCCGGGTCCACGCGGATGACTCCCGCGTCGGGCTGCGTCTCGGTCCGGAGCTCCACGTGTTCACCGATAAGCCGCTGGAGCAGCTTCTCCATTTCGATGACGATCGTATTGAGGTTGACGATGCGCGGCTCGAGTACCTGTTTCCTGCTGAAGGCGAGGAGCTGGCGCGTGAGCGAGTGGGCGCGTTCGGCCGCGCGGCAGATTTCCTTGATCTCGTGGTGAAACGGATGATCCGCGCGCAGTTTGCGCAGGACGATTTCGCCATAGCCGGTGATGGCGGTGAGCAGGTTGTTGAAGTCGTGCGCGACGCCGCCTGCGAGCCGTCCCACGGCGTCCATCTTCTGCGAGTGCCGGAGGAGGTTCTCGCTTTGCCGCAACGCCTCGTGCGCGCGCTGGCGCGCGATCGCGCCGCCGAGGCTTCCCGCCACGGCCTTGAGGATCGACTCGTCGCCTTCGTTCCAATGGCGCTGCAGGTTCCCGTCGTCGAACCCGAGGAACCCCCAGAACTGGTTGTCGAGCATGATGGGGACGAGGAGGATCTGCCGCATGCCGCGTTCCGGCTCCGGTTCATCGGTCAGGAAGTCCTGCACGTAACCGCTGATCGGTTTGCCCGTGGCGAGAATCTCGAACCAGCGGGGGAACAGCTCGTCATAGGAGAGCATGTCCTCGCGTGTCTCGCGCGCGCCGCGTTCGCCCTTGTGCCAGACAAATCGCTCCGTCATGGAACGGCCGTGCGCATGGGATGCATGCTTGTTTTCAAAGATGTAGACGCGTTCGACATCGGCTGCGCTGCCCATGGCGGCAAGCGCGGCGCGGATCGACTCCTCGAAGTCCGGCGTGGCCAGGAGGAGGTGGGTGGCTTTGGCGACGCCTTGCAGGAGCCGGTCGCGGGCCTGAAGGATCTTGTCCGTGGCGCGGCGCTCGATGGCTGCGCCAAGGCTTCCGGCGAGGGCAAAAAGAATCGAACCCTCGGCCGGGCTCCACTTTCTTTCCGAGTGGCAATCGTCGAAGCCGACGAAGCCCCACAGCTCGTTCCGGACGACGATCGGCGCGCAGAAAAGAGCCTGGATATTCTGTCCTTCCAGCAGGGCCTGCTCCTCGATCGGGAACTCGCGGACGAGGCCTTCGTAGGGTCGGCCGGCCTGCAACAGACGGAGAAGCCTTCCGAATCCATCGTCGTAGGAGAGATTCTGCAATCGGGCGTTGTTGATCTGTGGCGACACGCCGGTGCGAACCCACTCGTGCCGCTGGCTCATCAGGGGCAGGCCCGACTCGGGGTGGGGGTGGTTCTGGAAGATATAGGCGCGATCGACGCCGGCGGCTTCGCCGACGAGCGCCAGGCAATGCTCTACCTGCACGTGATAGTCGGGCGTTGTCAGCAGCAGCTTCGTGGCTGTCGTTACGGCATCGATCAAGTCATCACGGGAGCGAAGGCTCGCTTCCCAGTTCATGCGCTCGGTGATGTCGGTGCACGTCCCCATGAATCCGAGCGGACTGCCATCCTCGGCTATCAAGGGCCTGCCTTCGTCGTGAACCCAGCGGTACTCGCCGGAGGCCGTGAGGAGCCTGTACTTGGCGTCCACATCCTGCTTCGACTCGAGGGCGACACGAAAGACTTCCTCGCATCGTGAGACATCGTGAGGATGGATGCGCTTCTTCCATTCCTCCTGAAGCGCTTCGTGGTCGGAGAGGCCTGTGAATTGTTTCCAAGGCTCGTTGACAAACGTGCGGTTGCCCAGGGAATCGGTTGCCCACATCAGGACGGGCGATTGGTCGAAATAGAAGCGGCACGCGTTGAATGAATTCATGTCAACATCTCGCCCCAAAATCGCAATGCGACAGCATCGAGATTTCCCCCGGGGCTGGAACCGGACACAGCCCGTAGATTACCCGGAGCGCGGCCCTTGTGAAAGGGAAATGAACCCTTGCGACGCGACAGTGCCGCGCTCGCCGCACGGTTCGGGGCTACGTCGTGCGGGTTGAACGTTCTACGTGCGGCGTTCGAGGATGTGGTGGTAGGCAAGGGCTGCGAGGCCGCCACCGATGAGCGGGCCGACCCAGTACATCCAGATCGTGCCCGCGTGACCGCCGAGAAGAGCCGGGCCCAGATGACGGGCTGGATTCATGGCTCCGCCGGAAATCGCGCCGCCTGCGAGGATGTCGAGCGTGACGGTCAGACCGATGAAGAGTCCGCCAACTTTCGGGGCTCGCGGGTCGATGCCAGTTCCGAACACGACGAAGACCAGGAAGAAGGTCAGCACGATCTCGGCAAGGATCGCCTGCCCGGCGTCAACACCCGCGCCGGGCAGCGGTGTGCCCCAGCCGATGGCGGACATGACATCCGCAGCGAACAATCGCCCGACGATCCACGCCGCAGCGAGGCCGCCGAGGCATTGCGCCACGACGTAGCCTGTCGCGTTCACCGTGTCGATCTTGCGCGCGATGTAGGCGCCGAAGGTCACGGCGGGATTCAGGTGACCTCCGCTCACTGCAGCCGTGGCGCTGACCATCACGGCGATCGCAAGGCCATGGGCGAGGGCGATGCCCACCATGCCGAGGTCGCCTTGCGTGACATGGTTCGAGGCGATGGCCGCGACGCCAATGAAGATGAGCGTGAAGGTTCCGACAAATTCTGCGAAGAAGGCGCGCAGGTTCATGGAGGTGCTGTCCCTATTTCACGCTTTTCAGCACGGCGTCGTAGTCCGGTTCCTGCACGATCTCGGGAACCTGCTGCGTATGGATCACGTTGTTGTTCGCATCGAGCACGACAACTGCCCGGCTGAGAATGCCTGCCAGCGGGCCGTCGACGATGGTCACGCCGTACGCCCTTCCGAAGTCCGGCGACCGGAACACGGAAAGGTTGTGAATGTTGGCGAGCTTCTCGCTGTCGCAGAACCGCTTCTGGGCGAAGGGAAGGTCCATGGAGATGTTGATCGCCACGGTGTCGCTAAGGGCGGAGACTTCCTTGTTGAAGCGCACGGCTGAAAGCTGGCAGATGCCCGTGTCCAGGCTGGGGACTATGTTGAGGATCTTCTTCTTGCCGGCATAGTCTGCCAGGCTCTTCTCGGACAGGTCGCCAGCGACCAATTTGAAGTCGGGGGCTTTCGTTCCCTTGGCGGGGAGGCTCCCGATTGTGTGGATCGCATTGCCCTTCAGCGTAATCGTTGCCATGTGAACACTCCTTGGATGATGGTTGCGCCGGATGATAACGGGGAGTTTGCGGATTTCAATGCCGCAGGCATGCCGCTTGAAATCCTTTATCGTTCAATGCTATCGTCCCTGCATTATCACAAGAGGTTTATAAAGGCATGAAACTTAGCAGGTTGGTCCTTCTCGCAGTCTTTGTCCTTCTCGCACCGGTGTCACGCGTCAGTGCGGCGCAAGGCTACAGCCTGATTGTTGCGCCTGATCGTTATTCCGTCATGCAGGTATGCTTCGACATGGTCAATACGGTCCCGGCCGTCCTCGCTTCGTACCAGGGCCAGGCCGATACACAGGATCCCACCATCTACGTGTGGAACGGGTCCGAGTGGGTTTTCGTCTCACTCAAGGATTACCGCGAGGTCAATTTCCTCCAGCAGATGCCGTCCCGCATCGTGCTCGTGGGCGATGACCGTACGCTCCCTGCTGTCCTCGTCGAGGCTTCATCGTGGGCTCCGAAGGTCGATCGCATCACACAGCTCAGCAACGCGGCGCTGGTGAATGACTTCGGTCGCCTGTTTGATTTCAAGTCGCGCGATTGGGCCTGGTTCTCCAAGCGGTACAACCTCCAGCTCACCGACGAGAGTGAGCCTCTTCGCAATTCGAGCTGGTACGACCAGCGCGGACCGATCAAGCGTCCGCCGCTCAAGGAAATCATCGGCGAGACGAGCGGCTCGCTTTCCCAGCCTGCTGTTTACGAAGAACCTGAAATGGTGCAGGAGACCGTCAATCCGTCGATCGTGGTCGTAGATCCTGTCCCCGCCGAAGCCGTCCCCGAGCAGCCAGCCTATGTCGAAGACGCGCCCGCGCCGGTGACTGACGCTCCTGCTCCGTAACACCGCAATGCGACGAAACCTGATCCTCGCGCGATTCCTGTGCGCCGCCTCCCTGATGCTGGCGACGGGTTGTGCAACCGTGTCGGTCGAGGAAGAGCCTTCACGCACCACCCTTATCACCGCAAGGGCCGGGACTGAAGTGACCCTGCAGTGGGAATCCGAGGAAGGCGTGACGTACACCGTGATGTACGCCGACAAGATGTCCGGTGGTGCGAAATGGGCCCCGGTGCCCGGACTTGAGAGCATCCGCGGCACAGGTGGAACCTTGACGCACAAGGACACGGTTCCCGAACACATCCAGCGCTACTATCGCCTTAATACTGCGCGGTAGCGGCCGCTTTCCGCAGACTATTGCGAAAGAATCAGCGTGCTGTAGGGCGCCATCGCAACGATTCCGCTGTAGGCCATTCCGTTCCATGGCGTGTTCTGGGCGTTAATCGTTGTGCTGCCGAAGTCGGTGAAGTCCGAGCTGTAGATCTTCTTGTCGCTGTTGAAGCGCACGGTCCACGTTCCGGAGCGGGGCAGGCCAATACGGTAGTTGTTGGACGTGGTCCACTTCTTGTTCTTGAAGTTGCTGACCACGATCACGTCGTCCCCGGCTCCGCCATTGTGCCAGCGGTGGAACGCGATCACCTTGTCCGTGTCGTTCACATGGTGGACGTTCAGGTTCTGGCCACTCAATCCGCGGGTGTTGTTGTTGCCGTTCTTGCGCAGCTTGATGAGGTCCTTGTACATCAAGCGGATCTTCGCGTAGGTGTTGGTCTTTGACCAATCAAGGGGGTCGTTGTCGGCAAACCATCCGTCTTCGAGGAATTCCTGTCCCTGGAACATCATCGGAATGCCCGGCGCAGTCAGCACGACGGCGGCCCCCAGGGTCGAACGCTTGCGGGCCCAGAAGCTGCCGGGGTTGCCGGGGTCGATTTCTGCGGGCACGCGGCTGTTTCCGTTCGCCACGGAATCGTGCGACTCCGTGTAGTGAATACGTTCGTGGACGTTTGCGTTGAACTTCCGCGCGATGGCGTCGCGCACGGAATACATGTTGCGGGATGAGTCGGACGCACTTTCGATCTGCGGGCGGAGGAGGTCCACCATCGCGCCGTCCCACTGGCTGTCGAAGCCCGCGCCGCCTGCGCCGGTGGACTTGGTGATCCACTCGTTGACGCGCAGGTCCTCGGCGATGCAAATGACCCAGGGCTGGACCGTGTCCGCCAGGTTGTTCGCGGACTGCATCGTGTACCAGCCGTCGGGAATGTCGTTCGCGGGATCGTTGTTATTCCCGTACACGTTGCGGATGAAGGCGGTCGCGTCCCAGCGAAGTCCGTCGACGTGGTAGTCCACGAGCCACATCATCGTGTTCTTGCGGATGTAGTCGCGCACCTCGGTCCGGCCGTAATCGGGACGCGCGCCCCACGGCGTGTCGGAGCGCCAATCCTGGTAGAAGTAGATGCCGCCCTTGTTGTTCTGCTGCCAGCCGTCGAACTGCCAGAGGCTCAGGTCGCTGGGCCCCCAGTGGTTGTGCACGACATCGATGATGACGCCGATGTTCCGTGCATGGCAGGCGTTCACGAACGTCTTCAGGCCGTCGGGTCCGCCGTAGGCCGATTCCACGGCATAGGGATCCGACGGGTTATAGCCCCAGGAATAGTCGCCCGGGAATTCCGCGGGAGGCATGACCTTCACCATGTTCACGCCCAGGTCGGCGAGGTAAGCCAGTTTCTGTGTCGCGGTCAGGAAGGTGCCGACTCCGGTCGCTGCGCCGTTCAGGTCATTGAACGTGCCGATGTGCATCTCATAGATCACCATGAATTCGGCGCCGGGAAGGGACGTGTTGCCATCCGTCCACGGGAAGGCTTCGTGATCGTACACAATGGAATTGCCCGCTGAATTGACGAGTCGCGCCCCGGCCGGGTCTTTCCGGTAGAGCGTCTGCGCCCCGTTCACGACCACGTACTTGTATTGCGCCCCGTTTGCCACGCCGCTGATGTCGGACGACCAGTATCCGTTGCCCTCGTAGCAAAGAGGATTCGCCGTCTGGCTCCAGCCGTTGAAGGAGCCCGCCACGGCGACTGAGTTCGCATGCGGTGCCCATACGCGGAAGGTTGTTCCGCCGGTGTAGGGAACCGCGCCCACGATCATGTTGGTGGTGGGACACGCTGCGTGGACAAGACCCGCAAGGACTGCGGAAAGAAACACCCATCGCGCCGCTGACAAACCGTTCATGCCTTCCTCCCTGTTAGAACCTGAGCACCTCGAACGGAACAAATCAGACAAGTAACAAATACGTACCCGCGCAGATTTCGATGTTTAGAAAAAAGTTTCAGCCGCCGCACTTGTTGTCGCAAAGCGATCGCGTGATGCGCTTGCGCGGCCGTGACAAGGCTGGTTTCGGGAGGTGCGACAGCGCTACTTCGCTGCAAAGACGGCGACGAGTGGGCGGTGATCCGACGCGTCGTGGAGGAGTGGGTGCCGAACTGCGCGCGACTTCGCTGCGATGCACCGTCGAAGCATGGCGGGACTCGCGAGCAGGTAGTCAACCCGCTCGTAGGCGTCCTGCGCCTTCACGTAGCGGGACCACACATCGCCCATGGGGTCTGCGGGACGCAGGTCGGTGACGCCGGAAGCCAGGATTTCCCTGACGGCTGACGAATCGACCGTGTCGCCAAGGTCCCCCGCGACCAGGAGGTTCAACTGCTTGTCCGATGCGATGGCGTTGCGGATATGCTTCGCGAGGAGGCGCGCTTCATTGCGTCGCATCTCCGTTTGCCCGTTTGGATCGAACACCTTGGACTTGAGGTGTGCGGTCATGAGGCGGAACCGGCAGCCGGGCTCCGGCTCGATATCCACGCTGAGAAACCCGCGCAGAACCGGCAATCGCTGTGCCCCTATGGCGTAAACTTCATTCGTGATCGGCTGCTTCGATACGATCGGGAATCGGGAATACACCGCGAGGTTTCCGGTATCCGGCACCGGTCCGGGCACGTAGTCGGCGTGCGTGTAATCCAGACCGGCCTGACGCAGTTTCCGGCGCAATTCCTCGAAGTAGAGGGGAGACCCGATTTCCTGTACGGCCAGGACGTCTGGCTTCTCGGCGGCGATGATGGTGACGATCGCCGCGACCTCATCCGCCGGTTTGGGATCGTTCTTCTGTCCGTCGCCATCCCGGTCGTCGAGACCATAGCGCATGACGTTGTACGTCATCACGGTGAACTCGCCGCGGGACGTGGCGTCACGGCAGCCCGGCGCAGCGATGTGTATCGCGCAAACAAACCCCGCCGCGGCAGCCCTAAGCCAGGACCTGCTGGAAGGCACGCTAGGTTTTCTTGTAGAAGGACTCGATCTTCTGGGCGACGTCGCGGAAGGAGATGTCGACGGAGTAGATCTCCTTGTAGTAGTTCGCCGCGTCGTCCCGGTTGCCCATTGCTTCGCAGATGGTGCCGAGTTCGTAGAGGATGTCCTTCTTGGTGTCGTCCATGATGCCGAGTTCGGCGGCAGCCTTCTCGAGTTGTTCGCGCGCGAGGTCGAACTGTCCCTTGGCCTTGAAGCAGATGGCGAGGTAGTAGAGCGAACGCGTGCGGCGCTGCGGATTGCGCGTGGCCTGTTGCAGCTGCTGGATGGCCTCGTTGTACTTCTCGCGCTCGCAGTAGATGACGCCGAGGTCGTAGCGGAACTGCAGGTCGTTCGGGTAGCGTTTGACGCGCTCTTCCGCGTCCTGCAGGAGGAAATCGCTGCGTTGCTGGCGGACCGCATCGGCGCCGGCCTTGTCGCCCGCGGCTTCAAGGGATTCGATTTGCACTTCGAGGCGGCGCAAGGTGACTGCGCTGATGGATCGCTCGATCTGGGGATCGGCCCCGCCCATGCCCTGCTGGGCTTCGTTCAATACGGCCAGCGCCTCGTCGAAACGGTCGGCCTTGGCGTAGAGATCGGCCAGCGCGCGCTTGAAGTTGATGTTCAGGGGCTCGCGCTTCACCTTCTCAATCGTTTCCGTGATGAGGTCGTCGATATCCTTGCCGGTCTTGACCGCCTTCGATTCCTGTTCGAGGCGCGTGGCGGCCTTCGTGTCCTTGATCATGTCACGGTACGAGCCGGCTTCGTTCCAGCCGCCGCGCTGCATGGTGTCGAGCGCAGTCGCGTCCTTCATCGCCTTCAATGCGTCCTGGTCGCCGGGCAGGAGCCGAACGATCTCCTCGTAGACCAGACGCGCATCGTGCATGCGGTTTACATCCTGGTAGAGGCGGCCAAGGCTCTTGAGCATCTTGACGTCGCCCGGGAAGTACTCGCGCACCAGCTCAAGGGTCATGACGGCCACTTCGGGCATGTTGGCGGCCTTGGCTGCGTCGACCATGACGTTGACGACCTGCATGTTGAGGGGATTCTTCCGGAGCAGCTTCTCCGCGCTCTTCACGGCTTCTTCCGGCTTCTTCTTGAGCTGCCCTTGGATCTGCATGATGGCAGGCATGGCGAACATGGCGGAGATGGGGTTGGGCTTGCTGCCCTTCGTCTTCTTGAGCGAGGAGATGCGCAGGAACATCCGGGCGCGGAGGAGGGCGGGACAAAGCTCCAGCGCCGATTCAAACATGTCCATGGCGTAGTCGAAATTATTCCTTTCGACAGCGGCCATGCCTTTTTCAAAGTGCTCGCGCGCCTTGCGCGGTGCGTTTTCCAACAGGACTTCCGCCATGTGATCAGCTCCTCATCGGCTTGTGTTCGTTCAGGCTATACGCCTGTTTTCGGGTCGGTCAAGTGTTATGCCGAAGACTCTTCCCTGCGTGCTCGGCGGCTCCCTGTCCAGGTCAGCTCCGGCGGGCATGGCTTTGCAGGAAATGCGTAGCTGAGGGGATAGGCCACGGCACACGTCGTGAGCAGGGAAATCGGGAAGAAGTAGATCCAGTGGACCTGGTTGGAAACCTGCACGGCATAGGTTACCACGACCGCCACGATCGACCCGATAATCCACGCTTCAAGCCGGGTTCGGCGCGTCAGGATGCCGAGGAGGAAGATGGAGAGAATGGGCCCGTTGAACAAGCTGATGATGCTCGAATAGGCCTCAATGATGTGCTTGAACGTCGAGACATAGAACGCGATCGCGGTCGCGAAGGCTCCGAAGGCAAAGGTAAGGGTGCGGGCCAGCCGGAGATCCTCGGCTTCCGTTCGTGGACGCCGGCGGAGCGGACGCACAAAGTCGTGGATGACGACGGTGGAGAGCGAACTGATGCCCGAGTCCATGCTCGACATCGCAGCGGCGAAGATGGCGGTGATCAGCAGGCCCGACACCCCGTCGGGCAGGGCGTGGATGATGAAATAGGGCAGCACGCGGTCGCCCGTGATCCCGGCGGGGAGCCGGTCGGGAAATACGGCCTGGTAGGCAAACAGGCCGAGACCGATGAAGAGCAGCGTGCTGATGAAGAAGAAATCGGAGCAGGCGTTGAAGAAGGTGGCCTTCACCATGCCGCGGAAGTCCTTGATCGTCATGAGGCGCTGGACGGTGGTCTGGTCGGTCCCGTAGTCCTGCATGAGCTGGAAGAAGAACGTGATGGCGACAATGGAGGCGCTCATCTCCGTGAGGCTGAGGTTCCAGTGGAACACGTCAAGGTGTCCGGTCAGCTTCGCGGTCTCCCAGATGCTGTGAAAACCACCCGGCACACCGGTTACCAGCGCATAGACAAGCCATACCGCACCCACCAGCATGATCAGGAATTGCACGACGTCGGTCCAGATATCTGCCGTGATGCCGCCCATGACGGTATAAATCGTGGCCACGGCCCCCATGATCAGGATGGCGGTCGAAAGGGACAAGCCGGTGACGACGGACATGGCCAGCGCGGGCGCATAGATGACGGTGCCCAACCACCCGAGGCGCGCGAGGATGAAGAGGCCCGACACGGCGAATCGGGCCTGGCGGCCGAAGCGCTTGTCGATGTACTCGTAGGAGGTCGTCACGTTCAACCGCCGGTAGAAGGGGTAGAAGAGGGAGACGAGTACCGGGGCGAGGAGCGGACTGACGATCGCCACGACGATCAGGGAGACGTTCTCCTTGTAGGCCATGCCGGGGAGACCCATATAGGTCACCGCGCTGGTCAGCGTCGCGAACATGCTCATGCCGACGACGAGCCAGTTCATGCGACGACCTGCCAGGAAATACTCCTCGGTCGTTTTCTGGCGGCGTGCGAAGAGACACCCGATGCCGAGCATCGAGCCGAGATAGACGAACAGGATGGCGTAGTTGAGCGGCGAGAACAACGTCATGGGCGGGAATGTAGTGGAGGATTATCGATGGCGCCAGTTCCGTTCTGGCTCGAATAGTCCGCGACGTTGCCGAAACGAATCAGGAACACCTGGCGGAGGTGATCGCTGTGCCGGGAGGGCTTGTGTCGGTGCTGGTACACGCGGATATCCTGGGAGACCCAGGCGTTGTCGATGGAGTACATCGGCAAGGGAACCGGCCAGGTGTAAGGCCAACCGCCCCCGGAGGCTTCGTGCGCGTTGTTCACGTACTTGCGGATGGGCCGGAAACTGAGCGAGTCGCGAGGCGTGTTGAAGTCGCCAAGGATCAGCAGCGGCAACGCCACCGGGCGCTTCCGGATCCACTCGCTGAGTTCACGCATCGGCGTGAAACGGTCGAGGAGCGGATGCGAGATCAGGTCAAAGGCAACGACATCAAACTGTCCAAGCGGCGATGAAATGCGAACCGCCCAGGCCCTTCCACCCGTGATCGGCAGGGTGCCCAGTCCCTGCATGGGATAGCGCGAGAAAAGGGTCATGCCGGCGTCGTCCAGGCTGTAGGGCAAGCCGAGGACGTTGTTCCCCGTCTCGCGTATCTTTTCGAGTCGGGGCGACTCCGAAAAGAGGCAGATGTCCGGTTTGTCCTTTTTCACCGTGCGGAATATTGCTTCGGCGGCTGTCACCCGTCGCGCTGTGTTCCACTGCACTACTTTGATCGAATCCGGGGGTGGTTCGACATGGCCGCGCCAGCGGCAGTCCACGAGCAACAGCTTCGCTGCGGCGATGATCAAGACGCTCTGGACGAAGACCTGCAGGATGCGCGGCGCGATATGCTGTGTCGCGGCGCACCAGATCGAGCCGATGATGATCGGCGCGAGGGTCGGGATGAAAAAGAGCCAGATCGACCAGCGATTCGCGTCCTTTACGAACCACCCGATGAGCCAGGCGGCCATGAACGCCGGCCCGAAAGCGATGAGCGCGAACTCAAGCAGGCGCCACGCTTTCGAGCGAACGGACATGGGATGTTTGCCTACAGCAGGTTCGCCGCGAGTTCGGCGACTTCGGATCGCACACCGCGCGCGAGCAGGATGTGGGAAGCGATCGGCTGGTCGCGGAACCGTTCCACGATGTAGCTCAGGCCGTTCGACATCGCATCCACATATGGATTGTCGATCTGGTAGATATCTCCGGTGAGCACAATCTTTGTTCCGGGGCCAACGCGCGTGAGCACGGTCTTGGCTTCCAGGGGCGTGAGGTTCTGCGCCTCGTCCACGACGATGTACTGGTTGGGAATGCTCCGGCCGCGGATGTAGGTGAGGGGCTCGATGCCGATGCGTTCATCGTCGATCTCGTTGTCGCCCCGCTTCCACCCGGCGCGCCTTCCGTTCGAAAGGAAGTCGAGTGCGTCGTAGATGGGCTGCATCCACGGATTGAGCTTCTCCTCCATCGTGCCCGGCAGGAATCCGATGTCCTTGCCCATGGGAATCGTAGGACGGCAGACCAGCATGCGGCGGTAGTGCTTCTCTTCCATCGTCTTGAACAGCGCAGCGGCGACGGCGAGCAGGGTCTTACCCGTGCCCGCTTTGCCGATGATGGTGACGACCTTGATGTTGTCGTTCAGCAGGGAGTCGGCGGCGAAATGCTGCTCCTTGTTGCGCGGCTGTACGGTGCGAAGTTCCTCGGGCAGGGGAATGAGCTGCACAAGTGACCGCGTCTCGGAATCGTAGCGCGAGAGAAACGTGTGGCCCCCGTCGCCAATATCGCGAAGCATGACGTATTCGTTGGGTGAAAGCGTCGTGTTCTCAGTCGGAAGCCTGCCGTCGCGACGGAACGTCTCGATGTCGTCCGAGCCCAGATCGAGTTCGGAGTGGCCTGTGTAGAGCTCGGACAAGTCGACGCGATCGGTCTCGTAATCTTCGGCATCCAGGCCCAACGCGTCCGCTTTAATTCGGAGGTTGATGTCCTTGCTGACGACGATGCAGGGAACGTGGGGCTCCTGCTTCTTGAGCTGCGTCGCCATCTTGAGGATCTGGTCGTCGGCGCTCAGCGAGTTGAAGAAATTGATGTCGTGATCGCCGGGGATGGCTACGCGCAGCGTCCCGCCGGTGCTCACGGGAACGCCATCGGACAGTTTTCCGTGCTGGCGAAGGTCGTCGAGGATGCGGGAGATCAGGCGGGCGTTGCGGCCGCGTTCGTTGAGGTCGCGTTTAAACTGGTCCACCTCTTCAATGACCTTCAGGGGTATAACGACGGTGTTATCCTGGAAGTGCTGGACGGCGTTGGGGTCGTGAATGAGGACGTTCGTGTCGAGGACGTAATTTTTTCTCATGATCCCGTCTTGCCTGTCTCCCTTGGGGTTAGAGCCACTTCTGTCGTTTCAATAGATAGTAGATCACGAGCGTGATCACCGCCGTAATCGCGAAAATATAGCCGTACGCGAGCTCCCACGAGGGCCAGTCCGTGTTCGGCATGTGCTTGATGTTCATGCCGTAGAAACTGGTGATGGCCACAAAGGGCAGCGACAGCGTCGCGAGGACGGTCAATACCTTGATGACCTTGTTGACCTGCATCTGCTGTAGATTGAGGTGGACCTGCAACGTGTCCGTGAGCTGGTCGCGATAGTTTTCCGTCAGGTCGTTGATGCGCACGAGCCGGTCGAGAAGGTCCCGGTAGTACGGCAGCATGTGCGCGCGCACCTGCTTGAACTCGCCGCGCGCGAGGCGGGAGATGACTTCACGCTGCGGCGCCATGATCTGGCGCAGCCGACGCACCTGCGTCTTCAGGTGGATGACGCGTTCAAGGATGTCCGGTCCCGGCGACGTCAGGACCTGGCTTTCAAGCTCGTCGAAATCGTGTGTCAGGTCCTCCACGGCGGGGTCGTAGTTATCGAGGAGGAAATCGAGGATCGTATACGTCAGGCGGTCGGGCGCGCGCGCCACGGCTGCGGAGTTCTTCAGCACCCTTTCGATCGTGGACGAAATACTGCGGATGGCCTCGCCGTGGTAGGTGAGCAGGAAATTCTTGCCGATGAACATGTTGAGTTCGGTCGTGCAGAACTCGTGCAGGCTGGACGAGAAATCCACGGCGTGGATCACCACGAAGATGTAGTTGTCGTACTCGTCGATCTTCGGACGGTCCGACGGCTGGATGCAGTCCTCGATGGCGAGAGGGTGGAAGTTGAAGACGCCTTCGAGGACCGACTTGGCCTCTTCCTCGGTAGACTGGCCGATATCGACCCAGACCTGGGCGTCCTCGTCAAAGAGGACCATCTTGAGGAAGTCCAGCCCGAGATCCTGCCCGACCAGTTTACCCTGGCTGAAAACGAAGGAACGTATCATGCAAGTAGTGCGCCCGACCGATTCATGATTTCTGAAACCGAAATTGCGCTCCGTGTGCGCCTTTGGCAAGGGAATTTAGGAAGGCTGTAGGTTTTTAGGCTGTAGGAAGAGCCGATCCGCGATAGGGCCGATAGGACGTATCGGACCTATAGCCTGCAGCCTCTTCGTCCCACGACCTCACTTCTTCAGTATCGCCGCTCCGCCCAGCTCACCCAGCGTGGCTTTCTCGAGATCGGTCCACAGGGTGCCTTCGCCGGCGTGGAGGATGTTGATTCGTACGTCGGGATTGAGGTTGTTGGCGAATTCCCACAGGGCGAAGGCGGTGGAATCGCCGAAGGCCTGGGCTTTGAGGTTGAAGCCGTTGGCGCGTTCGCCTTCGACGAGGGTGATGACCTTGGCGCGGGCTTCTCCGATCTTGCGGGTCTTCTCGGCTCGGACCAGCGCGGCCTGGTTTTCGATTTCAGCGACGAACTTCTGCGCGTTGGCTTTGATCTCCGCGACTTCCTTGTCCTGGTTGGCGCGCATCTCGCCCTTGATCTTCTCGGTTTCCTGGGCGACCTGCTCGCGACGCTGTTCGATCAGGCTCAACTCGGTATTGAGCTGCGCCTGGCGTTTGGCCGTGTTCTGCTTCTCCTTGTTCGTCAGGTCCTGCTCCACGGCGATGCTGGCTTGCTGGATCGGATCAAGGATCTGCATCGGCACGTTCACGTGACGGATCAGCGCGTTGTGCACGATGATGTCCTTCTCCTCGAGGATCTTCTTGAGCGCTTCAGTCAGGTCGGTCTGGAACTTCTCGCGGCCTTCGCCGACGATGTAGTCCTTCGCGCGGTAGGCCGAGCCCTTGAGGCGCGACACCGACAGGATCTGCGGCATGATGATCTTGTCCACGACTGCGGGGAGGTCGCCGTAGTTGCGGTACACCGATGCGATGCGCTCAGGCAGTAGTTCGAATTCCACGGTCATATCGAGGCTGATCTCGAAGCCGTCGCGTGACGGGAACTCGACGAAGAGGGCGAGGCCGAAGGCCGACACCTTGCCGCTCGCGATAAAGTTCTCGCGCTCCATCGCCATCTGCGGCGCCGCCGCCTGCATCTCGGACTCCGAGGCGGACCCGGCCTGCCGGTCCTTGAGGTAGTCCCAGCGCTTTTCCTTCTGCTCGCGCAGGACGTTCTTCTGCAACTCGTCCATGGCGACGTTCTGCGAGGCGATCTGGGTCTTTGTGATCACGGCGCCGCCGCCTTTGCCGAGCAGCGAGACCTGGTTTACGCCGATCTCCACCACATCGCATTTCACTTCCTTGGGGTTGATGTAGTACAGGCCGGGCTGGAGAATGTCGCGGCGTACACCCTTCTGGTTGGGTCCCGCGAATTCGCCTTCCGGCGCCTGGTTGCCGGCGAGGCTGGTCATGACGCCGGCATAGCCGATCGGGATGCTGATCGCGTCCACAATGTCGACGTTATAGCCGTACGGGTTCAGGCGGTACTTGCCCGGGCCGAGCACGCCGCGCCAGATGCCCTTTTCGCCACGGTCGGCGAGGAAGCGTCCGGAGGGGAGGTCCTGGCCGACCTTCGACGTCACGATGCCGACCTTGCCGGGCGGGATGATTGTCACGCGCACGATCTCGTGGTCATAAATGACGGGATTGAGGAAGTGACGGCCTTCGCCAAGGACATCTTCCAGGATGCCTTTTTGTCCCGACTTCGCGAGGAACTGGCCGGGGGGCAGGGGGTCGCCGGTCTTGGAGGTGACGATCGCCATCTCGTCGGGATCGACGTAGAAACGGCAGAAGCCCCAGGTCCAGACGAACCATGTTCCACCAAGCACCAGGGCTAGAAATGCGATGAGTGAGATCTTGTTGTTCATGGCTGGGACTCCTTGCCGCCGGGCAGGAACGGTTGAAAGACAGCGCCGATCCCGTCCTTCTGGTCGCTGCTCAGCACGCTGACCACGCGCGGGCCAATCTTCTGGTAAAAGGCGTAGCGGGCGAAATTCATGCCGGTCCCGAAGGCCCTCACCTGGTTGGCCATGACGGCGGCCTGCGCCTCGTTGTTGAACTTCACGACATCGCGTTCCGCTTCCGCCTGCGCGAGGATTGCCTTCGCCTGGAAAGTCGCCGCGTCGTTCTCGATGCGGATGACTTCCAGTTCGCGGTTGGCGGCGGTGACCTGCACGGACTGCTCCTGTTGGGCGGAAATGACGGCCCGGATCTTGATGGTCTCCGCTTCGACCTTCTCCTTGTTCTGCTGCGCGAGCATTTCCTGCTTCACCAGCTCTGCCTTCGACTTGGCCTGGTCGATCTGCTGGTCGAACTTGATCGCGTTCTGCACGGCGACTTCGCGGTCGCGGATGACGCTGGCGATTTCATCCGGCGGCTGGATGTTGCGGATGAGGACGGAGCGGATATCGACACCCCACTCGGCGCACTTCTCGCGCAGGTGCGTCTCGAGGTCGTTCTGGAATTTCTGGCGTGTTTCGCCAACGATGAAGTTGATCGCCGGATGCTTGCTGCCCTCGATACGGCTGAAGCCACGCGCGCGGGGCAGGATGGTCTTCTTGAGGACATCGTCAAGGTCGCCGACGCGATGCGTGAGGAACGCGGCATTCTCCCGGCTGATGGCATACTCGATCGTGCCTTCGACGTTGACCGTGAAGCCGTCGACCGTAAGGAAGCTGATCGCATCCTCGCCGCTCATCTCGAAGCGCTGGCTCTGCAGGTTGACCTCGGCGACGTTCACGACGTAGGGGTTGAGGTAGTAGGTGCCGGGATCGAGCACTTCCTTGATGACGCCCTTCATGCCCTCTGCCACGAGCATCTGGTTGCGCAGCTCCGCCGGGATGTCCGAATTGAGCATATCCTTTCCGACCAGCGACGTGACGACGCCGACGGAGCCGGGCTTGATCGAAATGGCATCGAACAGTTCCACGCTGTAGGCGAACGGGTTGATGCGGTATTTGCCGGGGGTGAGGACCTCGCCGACGATGCCCTTCGTGTTCTCGCCGCTCGCGATGATGTCGCCCGGTCCGAGGTCTTCGCCATAGAGCCGCGTCTTGACGCCGAGCTTGCCCGCCGGGATGTCGGTCGCGCGCGCGATCTTCCAGTCCCACACGTACGGATTCTTGAAGTAGCGGCCTTCCGGCAGCACGTCGCTCTGGATTCCCTTTTCGCCCTCGTGCAGCGCGAGGATCTGTCCGGACGGAAGGTCCTTTCCCGTCTTCCGGATCAGGATCGCGATCTGGTCCGGGCCCGGCTCGATGCGGCAGAAGAACCAGATGAAGATCGGGAGGAAGAGGATCAAGCCGACGACGATGATGGCACCGAAGGACAGGCCGATGGCCGAGAATGTAGAGCCACTGGTCTTCCAGGGCACAGGCGGTGGTTTCTGCTCAGGACTCATGACGCGAACCTCCCCTCCGGGTGACCCGGAGTTTCTAGCGGATGCCTATAGGTCATCCACGCGGTAATGTCAAAAGTATCGGGATGTTTGCTCGCGGGTATGGAGCACCGAGCGCCTGCGAGGTGAATCTCCAACAACGCGTCGCAGGCGCTCCGCGCTCCACAGCGAGGTGAATCCGATTTCCTCTGGCATCAACGTGGGTCCTTCTGCATCATCCGATTTCGTTGCACACTGTGTACGCGAGGGGAGGACGACCATGGGCAATCTGACACCGGACCGGATCATGCAAGTGGGTATGGGCTTTTGGGCTTCCAAGACGTTGCTTAGTGCCGTGGAGATGGAAGTCTTTACGGAGTTGGCTAAGCGACCGGAGGACCTTGCGACGCTACAGGGCCGGCTTGGACTGCATCCGCGCAGCGCCCGCGACTTCCTCGACGCCCTTGTGGCGCTCGGCTTCCTGAAGCGCGAGAAGGGGATCTATTCCAACACGCCGGAAACCGATGTATTCCTCGATAAGAAGAAGCCGTCCTACATTGGCGGCATCCTCGAGATGTCGAATCACCGGCTCTACGGCTTCTGGAACCAGCTCACGACCGCGTTGCGCACGGGCGAGCACCAGAATGAAAGCCGCGCCGGGCAGGATCTCTTTGCGGCGTTGTACGCCGATCCCGCGCGCTTGAAGGAATTCCTCCGGGCCATGTCGGGCGTAAGCCGCGGAGCCAACCTAGCGATTGCACACAAGTTTCCATGGGCGTCCTATAAGACGTTTGTGGACGCAGGCACGGCGCAGGGCGATCTCGCGGTGCAAATCGCTCTCGCGAACCCGCATCTGAAAGGTGTGGGATTTGACCTGCCGGAAGTCGGGCCGATCTTCGAGGAGTATGTTGAACAGAACGGGTTGTCCGATCGACTCACCTTTGCCGCGGGCAGCTTCTTCGACAATCCGCTGCCGGCTGCCGACGTGGTGCTGTACGGGCACATCCTCCACGACTGGGATCTTGCGCAGAAGAAACACCTGCTCCAGCGCGCGTATGCCGCCCTGCCGGCTGGAGGCGCTGTGATCGTCTACGACGCCATAATTGATGACGACCGATCGCAAAATGCGTTCGGCCTGCTCATGAGCCTGAACATGCTGATCGAGACATCGGGCGGGTTTGACTATACCGGCGCGGATTGCATGGGCTGGATGCGCGAAGCGGGGTTCCGCGACACGCGGGTCGAGCCGCTCGTTGGACCGGATTCCATGGTGATCGGCATCAAGTAGCGATTCTCGCATGCAGGCATCGAAAGCAACAACGCGCCGGTTCTACCTCCTGTACAATGACTGGACCTGGTGGGTGTGGCTCGTCACGGCGGTGCTGCTCGTGCTTGGACTTTTCGGCAGGCCGATGGCCTTCATTGCGGCGATGGTCGTCACCCTGGTCCAATGCATCGTCATGCTGCTGCGCGAGGGGA
>CAZCZZ010000032.1:0-27474 GCA_964503335.1 uncultured Verrucomicrobiota bacterium
AGGTAGCCGTGTAGAGCGGTCTTCATTTCGACATTATCATCTCATCTTCCAACGTTCAGGCTCTGGGGCGCCCGGCTTCCGGGTGTCCCTCTGGAGCCGCTTGTTGGGCCGTTTATGCCCCTCGCTTCTCCTCGCTACATGGTCAGTCCATAAACAGAAAACACGCAAATCCGCCCAAGTAGAAGTGAACCAATAATAGCAGGCAGTTGAGAAGCCAAGTGTCACGCGAGATACGGGTGCGGCACCTCGCGAGCAATGATGGAAGGAAGTTCAGGAGTAGCAACCACAGTCCGGAGGTCATGTACGCCATGATAAATATTTCTTCAATAGTTTCGAGTCCATGGATATTCAGTGATAAGACCATCGCGACTAAAAGTGCAGCCGCCAGAAAGGTCATTTGAATTGGCCTTGGGTTTGCTTGGTGAGTCGCTTTAAGACCCAGCAGGAAGTGGAATCCGTTGGCGCATAGCGCCGCGAGTATTAATGCCTGAGGGACCGTAATGCCCCATGTCATGAATCGAGGAAGGCTATCTCCGAACGGTGCCCCGCAACTAAAGCCCGGGGAGAACTCCGGATATATGATGTTCGTCCAGTTGAGGGTCATGAATACAATCACGAGCGCGACCGAACCAAGCAACGCCACCGATGGAAAGGTGATATGGTTCTCGGATGTCATTTTTTGATCTGATCTTCCTCTGGCCCAACAGTATTGGTTTACCGGACCATAACTGCATTGCGTTTGGATTTTGACGGGTGTCGCACCTCAGTGCAATGCGATTGAGGGGTGCTTTGCTATTCTTTGGATGGCAGTACGTTGTGGCGATCTGGCGGGTTGTGTTTGGGGCGTGAGGTAGGCTTTACGCGGTTTGCACGAGGTAGGCTTTTTGCGGCAGGGTTGTTAAAGCGTTCTACACCGCTCCTCAGAAAGCCTACTTCGTCAATCCATGAACGATCGATCAGTAACGGAGTTTTGTGACCGGGATGGCGTCTTGAGGGTCGCGGTGCCTTTGCGAAGCGGGTTGTTCGTAGTCAGGCACGCCGCGAAGCAAGTGCCGTTGCTGGGGGGCGCGACTTGGGCGACGATGCCCGGCGTCGCGCACTGCAAACGCTTGCGGCTTCCAATCGTTGGACATTCTCGACATGCCGATTTCCAAGGATTGGGAAAAGGCGCGCAGTGTCGCGGGCGGGCGACGCCCCGGCGAAATCCTGATGCTTGAAGATTGCGGGGAATAGGGCATCTTCGGCGGCTCGCGTTGCATGAAGAAACCATCTCTGATCGTCATCTTTCTGACCATCCTGCTCGATCTTGTCGGGTTCGGGATCGTTCTGCCTCTGCTGCCCATCTTTAGCCGCAACTACGGGGCGGACGGCTGGATGATCGGCGGGATCATGGCGGCGTATTCGCTGATGCAGTTCATCTTCTCGCCGATCTGGGGCCGACTGTCCGACCGCATCGGCCGTCGCCCCGTCCTGCTCGCCAGCACTGCCATGGCGGTCGTGTCGTATGTGGTATTTGCCCTGGGAACTCGCCTAGAAGGCGGCTCCGCTCTGCTCGTCTTTTTCCTATCGCGCTCCCTCGCGGGCATCTGCGGCGCCAACATTACAGTAGGCCAGGCCTATGTGGCCGACATCACGCCCATTGAGAAGCGTTCGCGCAGCATGGGTCTGATCGGCATGGCCTTCGGCCTCGGGTTCATCATCGGCCCCGCCATCGGCGCCGTCAGTGTCACGCATTTCGGTGTCGCCGGGCCCGGTTGGGTTGCGGCGTCGATGTGCCTGATCAACCTCGTCCTCGCCAGCATCTTCCTCAAGGAAAGCTGGACCCCGGCGGCGGAACACGTCGAGCAGCGGCCACGGTTCAAGCAGTGGGCCCACACACTGGGCAAACCGGCACAAGCGACCCTTATCGGCGTCTATTTCCTCGCCACCTTCTGCTTTGCGACGTTTGAGACGACGCTCGGACTCATCGTCGGCCTCAATTTCGGCCTCGATGTCAAAGGAACCCACGACGCGCAGGTGATCGGATACCTTTTCGCCTTCAGCGGCATCATCGGGGCGATCGCGCAGGGCGGATTGATCGGGCGTTTGGTGGATGCGCTCGGCGAACCGAAGGTGATCGCCCTGAGCATGATCCTCGTGGCCGTGGCGCTCGCGCCCATCCCCTTCATCACGACCTGGCCACCGCTGCTCGTGGCGCTGGCGCTTCTCGCGATCGGCTCCAGCCTCACGCGCCCCCCGGTCTTCGGCATGCTCTCCATGCTAACATCGCGGGATGAGCAGGGCGCAACATTAGGTGTAGCCCAAAGCGCCGGCAGCTTCGCCCGCATCCTCGGTCCCCTTTTCGCAGGCACCGTCTTCCAGCACCACCCCTCCTACCCCTTTGTTGTCAGCAGTATCCTGTCCCTTGTAACCGGCATCCTCACCGCGCGATACCTGCTCAAACATACGCCGGTACGTCCCCCTCGCTCCTAATCGTAATCATAATCATAATCTTCGGCTCATCCGAATCCGAAAATCAGGCTCCGGACTCCGGAGGAGAAGATGATTAAGATTAAGATTAAGATTACGATTACGATTAAGAACGGAGACAGACGAGCCGGCTCAGAACTTCGCCAGGGGCTCTTCCTTGAGGTAGTCATCGAGGCCTTCCTGCCAACTGGGCATCGTGTGTCCGGTCCACGACGTGTAGAGGAAGGTGTCGAGGATGGAGAAGGCGGGGCGGAGGGCCGGGTAGTTCAGCTCGGCCGTCGAGCGCGGGAGGACGCTCACCTTCGCGCCGACGCGTTCGACGATGGCCTTCGCGAAGTCGAACCAGGAACAACCGCCGGAGCAGGCAACATGCACGATGCCCTCCCGATCGACGGGCATGAGGCGCAGGAGCGCGGCGGCCAGATGCTTTGTGTAGGTGGGCGATGACACCTGGTCGTTGACGACCCGCAACTCGGTCTTGCCCTGATGGAGCTGTCCGAGGATGGCTTTGACGAAATTGCGTCCATTAAGCCCATAGAGCGATTGGGTGCGGACGATGATGCAGCGCGCTTTCCCGGACCAGGGCGCGGAAAGGACCTCCTTTTCGCCCTCCAGCTTGGTCACGCCGTAGTAGTTCAGGGGGTCAACAGGATCGGACTCGACATAGGGCGATCCTTTTCGGCCGTTGTAGACATAGTCCGTGCTGATGTGGATGAGTTTAACCCCTCTTGCGGCGCAGGCCCTAGCCAGGATGCCGGCACCTGTGGAATTGATCCGATGGGACAGTTCCCGTTCTTTTTCCGCGTCGTCCACTCTTGTAAAAGCTGCACAATTAAGAACGATTTCGGCCCCCCGGATCCCCTCCGCAACCTGATCCTTGTTGCATAGGTCGAACTCCGGTAGATCGAGAATTTTCACCTGTAGGCCAGTTTGTGATGCTGCCGTGACGAAATCCGTTCCCAGCATCCCTTTTCCCCCGACCAGCATCACTTTCATGAAAATCCCCCGTAAAATAGGTTGATCGATTCCCAAATCTTCGCCAATTTAGACGTAGTGCATCGCCCAAGAAAGCTTGAAAGAGTTTTCATGAGGCGAAATCTCACAATTGAGAAGTTGCGATTTTAGCGAGGGGGAAGCTGTGGCGATTCAGGTAGTCACATCTTTTTGGAGCTGTAAACGGGGATTAGCACAAGACTTGCTCGTTAGGAGCGCGACGGATTCATCGACTCCATGCTAGCCGCTTTCAACAAAACTTCTGCGCGAAAAGGCCCTCAGGAATTGATGGGGGTCGATATGGGTGCGTCGGGCATGAAAGTGGTACGCATCCGCAAGACCGATGCGGGGATGATGCTTATGGCGGCAGATGTCCTGCCGGCGTTTACATTGGGTTCAGCGGTGGGTGGTGACGGTGTTCAGCCGACGGTACCGCCCTTCCCCAAGACACTTTTGACAAACTATGCCGCGGTCGCGTACTCGACGGAGAAATCCGTGGTGCGTGTTGTGACCCTGCCCGGTCCGGCTGATTCGCCAGAGGATACGGAGAAGTCGATCCGCGAGAACCTGGGCCTCGATTCATCGTATCGCGTTTCCTTCGCGCCGACCCCTGGCAAGCCGAAGGAAACGAAGCTGGTGACGGTCGCGATCCCGGAAACTGACATTGCCGCGCTCCTGACCGCATTTTCATCAGGTCCACCTGCGGCGTATTCGCTGGAAATATCGGGCGTCGTTTCGTTGAACGCGTGCCTGATGGGTCCGGCCGCCGCGCATCCTGGCGATGCGATATGCGCTTTGGATTGCGGCGCGCGGACGACGATGATGGCGATTTTCAACAAGGGCGGTCTCGTGCTGACGCGCAAGCTGGATGTCGGCGGCGAAGCGGTCCTGACCAGCATCCAGAAGCAGCTCGGTGTCGATCGCGCGATGGCGGAGAGCATCCTTTCCCAGGGCGCCATTGATGTTTCGCAGTCTGTCCGCAGCGTGATCGAGCCCTTCCTCCGCCAGGTCACGATTTCGCGCGACTACGTGGAGCGCCAGGAGAACTGTAGGATATCAACCCTTTACCTGTCCGGCGGCATGAGCCTTTCCGCCAGTTGGAACGATGAGGTTATGCGAGCGACCGGTATGGAAGCCCGCATCTGGAATCCCTTTGAGAACGTGCAGATCGTGCAGGGTGCGATTCCCGAGCGGCTGCAGGGGCAGGAACCGAGGTTTGCCGCTGCGATGGGCGCAGCAGTCGGAGCCTTGAACGCCACATGAGCCTTCGCGTCAACCTCCTGAAGCCTGAGGAGCTGCGGTACCAGGGACCGGTAAGCCGCCAGTTCATCATCACGCTGGTGGGCTCGGCGCTGGCCCTGATTTTCGTTCTCGGCATCCTGGTCACGATCCAGCGGCAATACGCCCTGAGCAAGAACCTCTCGTGGGCGCGAGAGGAATGGATAAAGGTGGAACCCCGGTACAAGAAGGATCAGGCCGAGCAGCAGAAGATGTTCGACAACGAAGCGCTGCTCAAGGAGCTGAACCTCTGGGGGAGCACGCGACTGCAGTGGGGTTCCCTCCTGGTTGAGCTGCAGGCCATCGTTCCACCGACAATCCAGCTTACACGCATGGCCGTGCGCTCCGAATGGGTGTTCAAGAAGCCGCCGGCGGCCGCTGCCGCCGCGGAACCAGCCCCGGAAGCTGCAAAGGGTGAGAACGCCACGGCGACTGCGGAGCCGCCGCCTGCACCGGCGGCCACGCCAGCGCGCAAGGTGGAAGTGACGCTAGAAGGCCGCGCTGCGGGCGAATTGGCCGATGAAGTCGTGGTGCAGTTCGTGAAAAGCTTCCGTGACGCGCCCGCCTACCAGCCCTTGTTTGAAGCCGTGAAGCTGCAGCGCATGCTGCGAGACACGGCGGGTAAGGATACCGAGGACAAGCTTGCGGACCGCATCTTTGAGATTCACGGCCAGTTCTTCGAGAGGGAACTGAAATGAAGTGGGAGTCCATGAACCAGCAGCAGAAGCAGAAGGTCATCCTCGGGGTGATCCTCGGCATCGGCTGCCTTGTGGCGTTGAAGCAGTTCGTGCTGACTCCCTTCCTGAACAAGCGCGCGGCGAACCGCGAAGAGTACGAAACGCTGAAGAGCAAGCTGGACAAGGCCGCGACGGCAGCGAAAAATGAATTCGTTCTTTCCGAAAAGCTTGAGGCATCTACGAAAGAGCTGCTGAACATCGCGAATGAACTGGTGCCTTCGTCGGACAACCCGCTTTCGTGGGTCACGCGGAAGCTCTATGCCCAGGCACGCCTTGTGGGGGTCGATATCGAGTCGGTCTCTGAAGCGGACGGCGGGTTGCAGACCTTCGAGCTCAAGGAGCAGGCGCAGCGCGCCTTCAAACCCTACGGGGTGCGCCTGATGACCCAATGCACGTACGCGCAACTGGTCAATCTCGTCCGCCTGCTCGAGGACAACAACCCCTACCTCTCGGTCTCCGGCATCAACATCTCATCCCAGTTGGGCAGCGCCAACCGGCACCAAGTGACCATCCTCGTGGAATGGCCCTTCTGGAAGGACCCCGCGCGGACGATGGGATTCAAGGCAGAGGAGGAAGATGAATAAACCTCTCCACCTTCTCGCCGCTCTCCTCGTGGTCGGCACTGCTCATGCTTCTACCAATGCGGTGATCGATCCGTCTACATTGCGCGACCCCTTCTGGCCCGTCGGTTTCACGCCCCAGGTCACGACGGCGTCGGTCATCCCCGGCGAGCCGGCCGAGGAAGTCGCCAAGGCCGGCCTTCAATTCCAGAACCTCACGGAGGAGCAGCAGGCGTTCTTCCGCAGCAAGCTCCGGGTCAGCGGCTTCATGCGCTCCGGCTCCGGGTATCTGGCCCGGATCAACGACCAGCTTGTCGGATCAGGCGATTCTGTGACGGTTGACTATGAAGGACAGAGCTTCGCGTTCCAGGTCCGGACGATCTCGAAGGACTCGGTTCAGCTGGAGCCCAAGAAGTAGGGTTTGATTGGTGATTGAGGAAAATAAAAGGAGTGCAGCATGAAGACGTTCGTACGCGTGTTGAGCTTGTTGGCTCTCTGGGTGGCCGTATTCGCCGCCCCGTTGGCCATTTCGCAGATGATCGAACCGGCCCCGTCCACCCCCTCCGAGCCTGAAGCTGTTCCGGCCCTGAACCAGGAGCCGGCCGCAGAGGCCGCCGCACCCGTGGTCGAGGCCGCGGAAGAGGTCGCCGTCGCGGAGGAACCGCTGGTGGAACCGGACATGAGCGATGTGGCGGAAGTGCCGGAAGAGGCCGCTCCCGTGCTGGAAGTCCCGACGGAGGACGAGGAGGCCGATGGTGTCTCCGTCTCGACCGATGAGGGCGAAGGCCAGGGCGAGCGCATCAGCGTCACGCTGGACAATGTCCCGCTGCAGGACGTCGTCCGCATGTTCACACGCATCTCGGGCGCCAACATCGTCGCCGGCACCAACCTCACCGGCAACGTCACGGTGAACCTGCAGGATGTCGAATGGGAGCCCGCGCTTCGCGTCATCCTGGATTCCGCCGGCATGGCGCTGATCGAGAAGAGCCCGACCATCTTCATGATCGTCTCGAAGAACGAACTGGAGTCCGAGCCGGTCGTCTCCGAGACGATCTTCCTCAACTATACGTCGGTGAGCAACGTCCTCCCCGTCGTCAACAGCATGCTCGTCAGCTCCAACGCCTCCGCCGTCGGGTTCCCCGGCGCCAACGCCGTCATCGTGAAGGAAACGATCTCCCGGCAGAAGCTGATCAAGGAAGTGGTCACGAAGATCGACAAGCCCCGCGAGCAGGTGCTGATCGAGGCCAAGTTCGTCGAGTTGAACGACGAGGCCATCAAGAACATCGGTATCAACTGGCAGGTCCTCCAGGGCTACACGGTCGGTATCCAGTCGCCGCAGATGTCGTACTCGCGCACGGAGATCGACAGCGGTGGACATGACAAGGAGACGATCAACCGCGATCTGCGGCAGGATGCGCAGGCCAACCTGTCCAACCAGTCCTCCCTGTCGCAGAACAACGCCAACAGCCAGAGCGGCTTCAACTCATCCGCCGGATCGAGCACATCCAGCGGCTCCGGCGTTCCCCCGACCGTGACCGACAGCACGTCGGACAGCGCCTTCAACAGCGCCAACCGGTCCAAGGTTTCAGAGAGCCTCCGTTCGTCCCAGACCATCAACGTGGGCGGTCGCAACTTCACAACCATTGACGCGGAAACAGGTGCCCTGGAAACCGTGCCGAAATACGACCAGACCATCACGGACACGATCCTGAACTCGGTCGAGACGATCAAGGCCACGACGGCGATCCTCAGCGCCGACCAGTTTGCCCTCACCCTCAGCGCTCTTAAGGAAGACACCGGCGTGACTGTCGTGTCCGACCCGAAGGTCGTGGTGGCGAATGGTGAAACGGCGACGATCCATGTCGGCGAACAGCGCCCGAACATCCGCGCACTCCCCCAGGGCACGCAGACGATCACCTACTCGTATGAACTGGACCAGTCCCGCCCGTTCATCGACCTCGGCGTGAAGATCAACGTTACGCCCACAATCAACAACGAGACCAATATCTCGGTCCGCATCGTCCCCGAACTGACCCGTGAAATCGGCCAGATTGAACCGACGCCCGGCCAGACGTTCCCGATCCTGAGCACGACGCGCGTCGTGACCGACTTCTCGCTGGAAAGCGGGAAGACGGTGGCCATCGGCGGCTTGACCCGCACCGGCGACTCCGAGCGCGTCGTCAAGATCCCGGTCCTTGGCGACATTCCGATCATCGGCACGTACCTGTTCCGTCACACGAGCCGTGAGAAGAGCCAGAGCGAGGTCATCATCTTCGTCACGATGTCCATGGCGAAGCCGAGCACGCTCCAGCAGACCTCCGGCATCCCCGAGGACGGCGAACTCATCCACCGCCATCTTGCCCGCAAGGCCGAGAAGGCGCTCAAGGCTGAACAGACCAAAGCGAAAGAGAGCAAGAAGAAGACTCAGACGCCCCGCTCCAACTAATTACGCGACGGCAGAAGTTACCAGCGATGTGACGGTTGTGCGTGCAGTAGTCCGTTCAGGGAGCGGGTGGCAAGCCACCTGCTCCTGATACGGCGACGAATGAAGGGGAATGACCATGAAGACCTCGACGCTCAGATTATCGGCCTTCTATGCGACGGCAGCGCTTTGCCTGTTCGCATCGGCCCAGGCCATCCAGGCTCAAACCATCGCCGGCGTTGTCCAGAACAACTCGGCGTGGGCGGATGACGATGCCCTGCTGAATCCTCCCGGCGACGGCAATTCGGCGGGCCAGCTCCGCATCGGCTTGTGGAATGCGGACAGCGATGTCGAAGGCACACCCTTCACCAACATCGTGCTCGCCACGGGCGCGATGCCGGCTGGACTGAGCGGATCGTTCCCCTACACCATCGGATCGTCCCTTCCGGACGCCAGTTACCAGGTACTCGCCTGGGTGGACGCCGACGCGGACGGCGCCTACGACCTCGGTGAACCGCACAACGTGACCCGCACGGCCACGATCGCGGACGGCGAGTCCGTGGTCGGATTCAACCTTACCGTCGTCGATGATGCCGACACGGACACGCTCCCCGACTGGTGGGAAGCGCACTGGTTCAATGGTTCAACAGCCCCGCTCGGCAAGGGTTCCAACGATGACCCCGACAAGGACGGCCTGTCGAATTCCTTCGAATACAACATCTATGCGTCGGCCGACGCGGGTTCGCTGCCCTCCAGCTTCAAGTACATCAACCCCGCGGATTTCGACACCGACGCGGACACGCTCGATGACAAGTGGGAATACGATCACTACGTTTCCTCGCTGGGCGTAGGCACCGATCCGACCGACCCCGTCGATCATCTGGACGACGTGGACGGCGACGGCCTGAGCAATTACCAGGAGTACTACGGTGTCGACGGGGAACCCGTGCTCGTGTTCGACGCCTTCACCGATGGCGTGCGCGCGGCCAAGCCCAGCCTCTTCTCTCGCGACGACATCAATCCTGTCGACATCGATTCCGACTTCGACCTGCTGATCGACAGCTTCGAGGCGGCCTGGTATCACCCCTCCCAGGGCATAGACCCCGACGTGGGCCTTATCACGAATGCCCCCACCAGCGCAGCGTTGTACAACACGGCCACGGCCCGCGCGGATGTCGACCAGGACGGCTTGAGCAACTACCGCGAACAGTCGCTCCTCGCGGAATTCCGCGAAGGCGCCGTGAACGACGACAAGTGGGTTTGGACGGAGCGCCCTCCCTTCCCCCAAATCACCTATTCGGACAGTTCCAACCAGGAAGTGCGCGTCGTGCTTATGAGTTTCACGGGCGCGGATCTCGTCCTCGGGCTCAATCCCGCCACGGTCATTGAGACCAGTGCGAACCGCGCGGAGTTGCGCAATGAGGAGTGGACCGACCCCACCGTGGGCTCGGGCTTCAACTTCGTCGATGAACCTGCATCCATCGGACACGACTCCGACAGCGATTCCCTTCCCGACGGCTGGGAGGTGGAGTTCGCCCTCAATCCACGCAGCTCGGCCGGCGTCAACGGCGTGTTCGGCGATCCCGATGGTGACGGTCTCTTCAACTTCCAGGAATACTTAGGCCAGGACGGTAATCGCGCCACGACGAAACCGTTCGTCAACGGCACAGGCGACGAAACGAACCCGAACCAGCACAACTGGCGGCCCGACTCCACGTATGCGTGGCGCTGGTTCCCGACAAACCTTCCGCTCTCCTACCTCACCGACCCACGCATCGGCACAGGCATCAGCCGCGATGAAACGCTTGGCAGCGCCCTCCCGACGCTTTCCATCGGCGCGGACACGGGCACAGACTCGGACGACGATGGCATCCTCGACAACGCGGAAGTGAATGGCACAGGCGGCACGGCCTCCAGCCCCGTTCACTCCACGGATCCGTTCATCCTTCGCTCCGCCATCATCACGTCAACGGCCGGCATCGTGATCCCCGATCCGGAGCCTGCGGGCGCAAGCTTCCCCCGCCCCGCCGGCATCCGCGAGGACCTGCAACGCCGCGATTGGACCATTGAATGCAGCGTCAAGCTCCTCGGCTCCAACCTGACCGGTGACCTCTTCGACTTCGTCACGGACTTCGGTGGATCATCCCGCGTCGTCTACCGGATGAGCCTCTCGAACAACGTGCCGTCGCTCGTTGCACAGACCAGCGATGGGTCCACGTTCACGGTGGCCGCCAATGCACTCCCCACGAACCAATGGATCCATCTCGCCGGTGTGTGGGATCACAATAACAACAGCGTGGCATTGTATGTTCAGGGTGTCCTCTTCCAGGCCCAGTCGGTCTTCAACGAGAGCGCCTCGTCCCTGATCTTCCCCGCGACCAATGTGCTGGCGCTTGCCCGCTCGCCTGGTGGTTCGTTCGTCAACAACCTCGTCCTCGACGAAGTACGCATCTGGGGCGTGCCGCGCAGCGGTCAGCAGCTTACGGACTTCGCACGTAAGCTCGTCGTGCCCGCAAACGGCGACGATGTCTGGATCTCCGCCGGCATCGCGAATGTGTTCTACGCGACAAACGACACGCTGCTCGTCAACGGCGGCTCCCTCTTCGAGGGTGAGCCCGGCGTGACGCTCTCGAACGTGCTCAAGAATCTCGACAATTACTGGGTCGACAACGGCAACGGCTTCTTCGAATCCACGATCGACAGCGTGGTGTTCCGCGGGACAAACGATCTCGCCGAAGGATCACCCGGCACCGCCGTGCCGAACGTCCTGTTCAACGACAAGGACGGCAGCGGAGACTTCAGCCGCGAGAGCCTGCTGGCCTACTACCGCTTCGACGACGGAGGAGCATCGATCGAGGACTTCGCGCGCAAGGCGAAGAACGGCCTCGTGGGCGCCACGGCCGAGAATTACCTCTTCGGCGACTTCGGCTACGCCCTCCCGACGGCCAGCATCACGCTGACCACCAACGGCGCGGCCCCGATCCTCGGCATCGACCCGCGCGGCTCGGATGACAGCGACAACGACGGTCTGCCCGACGCATGGGAAGTCGTCAACAACCTCGGCCTCTACGACAACGGAACCGGGCAGGAGACTTCCGTCGGCGCGAGGAATGGTCCGTTCGGCGCCCTCGGTGATCCCGACGGTGACGGGCTCAACAACCTGAATGAATTCTGGGCCAATACGAACCCGCGCGACACTGACTCGGACAACGACGGTGTGCCGGACACGCAGGAAGACCTCGACGGCGACGGCGTGGTGAATCTCACCGAGCAGAACCTCTCGAGCCGGCCTGACATGGTCGACACCGATGACGACGGCTTCTCCGACAACCTCGAGCAGGGTGCCGGCACGAATCCCGCCGAGCCGACCGATCCGCCGGTTTCGCGTTCTGCAGCCCTCGGCGGCACGGCAAACGATTACATGGAGATTCCCCTCTCCTTCCGCCAGCGCTTGAACAGCTTCACGATTGAAGCGCTCGTGAATCCGGCGAGCATTGCCGGCGGGCCCGGCACGATCGTGCGCCGCGTAGTTCAGCAGATCCCGGGCAACTCAAACGCCCTAAACTACGTCATCGGCCTCGAACCCAACGGTGGCGGTCTCCGCGCTTACGCAGGATACATCCAGCCGAACGGGCAGCAGTTCCTCATCCGCGGCGGCACGGTGCCTGCAGGCTCATTCACACATGTCGCCACGACGTATGATCCGCTGGCCGCCACGCTCTCGCTGTACATCAACGGCGTGCTCGCCGCGTCGACGAACAACTTCTTCCTCTCGCCTCCCGCAAACGGCAAGGGCGGCGAAACGTTCGTCCGCATCGGCGAAGACATCGCGGGCAACATCGACGAAGTCCGCATCTGGAACGTCGCCCGCAGCGCGGCGCTTATCCTCACGAACAAGGACAAGACGGTGTCGTCCACCGATACAAACCTCGTGCACTACTTCCGGTTCGATGATGGACAGGCCACGAATTCGGTCCTGCCATTCAGCGCGTATCACCAGCCGCGCGGTGCGCAGGACTTCACGTTCTCCAAAGACTGGAACGACCAGTGGCGCCACGCGCTCCGCTTCAACGGAAGCGTCAGCTTTTCGGGTTCCGGCGGCATCGTCATCCCGCCCTCGATGCGCGTGACCCTGCAACCCCCGGAAGCGGTGACGGCCGGCGCACAGTGGGCTATCGACGGCGGCGCGTTCCAGAACAGCGGCGACACGGTGACGGGTCTCTCAACAGGCCAGCACACGATCTCGTATCGCCAGATCGCCGGATTCAGCGCACCGATCAACGAGATCGTCACGCTGACGAACGGCGCAGCCACATCGATCACGCGCAGCTATACGGCGGACGGTACGCTCGTCGTCAACCTGGAACCCGCGGCAGCCGTCACGGCGGGCGCGAAGTGGTCCGTGGACGGTGGAGCCTTCCAGGATAGCGGCACGACAAACTCGCTCTCCGCAGGCAACCACCTGTTGTCCTTCGTGCAGATTCCAGGCTGGTCATCCCCCAGCAACGAAACGGTGACCATCGTAAGCGGATCCTCCACGGTCATCACCCGCTTCTACTTCGGCGATTCCGACCTGGATGGGATGCCTGACGACTGGGAAACGGCCAATGGCCTGAATCCAAATGACCCGTCGGATGCCGATACGGACCTCGATGGCGATGGACTCACCAACCTTGAGGAGTACCAGAACGGAACCGACCCGAACGATGTCGATACCGACAACGACCTGGTCTCCGACGGAAGCGAAGTGCTTGCCGGGTCCGACCCGCTTGATCCGCTGTCCCTGCCGAAGAAGCAGGAGCACAATGACTTCGACGGCGACGGCGCCACGGACCTCACCGTGTTCTATCCCACCACCGGCCAGTGGTTCATCCGCCAGAGCACGAACGGCGCACCTCGCATCGTGCAGTTCGGCTACCCGACCGTCGTGACCGTGGCGACGGACTACGACGGCGATGACAAGACCGATATCGCGGTCATGGACAAGGCCAACGGCAACTGGCACATCGTGGAGAGCCGCATCAACTATCCGCGCACTGTCCGCTGGTTCAAGGGCAGCACCCTGATCGCGGCCCCTGCTGACTACGACGGCGACAACCGCTCGGATATCGCGACCTACAAGCCGGAGCTTGGAACCTGGAACATCGCCCTCAGCTCCAACAGCTTCTCGGCGACAAAGTCCGTGATCTGGGGCTTCGCCGGCACAACGCCAGTACCCGGTGATTATGACGGCGACTTCAAGGCCGACATCGGCGTGTTCTGGCCGCAAGGTGGCTACTGGTACATCCTCAAGAGCAGCACCGACGGTATGCTCGGTGGCGGCCCGATTCAATGGGGCTGGTCCGCGGTGGTGCCTGTGCCCGGCGACTACGATGGCGATCGCAAGACCGATATCGCGGTCTACTACCCCGCACTCGGTCTCTGGTACATCCTGAAGAGCAGCGACGGACAGATGCTCGGCGGCGGCCCGATCAACTGGGGCTGGTCCGCGGTCACGCCTGTGCCCGGCGATTACGACAACGACGGCAAGACCGATATCGCGGTGTACTACCCCGCGCTCGGCCAGTGGTACGTCCTCAAGAGCAGCGGCGGCGGCATGCTCGGAGGCGGTCCCCAGGGCTGGGGCTGGAGCGCGGCGTTCCCGCCCAGAATTCCGCAGTAAGGCTGTAGGTCAAAAAGGCCCCGATCGCGCAAGCGAATCGGGGCCTTTTTCGTCCTCACCAACGGTGTAGAGGCGCATCTGCGAAGCGCCGCAGCCATGCTTACAGACGGTGCTTCGCAGAAGCGCCTCTACACTTCAGAAGAAGAACAGTCATGACCAGTGGAATGCACAACGCCATCTCCCAGCCCACGGCGGCGAAGTTGTGCCATTGGAGGAACTCGGACCAGTCACGCTTATGCAGCCGCATGAAGAGTGTGACGGGAGCGATGAAGTACGACTCGGAAAACGGCCAGAACGCCATGATGCCGTAGGGTGGTCGGCCGTCCTCCGTGACGAGGTCGGCGATCAGATGACTCGACGACGCGGCGAGGCAGAATCCGAACTCACGCCAGCCCGCTGTAATGCGCAGCGATCTCCAGACAAGCCATGCGCCGCAGGCGAGAATAAAGACCCAACCGATGCTGTGCGTGTAGAAGTGGTGGTACGCGTTGAGATCGCCCGTGAAAATGCCGGGCAGGTAATCGATGTCCGGACTGTTGCCCAGGATCACGCCCGCGAGGAGTAGCCAGCGATGACGGCGGATGGAGTCGCGAACGGCTGCGGGCCGGCCCGGGGGGATGAAACATTGCGCCGCTACAGTGAGGCCGATCAGCGAATGCGCCACGGGCGAAGGCATGGAAGCCCGGCGCTACGGTGCTTCGCCAAGCGCCCTGCGCAGCGCGGCCACGAGGTCGGATCCGCGAAGGTTGCGGGCAATGATCACGCCGTTTCGATCGAGCAGGAAGTTGGCGCTTTCGCCGAAAATGCCGAGGCTGCGCGCGAGCGTCGTGTCATCCGTCACGACCGGCCACGCCATGCGGTTCTCGCTCATGAACTGGACGACGTCCGTCGCGTCAGGCTCCAAACACATGCCGATGATTTCAAAGCCCTGGTCGTGATAGCGGGAATAGACCGACGCAAGATGCGCCAGCTCGCGTCGCCACGGCGTCCAGTCGCGATGCCAGAAATCCACCAAAACCACCTTCCCGCGGAAATCGTGCGGCGTGATCATGCGGCCATGCACATCGTTCAGGGCGAAGTCGGGAAACAGGCTGCCCGCCGCGAACCGTGATTGCTGGCGAGCGACATTCATCGCCGTGACGGAAATCGAGTCGGCTCCTGTTACCGAAGGGCGAACCATCTTCAGCGGCACATCACGACCTTGTCCGCCGGAGTAGGCGTAGCTCTCGGGATCAAAATGCGGGCTCGCCGTAAACTCGTCCATCACCCGTCGCACCGCCTGCTCGTCACCCAGCTTGGCGTAAACCTGCGCTTCCTGCACATACACCTTCTTCATCGCGGGGACGCGATGGGCGCCGTACCGGTCACGCGCCCGCTGCAGGATCGAGAGCGCTTCCATGTAGTCGTGCCGGATGTCGCTGTAAATCATCGCCTTGATGACTTCGGATTCCACGACCGTATTCCAGTCGCCCGACTTTTCAGCGCGTGACGCGATGCTCGTCAGCTGCTGCATGGTGTCGTTCCACTCCTGCTCCGTGTAGGAGCCGTGGCCCATCGACTGGATCTTGCTCAAGATCGCCGAGAAGTCCGCCGCATAGGCCGCAGGTGCGGCTGGAGCCGGCCCGGTGGATACCATCAAGAGCACCGCGATGAGTAGAAATGCCTTTTTCATAAGAGAATCTGTGTCTCCGTGCGGAAACATAATGGAAGGACCCCTTTCTGACAATGAATAGCCCAACAAACCCCATCCACGCCCCGGGAATACGACCTTGCCCGTCCACCGCTTCCCCGTTACAACCTCAAACCCATGAAATCGTGGATTCCTTCAGCCATTATCTACCAGATCAACCTCCGGGGACTCGCCGCGCGCGAGCCGCGCAATGCGTTTGAGGCGGCGCGTGAAAAGCCCCTCACCGAGTCGCCGCTGGCCTACGTGGCCCGAAACCTTTCCTATGTAAAGAAGCTCGGCGCGAACGTGATCTACTTCATGCCGCCGTATCCGATCGGCAACGCGTTCCGCAAGGGCATCGGGTCGCCCTACTCCAGCCGCGACTTCCGCTCGATCGATCCCGAATACGGCACGATCGACGAGATGCGCGACCTGGTGCGCAAGGCACATGCGATGAAGCTGAAGGTCATTTTCGATATCACGCCAAACCACACAAGCCGTGACAATGTCTGGATCACGTCGAACCCCGAGTTCTACGTGAAGCGGGACAATGGCGAGATCTTCTACGACTGCGACTGGTCCGACACCGCGAAGCTCGACTACACCAAGCCCGCGCTCCGCGCCGAGATGCTCGCGATCTATGACCACTGGCTGAGCTTCCTCGGCGACAACGACGGCATCGACGGGTTCCGTTTGGACATGGCGCATTTCATCAACGACAAGTCGTTCTGGAATGAAGCAGTGCCGGAACTGAAGCGCCGCCACGCCGACAAGGAACTCCTCTTCCTCGCCGAGTGCTACGGCATCGACAACAACGTCGACCTCTTCGATCGCGGCATCAATGCGGCCTACGACGACGATTTCTACAAGGTCGTGCAGCACTTCTACGGACAGGATGAAGCGGGCGTTTCTCGCATTCTTCCCGATCCGGGCCTGCCGAATAACGATTCCTTCAAGGATCGCTATTGCGCGTTCTGCGAGAGTGGCCTCGCCGGCGCCTTCGAACGCGCGCTCCTGAACTACGAGGAGAAGTATGCGGGCAGGAAGAAGGACGTTCCTTTCCTCGCGCGCTACACCGACAACCATGACGAAGGTCGCGGCATGTATCTCTATGGTGAAGGGGCCGTGCGCGCCGTCAACCAACTCATCTTCATGGCCCGCCAGACACTGCCTTTCATTCTCACGGGACAGGAGTTCGGCGCGTTGAATCGTCCCCCGATCCACGACCGCATGAATCCCATCGGCAAACGTCGCCGCCTTCTCATCGACAACCAAGTGCGCGAGCAGGAGTCGGTTGAATTCGAGGGCAACATGTTCGCGCGCGAACCCGCAAAGCGCGCGGTCCTCTACAACTTCTTCCAGTCGCTCATCAAACTCCGCCTCAAGAACCGCGAGTTGGTCCACGGCGGGTTCAAGCTGATCGAAGTCAACGAAGCATGCCCGCGCGATCAGCGCACAGTGATCGCTTTCGAGCGTCCCCTCGGCCGCTGGACCGTGCGCTGCGCCGTGAATCTCGGCCCGCAACCGCGGACTCTCGGCAACGCGAGCGTCTTCGCAGGACCCGTGCTCTTTGGTGGACTCACCGGGGACGCCCTGCCGGCCTTTTCATCCGTCGCGGTCCGGGGGCAAGCAACGGGATAGGCACGTGGGACTGCCGATTTCACATTTGTGTCAAATCAGAGCCCATATCTACAAATATGTAGCATTCTTGGGGTTTATCGGTTGAGTGATTGGTAATGCAATTTTCGTGCAAACTGTTTGATGTTAAGTGTTTGCGATCAATGAGTGCGCGCGGGAGCGTTCCCGTGGCATGGAAAATGGTAATACGGCGACATTCCGATAGCTAGTCGGGGTGTCTTTCACAGGCGAAAATCAGGAGCACATAGAGAAATGAAGAATGCGAATGCACGACAGGCTGCGATTGCGGCCGTCACGTCCTACAGACCGATCGAGAAGCCGTTGAACTTTCTGGAGACGCCGGCCGAGAAGATCTTCGGCTCAAATGTCTTCAACGATGCCGAGATGCGCAAGCGTCTCCCGAAGGGCATTTACAAGGCGCTGTCCAAGACGATCAAGCAGGGCGCAAAGCTCGACGCGAGCGTCGCGGATGTCGTCGCGCAGGCGATGAAGGAATGGGCGATTGAAAAAGGTGCGACGCACTACGCGCACGTCTTCCAGCCCCTCACCGGCATCACGGCCGAGAAGCATGACAGCTTCCTGAGCCCCGACGGTAATGACGGCGCGTTCTCCGAATTCACCGGCAAGCAGTTGATCCAGGGCGAGCCCGACGCGTCGTCGTTCCCCTCCGGCGGTATCCGCGCGACGTTCGAAGCGCGCGGCTACACGGCGTGGGACGTGACGAGCCCGGCGTATATTCTCGAGAACCCGAACGGCACGACGCTCTGCATCCCCACGGCATTCTGCTCGTGGACGGGTGAGGCGCTCGACAAGAAGACGCCCGTTCTCCGCTCGATGCAGGCCTTGAACAAGCAGGCCCAGCGCATCCTGAAGCTCTTCGGTCACAAGGATCCCGGCTACGTCTTCGCGACGGCGGGTCCCGAGCAGGAATACTTCCTGATCGACCGCAACTTCTTCTTCGCGCGTCCCGACCTCTCGATCTGCGGCCGCTCGCTGTTCGGCGCCAAGCCGGCCAAGGGCCAGGAGTTCGAAGACCAGTACTTCGGTGCGATTCCTGAACGCGTCCTCGCGTTCATGCTCGATACCGAACGCGAACTCTTCAAGCTCGGCGTGCCGGTGAAGACCCGCCACAACGAAGTGGCTCCTAGCCAGTACGAAGTCGCTCCCGTGTACGAGAATGCGAACGTCGCAGCCGACCACCAGCACCTCGTCATGACCACGTTCAAGCGCGTGGCCGAGAAGTACGGCCTGGCCTGCCTCCTGCATGAGAAGCCCTTCGCGGGCATCAACGGCTCGGGCAAGCACCTGAACTGGTCGCTCGGCACCTCGTCGGCCAACCTGCTCGAACCCGGCAGCAACCCGCACGACAACGCACAGTTCCTCGTGTTCTGCGCCGCAGTGATCCGCGCCGTGCACAAGTATTCGGAATTGCTCCGCGTAGCCGTGGCCCACGCCGGCAACGATCACCGCCTCGGCGCGAACGAAGCGCCTCCCGCGATCATCTCGATCTTCCTGGGCGACATGCTCACGGACATCTTCGAGCAGATCGAAAAGGGTGGCGCAAAGACGTCGAAGATGGCCGGAACGATGACGATCGGCGTCGACGTCCTCCCGCCTCTGCCGAAGGATGCGGGCGACCGAAACCGCACGAGCCCGTTCGCCTTCACCGGCAACAAGTTCGAGTTCCGCGCCGTCGGCTCCAATCAGTCGATCTCCGGCCCGCTGGTGATTCTGAACACCATCGTCGCCGAGTCGCTCGACTACGCGGCCACGGAACTGGAGAAGGCCACGAAGGGCGATGCGAAGAAGCTCCCCGGCGCCGTCCAGAAGCTCCTGCAGGACATCGTGAAGAAGCACAAGGCTGTGATCTTCAATGGCGATGGCTACTCGGAAGCATGGCACAAGGAAGCCGCAAAGCGCGGTCTCCCGAACCTCAAGAACACCGTCGATGCCTTGGCCGCTGTTTCCAGCAACAAGACGTATGGCGAACTCTTTGAGAAGTACGACGTGCTCACCAAGCGCGAGCTCGCCGCACGCAACGAGATCTACACGGAACGCTACTGCAAGGACGTGAACACGGAAGCGATGCTCTGCCACGACATCGCCAAGTCGCAGATCCTGCCCGCGGCCTACCGCTACCAGGGCGAGCTGTCCAGCACCGCGGCGTCGATGCTTGCTGCAGGCCGCAAGCCCGACACCTCGTCACTCGACACCCTGACGGAACTCGTCGGGAAGTTCGAGAAGGCGATCGAAGGCCTCGAGCACGCCCTCGGCCACAAGGCCTCCGGCAGCCTGCTGGACCACGCCGCGCACTACCGCGACGAAGTCCTCCCGGCCATGCTCGAGGTACGCAAGGTAGCGGACCAGCTCGAAGGCATCGTCGCCGACGACCTGTGGCCCCTCCCCACGTACCAGGAAATGCTGTTCATTCGATAACTAGCAGCGAAGTGTTGTGATGAAGGCCCGGCTCGAAAGAGCCGGGCCTTTTCGTTAACGTGCCCCTATGAGCGATTTCGTGACACTGCTCGAAGAAGTCTTTGCCCAACTCGGACCCGTGAAGGCGCGAAAGATGTTTGGCGGATACGGGCTTTATCACGAAGGGGTGATGTTCGGGTTGGTGGCGGATGATACGCTGTATCTCAAGGCGGATGAGATGAATGTCGGGACCTTCACGGAGCGGGCATTGCAGCCGTTCGAGTACGACAAAGGGAAGAAGGTCGTGAAGATGTCGTACTATCAGGCGCCGGAAGAAGTGCTGGAGAATCCGGTGGAAGCCGCGGTTTGGGCGCGGCGTTCGTTTGAGGCGGCGAAGCGGGCGAAGACATAACTTCCGACACGCCAGCAGAGTGGCGTGGCTATAAGTCGGCGAGGGCTTGAGCCTTCATCGAAAGCTCAGCTGCTTTGAAGGCGTGTTCTTGCGTCATCGCGGTTTCGGTGCGATCGAGGCAGTCACGGATGAGTTGGCCGAAGTATGGGAAGCCGACCTGGCCGGACACGCTGAAGTGTTGTTCGCCATCCTTGTTCACGAGATAGACCTGGTCGCCGCCTTTCCCCGTCGCGAGGTCAACGTACTTGCGCAGCTCGATGGTGCCGTCGGTTCCCGTGATGAAGGTGCGGCCGTCGCCCCAGCTGCTGAGGCCGGTTGGCGTGAACCAGTCGACGCGAAAATAGAATGACGCGCCGTTGTCGCCGACGATCGACGCTTCGCCGATGTCCTCCAGCCCCGGGTATTCCGGGTGGTGCGCGTTGCGGACGACGGCGCTCTTCACGTCCCCACCCGTTGCCCCCGCATAGTAAAGGAACTGTTCGCATTGGTGGCTTCCAATGTCGGTCAGGATTCCGCCGTATTTCGCCTTCTCGAAGAACCACGACGGACGACCCGATGCATTCAAGCGATGAGGGCCGAGTCCGATGACGTGGATCACGCGTCCGATCGCGCCTTGCTCGATGAGCTGGCCGGCGAATATCGCGGATTCATTGTGCAGGCGTTCGCAGTAGTAGACGGCGTACTTGCGCTTGGTGCGGGCGACTGAGCGGCGGGCCGCGGCAAGTTGATCCAGCGAAGTGAAGGGTGACTTGTCGGTGAAGTAGTCCTTCCCGGCATCCATCACACGCAACCCGAGCGGGCCCCGGTCGCTTGGGACGGCCGCGGCGGCTACGAGCCTAACTTCAGGGTCGTCGAGGATTTCATCGATGGAACGTGCCTCGCGGGCTTGGGGAAAGTTGCGACGGAAGTCGGCGACCTTCTTCGCGTCGGGATCGAAGACCCATTTGAGCATGGCGCCGGCTTCAAGGAGTCCATTAGTTTGACCGTGGATGTGCCCATGATCCAGTGCACAGGCTGCGAAGACAAATTCACCGGCCTTCACCACCGGAGCAGGTTTCCCCTTCGGTGCGTACGTCATGCCGTCGGATTTTTGGAAAGAGGTCATTCTTTCGATTTCTTCTTGAGCCAGCTGGCGTAGGCAGAGCTCTTGATGGGAAGCTCAATGGTTTGACCCTTGTCGGCGGAAAGGATCATCGCGTTGGCGAGCTCCACGGAGTGGATGCCTTCGGCGGCGGGCGCGATAAGGGGCGTGCCGTCGAGGATTGCGTCCGCGAAATTCTTGAGTATCTCGACGTGCTGTCCACCGTGGTTGTCATAGACAATGTTCTCCACACGCGTGGTAGGGCGATCAAAGAAGCCCTTGCAGGTGCGGCTGTGTTCGCGGCGACCGACGGTGTTGAGCGTGAGCTTCAATCGATCGGACTCATAGACGAGCTTTCCAAGATCGCCGGCGATTTCGAGCCGGTTGGTGCCCGGCGTTTCACCCGTCGTCGTAATGAACGTCGCCGTGCAGCCGTTCTCATACTCCATGAAGGCCGTGACTTCGTCTTCGACTTCGATCGCGTGGTACTTGCCGAAGCCTGCGAAGGCGCGAAGGCGTTGTGGCATCCCGAAGAACCACTGGAAGAGATCGAGATTATGCGGAGCCTGGTTCAGGAGGACGCCGCCTCCTTCGCCGGACCACGTGGCGCGCCAGCCGCTGGAGGTGTAGTAGGCGTCGGTGCGATACCAGTCGGTGATGGTCCACTGGATGCGCTGAAGCGGACCGAGGGTTCCGTCGGTGATGATCTGCTTGATCCTGCGGAAAAAGGGGTCGGTTCGCTGGTTGAACATCGCGGCGAAGAGTTGTCCCGGCTTCTTGTGCGCCGCGATCAACTTCTCCGCATCTGCTTTGTGTACCGAGATGGGCTTCTCGATCAGCACGTGAACACCGGAGCGCAAGGCGGACACACCGCACGCTGTATGGCTGAAATGCGGCGTGGCGATCAGCACGGCATCGAGGCGCTTCAAGCGGAGCAGTTCGCGCGGCGTGGCGTAGGTCTTGATGGCCGGCGACCAGGATGACAGCCGCGCTGGGTCGGCATCGCAAACGGCGACCAACTCCATGCGCGGAACTTTCCCCTCCACGATGTTCCGGGCGTGGCCGGAGCCCATGTTGCCTACACCGATGATGCCTAGGCGGACTGTTTGCATAGGTTTCGGGTAGAGGACTTATGGGGCTTATAGGACATATCGTGGACGGTAGCGGGATGGACCGATAAGCGAAAGCCGGAAGCAGTTTGCCTGTTGATCGCGCGAACATTGGGTGCTACGAATTTGTCTCATGTCACAACTTTGTGCCGCTTTGGTGCAGACGAACGTTTCCGTAGGGGCTTTGAAGGCCAATGCGGACAAGGTAGCTCGTCTCGCGCGCGAGGCGCGGGAGGGTGGTGCGCAGGTCATTGTGTTCCCCGAATTGGTGCTTTCGGGCTATCCGCCGGAGGATCTCGTCCTCAAGAAGCACTTCCGTGAGGACTGCCAAATCGCGCTGGAGCACGCGGCGGCGGGCTGTCCGCACGATGCGATCGTGGTGGTTGGAACGCCTATTACGGATGGCGAAGCCTGTTACAACGGCGCTGCGGTCCTGCACGGTGGCAAGGTTGTTGGATACTACGGCAAGATGTTGTTGCCCAATTACGGGGTGTTCGACGAGAAGCGTGTCTTTGCGTCGGGCCGGCAGCCCGCGGTCATCGATGTCGCAGGACTTCGGATCGGCCTGCACATCTGCGAGGACTCCTGGTTTCACGATGATGTGCCCTGCACTTCGATGCGTGATGGCGGTGTCGATCTCGTGATCAACATCTCCGCTTCGCCTTATTTCCGACGAAAAACCGTTCTGCGCGAAGAGGTTATGCGAGCGACCGCCACAACCATTGGCGCGCCCCTGCTCTACTGCAACCTGATCGGCGGCCAGGATGAACTGGTCTTTGACGGAGCGAGCATGGCGTTTAATGGAGCCGGGAAACTGATCGCGCGCGGGAAGCAGTTTGAGGAGCAGACCTTGTATGTCTCGCTCGATCTCCCCGTGCGGAAAAGTTCCAAGGATTGGAAGTTTGCTTCGATCAAAGTTCCAATCCTTGGAAAAGGTAGGGTCGGGACTCCGCTCCCGACCGGTTCGAACGAGGACGGACAGCACGGAGTGCCATCCCTACCTTCCACGATCGACGACTTCGCCGAAGTCTGGGCTGCATTGCGCCTCGGGCTCCGCGACTACGTCGACAAGAACGGCTTCCGCGCAGTTGTGGTCGCGGTCAGCGGCGGCATTGATTCGGCCCTCGTGCTGGCGCTCGCGGTGGACGCCCTCGGTGCGGAGCGCGTTCACGCGGTGACCATGCCGTCGAAGTTCTCGTCGGCCGACACGCTTTCCGACGCCCACCTCATCGCGAAGAACCTTGGTGTGAACATCACGACGGTGCCGATCAAGCGACTGCACGAGTTATACCTCGAAGAGCTAACGCCGCTCTGGCCGGGTCGCGATCCGGATGCGACCGAAGAGAACATCCAGGCTCGCATTCGCGGCGCGATCATCATGGCGCTCTCGAACAAGTTCGGCTGGCTGGTGCTGACCACCGGCAACAAGAGCGAGCTCGCGACGGGCTACTGCACGCTCTATGGCGACATGGCGGGCGGCTTCGCGCTGATCAAGGATGTGCCGAAGACGCTGGTCTTCGAACTGTCGCGCTGGCACAACCGCCACGCGGGACGCGAGCTGATTCCCGTGTCCACGATCGATCGTCCGCCCAGCGCGGAGCTGCGGGCGAACCAGAAGGACCAGGATTCGCTTCCGCCCTACGACGTGCTGGACCAGATCCTGGAGCGCTATGTCGAGCAGGACCAGAGCGCCGACGAGATTCGCGCAGCGGGTTTCGACCACGACACGGTGCGGCGCGTGATCCGCCTCGTGGACGGCAACGAGTACAAGCGGCGCCAGGGCGCGCCCGGCGTCAAGATCACGCCCAAGGCTTTCGGCCGGGATCGCCGGCTGCCCATCACCAACTTATACGGAGAGCGAGTACGACCATGAGTGACGATACAGCGATACCCCACAGCGAAGCCCCCACCGACCGGCGCTTGAAAGAGCTCACCCTGCTCTACAACGTCAGCCGCATTCTCGACACCAGCCTCGACATGCGCGAGATCGTCAGCCCGATCCTCGAGCAGCTGAACGAGAACATGAACATGCATTACGGCACGCTCACGCTGCTGAACCGGAAGACCGGCGACATCCTGATCGAGGCCGCGCACGGCCTCTCGCCGCAGCAGGCGCGGCAGGGACGTTACAAGCTCGGCGAAGGCGTGACGGGCAAAGTCATCCTGACCGGCGAAGCGATCGTCATCCCGGTGAAGAGCGAGTCGCCGCTGATCCTCGACAAGACCAAGCGCGGCAAGCGCGCGGACACGTCCTTCATCTGTGTCCCGATCAAGGTCGGCCAGGAAGTCGTCGGCGCCCTCAGCGTAGACCGGCTGTTCGAACCGAATGTCGACCTGAAGGAAGACATGCGCCTGCTGACAATCATCTCGTCGCTCATCGCCCAGGCCGTGAAGCTGCGCCGCGCGGCGCAGGAAGAGAAGGAGCGACTCGAGGAAGAAAACCAGCGCCTCCGACAGGAACTGCGCGACCGCTTCCGTCCGTCGAACATCATCGGCAACTCGCATGAGATGCAGGGTGTGTACGACCAGATTGCACAGGTCTCCAAGAGCAACGCCACGGTGCTGATCCTCGGCGAAACCGGCACGGGCAAGGAGCTCGTCGCCCACGCGATTCACTACAACAGCGACCGGTCCGACAAGCCGTTTGTCAAAGCCCACTGCGCGGCGCTTCCGGAGAATCTGATCGAGAGCGAACTCTTCGGACACGTCAAAGGCGCGTTCACCGGCGCCCTCTCCGACCGCAAAGGTCGCTTCGAGCTGGCGCACGGCGGCACGCTCTTCCTCGATGAAATCGGCGACATCCCGGTGTCGATTCAGATCAAGCTCCTGCGCGTCCTGCAGGAGCGCGAGTTTGAGCGCGTCGGCGCCACGCAGACGACGAAGGTCAACGTGCGACTGATTGCCGCCACAAATCGCAACCTCCAGGAAATGGTCGCGCAGGGAAAGTTCCGCGAGGACCTGTACTACCGCCTCAACGTGTTTCCGATCTTCGTGCCGGCGCTGCGCACGCGCAAAGCCGATGTCGTGTTACTCGCCGATCACTTCCTCGAAAAGTATGCGAAGGATACAGGGAAGAAGGTGCGACGTCTTTCAAGCGCCGTCATCGACATGCTGATGAGCTATCACTGGCCCGGCAACGTGCGCGAGCTGGAGAACTGCATCGAACGCGCCGTGCTCGTGGCTGAAGGCGACGTGATTCATCCCTATCACCTCCCCCCCACGCTGCAGACTGCGGAGACCAGCGGCACGGAAACGAAGGGCAGCCTCAAAGACCTCGTGGAGAAGTACGAACACGACCTGCTCGTCGACTCCCTGAAGTCCGCCCGCGGCAACATGGCCGCCGCCGCACGTAATCTTCAGACCACCCAGCGCATCTTCGGCTACAAGGTCCACAACTACAATATCGACCCCAAACGCTACGCTACATGATCGTAGCGAAGCATTGCCTCGACTACATAATCGTATCATAGACCATCACATCCAACCATCTTGTATGCGATATTATTCTGTCGTAACACATTAACCATCAACCATTAACCATCCAACTGCCGCGGCACAGCGCGGCGGTTGGCATATCCGCTGCTAAACGGTCCGTCACCGATCGCGCATTGTGCGCGCGGCAAACCGTTAAGGAGAATGGCTATGTGGTTCTGGAAAAAGTGGGTCATCGCAGCACTGATTGCGATGCCCATGTTTATGGGGTTGGAGCTGGCGACTGCGCAGGATGCACCTGTTGCCGAAGCCGCTGCTGAAGTGGCGGCCGAGCCCGCGTTCTCGTCTGCGTTCCTAAGCGCGATGAGTGATACGCGTATCGGCATCGACACGACATGGGTGCTGATCACCGCGATGCTGGTGTTCTTCATGAACGCCGGCTTTGCGTTGGTGGAAAGCGGCCTGTGCCGCGCCAAGAACTGCGTGAACATCCTGGCGAAGAACTTCATTGTCTTCGCGGTGTCCACGCTGTCGTTCTGGGTCATCGGCTGGGGTCTGATGTTCGGTGACGGCACGCCCTGGTTCGGAACCAGCGGGTTGTTCTTCATCAGCGGCGCAGACAACTCGCCGGCGCTGGGCGAAGCCTATGCGGCGATGAATCCGTTCTCCACGACCGTGTACGAGGGTGTGTATTCGGCGATCAATTGGACGCCGGTTCCGCTCTGGGCCAAGTTCTTCTTCCAACTGGTGTTCGCAGGAACGGCCGCGACGATCGTGTCGGGCGCCGTGGCTGAGCGCATCAAGTTCGGCTCTTTCATGGTATTCAGCGTCGTCCTCGTGGCGTTCATGTACCCGGTCACGGGTCACTGGATCTGGGGCGGCGGCATCCTCGGCATGACGCCTGGCGAGTCGGGCATCACGGCCTTTTTTGGCAATTTCCGCGACTTCGCGGGTTCCACGGTGGTTCACTCGGTCGGCGGCTGGGCAGCCCTCACGGGCATCCTGGTGCTGGGTCCGCGTATCGGCAAGTATCGCGCGGACGGCAGCGTCAATCCGATCTTCGGTCACAGCATGACCTCCGCCGCGCTTGGCGTGTTGATTCTCTGGCTCGGCTGGTTCGGATTCAACCCCGGCTCGACGATGGCTGCCATGAACGGCGCCGCCATTGCCCATGTTCTGGTAGCGACGAACATGGCCGCGGCGACCGGCGCACTGGGAGCAACACTCACGGCCTGGGTGCTCCTGAAGAAGCCCGACTTGTCCATGATCCTGAACGGCTGTCTGGCCGGCCTTGTTGCCGTCACTGCTCCTTGCGCGTTTGTCACCATCACGTCCTCGGCGATCATCGGATTCGTCGGCGGCATCCTTGTCGTGCTGGGCGTCCTATTCTTCGACAAGGTGAAGATCGACGACCCCGTCGGCGCCCTCTCCGTTCACCTGCTGAACGGCGTGTGGGGCTCGTTGGCCCTTGGCTTGTTCTACAACGTGGATGTCGCCTCGACAGTGGCCTGCCTCCACACGGGACTGACCGCCGGTGCTCAATTCGTACAACAGCTCAAGGGTGTGGTTCTGGTCGGCGTCTTTACGGTCGTCCTGT
>CAZCZZ010000032.1:27574-42514 GCA_964503335.1 uncultured Verrucomicrobiota bacterium
TTCGTACAACAGCTCAAGGGTGTGGTTCTGGTCGGCGTCTTTACGGTCGTCCTGTCCGGAATCTTCTGGCTGATCATCAAGGCCGTCTTCGGAATGCGGGTTTCCCGTGAGGAAGAAATCGGTGGTCTCGATGTGGGCGAACACGGCATGGAAGCGTATCCTGACTTCCAGGGCTTCTTGACCAAGTAACCGGGAAGGAAAAGGACAACTACAATGAAATTGATTACAGCGATTATCCAGCCCGACAAGCTGCCGGACGTAAAAGCCGCGCTCTTCGATGCGGGCATTCACAAGATGACCGTATCCAACGTCATAGGTTGCGGTCAGCAAATGGGTTACACAGAAACCTACCGCGGTGCCGTCACCGAGGTGAACCTTCTCAAGAAGGTCCGTCTCGACGTCGCCGTGAACGAGGACTTCGTGAAGCCCACGATCGACGCCATCATCAAGGGTGCCCGCTCGGGCAAGATTGGTGACGGCAAGATCTTCATCACGTCTCTTGATGAATGCATCCGGATCCGTACCGGAGAGAAAGGAAAGGAGGCCATCGGTTAGATTCAACGAGTGCGGCAATAGACGGGGTGTCGTTATGCCCTTGACGACACCCCGTCGCTATATCACCGCAATCGGACCGATGACTCGATGACTTTTGGTCGGCCAACCGCCACCACCCGTGGCGGTGGCCTTCCGAAGTTTCCCCAAGGGGTAGCGTAGACGGGGCATTTTTCCTCAAGATTTTCTTGCATAATCCCAACCCGTCCCTAGTCTTAAGACGCCTACAGGGGGGTTTTGGGCCATTTTCACACTTTGCTCCACCCGGCGTGGAGCAGAAACCAGGGGAGCCGGTTCGTGGGCTCCATAAGCAGGAGGAGTAAACGCATGGATAGCAAAATGAAGATCGTAGCAGCCGCTGCTCTTATGAGCGGGCTTGCGATGGGTTCGGCCCGTGCCGAAGGTGAAGAGGCCGAAGTGAGTGCCACTCTTGATGTGCCGGTCCTTACCGAGTACGTCTGGCGTGGCCTTGTCCTCAATGACGAAGCCGTCGTGCAGCCGACCCTGACCGTATCCAAGGGCGGTTTCGCCATTAACTGGTGGGGGAATTACAACCTCACTGATAACGCGACAGGCGATGAGTACGAGTTCTCCGAGCATGATATCTCGCTCTCGTATTCGGCAACCTGCCCGCTCACAGGAGCCGGAATGACCCTCGGAATAGTCAATTATGACTTCCCGAATATCGGCGTCGCCGATGCCGACGGGAACCTCTCGCTCGTGAATGACACGGCTGAGATCTACCTGATCGCAGCATTCAGCGATGTTCCGCTGTCTCCGACCCTGTCGGTCTATTACGACGTGAAGGAAGCCGACGGCTTCTACGGCAGCCTTGCCGTCAGCCACTCGGTCGAGCTCAGCGAGCAGGCATCCCTGAACCTCGGTGCAGCCATCGGTGCAGCCTCGGAAGATTGGGGTTCATATTACTACACCGTAGAGGACTACGACGATGGCCTGAACGATTGGAGCGTCAGCGCTTCCATTCCGTTCGCGGTCAACAACTCGTGGACGGTCACGCCCGGCGTCTCGTACTCGGCTCTTCTCGGCGATGGTGAAGACGCGGTCGATTCCAGCGGCGACGCCCTGTACTACGGCGACACCGACGCGGTCGTCGGCAGCCTCAAGGCCAGCTACGCGTTCTAACCGGTTTTCGTAATCGGTGTTTCGTAAAAGCCCTGCTCCGGGCAACCGGAGCGGGGCTTTTCATCTCTATAGCCGGGCTCGTGCTACGTAGCGAAGCGCCACTTCGCAGAGTAGCAAGCGACGACCCCGGTCTTCCTACTTGAAATAGAACCGCGCCCCAATGGCCGCATCCACATCGAAATCGGTATCCGGCACGATATCGAGGACCGGGACAATTTCAACGAAGAGGTCGATCGACTGCTTCGCCAGATAGTACTTCAAGCCCACGGGAATACGCACACCCGGGACAACCGCAACAGGAACCCGGTAGAAGAGCGTCCGCACATGTTGCTCTTGAGCATTCACACGTATGAGTTGTAGTGGATGCTAATTGACTTTCCCTAACCGAACTGCTGTCATGCCTTCATGCTTCGCATTGTATGGTTGATTGTATGGGCGTTTCTTTTCGCTGGGATCCTCAGCGAAGTATTGTGCTGCGGGACTGATACAAATGATGAATGCCGTCAGATCACCGATTGCTCGATGTGCAGCCACAGTGTACTAATTGAAGAGATTGACGGCGCGGGATTTCCAGCTCGCATAAACATCTCTTTCCTGCCTTCAGATAAATTCCGCCTGCCGGACTGTCCAATTTTCGCCCGATCTAGCCAGCCTCCGATTTTGTAGCTTCAAGCCGCCTCTTTTCGAGCGCGGTCTCATCTCCACTGCCCTGCCGTGCACAGGGCATTTGCCCACTCAGTCGGTGTCTGTATGAAAACTGTCTATTTGTTGTGTCTTAGTGTCCTATTCGCTTCCAGCTCTACTCTGTCGTATGCCGGAGGATTATCCGTGCAGCAGGCGATCCAAACAGCCTTGGAGCAGAATCCTCAACTGCGCGCCGTGGAACAAATGATTGAAGCTTCCACGGGTAGAGCTTTGCAGGAGGAGTTATGGCCCAATCCAGACTTGGAAGTGTCCTCGGAAGACTACCCCTTGCAGGGGAGCGGTTTTTCCTCGGCGCAAAATATGATCGGCTTGTCCCAGCAAGTGCCTTTCCCCGGAAAGAAGTCCCTCGATGCGAAGATCGGCCAACGGAGGATTGCCGCGGCGCGCTGGGAATACGAGCGGCGCAAGCTGGAACTCGTGCGCGACGTGAGAATCGCCTTCGCCCAGGCGCTGGCAGCCACAAACAAGATGGCCGTCGCGGAGCAGCTCAGTGCACTGGCACGATCACTCGCAGAAGCAACACGAAAACGCGTGGATGCAGGCGCTTCCACCGACCAGGAACTTTTGCGAGCCGAGATTGAACTTCAGCGCGCCGCCTTGGCAGGGAGCGCTGCGCGGCGAGAGTCCATTGAAGCCGAGGCCGCCTTGTCAAGTGTTATGGGACTTGCAAGTGGGCCCGTCGGCCCCCTGGATGGCCAATTGTCCGAACGCTTCGAGGTCAAGGAATTGGATGCGGTGCTTGAAGATCGATTGTGGCGGCATCCAAGTATTCAAACTGCCCTGATTGCCAGGGAGCGCTCGAACCTTGAGCTGCGTCGTGTGCGACGGGAGCCCTTCCCCGACGTAACACTCACGGTCGCGGGCGGTCAACAGGATGACGAATCAATCGCAGAATTTCATGCTTCGGTGCCGCTGCCCTTGTTTGATCGCGCTCAAGGCGGGAAGAAGGCCGCACGGGCCGAAGTGGAAATGGCGATTTGGGACGTGGCCGCCGCCCAGCAAGAGTGGGTCCGCGACGTTCGGGAAGCCGACGCCCGCTTGCGAACTGCCACTTCCGAAGTCGAAACCTACCGCCTTCACATTCTCCCCCGGGCTGAAGAAGCATTACGCCTTACGCGGGCCGGAATCGAGGCCGGTAAATTCGAGTTTATTGATCTGATCGACACTCAACGCACGTTGGGCGAAGCCCAGTTCGCGTACTTTGAGAGCCTGCTGGAGTTGAATGTATCCCACGCGGTCTTGCAGTCACTGCTTGTTGACGATTTCGAGCCAAGTCCATCGACCGAGAACCTGAAGCCAACCAAGGAGTAGAACATGAATACGTCCGTGCCGAAATTATGGCCCGTCATACTGCTGCTATTGGCGCTGTGCGTGCCCCCAACCGCCCCCGCGGATGAAGCCTGTCCGCACGATGCGCCGCCCGGCGTGTGCTTCATTTGCGATCCTTCGCTTCGGGAAAAAGGACGGATGTGGTGCAAGGAGCATGCGCGCTATGAAGATCGCTGCTGGGAATGCCACCCGGAACTGGAGGACAAGGAACGCGCATACTGCCAGGAACACGACCTCTACGAGGACGAGTGCTTCATCTGCAAACCCGAACTCAAGACCTCTGCGGCGCCAGTTCAGTCCGGCGAAAAATGCGCAGCACACAATGCTCCCGTGGCGTCGTGCTTCATCTGCGATCCCACTTTGCGCGAAAAGGGGCGCATCTGGTGCAACGAACACACTCGCTATGAGGACCGCTGCTGGGAATGTCACGCCGATCTGCAGGATAAGAACCGGGCCTATTGCGACGAACACGGTTTGTACGAAGACGAATGCTTTCTCTGCAACCCGAAGTTGAAAGCAACGCCCAGCGCCTCCAAGTCATCGGCTCCAGCACAAAAACTGATGTGCAAAGAGCACCATGTAGCCGAGGAGGAATGCGGGATTTGTCATCCGGATTTGGCCGCGGACCTTCCGTCCGGCCAAGGCCTGAAAGTCCGCTTCGCTTCAGCGGAAGCCGCGGCCAAGGCCGGTATTGCGACCATGCAACCGGAAATCATGCCTATGTTCAACGGCATTGATTGCTATGCGGAACTCCAATTTAACCAGAATCGATTGGCCCAAATCGCAGCGCCGGTAGGCGGCATCATCCAGACGATAGAGACCGATCTTGGCGAGAACATCAAACAGGGGCAGGTACTGGCCAAGGTCTGGTCGGCCGATATTGGCGAAGCTGTCGCACGAGCGGTCCTCACACATCAGACGGTGTCGCGTGAAAGAAAACTGCGAGCCGAGCGGATTAGTTCCGAGAAGGACCTTCAGGAATCAGAGGCCGCGTACTGGACCGCGCGGCAGCAACTTAAGATCCTGGGTTTTGATGACAACCAAATCCAGTCTCTCGCCGAGAACTCAGTCGAGACAGCCATGCTGGAACTGCGCGCGCCTTTTGCAGGGGAAGTCGTCGAGCGCATGGCCGTTCTTGGCGCGTTGGTGGAACCCGGCAAGCCGCTCTTTACCGTAGCGGACCGATCGACCATGTGGGGAATGCTCAATATTCCCGAGACATTTCTGGCTCTTGTTCACGTAGGACAGGACGTGGAATTTCGCATCGATGCATTGCCGGAGCAAATCTTCACGGGCAAGCTGACCTGGATCGCGGCGAACGTGGACGGTCGGACGCGCATGGTGCAAGCGCGAGCCGAGATTGCCGATCCGCCCACCACCTTGCGGGCAAACATGTTTGCCCAAGCCCGCATTCTGACCCAGGGTTCAGACAAGGCCCTGACGGTCCCAAGCTCAGCGATTCAGTGCATCAGTGCCCGCGATTTCGTTTTTGTTAAAATCGCCGACGATCTTTATGAGGCCCTTCCTGTTCGTCTCGGCTCCAAAGGTGGCGGCAGGGTTGCGATAAGCGAAGGGCTGGCGGCCGACCAACAAGTCGTTGTCGAAGGCGGCTTTGTCGCGAAGTCTCAATTGCTCCTCTCTCGCCTTGGCGCCGGTTGTGTTGACGATTAAGCCTGTTAAGCACGGACCCAGCCATGCCAGACGCCAAGAAAAAAGACACCTGCTGCCGCAGCGATTTCTCAACAAACCCTGGTGATCTGGCGCGAGGTTATCGGCGCGCGCTTTGGTGGGTGGCGATCCTGAATCTTGGTTACGGCCTTGCGGAGGCTACTGCCGGTTTGTTCGCGCATTCAGAAGCGTTGAAGGCTGATGCGCTTGACTTGCTGGGTGACGGTTCCATCACGGCCCTGGGTCTCTTGGCTCTCACCAAAACTCTGATATGGCGAGCCCGAGTGGCGCTGGCCCAAGGTATCTTTCTGGGCATCTTGGGTTTCGGCGTTGTCGGATCAGCCCTTTTCCGGACCTTTGTTCGTAGCTATCCCGCGGCGGACATGATGGGCGTATTCGCCGCGCTGGCCCTCCTCGTCAATATCGCTTGCGCAGTTTTCCTTATCCACCACCGCCATGGCGATGCCAACGTCCGCGCCGTTTGGCTTTTTTCGCGCAACGACGCCATCGGCAACATAATGGTCCTTGTCGCCGCCGGCCTCGTCGCGTGGAGTGGCTCCCACTGGCCTGATCTTTGCGCGGCGCTCATTGTGGCCAGCCTCTTTCTGCACTCCTCATGGTCCATCATCGCCGCTGCCCGCGAGGACTTGCAAAAGGCGTCACTGCCGCAGACAGATTGCGAGATCTTGAATAAACCGAAGAGGGACACACCATGTTGAATTGGGTCATCGAAACATCGCTTCGCAACCGGCTCGTCATTTGTTTAGTGGCCGTCGCAATGACCGTCATGGGCGGCCTCGCCCTGACGCGGCTGCCGATTGACGCCTTTCCCGACACGACGCCGGTGCAGGTCCAAATCAACACCGTCGCTCCGTCGCTGAATCCGCTGGAGGTTGAAGCTCAGATTACGCTGCCCGTCGAACTGGAAATCGGCGGTCTTCCGGGCTTGAGTAATGTTCGGTCGATTTCGAAATTCGGCCTCTCTCAGGTCGTTGCAACCTTTTTGGACCGCACGTCCATCACACTGGCTCGGCAACTGGTAAGCGAGCGATTACAGGGCATTGAATTGCCGGAAGGCATCGACCGGCCCGAACTAGGGCCGATTGCAACGGGCTTGGGCGAAGTCTTTCATTACATAGTCCGGTCCGAGAACGGCGAACATTCCTTGATGCAGTTGCGCGAATTGCACGACTGGGTCGTGAAGCCACATCTGCGTCGGGTGTCAGGCGTTGCCGAAGTGAATTCCTGGGGAGGCTTCGAAAAGCAGTTTCACGTCGTTGTTGAGCCGTCCAAACTTCTGAAACATCAACTTACGTTTGTCGACCTCACGGAAGCGCTGGAGGCGAACAACCAGAATGTGGGGGGCGGAGTGCTCATTCGGAATGGCGAAGCACTGCTCGTCCATGGCCTGGGGCTCGTGACCGACATCGAACAGATCGGCAATATCGTCATCACCAGTCACGACGGTTCGCCGGTGCGCGTGCGTGATGTTGCCGAGGTCCAGATCGGACATGAAATCAGGCGGGGCGCTGTATCCGCGAACGCCAAGGGTGAGGCCGTTTTGGGCCTGGGCTTTATGCTCATGGGCGAGAACAGCCACGTCGTCACGCGCAAACTCAAGACAGCGCTCATAGAGGCGCAAAAGGCATTGCCGCCCGATGTAAAGGTGGATGTCGTCTATGATCGCACTCAACTGGTGGACAAGGTCATCCGAACGGTGGAGCACAACCTTCTCGTCGGTGCCCTGCTTGTGATTGCGATCCTGTTCGCGTTTCTTGGCAATTTACGTGCGGGGCTCATTGTCGCAGCGGCCATTCCCCTGTCGATGATGTTCGCCGGGAGCTTGATGATGCAAACGGGGATCGTGGCCAGCCTGCTGAGTCTTGGGGCGCTGGATTTTGGCCTGATCGTGGATAGTTCGGTGATCATCGTCGAGAACTGCGCCCGCCATGTAAAACACCGCAAGAATGATCCCCGCCATGAAGTGATCCGCGATGCGACCGTCGAGGTGATCCGTCCATCCCTCTTTGGACAGCTCATTATTCTTATCGTATTCGTGCCCATTCTGACGCTGGAGGGTGTGGAGGGTAAGCTGTTTCGTCCCATGGCTCTGACCATGATCTACGCCTTGCTGGGCTCGCTCATCTTCTCGCTGGCCCTTACGCCGGTGCTGGCGAGCCTCTTGCTGCCCAAGCATGTCGAGGAATCCGAGCCCTGGCTTGTTCGAGCGACTCATCGTCTTTACAAACCCGTCCTGGCGTGGGCCATGCAATTCAGGTGGGCGACTGTATTGATCGCGCTTGTGTTGGTTTCGGTGACCGGTTTAATCGGTTACCGCATGGGCGGCGAATTCCTGCCCAAGTTGCAGGAAGGCGCGCTTGTTATGAATGTAATCCGTCTGGCGGGAGTCTCTGTCGAAGAAGCGGTGGCCTCCAATGGTCGAATCGAGAGCCTTCTGCTGAAACACTTTCCTGATGAAATTGAGCACGTGTGGAGCCGTATTGGCACCGCCGAGGTAGCCACCGACCCGATGGGTATCGAACTGAGCGATTTGTTCATCGCTCTAAAACCCGCATCGCTCTGGAAAAAAGCGGACACGCAAGAGGAGCTCGTCGCCGAGATGACGAGCGTGTTGCAGGACTTGCCCGGCATGAACAAAGTTTTTACGCAGCCAATAGAGATGCGAATGAATGAAATGATCGCGGGCATACGTTCAGATGTCGGCATCAAAGTGTATGGCGACGATTTTCACGCGCTGACGAAGATTTCCGACGATATCCAGAACGTCCTGAAAGACATCGAGGGCGCGGGAGAAGTATCCGGTGAGCAGATCACCGGCCAGCCCGTGCTCGAAGTAAAAATTGACCCGCAAGCGATCGCCCGATTTGGAGTTCCAACGCGCGATGTTTTGGCGATCGTGGAAGCTGTCGCCGGCAAAAAAGTGGGTGAGATCCGCGAGGGACAGCGTCGCTTTCCGCTGGCTGTCCGATTGCCGGAATCGCACCGCACCGATGTGGATGTACTCGGCGCAACACTCATTCCAACCGCAGACGGGCCGATTCTGCCGCTCGAAAACGTGGCGCGTCTCAGCGAAACTGAGGGACCATCGACCATCAACCGCGAATGGGGAAAACGCCGTATCACGGTGCAGTGCAATGTGCGCGGACGCGATGTCGGCAGCTTCGTCACCGAGGCGCAGCGCCTCGTGAGCGCGGAAGTGAAGGTGCCGGAAGGCTATACCATCGAATGGAGCGGGCAATTTGAGAACATGCAACGAGCGAATCGGCGCCTTATGGTGGTTGTTCCTGTCACCCTCGGACTCATTTTCATGCTTCTCTATTTGAGCCTGGGCAGCGTCCGAGACGTCCTGATCGTGGCTACGGGCATACCTTTGGGCGCGGCGGGGGGCGTCACGGCGCTCGCCTTGCGGGGGATGCCGTTCACTGTCAGCGCAGCCATCGGTTTTATTGCCCTAAGCGGTGTGGCCATACTCAACGGACTCGTGCTCGTGACGTTCATCAAGCAGCGCCTCGCTGCCGGGTTGAGCGTCGACCACGCCATTCGGGAAGGTTGCCAGATTCGCCTGCGTCCTGTGCTGATGACCGCACTGGTTGCAGCTGTCGGCTTCATACCCATGGCCATTAACACCGGTGTCGGAGCCGAAGTTCAGCGCCCGCTCGCAACCGTCGTCATCGGCGGCATTGTCAGTAACACGCTACTGACCCTTGTCGTGCTTCCCGTCCTCTACAGCTGGTTCGGGCGCTCTTATGTCACCCGGCGCACCGGTACTACCGCTTAGTGGAAAACAGGATCGCTCGAACCGGAAAATCCACACCGGCATCGTTTCCCTATCGACTGATGAAATTCGTGGTGGGCGTGAAATGCTGTTCAGGCATAGAGCGGCCTACCCGCGTCGCTGACACGGCTGAGATCTACCTGATCGCAGCATTCAGCGATGTACCGCTGTCTCCGACCCTGTCGGTCTACTACGACGTGAAGGAAGCCGACGGCTTCTACGGCAGCCTTGCCGTCAGCCACGCGGTTGAGCTCAGCGAGCAAGCCTCGTTGAACCTCGGCGCGTCCATCGGTGCAGCCTCGGAAGATTGGGGCACGTACTACTACGGCGTCGAAGGCTATGACGATGGCCTCAACGACTGGGGCGTCAGCGCTTCTATTCCCTTCGCAGTCAATGACTCGTGGACGGTCACGCCCGGCGTCTCGTACTCGGCTCTTCTCGGCGATGGTGAAGACGCGGTCGATTCCAGCGGCGACGCCCTGTACTACGGCGACACCGACGCGGTCGTCGGCAGCCTCAAGGCCAGCTACGCGTTCTAACCGGTTTTCGTAATCGGTGTTTCGTAAAAGCCCCGCTCCGGGAAACCGGAGCGGGGCTTTTCGTTCTCTTCTGTAGCTGGGGGCGACGACCCCGGTCTTCCTACTTGAAATAGAACCGCGCCCCAATGGCCGCATCCACGTCAAAATCGGTATCCGGCACGACATCGAGAATCGGGACAATCTCAACGAAAAGATCGATCGAGTTCTTCGCGAAATAATAGCTCATACCCACCGGGATTCGGACGCCCACGGACGTGTCCCCATCGTCATCATCATTGTCTTTCCCATGGTCGTCGTCCTCGGCGTCCAACCGGACCCGTACACCCGCTCCATAGTAGAGCGGCACCTTGTCCTGAATGGCCAGCAGGTTCTCGGGATCGTACAGGTGGATGAGATAGTCGGCGTGCAGTTGGAGCGACTCGTTGTCGGACAGCGACCACGCCGCCGCCCCGTCAATCGCCCTCGTGTCACTCACCCACTTCTTCACACTTACCCCGGTCGGCTCACCCAGGATCACACCCAGACCAAAGCCATCCAGAGCCAGCACACTCGGTTTGTTCACAAAAAACGCCAACAGGATTAGCACACCAAGAATTCGTTTCATCGCTTCCTCCATATCGTATGAACACGTCGAATCAGTCAGCACAATAGCCCGGATCGATCGAACCCCCAAGGCAGCCTTTCCCACCCCCATCTTCGTGCATACATTTTTGTATTTGTAAGCGTCATTTTAGGAACATTACTGTAGTATTTGATCTCTGGCGCGCCTTGGCGCATACGACACATCGCGTTTTCCATCAACACCTTACACTTCATTCAACGAAGTGGAATGATTCCCGCTTTACAGTCCCATCCCAATGATGAATGTTTCACCTATGGAAAACCATTCGAGTGGCACATGGAGTGTCGATGATGGCGACGGGAGACCGCGCCATTATTGCGGGCTTTTTGGCGTTTTTGGGGTACCCAACGCCGCCCAGTTGATTTATCAGGGCCTTTTCTCGCTTCAGCACCGCGGTCAGGAGGGCGCGGGGATTGTGATGAGTGACGGGACGAAGGTTCGCTCCGTCAAGGGCATGGGCCTCGTCAACGAGGTCTTCAAGCGGGATCAACTGGCGGGCGAGTTGCCCGGCAACATCGGTGTCGGCCATGTGCGCTATTCGACGACCGGCTCCCCTCGCCCGCAGAACGTGCAGCCGCTGGTGGTCGAGTGTTACGACGGCATCTGGTCGATTGCGCACAACGGCAACCTGACCAACGCAAAGCGGCTTCGCCGATCCTACCAGGAAGCGGGCGCCATTTTCCAGACGAGTACGGACAGCGAAATCCTGCTGCACTTGATCGCCGACCCGATGTATCGCACGCGCCCCCGTCGCGTGGAGCGGGCCTTAAGCGAATTGCAGGGCGCGTTTTCGTTCCTAATCATGACGAAGGACTCGATCATGGCCGCGCGCGATCCCTACGGGTTCCGCCCCCTTTCGATCGGCAAGCTCGGCAGCGGGTATGTGTTCTCCAGCGAAACCTGCGCCTTGGAGCAGATCGGTGCCGACTTCGTCCGCGACGTTCTGCCCGGCGAACTGGTCATTGTCGACCAGCGCGGCATACGGGGTCACACCTTCTGCGAACCGGTCACCGGTTCCCTCGGCCAGTGCATCTTCGAGCATGTCTATTTCGCGCGGCCCGACAGCAATGTCTTTGGCCAGAGCGTGCATGATGTCCGGGTCCGACTCGGACGCCGCCTCGCGGAGGAGAATCCGGTCCAAGCCGACATCGTGACGCCGATTCCCGACAGCGGCAACGCAGCCGCCCTGGGCTATTCGCAGGCTAGCGGCATCCCGCTGGACTACGGCTTCATCCGCAACCACTACATCGGACGCACGTTCATCATGCCCACGACGGCCCAGCGGGCCGACGGCGTGGACATGAAGCTCGCCGTGGTGCCCAGCGTGGTGCGCGGCAAACGCATTGTCGTGGTGGACGATTCCCTTATCCGGGGCACGACTTCCAAACGCCGCATCCAGTCCCTCCGCGACGCCGGCGCGACGGAGATCCACCTTCGCATCTCCTGCCCGCCGACAAAGCATCCGTGCTATTTCGGAATCGATTTCCCGTCATCGGACGAACTCATCGCCGCACAAAATTCCATCGAGGAGGTCCGCAAGTTCATCGGCGCAGACAGCCTCGGATACCTGGGCATGGACGGACTGCTTTCCGCGGTGGATCATCCCGGCGATTACTGTACGGGCTGCTTCACGGGCAAGTACCCGTTCGAGGCGGTGGAGCATCACAACAAACACGAGCTGGAAAACACGGCCGCGACCTCGGTTTAGGATTGCAAATTGCAGGGGTCTGATTAGGTTTCCGACCCCTATTTTCGGGGTCGGCGTGTGCGTCGATGGCGGCGTAAGGAAGGCATGAAGCGTATGCAAGAGCGTACTTGGTTGGCAGGGGGACTGGACGGCGGCAAGCCGAAGGCCCAGGGCCTGTATGATCCCTCATTCGAGCACGACGCGTGCGGCGTCGGCATGGTCTGCAATTTGAAGGGCGTAAAATCGCACGACGTCGTCCACAAGGCGCTGCAGATTCTACAGAACCTTTCCCACCGCGGCGCGTGCGGCTGCGACGAAACGACGGGCGACGGCGCGGGCATCCTCATGCAGATGCCGGACAAGTTCCTGCGCAAGGTCTCAAGCGATCTCGGTTTCACCCTGCCAGAAGACACAGCCTATGCGTCCGGCCTCGTGTTCCTGCCGCGCGATCCGACAGAGCGCGCTTTCTGCATGGACCTTTTCCAGCGCGTGATCCGGGAAGAAGGCCAGGAGTTCCTCGGCTGGCGCAACGTCGCGCAGCACAACGAGGTGCTGGGCGATATCGCGCGCGCGGTCGAGCCGGACATCCACCAGATCTTCATCGGACGCGGCAAAGGCATCAAGGACCAGGCCCACTTCGAGCGGAAGCTCTTCGTGCTTCGCAAGGTGTTGGAAAGAGCCATCCGTGAATCCGGGCTGAAAGAGAAGAAATTCTTCTACGTGCCCAGCCTTTCCAGCCGCACGATCGTCTACAAGGGCCTGATGCTGGCCGACCAGATCGAGCCGTTCCTGCCCGACCTGACGGATCCGGACCTGCAGAGCGCGATGGCCCTCGTCCACCAGCGCTACAGCACGAACACGTTCCCGACCTGGGACCTCGCGCAGCCTTTCCGTTTCATCTGCCACAACGGCGAAATCAACACGCTCCGCGGCAACGTGAACTGGATCACCGCCCGCCAGCGACTGTTCCACAGCCCGCTGTTCGGCAACGATCTCCAGAAGCTGTTCCCGATCGCCACACCCGGGGCCAGCGATTCCGCGATCCTCGATAACGTCGTGGAGCTGCTCTACCACGGCGGACGTTCCCTGCCCCACGTGATGTCCATGCTCATCCCCGAAGCGTGGCAGAACCACGCGACGATGAGCGATGAGAAGAAGGCGTTCTACCAATACCACGCGTGCCTGTCGGAACCGTGGGACGGTCCTGCGTCCATCCCGTTCTCGGACGGCACCTGCGTCGGCGCGGTGCTCGACCGCAACGGCCTGCGTCCTTCCCGCTACACGGTGACGAAGGATGGCTTTGTCATCATGGGCTCGGAAACCGGCGTGCTGGAAGTCGATCCCGCCAACGTCGCACAGAAGGGCCGACTGCAGCCGGGCCGCATGTTCCTCGTCGATATGTCCAAGGGCCGCATCGTGGAAGACGAAGAGGTCAAACACGAGATGGCCGCGCGCAAACCGTACCGCACCTGGCTGAACAAGCACCTGGTGACGCTCGATACGCTCCCGCCGCTTGCGAAGCCTCTTCCGGAACTTTCCGACGATCTGAAGGTGTTGCAGAACCTCTTCGGCTATACGTTGGAAGACCTGCGCATCGTCATGGCTCCGATGGCGAAGTCGGGCATCGAAGCCACGGGCTCCATGGGCGTGGATACACCCATCGCCGTGCTGTCCGACCGGCCACAGCTTCTCTACTCCTATTTCAAGCAACTGTTCGCGCAGGTCACCAATCCTCCGCTGGACGCGATCCGCGAAGAGCTCGTCACTTCCATGGGCACGAGCATTGGCGGCGCGCGCAACCTCCTGGAGGAGACGCCCGAGCATTGCCACCAGCTCAAGCTTCCGCAGCCGATCCTCACGAACGAGGACCTTGAACGCATCCGCGAAATCGAGGACGTGGGCATTTCTTCGATCACGCTCCCGGCGGTCTTTGAACCGGCAGGCGGCGGCGCTGCCCTCGAGGCCGCGATGGAAGGTCTTTGCAGCGCTGCAGAAGCAGCGATCTTGGGCGGCCACGAGATCATCATCCTGTCCGACCGTACTGCAGGCAGTGAGATGGCCCCGATCCCCGCCCTCCTCGCCTGCTCCGGCGTGCATCATCATTTGATCCGTACCGGTCTGCGCCAGCGCTGCGGTCTCGTCATCGAGAGCGGCGAACCGCGCGAGATCCATCATTTCGCGACGCTGTTCGGCTATGGCGCCAGCGCGATCAATCCTTACCTGGCGTTCGAGACGCTGCACGACATGGTCGAGCAGAAGATGCTCGACGTGGATTATCCCACGGCGAAGAAGAACTTCATCAAGGCCGCCAACAAGGGCGTGCTGAAGGTCATGTCCAAGATGGGCATCTCCACGCTGCAGAGCTACAAGGGCGCGCAGCAGTTTGAAGCCGTCGGCCTGAGCAGCAGCGTCGTGGAGAAGTACTTCACGTGGACCGCAACCCGCATCGAAGGCGCGAACATCGAGACCATCGCGTTGGAAGCCAAGCGCCGGCACGAGCGGGCGTATCCGCCCGTCCAGGTGCCGGAGACGCTCGACCTCGACGTGGGCGGGCTCTACCAGTGGCGCCGTACCGGTGAACGCCACATGCTGACGCCGCTCGTCATCGCCAAGCTCCAGCAGGCTACGCGCGAGAACAAGCTCAACACCTACGAAGAGTATGCGAAGCTGGTGAACGACCAGACACGCGAGCTCAACACCCTCCGCGGATTGCTCGACTTCAAGCCGTCGGACCGTTCCATTCCGCTCGACCAGGTCGAGCCGTGGACAGAAATCGTGAAACGCTTCAAGACCGGTGCCATGTCCTACGGTTCCATCAGCCAGGAAGCGCACGAGACGCTCGCCATCGCCATGAACCGCATCGGCGGCAAGAGTAATTCAGGTGAAGGCGGCGAAGATG
>CAZCZZ010000033.1:0-15635 GCA_964503335.1 uncultured Verrucomicrobiota bacterium
TGATCCTGCATCTCGAATAGCCGCCCGAACGACAGCGAGGGTCATGCATGCGGCTCTGCCGCATCCAAACGGAGCGTGGACAGGTTAGCCGCGACGGTGGCCGCCGTGGCTGCTGCGCACATGGCCGCTGCCCTTGGGCGGGCCGCGGTGACCGCGCTGGCCGCCACGATGTCCGCCGCGGGGCGGGGGACGGGATTCGGCGCCGGTCGCGTTCTTGGCCGACTCAGAGTGGAAAGGTTGATCGAGGATGACGGGGACTGAGGTGCGGAGCAGACGCTCGATATCTTTCAAGTACGAGCGGTCTTCGTGGCTGCAGAGCGAGATGGCGTCGCCGTCAGCTCCCGCACGGGCGGTGCGGCCGATACGGTGCACGTAATTCTCCGGCTCGTTCGGCAGGTCGAAGTTGATCACGTGCGAGATGCCGTCCACGTCGATGCCGCGGGCTGCGACGTCGGTGGCGACGAGGACGCGGACGCGTCCGTCGCGGAATCCGTCCAGCGCGCGCTGGCGCTGGTTCTGGCTCTTGTTGCCGTGGATCGCCGAGGCGGTGATGCCGGCGGCTTCAAGCTTCTCGGCGACGCGGCCGGCGACGTGCTTCATCAGCGTGAACACGATGACCTTGTCGATCTTCGGGTCCTTGAGCAGATGGATCAGGAGGTCGAGCTTCTTCGCCTTGTCCACGAACATGACGTTCTGCTTGATGCGGTCGACGGTCGGCTTCTCCGGGGTGATGGAGATGCGAACGGGATCGCGCAGCAGGGTCTTCGCAAGCTGGATGACCTCGGGGGACAGCGTGGCGGAGAAGAAGAGGGACTGGCGATGCTGGGGCAGGCCGGAGATGATCCGGCGGATATCGTTAATGAAGCCCATGTCGAGCATGCGGTCCGCTTCGTCGAGGACGAAGATCTCGATCTGGTCGAGCTTGATGAACCCTTGCTCCATCAGGTCCATGAGACGTCCAGGCGTCGCCACAACAATCTCGACGCCGCGATTCAGGGCGTCGGTCTGCGGGCGCTGGCTTACACCGCCGTAAACGGTGGTGAAGTTGAAGCCGACATGGCGGCCGTAGGTCCGGATGCTGTCGCCGATCTGGACGCAGAGCTCGCGCGTCGGCGCGAGGATGATCGCGCGCGGGCGTCCACGCGTCGGCGGTTTGCGGTTTTCGGCAAGGCGCTGGAGCATCGGGAGCGTGAAAGCCGCGGTCTTGCCGGTGCCCGTCTGGGCTGAGCCCATGAGGTCTTTGCCGGCGAGGACGTGAGGGATGGCCTGCGCCTGAATCGGGGTCGGGGTCGTGTACCCTTCCTCAGCCACGGCGCGCTGGATCGTCGGGATCAGGTCAACGAATACACCCTGCGGGACGTAGCCGGTGATGTCTCGCAGCGGAGCTGCAGGTGCTTGCGGGCGAGGATGATGCGTATGACCGTGTGGCCGGTGTGCGGGACGGGACGTATGGGAATGATGGGATCTTCTTTGCTGCATGGAGGGAACCTCTGTCCGGACATTTGCGATCCCCCCTGCCGGACTGAAGGTTGAGATAGGTCGTATTGACGGGGCGCGTATGCCAAAGGGTTGGGGGGAAGTCAAGGTTGGTTGCCACTCGCTTTTGAATGTCTGCGTGCTACATTCAGCGAAAGGAGTACGTATGCGCCCGTTGATTATCGCCCAGGAGAGCCCCGTCATTTCGAAGGCCAAGGAGCTCTGTCAGATCATTTTGGACCAGCCCGCCTACAAGGACATCCGCCAGACCGTCGAGGCGTTCCTTTCCAACCGCGAAGCGGTGGAACACTACCGCCGCCTGTGCGACTTGCAGGATTTGATGCGGATGAAGGAAGACCAGGGCATGCCAGTTTCCGAGGACGAGATTCAGGACTACGAGAAGCTGGAGCAGGAGTTCCTCAACAACCCGCTGGCGCAGGGCTTCATCGAGTCGCAGAACAAGATGCACAAGATCGAAGCCACGGTCAGTGGCTATGTGCGCAAGACCTTTGAGCTTGGGCGAGTGCCCGAAGAGAGTGACTTCGAGGGTGGGGGCTGTGGACCCGGCTGCGGATGTCACGGTTAAGTCACAAAAGGAGACAGTCATGGTGCTGAATCGATGGTTGATGACGGCGTTGGTGTGCGGCGGCATTTCAATGTATGGCATTCCGGCAGGCGCGGAAGAAGCAGCGGCAACGGCCGAAGCTCCTCCGGCAGCAGCGGAAGTCGCGGCACCAGCCCCGGCAGCAACCGAGACGATCACCATTGAGCAGGCGGCTGAGCATGTCGGCGAGGTGAAGACGGTCTGCGGCGTCGTCAGCGCGACCCGCTATCTGGACGATTCGAACAAGCGCCCGACCTTCCTGAACTTCGGCGCACCGTTCCCGAATCATTCCTTCACGGCCGTGATCATGGGCGTCAACCGCGATAAGTTCACATCGCCTCCCGAGATCACCTACAAGGGCAAGCGCGTTTGTGTAACCGGCCTGATCCGTGTATCGCACAGCAAGCCCGAGATCGAGATCCGCGATCCGTCGGAAATCAAAGTGGACGAGACGGTTGCGCCGCCTCCGGCTGAATAGCCGCGTGGCACTGAACCTGCTGCCTTCTCCTGCGTGCCTACGTACGCAGGACTCGTCATAACCATCGGGTTGCTTCTCGCTGCCCCGTCCATCGCGGGTGTGCCGTCGGGTTTCATTTCCCGCGGGCCGGGTGGCGGCGGTGCGCTGTTTTCCCCGAGCTTCAGCCCACACTCCGGTGATGGGCTGTATGTGGCTTGCGACATGAGCGAGCTGTTCCATTCGACGGACGCAGGACGGTCGTGGCGGACGGTGGATTTCAGGGAAGCTCAGGGCAACCGACCCTGCCGGGTCCAGTACACCAGCAATCCGCTTGAGCTTTACACCATCGATTGCACGAGCATCGACGGCGGCGACACGCGTCGGCCCTCGCGGAGTACCGACGGTGGCTCCACATGGACGCCCCTCGCGACGGATCCCACGTCGATGGACGCCTATACCCTGTTCACCGACCCCAACAGCACCAACAGGATCCTGGTCTCGGATTACGCCACGATCTACTTCTCGACCAACGGCGGACAGTCGTTCAGTGCGAAATTCAACTCGAACGTGAACAGCGAGGGTTGCTGGATCGCCGGCGCATTCTTTGACGGCCCGAGCATTTACGCCGGCACCTCGGTCGGTCTCCTGATTTCCACGAACAACGGTCACACCTTCATCTTCTACAGCTTGCCCGGCATCCCCACATCCCAGGAGATGGCCTCGTTCACCGGCGCAAGGGAGGGGGGCACCACCCGGCTGCTGTGCATCACCGTGACCAACAACTTCATGAGCCCCGGCATGCTGATCGAGGACACCTACTACGAATCGCCGCCGGCCTATCGTTCCATCTACAGCTTCGACCTTGGCGCCACGTCGTGGGTCGCGCGCACGACCGGCATCACGGCGGGGCATCGGCCGCTGTTCGTCGATATGGCGCACTCCAACATCTCCGTCGCGTATATCGCGGGACAGACCGCCGACGACTTTCCGGCTGTCTACAAGACAACCAACGGCGCCGTGTCGTGGCAGAGCGTGTTCAACTACTCCGGAAACCAGAACATCGGCACCGGCTGGTGCGGCACGCAGGGAGACAGGGACTATTCCTACGACGCGTATTACGTCGGCTTCGACGTGTCGGGAAACAATCCCGACAAGGCCGCAATCACCGGCTACGGGTTCGTCCACGTCACGACGAATGGCGGCGCTTCGTGGCGCCAGGCCTACGTGTCGGCAGAAGACGAGAATCCCGCTGGTGCGAACACGCCGAAGAATAAGTCGTATCAAAGCATCGGCCTGGAGAACACAACCTGCTGGTGGCTGACGTGGGCCGACTCCAACACGATCATGGCCTGCTACTCCGACATCCGTGGCGTGCGCAGCACGAACGCCGGCGCAAGTTGGTCGTTCAACTACAGCGGCCAGTCGTACAACTCGCTCTACTCCGCGGCGCGACACCCGAACGGCACGCTCTACGGCGCGGTGGGCAGCCAGCACGATCTCTACCAGAGCACGACGCTGCAGGACTCAAGCATCGATTCGCGCACCGGGGAGGTGCTCTTCTCGACGAACAAGGGCCTGGCGTGGACGCGCCTGCGCAACTTCACGAACATGGTGTTTCATGTCGCACTCGATCCGAATTTCACATCGCGCCTCTACGCCGCCGTGGTGCACAGCACAAAGGGTGGCTTTTACGTGTCGAGCAACATTCACCTAGGTGCGGCATCGACATGGACTCGCCTGGCGAATCCGCCCCGCACGGAGGGACATCCCTTCATGCTCCGCGTACTGAACGATGGCGCACTGGTGTGCACCTATTCGGGGCGTCGCACGGCGGGTGGGGTGTTCACGGCCAGCTCCGGCGTTTTCCTGAGCACCGATGGCGGCGCAAGCTGGGTCGATCGCAGCCACACGAACATGCACTACTGGACGAAGGATATCGTGATTGATCCCTTCGACCCCGGGCAGAGCAACTGGTACGTCGGTGTCTTCAGCGGGTGGGGCGGTGCGCCGAACGGCAAAGGTGGTCTGTATCGGACGACAAACCGTGGCGTGTCCTGGACCCGGATCAGCGCGCTCGATCGCGTGACGTCCTGCACATTCCACCCCGTGCGTTCGAATGAGCTCTTCATGACGACGGAGATGGACGGGTTGTGGTACTCGGAGAATCCGCGCGCGGGATCGCCGACCTTCAGCGCCGTGCTTTCATATCCGTTTCGTCAACCGGAGCGCGTGTTCTTCAACCCGTATGACAGCGAGCAGATATGGGTGACGAGTTTCGGCCACGGCATGCGGGTAGGGCGTACGATGACGACGCAGCCGGAGTTGGACAGCATCGCGCCGATCACGTGGGCGGCCGAAGCGGGCGCGACGTATTCGCTGCACAGGAGTTTCCAATCCTTGGAAAACTTCACCTGCATCGCTTCCAACCTTTGGAACTTTTCGGGGACACTGACCGTCACGGACAGCACGGATGCGGCGTCGGCGTTTTATCGCGTGACGAGTCCGTAGAACGAATACGCCTCGCGGGCGCTCCGCGCTCCATCACCTGTGCTGGTCGTGGTCGTGGAGCACCGAGCGCCTGCGAGGTGAATCGGAAAGACGCCTTCTAGCAAACGTGAGCCTTATCCGCTACGCTTCTGCCATCATGCGCATCGTTGTAGCAGGAGGCGGAGCGGCGGGCTTTTTCGGGGCTATTGCCGCGGCGGAGAGCATCGCCGATGCGGAAGTCATCCTGCTGGAGAAGAGTCCCGAACTCCTGGCCAAGGTGACGATCTCGGGCGGCGGTCGCTGCAATGTCACGCATGCCTGTTTTGACCCGAAGGAACTTTCCACGCGCTATCCCCGGGGCGGCCGCGAATTGATCGGTCCGTTCCACCGCTGGCAGCCCCGCGACACCGTGGATTGGTTTGAATCGCGCGGCGTGAAGCTCAAGACTGAGGCGGACGGACGCATGTTTCCGACGACCGACAAATCGACGACGATCACCGATTGTCTGCTCAAGCAGGCGCGGAATGCGGGCGTCCAGATTGTGACCGGCAAGGGACTCCTGGATGTGAACCGCACTGAAAAGGGCTTTGTGCTGCGACTGACATCGAAGGAAACGCTGGCGTGTGATCGGCTCCTTATTGCCACCGGCGGCAACCAGGCGTCCGCTGGTCGCTCCATCGCGGAATCGCTGGGACATACGATTGTCCCGCCTGTCCCATCGCTTTTCACCTTCAACGTCAAGGACCGGCGCATTGAAGGGTTGGCAGGGTTGTCCGTGGCGAAGGCCGAGGCTTCGGTGCCTTCGCGGAAGCTCTCGCAGCGCGGGCCCGTCCTGATCACGCATTGGGGATTCAGCGGACCAGCCATCCTCAAGTTGTCCGCATGGGGCGCCCGCGTGTTGCACGATGTCGGCTACGATTTCGAACTCGTGATCAACTGGCTGCCCGCCGTTCGCGTGGAGGAACGGCTTCGGGCTTTGAAAGTCGAGCACGCGAAACGGTGTGTCGTGGCATGGTCGCCATTCCCGGAAATCGCGACGCGCCTGTGGGCTTCCCTGATCCGCAGCGCGGGCGTTCCCGATGATCGTCAGTGGGCCACGCTCTCGCGGCTCGAATTGGACGCGATGACCAAGGCTCTGGGTGCTTGTGCGTTCCACGCGCGCGGCAAGAGCATGTTCAAGGACGAGTTTGTCACGTGTGGCGGCGTATCGCTGAAGGAAGTCGACTTCAAGACGATGCAAAGCCGCGTGTGTCCCGGTCTCTATTTCGCCGGCGAAGTCCTCGATATTGACGGCGTCACCGGCGGTTTCAACTTCCAGGCCGCGTGGACAACGGGATGGATTGCGGGTAAGTCCATGGGGCAGGAAGGGTGACAGGGGAGATGCGAGATTTGAGATGTGAGATTTGAAACTCGGAACTCGCAAATCGGAAATCCAAAATCGCTAATCGAAACAGGGGGGGGCGACGATGAACAGAATACTTGTGGTGGCAGTGATGCTTGCGGCTTTCGTTGCATACGGGGCGGACCAGAAGCCCGCGAAGTTTCCGGAGAACAAATGGTTCAACGGGGTGGATGGGCTTGAAGACGCCAAGCTGTTGCAGAAGGAGTTCGGGGCGGACATCTTCATCTACTTTGCGCGATACAGTCCGAACGACCAGAAGGGACTCTGCCACTGGTTCGAGAAGAGCGGGATGGGCCAGGCTGCCGTATCGAAATACCTGCGCGACTATCTCAAGGTGAAGATCGAGCTGCCGCTGAACAAGAAGGACACCGAAGCCGTCGCGTCCTTCAATGTGAACAAATGCCCTGCCATCTTCATCCTGCCCAACGGTGGCACGCGGACCCAGCGTGTGGCCGTGTTCGATTGGACCGGCAACCAACCGAAGCCGCTGGCCCCCGATGTGATGATCGAGGCGTTTCGGGCGGTGAGCAGCGAGAAGTACAAGGTTCCGGCGGAGTAGGGTTCCCCTTCTTACTCATAATCGTAATCATAATCTTAATCATCTTCTCATCCGGATCAGAGTCCGAATCCGATGAGCCGAAGATTATGATTAAGATTACGATTACGAATGCGGCGAGATCAGCTACCCCTTCATCCCGGTCAACGTCACGCCTTGGATGAAGTACTTCTGGGCGAAGAAGAAGATGACGATGATGGGGAGCGTCATCAGCAGCGAGCCGGCCATCATCATGCCGAAATTGCCGCCAGCCTGGACGTTGAAGGCGTAGAGGCCGAGCGAAAGCGGATAGAGGCGCTGGTCGCTCAAGTAGATGAGCGGGCCCATGAAGTCATTCCACACGCCCATGAACGTGAAGATGGCGATGCAGGCGAGCGTGGGCTTGATGAGGGGCATGATCACGTGCCAGTAGACCTGCCATGAATTGCAGCCGTCGATACGCGCCGCGTCTTCCAGGTCGCGCGGGATACCCTTCATGAACTGACGCAGCAGGAAGATGTTGAACGCGTTGCCGCAGAAACTGATGACCCAAAGCGGTGTCAGCGTGTTGTACCAGCCGAGGCTCTTGATGATGAGGAAGTAGGGGATCATCGTCACCTGGCCCGGGATCATCATCGTCGCCATCATCAGCCCGAAGCTGATGTTGCGGCCCGGCCACTGCAGGCGTGCGAAGCTGAACGCGACAATGGAGCAGGAGAAGAGGGTGCCGATGATGTTGAGGATCACCAGGAAGACGCTCGTCGCGGTGTAGCGCCAGAACGGGATGTAGTCGAGCGCGCCACGGTAATTCTTCTGGCACTTCGCCCACCACGCGTCGAGCTGTGAGCTTTGCTTCATCACCATCGTGACTTTCACGCGGTTGGACGCCTCGACGTACTGGCCCGCAAGCTCCTGCTCCACGAGCGGGAGCCAGAGTCGGATTTTTGTCGATTCATCGTCGGGTCCGTAGTCCTGCAGTGTGATGATCGACCACTGGAAGTTGCCCGCGAACTCGGGGCGGATGCCCTTGTAGAGCTTGCCGTTCTTTTCCACCTCGAACTCCATGGCGTGCCAGGAGTCATCCGGCCGCACGTAGAGCTGGATGCGATGCAGGCGTTCGACGGGGAAGGGCAGTTCGAATTCCCTCGTCAGCCGGATCTCGCCACCCTCACTTGCGGGAAACGCGTAATTCAGGTCAGCAATCGCGCCTGCGCCTTCTTTGCCGTCCTCGAGCGATGCCTCGGCGTTGCCATCGATCTTCCAGAATTGGGAGATGGGTGCGCCCTCCGTGACGTCGACTTCCTGGAGATCGAGACTGCGCACGCGCACACCGCCGAGCGTGAAGCGACGCATGACCTTGCGCAGGGTTTCGTCGATGAGTTCCGGGGTGACCCGCGCCGCGATTTCCGCTTCGAGCTGAGCACCCTCAAGTTTCCAGATTGCCGCGGGGAGGGTTTGTTTCAGTCGCGCATAGATGCCGGGAGCCAGGATGACCGCGGCGTCCTCGTGTCGGCTTGCATGCTCGGCGAGCACGGTGTCGAGATCGATCACGGCTTTCTCGATCGTAGGGCGAACGCGATCAAACTCCGCTGTCTTGGGAATCGGGAAGTAGCTCGTATCGAGATAAGGCGACGCCTGGACCGGGTTCGGCCGCATCGGCATGAACGTGATCTTTTCGCCGAACATCTCGCGGTCGACTTTGAAGCTCGTCCCAACCATCCATACGAAGGGCAGGGCGAAGATCACGCCGCCGCCGATGAGTAGTCCGTAGATGACAAGGACGCGGACGAGCGAATGCAGGCGGCGGACATCCTTCGCCTTCTTCGCGTCCTCCACGTCGAAACTGTGCATGTCGGTTAGCGCCATTTAATCTTCCTCGTAGTGCACCCAGCGCTGCGAGAGCTTCATCTGGAACACGGTCAGCCCGATGACGATGATGAAGAGGAACCAGGCCATCGCGGCGGCGTAGCCCATGTGCATGTAGCGGAACGCGTTGTTGAAGAGGTGATAAGCGAAGAAGAGCGTGGAATTGACCGGTCCGCCCGAGGTCATGATGAATGCCTGCGTGAAGATCTGGAACGTTCCGATCAGGCCCATGACGAGGTTGAAGAAGATGTACGGCGTCAGCATCGGGATCGTGATGTACACGAAGCGCTGCCACGCGTTCGCACCGTCGATCGATGCTGCTTCGTAGTAGCTCTGGCTGATGCCCTTGATGCCGGCGAGCCAGATGATCATGCCGCCGCCTGCACCCCACAGGCCCATGATGATCAGCGCCCATTTGCTCGTCGCTTCATCCTGCAACCACTGCGGTCCCTGTATCCCCAGCCCGTTGAGCATCGCATTGAGGAGTCCGCTCTGCGGATTGAAGATCCAGATCCAGAGGATGCTCGACGCCACGGCGGGCACGATGCTCGGCAGGTAGAACAGCGTACGCCAGACGGCGATGCCGCGGATCTTGAGGTTCAGCAGGAGCGCGAGGCCGAGGCTGACGGCCATGCCGAGCGGAATGCCGATAACCATGAAGAGCGTGTTGTAGAGCGACTTCCAGAACAACTCGTCGCCGTTGACCATGAAGATGTAGTTCTTCAAGCCGGTGAACACCGCCGGGTTCAGGATGTCGAACTTGCAGAAGCTGATGACGATCGAGAAGAGCAGCGGGCCGCCGGTGAAGGCGATGAAGCCGATGAGCCAGGGCAGGGCGCAGACCACGCCATCGAACCATTGATCACGGAAGTAGGAGCCCTTGCTGCCCTCAAGTTGTGATTCCTCGATCTTCTCGCCGGTGAAGAATCGGGCGAGGTTGAGTGACGACACTTTCTTCGTCGTCTTGGGTCGCGTCTCCATCTTGTACACGAGCACGATGGCGAGCACGACGAGGGCGAGGTAGAGCCAGATGAACCACGTCCAGCTGTGGATCGTGATTCCTTTCGGCGGGGTGATGAGGGCGTCGAGGTCGCGTTGGGCGATGGCGTTGTAGTAGTCGAGCGATTCCTTCGGCGACTTCTTCTGGAAGATTGCGTCCTCCATCGCCCAGATCTGGCAGTTCCAGAGTTTCTGGCCGACAGGTGTCACGGGCCGGAAGCGTGAGTTGTCCAGCAAGCCATTGAACACCCGCATCGCGTCCTTGAACTTCGGCTCGAGCGCCGCGTTGTCCTCGACATAGGTCTTGAACGCCCACGCGTTCTGCGCCTTGTTCGGGTATTGGCGCGGGATGAAGGGACGCCCCTGGCTCAGCGCTGTGAAGTTCTCCGAGGCGCGCATGATCTCCATCGCGCGCTGGCTGGTGAGGAACCTGATCAGCTCCCATGCGCCCTGCTTCTCGCGCGCCGTGGACGGCACGGCGTAGGCCCAGCCGGCGAGCCAGGAGAGCGGCTGTCTTCCCTTCGCCACTTCGCGGGCGGGCAGGGGAGGCGCGGCGGCGCCGAGATTGATGTCGCGACCGTAGAAAGCGATCTGGGGCATGACCCACACGCCGTCGATCTTCATCGCGACTTTGCCGAGGATGAAGGGGTCGAGCTCGCCGCCCTGGAACGTGGACTGGAAGGCATAGACTTCCTTCGCGCCGCCGAGCTTCTCGTAGATGCGTGTCATGAACTCGAGGGCGTACTCGACGTTCGGGTCGTTGAGTGTGCACTGGCGTCCGTCGGCGCTCATGAACTCACCGCCCGCCTGCCAGCCATACATATACAGCCAGGAGTTGCCGTAGTTGGGGATGAAGCCGATGGTCTTGATGCGACCCTTGTCGTCTTTCTCCGTCATCGCAATCGCCATCGACTCCAGCTCTTCCCAGGTTGTCGGCGGCTTGGCCTGTCCGAGTTCGTTTGTGAACCCGTTCCGGATCAGGATGTCGGCGTTGTAGAGCAGGATGCGATTGTCGGCGTCGGATGGCACGCCGTAGAGGCCTTCCGTCCCGGTGATCGGATCGCGGAACACGGCTTCGTTCCAGCACCCGGCGAAGAAGTTTTCCTGGCGGATAGGATCAATGGCGGGCTGCGTCTTGCCGCCTGCGGCGCGTGGCGGATCCATGGTCGCGCCCGGCCACGGGGGCAACGCGTTCTGATCGGTCGCGAGCTTTTCCTGCCAGGCTGCCCACGCTTCCTGGTCCCTCTTGATTTGTTCGTCGAGCGGAGTAAACGCGCCGCGCGCGGCCCACTCGCTGATGGCGAAGCGGTCGAAGTCGATGACATCCGGCGGCGTGCCGCCGGCGAGGCTGACGAGGAAGCGAGTCGGGTCTTCGGTTTGTCCGCGCGACGCATCCTGACCGGAGATCACGCGGTAGATCGGGTAACTGGGATCGACGGCGTGTCGCTCACGGCTGAGGCGCTCGAACTCGCGGATCGCGTCTTCCATGGCGCCTTGGACCGGGCCGGACCGACCCATGTACTTGATCTCCACCGCGCCATCGACCTGCTCGATCGTGCGCTGCGGTGCAAGGAGCCAGAGCCCGGTGAGGACGATCGCACCCCAGAACGAACCACGGACCCACCCGGGCATCTCATTAAAAGAAGACATGCGCGGCCACTATGCAGAAAGTGTGTGAAAAGGGACAAGGTTGAAATACGTTGGCGCGATGAACGACGAAAACGCTTCATCCGACCGATCGGACCGATCCGACGGATCCGTCCAACAACGACTCCGCCCAAGCGGCGGCTACCGCCAACTGCGAAGCTACCAAGTCGCCACGATCATCTACGACGGCACCGTCTCCTTCTGCGACCGCTTCATCGACAAACGCTCCCGCACACACGACCAAATGGTGCAGGCCGCGCGCAGCGGCGGGAAGAACATCGCGGAGGGAAGCCGCGCCGCTGCGGTTTCCAGCCAGACGGAACTGCGCCTTGTCAGCGTCGCGAGGGCAAGTCTCGAGGAACTGCTGCTGGACTATGAAGACTTCCTCCGGCATCGGAGGAAGCGGCAATGGGGCAAGGCGGATTCCGAGGCGCTTGCGGTGCGCGCTGCGGGTCGGTCCGATCGGACCGATCGGTCGGATCCGACGGATCACTGGAAGGTCTACGCCCGCTGGCTTGAGAGCGCCGACTCCGCGGTCGTCGCCAACGCCTTGATCTGCCTCATCCACCAGGCCAACTACCTGCTCGACCAGCAGATCAGCGCGCTCGAACGCGCTTTCGTCCAGGGCGGCGGTTATAGCGAGCAGCTTGCTGCGGCTAGGATCGTGGAGCGGGGACGGAAAGATCGGTCCGATCCGACCGATCGGACTGATCGGTCGCCGACTTGCCCCAAATGCCGGAAACCCATGAGCCTGCGCACTGCACAAAAGGGCCCAAACACCGGCTCCCAATTCTGGGGCTGCACGGGCTATCCTGCTTGCCGGGGCACGCGTATTGTTTAGTGCCATGAGAATCACGCAAACGTTGCAGATCCTGTGGCTGTTTCTCGGAATCACCAGTGCGGTGAGCGCCGCCGACTTCTTCGACGAGTGGCCCGGGATTAAGGACGCGAAGGCGACGGAGTTGGAGAAGGTGATTCGTGGTGCGGAGAGGATCGAGGTGTTTTCGTTGCACCCGTACCCGGAGCTTGATGCATCGGGCAAGATGATCGACCACGGCGAGGGCCGTCAGTTGCATCAGTGGCGAATCCTCGGGAAGGGTGAAGTTGTCGATGCCGCGGAGAAGGATCAGCTTGCGGTGTCGCTCGGCGCCGGTATCCGCGCCAACGACGGTAACGCCGCGCTATGCTTCAGTCCGCGTCACGCCATGCGCTGCTTCACTGGTGAAAAGCACACCGACATCATCATCTGCTTCGAGTGCTGGCAACTCCGCGTCGGGAACGAAGGGGAGAAGTACGATCTGCTCCTGACAACCGGGGAGCCCGCTGCAGAATTCGACCGCGTCTTCAAAGCCCGCGGTGCATCAAAGAAATCGGATGAGTGAGGCGAGAAGCGGCCGACTACGAGAGCTTGAGGTTTCTCGTGTTCACGCCTGCGGCACCGTTCCAGAGGGCGATGCCGGTCTTGCCCTTTTCCATCGTCTTCAGGTGGGTTTCCATGGCGACGACGATGATGGAGGGGTGCATGCCTGAAACGTCGGCCTTAATCGTGAAAAGAACCTTCCCGTCATGAAGCACGGTGGCCATGCGAGGGTCCTTGCTGTTGACGACGATTTTTGCGTTCTTACGGGGAGGTGCTTTGGCCGAACTTTTCATATTTGTTGATAGTCGCATGTTTTAGCCGCAAATACGATGTTTTTATCTGGTCCTTATGAACTGCCGACAAATCATCCTGGCCCTTCTCTGTCTTTGCGCCCTGGTCTTGCTCTTTGCATGCCGGAGCCGGTTCGCATCGAAGAAGTCGGTCGAAGACCGTGTCCGGCAGTATGGCCAAGCCGCGAGGACTCGTTTGAAGCCCGATTTCGCGCGCCTCGGCTTGGTGTATCCCCCTGCGCGCGTGGTGCTAGCGGCGTTCAAGTCCGAGCGGATGCTTGAAGTGTGGGTCGGGGCGGAATCGGGGTCGCTGCAGTTCCTCAGGTCCTATCCGATCCTCGCGGCGAGCGGCGGGATCGGTCCTAAGCTGCGCCAGGGGGACAGACAGGTTCCGGAGGGAATCTACCGGATAGAGTCCCTGAACCCGAACAGCCGTTATCACCTTTCGCTGCGGCTGAACTATCCGAACGAGGCTGATCGACGGCTTGCGGCGGCGGATGGGCGGACCACGCTCGGCGGCGATATCATGATCCACGGCGACAACGTCTCGATCGGCTGTCTCGCGATGGGCGATGAAGCGGCAGAGGACTTGTTTGTTCTCGCCGCGGAGACCGGAATTGAGCGCATCGATGTCATCCTGAGCCCCGTCGATTTCCGGGTTCGCGAACTCAACGGAGAACCGGACGGATTGCCGTCCTGGTATCCGGAACGTTGCGCGGAACTGCGGCGTGCGCTGTCAGGTCTGAAGTAGTCTTAAGGCGCTCTAGGGGCTCCCCCGATCTAGGCAAGGTGCGACAAAAGGCGGAATCTTTGTGCATGCACATCGCCTTCACTTGCGTCGTGGTTCTGTCACTTCTCGTTGGCGCGGGCGATAGCTTCGGGCAATCCAACTGGACGCTTCTGGGCTGGAACAACTTGGGCATGCACTGCATGGACAGTGACTACTCCGTCTTCTCGATTCTCCCGCCCTACAACACGGTCCACGCGCAGCTCATCAACGACCAGGGGCGACTGGTGACGAACGTGACGGGCATCGGCATTACGTATCACGCCGTGGCGGATGCCGACGGATCCTACAACGCTACGTCGCGGGGAAAGGGCAACTTCTGGCAATACGCGGCACAGGTGTACGGCGTTGGGCCCGCCGAAGATGTCGGCCTGCCCGTGCCCGGACCGGATGCCTACGCGATGCCGGGAACGAACAACACACCCCAGGCGATGCACTACGATGCGAGCTTCAAGTGGTTCGCTGCCTACGGTGTGCCGATCACGCCGTATGATGATGCCGGGAAGCCGAACCAGTATCCGATGATGCGCCTCACCGCGACCAACAGCGCGGGGCAGGTTCTCGCGAGCACCGACATCGTGCTCCCGGTGTCCGATGAAATGGACTGCAAGCTCTGCCATGCCTCCGGCTCCGGCCCGGACGCCGAGCCCGGCGATGGCTGGGTGTGGGATGGCGACCCGGGGCGCGACTATCGGCTGAACATCCTGCGCCTGCACGACGAACGACATATTCGCACGTCAAAGTTTCGCGCAGCGCTGGCCGCAGCGGGATTTCACACGAACGGGTTGTACGACACGGTGACAATCCAGAAGCGACCGATCCTTTGTGCCACCTGCCATCTTTCCGAGGCGCTGCCCGGCACCGGCATGACGAATATCCCGCCTCTCACCACCGCCATGCACGGGCTTCACGCCAATGTGGTCGATCCCCGTAACGATTTAACCCTGGACGCGAGCGAGAACCGGGTCTCTTGCTACAGCTGCCATCCGGGATCCGTAACCCGATGCCTGCGCGGTGCGATGGGTAAGGCCGTGGCACCGGACGGTTCGATGCAGATGCAATGCCAAAGCTGTCACGGTGGTATGAGCGATGTCGGAAGCCCGGCGCGCACCGGATGGCTCGAAGAGCCGAACTGCCAGGCATGCCATGTCGGTGGCGCGAACAATGCGTTTGGAACCATCCGCTTTCTCGACGCAATGACAAATGGCGTCCTGCGTGTGCCTGCCGATACGCGATTCGCGACCACGCCAAACTCGCCTGCGCCCGGCGTCTCGCTCTATCGCTTCTCCGCGGGCCATGGCGGCTTGCAGTGTTCTGCTTGTCATGGTTCCACGCACGCCGAATTTCCGTCGGCACTGCCGAGCGACAATGTCCAGAGCCGACAGCGTCAAGGCCATGCCGGTGTGATCTCAGAATGCACCGCCTGCCATGCCGCGCAGCCGAATACGGTGAACGGCGGTCCCCACGGAATGCATCCGGTTGGTCAATCGTGGGTCGCTGGCCACCGGAGCGCTGCTGAGGGCAACCTGGCGGCGTGTCGCGTCTGCCACGGCATGAATGGTCGCGGCACGGTGCTATCTCGTTCCTTCTCCGACCGCTCGATCGACTCGGGTTATGGAACAAAGACATTCTGGCAGGGCTACCAGATCGGCTGCTACACGTGCCACGATGGACCTTCGAGTGAGAACGCGAGCACGAAGGGTTTCCCGGTCGCGACGAACGTCA
>CAZCZZ010000033.1:15735-42468 GCA_964503335.1 uncultured Verrucomicrobiota bacterium
GGACCTTCGAGTGAGAACGCGAGCACGAAGGGTTTCCCGGTCGCGACGAACGTCATGCTTGCCACGACCTCGGGTATTCCGGTCGGGGTGAATCTCGGCACGGAGCGTTCCAGGATTGTTTCGCAGGCTGGTCACGGGATTGTCGCGATCAGTAACACAACCGTCACGTACTTCCCTGATCCAGGTTTTATCGGGCAGGACCTCTTCACGTTCTGTGTCACGAACGACTACAACGATTCCAATCTGGCCACGGGCCTTGTCACCGTGCTGCCTCCCGCCGTCCTGCCGTTGCCTGTGTCGGACACGCATATCTTTGCGTTCATGGCGGCGACGCAGTCGATGCGCGTGGGCTTTGCGACGACCCTTGGCAATGCCTATCTCGTGGAGCGGAGTGATGCATTGCAGGGTCCTTGGTCAAACGTGACGGGTGTCCTATGGGGCCACACCGATTCGACCTATGCGGAACAGACCGACGAGTTCTCAGGCGCTCATGGCTTCTTCAGATCGGCGCTGCTTGCTCAAGCACCTACTGCTCAGATCTCCATGCAAGACAGTGCCACGAACAGCACCTACGACGGAGGTTGGGTCAGCGGCTCGAATGGCGGGACCGGTTGGGGCGGGGGATGGCTGCTTAGTGCGTCATCTGCTTCCGCAGGACATTTCGTATCTGCGGTCGGCGCCGCGAACTTGAGCATCGCACCACGGGCATGGGGATTGTGGGCCAACACCGGCGCAACGGCGGAAGCCGTTCGCGTTTTCGCTTCACCGTTGATGGTGGGCCAGACCCTCGGTTTTCTATGGGACAACAACTGGGTCTCGGCAGGCTCATCCGTGGGCTTCGCGCTGCAAAACGCGGCCGGCCAGAGCCTGTTCGAGTTCTCCTTTGTGGGCGGCGAGGGCAATTACCGCGTGAACGATGATGCTACCGGGCGGCTGACGCGAATCCCCTGGTCGGGCAGCGGGTGGGACATTCGGTTCCAACGCGTGGCGGATGACGACTACGTGCTTGCCTGCGGCGGCTACAGCGTGCCCGGGCGGATCAAACCGCTTGCGGACAGGAACATCGTACGCCTGAAGGTCTGGAATGCGCATGCAGGCAGCGGTTCGAACTACGACCTGTTCTTCAGCGAAATCATCCGAAAGGATCCGTGAGAATTATTCTCATGGGGAATGCCGGGGCGGGCAAGACCACGATGGCGAAGAAACTCCTTCGTGACACGGGCGCCGCGAGGTTGTCGCTGGATGAGATCGTATGGGCCGATGGCGAAGCCAGGCGGCCGTTTGAAGAGGAGAAGAGGCTTCTCCTCTCCTTCATCAGGTCGCACCGTGATTGGGTCATCGAGGGCTGCTATGGGAACCTCATCCGCGTGGCGCTGCCTTTCTGCACGGAGCTCCGCTTCCTGAATCCGTCCGTCGATGTCTGCACCGCGCACTGTCTATCGCGTCCATGGCATCCTACGAAGGCCGCTACGCCGACGGAAGAGAAGGCGATGCTGGAGCAGTTGGTCGAATGGATCAGGGAATACCCGCACCGCGATGACGACTGCGGCCTGCATTGTCACCGCGAGATCTTCGAGGGCTTCCGTGGCCCGAAGAGGGAGTATCGCGAGTACGAGGACACCGTGGTACGTTAACGCCACGGTGAAGATCCCTTGGCTTCTGTTTGCAGTTGCGGCTGGTTGCGCCCAGGCGGACTCCGCCTTCTATCGCGTCGCGACGTCGACCAACGTAACGATCATCAACTATGATGGTGCGTCGATCACGGCCACGGCGAACGCGCCCCTGACATCGTTCGACGTGGAGCGGGCGATTGCTCCATCCGGCGAGTGGCTACCTGTTGCCTCCGGCACGGGATCAACGGCCACCGTCTCGGCACCAGCTCCGATCGGCCGCAGCTTCGGGCTCGGCTTTACGCCATTCCCTTACGGTATTGGAACGAACATGGCCGACATCCTCCTGGTCATGAGCAACGTGTACGGGATGATTGAAGCGAACGGAGACATGGTGTGCCATCATTTCGACTCCGGCGTGCCTTGGCCGGAGATGCTGGCCGGCTCGCAGTTTCCGACGAATATGCAGGGCGACCTGCAATTCCGGCTGGATCACACGCCTGAAGGACACGCGGTCTTCCTGCAGGTCACCGCGATGGATTTGTTCCGAACAGGTTTGGCGCCCTATCGCGGTGAGCAGGAATCGCTGCCGCTGCCCGCGCCGTGGGACACGTACAGTTTTGACCATCCCGACGTGCGCGAGGCCTACTATCAATACTGCCGGCGCATGATCGAGTTCTTCAATCCGGCCTGGGCCGGCATCGGCATCGAAGTGAACCTGTTGATGAACAATTCACCCACGCAGTGGAACGCCTATGTGTCACTGCACACGGGGACGTATGCGCGGCTTAAGGCGGATTTCCCGCAGCTTCCGATTGCCGTTTCGATGACCGGTCTCGACTTGATCGAGGGCTACACGGATTCCATTCACACCCAGCAGCTCGCGGCCGTGCAGTCCCTGACAAATCACATGGACTACTTCGGGCTTTCCTATCATCCGATCATGAGTGCATTGCTCGCAGAAACGGTGCCCAGCATGGAGCTCACGCAGGAAGTGATGGGACTGACCGGCAAGCCTGTTGCCATCTGCGAGACGAGCTATCCCGCCGAGGCCTTTACGCTCAACGGCGGCACGTTGACCTTCAACGGATCGCCACAGAAGCAGGCGCGATTCTTCCAGAACCTCTTCCGTGCGCTCCACACCCGCGAGGCGCTGTTCGTCGTCAACTTCATCACCATCGATTACGACCAACTGTGGGGGGAGATCGGTCATCCAGATGACTACACGAAGATATGGAAGGACACGGGACTGCTGGATGGTACGCTCGCGCCGCGCGAGGCGTTGCGGTTCTGGCGGGGTCAACTTGCCTTGCCGTGGGATTGATCCGGAACTCAGGGGGGTGAATTCATCATGGTCATTTCGAAAGCAAAGACGGTCGCGGAGTACGTGAAGAGCCTTCCGCCGGAGAGGCGGGCTGTCATCGCGGAGATCCGGAAGGTATTCCGGAAGAATATTCCGGCAGGCTATGTCGAGGTGATGAACTGGGGAATGCCCGGGTTCGAAATCCCCCTGTCGCGCTATCCGGATACCTACAACGGACAGCCCTTGGCCTATGCGGGATTTGCGGCGCAAAAGCATTTCTACGCCATCTATCTGATGTGCATTTATAACAACGGCGAACAGGAGAGGCTCCTGCGCGAGGCCTTTGAGAAACGCGGCAAGAAGCCCGATATGGGCAAGTGCTGCATCCGCTTCAAGAAGCTCGACGACATACCGCTTGATGTCATCGGTAAACTGCTCCGGATGGTGAAGCCCGCCGACTTGATCCGGATGTACGAGGAGAGCCGCCGCTCGCCGTCAAAGCACCGGTGTTAGCGGTGCGCCGACGGCTTTGTAGAGGCGCGTGACGATTTCCTTCGTCGTGAGGAAACCTTCTGTCCCCGGGAAGGCGCCTGCTTCACGGTAGTTCTTGTGGAAGTCGGGGTGGTCGGGTGGGACTTCGGTTGCGCCGGGCTTCAGCTCGAAGCTGGTCGTGTTCTGGATCGGCCAGACGTCGATGGGACTCAGCGAAAGGACGCTATCGATCAAGCCGTTGACCGCTTCCAGGTGCAGCGGGAGGGAGCGACGGCCGATGACCCAGCTGTTTTCGGGACGCATATCGGCTTCGATTTCCTCGCGGAGTTCATGGGCGAAGGCCTCGTCCTCGACGAGGAGGCCGACTTCCGTGTTCAGGCGCTCGGAGCGCGGGTCAAGGTTGTAGGAGCCGATGTAGGCGATCGCGTTATCGACGACGAGCGACTTCGCGTGGATGCAGAGAAACGGCTCGCGCTCCTGCTTGCCGTCGGCGATCAGCGCCTTGGCCTTGCTTGCCATCAGCGGGTACTGCGGGAAAAGTTCTTCCAGCGTGGCGGGCTGAGGTTTGAACTCGTGGATGATGAGGTTCAGGTCCTCGACGTAGTTGTTTCGCAACCGGTAATTCGCGGAATAGGCCATGAGGTTGTCGGTGGAGGCGAAGCTGTTCGAGGAAATCCTTATACGCAGTTCCGGGTGCTTCTTCTGGATTTCACTGAACAGCGTCCGCGCCGATTTACTGAGGACGAGGTAGGGCGTCTGCATGACCACGGACTCCCTGGCCTTCTCGATCACGTGGCGAAGCTCGCGCGTGATGCGCGCGGTCGTGGAGAAGAAGCCTTTGGATTTGCCGGGTTCATCGCAAATGAAGCTGACCTTCTTCACGGGCTTGAGGCGGGACGTAAAGCGTTCGCCGATAACCTTCGCGTCGTCCGCCTGCACGTGCAGTTCGTCGAAATAGCCGCCGAAGTCGTAGTCATCGCGCTTCTCGTAGCGGCGGAATGCGTTCTTCTTGATCACGGCTTCCACGTCGGCGAGGTCGCGGCTGGCGACGGCGTAACGGTAGTCCCAGAACTCTTCAAACGACTTGGAGACGTCGCGGGCCACATGTCCGATCGCCAGCACGTCGCGGTCGCGGAAATTCATTCCGGTCGCGTGGTCGTAGTAGGTGTTCTCGATGTTACGCCCGCCCGTGATGACGGCGATATCGTCGAAGAGCATGATCTTGTTGTGCATGCGCTGGTTGATGCCGTGGAACGACGTGACCGCGGCGATGACGTTGTCGAGCATCGACGGCTTCATGCGCGACATCGCAGGGCGGTAGTGCTTGAGCTGGAGGTTCGGGTGGGCCGTGGCGAGGAAGGCGATGGTCTCCGGCTCCTGTTCGGAGACCATATGGTCGGCGATGATGCGGACCTTGACCCCGCGACGCGCGGCTTCGATCAACTCATACATGATGAGCCGGCCGCACTCGTCATTGGTCCAGATGAAGGTCTGCACCTCGATCGATTTCTTCGCGTGGCGGATCATGTGTACGCGCAGGAGCAGCGCGTCGTAGCCGCCGCTGATGATCGCGAGGTGGTCCGCCTTGTCGGCCAGCGACGCGGCGACGACGGGTCCAAGCGGCGACGTCTCGAAGGGCTGTGCCGCGAGGGAGATCGATGCAAACAGGAGCGAGAGCAGGGTAACCTTTAGCATGCGCGAAGAATCGTAATCCGAAGCCCTGTTGTCCAGTCCTGTCGAACCCGGAATCAACACGGCGTTCTCTGCGCCTCAGCGGTAGAATCGGACTCTTCCCTGCTGTGAAGTTTTCAGCGCTGTGGTCCGCCGCCGGGTGGCGGGCCGCCCCAGTTGCCGCCGCCGCGCATGCCTTGGAAGACGTTGCGCATGGAGGTGAGGTCGATCACTTCGTTGATGTACTCGACCAGCGAGACGGCTTCGGCATCGTTGTAGCCGAAGCGGACGCCCAATTCGTAGAACTCCCGGTTCCGTTCTGCCTCGAGCAGCGGACTCAACTGTTGAGTATTCTCCCGCATGGTTTGTCGGAGCGCGCGGCGCTGATCATCCGGCAAGCCTTCGGTTCTCAGTTGCTCGGCTGCCTTCCATGTCTCGTCCAGGAGCGCGAGGAGCCTTGCATGCTCGGCCTGTTCCTCTTCGCTCCGCTTCGAGGTGTCCTGGTTCAGCAGGTAGGCCGCCTTCTTCGCAAACGCGTTCTCCATTTGCTTCCGGGCTTCGTCGCGGCGCTTGACGATTTCCTCGTAGCGGGCGGGGTCTTCCTTCTTCATCGTCTCCAGCCAGTCTTCGCGACCGCGCCAGGGCGAGTTGGTCCGGGCGGGCGCATTGGTCGCCGCCGCGAGGAAGTTCGCAATCATCGCATCTTTCTCCCGGATGCGCGCCTCCAGGTCTAGCACCACGCGCTGCAAGTCGCCTGTCGCGGATAGGACTGCCGAAGTGGCGACCTCAACGACGGTGTTTGTGTCGGGTGCCGGAGCGACAGCGTGTTCGGTCGCCCTCGCGACGTGCACCGCGTTCAGCTTCTCTTCGGCCGCTCTGACGCGGGAATCGGCCTTGAGTGCTTCCTCGCGGTAGCGCAGCGCGATCGCGCTGCTGGCAACGAGCGCAAGGGCGAGGGCTCCATACACAATCTTTGAGTTCACGCCGGTGTTCACTTCGGAGGCACAGTACCCGTTCAGCAGTCAGGATGCAAAGCGGGTTGCTCGTTTCTTGACGCTCCGGAATGTGGCGGTTATCTTCGTCCTCACTTTTCGAGCCGCTCCACGTTTGGAACGAAAGCTTCAGCTGATGATGTGCAAGGGCAAGCCCGTCTCGCGTAATATCTATCTGTGCCTCGTTATTGTCGCGGTGGTTATCTCGGTCGCGGTTCCTGTGCGTTCCGCATCCGTGGATGACGACTTCACCTTCGCATCCGGCCTGGTGAAACTCGGCTTCGCGGACCTTGCGCAGCGTGTGATCGACGAGGTGGTCCGCCTTCATCCAGACCAAAAGGGGCGTGCGAACATCATCAAAGCCGAGGGCCTGATCGCGCAGAGGAAGTTTGCGGACGCCGAGGCCCTTGTGCAGAGCATGGAGTCCGACCCGAAGGCGGACTCCATCCGGCTTGCGCTGGCCAACGGGTACTATCGCGCGGGCGAAGTTGACAAGGCCAAGGGCCTCTATAACGCCTACTTCAGCAAGCACCAGCAGCCGCCGACGGATCAGGAGACCATCCGCTTTTACCGGGACGCATCCTATACCTATGGACAGATGCAGGAACAGTCCGGGGATCTGCAGGGTGCCATCGACGCTTACGGCAGGGTTCTCCTTACGAATCCCGAGAAGGACATTGCCCGGCGTATCATGTCCGACCAGGCAGGCCTCTACGTGCGCGCCTCGAAGACGGCGCAGGGTGACCAGCGGGGAAACTACCTCCACAAGGCCGAGGACATCTGCAACAACATCTTCTGGGGCGGTGTGGATCTCTGGTTCGGCCAGGCCGTCATCACGCTGGCGAACATCAAGCTGGCTTGGGGCGACAAGGCTGCGGCGCAGAAGACGTTGAAGGACTACGACGAGATGCTCAAGCAGCTCGACGATTTCCTCAAGGAGCAGAACATGCTCTCGCAGAGCCCGATGGCCGGCGTGCGCTTCATGAAGGGAGAGCTCATCCAGGAGCAGGCGGATACCATCAAGGGTGACCCGGCAAAGCGGGACGAAGCGATTGCGCTCTACGGTCAGGCGCTGGGTGAGTTCTACAATGTCTTCATCAAGTATGGTGACAGTGACTGGGGGCCCGAGGCGGGCATACGCGCCAATACCGTGAAGAAGGTCTTGGAGGATGACTTTGGAAAGACCGTGAACATTGACTTGGGCTCCTTGGAGGACAAGGCGGTTCAGACCCAGTTCAGACTCGCCGACAACCTGTCGCGCCAGAAGAAGTTCGCAGAGGCGATCCCCGAGTACATCAAAGGTGTCAACCTTTTCCCCGAGACCGAGGTTTCCGTAAGGGCTCTTGGCGCCCTTGCGACGGCCTATGCGGAGATCGGCGACACGTTGATGGTCAAGGTTGTGACATCCTATATCGCGGAGCGCTTCACAAAGAGCGATTCGGGTGCTGTGGCACTCCTGGGCCTTGGTAAGCTCTATTTCGACAAGAAAGACGCAGCGATGTACACGCAAGTCTATGAGACCTACCTAAGTGGCTATCCCAAACACGACCGTGCCGGTGCCATCCTTTATACCCTGGCCGGCTTGAAGAAGCAGGCAGGCGATGAAGCCGCTGCCACTGCATACTTTGAGCGGATTGCTCGTGACTACAAGCAGGACCAGTACTATCCCAAGGCGCTGATCCAGCTCGGCTGGGGCTACTACAAGCTGGGCCAGTACGATAAGGCGATCGATGGATTCCGCCAGCTCGTGAAGGACACGCCTCCGAGTCCCGATGTCGCCCAGGCCCAGTTCAACCTTGCTGACTGCTACATCCGCCTGGAACGCCATGCGGAGGCGGCCGCGGAACTGGAAACGCTCCTCACGTGGATCGTGCCCAAGGACAATGCGTACGCCTCGACCCCCGAGGGTGTCGCCAAGAACAAGAAGCTGCTGGAGCGCACGATTTTCCAGCGGGCCATCTGTTACACGCGCATCAAGGAGCCGGCTGACCAGATCGCGACATTCCGCGACAAGGCGTTGCGCGGCTTCGACCAGTTCCTTCAGGTCTTTCCCCAGTCGGAACTTGCCCCGAAAGCGCTGAACGGGCGCGGCCGTGTCCAACTGGAGCTGGGACAGATCGATGCGGCAACGAAGACGTTTGACGACCTGGCCGCAAAGTACCCTAACTCGGAAGAAGGCAAGAATGCCTTGTATTCACTCGCCAGCAGCGCGCTGGAGATCAAGCAGGTGGAACAGGCCAAGCTGGCTTTCGGGAAGATGATGCAGAATGCGGCCACGTACAAACCGGAGGAGTTTGTCCGGATCGGCCAGCTCATGCTCGACAACGGAGTGTTCGACGAAGCGGTACGCGCCTTCCAGCAGGTCGAATCGCAGTCGCAGGAGCGACTCCTGCTTGAGCGATCGCTTTTCGGCATCGGCCAGGCCTATCTGGCGAACAAGCAGTACGCGGAATCTGCCAAGGCGCTCGAATCGCTGATGGAGAAGTATCCCAAGTCGGGCCTCTTCTATCAGGCGAAGTTCAGTCTGGGCGAAGCCTACACAGAGCTGGGACGCACAGAGGATGGCATGAAAGCCATCAACGATGTGCTGCGCTATGCCGAGGACGACGTGCTGCGTAACCAGGCCAGCTTCAAGCTCGCGACGCTCCAGCGAAAGGGCGGCGATCTCAAGGCAGCGCTGGCATCCTATCAGCGCATCGCGCTCCTCGCCGACATTGAAAAGGAAGAGCTCCGGCCTCTCATCGAAAGTTCCATTGTGGAGAGTCTGGCTGTTGCCACGGAACTGAAGCAGTATGTTGATGTGCAGGAGATCTGTGACCAGTACTTGAAGCTGTTTCCGTCCGGTGCGAGAGTGGAAGAGATGCGCAAGGCGAAGGCGGATGCACGGTTGAAGGCGGCCGAGGCTGGAGCCCCGGCAGCGCCGGTGAAACCTGCAGGACAGTGACCACGGCGGCAGTGGGAGATTACCGATGAAGAATGGCATGCAACGTACGATGAGGCTGGCGGTGTTGGCTGTCCTCTTTTCGGCACCCGCCCAGGCCGCCTACGTCGAACTACCGAATGGCACGAAGGTCGAGGGCACGGATATTCGCGCGAAGTCGGACGGGGAAATCGTTCTGACGACCGCCCAGGGGCAGCGCACGTTCTCGAAGGGACAGTATGTGCGCGCCGTCGCGGACAAGCCGGCGGATTTCGACCGCGCCCGCCAATTGGTTGCCGCCAAGAAGGCCGATGAAGCCCTTCCGATCCTCGTCGAGATTGTTCGCAAGAACCGGTATCTGGGATGGGACGTTGCGGCCCAGCAGATCGTTGCCCAGGCGCAGGCCGTGAAAGGCGATCATGCTGCCGCAGCCCTTGCCTATGAGGAGTTGTTCCGGCTGGATCCGGAGAAGAAGGCGGACCCTGCCATTGGATGGGCCCACAGGCAGGCCTTGTTGAATGCGAAGCAGTTTGACAAGCTCGGACCCGTTCTTGATGACTTGATTGAGAAGGGATCCCGGGCCGATGCGGCGAAGGCCCAGACCATGAGGGGCGACATGAAGTTGGCGCAGGGCCAGGTCGACGGCGCCGTACTTGATTACCTTCGGACCGTCGTCCTCTTCGAGAATGAGAAGGAGGCGCAGCCCGAGGCGCTGTTCAAGGCCGGCGAGGCGCTGGAGAAGCTTCGCGACCCGCGGGCCAAGTCGATGTTCGAGAAACTCCGGACCGAGTACGCTGCGAGTCCCTTCGCGGCGCAGGCGGCCGGCAAGTAGTTTGTGTGGATACAACTTCGGCGTGAATCGCCGCTGACATGAGGAGTGCGCGTATGAGCATGAAACGTTGGTTGATGGCCCTGACGATCGGATTCTATGTCCTGGCTGGTTCCGTTTCCCCGTCGCTGGCGCAGGAACCTGCCGCCGAAGCCGCTCCGGCCGGAACGATGGAACTAAGCAAGGAAGCCCAGGAGGCGGAAGCGAAGGACCAGGGCAAGTCGCCCATGAGCTTCATGAGCGTGGTGCTGAGCAGCGGCTGGCTCGGCGTTGTTCTCTGGCTCGCCCTCGGCGCCTGCTCCGTAGCGGGATTCGCGCTCATCGTGGATTCCTTCATCACCATTCGGCAGAAGAAGATTGTGCCTCTGGACCTGGTCGAGAAGGCGCGTACGGCGATGGAGCAGGGGGATGTCGTGAAAGCCCTGAAACATTGCGAGGAGGAGCCCGGACCGCTCGCCAACATCCTCTCCGCCGGATTCAGCAATGTCCAGGAGGGTTTCGAGGCCGTGCAGGAAGCGATTGGCGTAGCCGCTGACCTGGAGAGCGAGAAGCTGCTGCAGCGTGTCACGTATCTCAACGTTGTCGCCAACCTGGCACCTATGCTGGGGCTGCTGGGCACGGTTCAAGGTATGATTTTCGCCTTCGCAGTCCTTGGTACGTCCCAGTCCGGTGCTGCACAGCAGTCCATGCTTGCCGTGAACATCGCCCAAGCGCTTTACACGACGGCGGGTGGACTCATCGCCGCCGTGCCGGCCATCGGCTTCTACTACTACTTCCGGAACCGGGCCACGACGATCATCCTCGGCATGGAAGCGCTCACGACCGACTTGATCAAGTCGCTGCGAAACGTCGAAGTCGTGACGGAATAGACTGCAGACTCAAACGGACCGAGCATGAAAAAGAGAGCCGACGAGCAGGGAGTGAACATGACGCCGATGATCGACGTCGTGTTCCAGCTCATCATCTTCTTCGTCTGCACGGCGGACATGCAGAAGAAGGCGTTGGACGAGAACATCAAGCTTGCGATGGCGCCGCATGGCAAGGCCGTCGAGCAGAAGGATCCCCGCGAAGTCGTCGTGGATGTCGATGAAAACGGGCGGATCTCGATTTCGAAGACCTATATGTCTGCCGGCTACCTGAAAGGCATCCTGAGCAAGGTCGTTGCCGAGAACGGCCAGTCCACGCCGGTTGTCATCCGGGCCGACGGGCGTACCCGCCATCAGGACGTGAAGACGGTCATGGATGTATGCAGCGCGTCGGGGCTTTGGAAGGTCAAGTTCGCGGCGGTCAAGGAGGCGGCTGCAAAGCCGGCCGGCAGCTAATGGCAAGGCGCGCAAAGCGATCCGTTGAGGCCACGGAGCTGAACATGACGGCGATGATCGATGTCGTGTTCCAGCTGCTGATCTTCTTTATCGTCACCGCCAAGCCCGAGGATGTCATGACCAACCTCGACGTGTTCAGGCCTGCCGCGCAGGAGAAGCGCGACACGACCGAAACGCCGAACATGATCAAGATCCAGATATTCCCTGACGGATTCCTCATGAACGACAAGAAGGTGCAGATTGAGGACATGGCGCGACTGATCGGTCGCCTCGCCAGCCTCGATGTGAACCAGACGATCCTGATCATGTGCTCGTCCCTTTCGAAGCACTCTGACCTGGTCCGCGTCCTCGACCTGTGCTCGCAGCACGGGCTTCGCAACCTCTCCGTGGTCAGCACGAATTAACGGATGCACCTGCCATGAAAGAACAAGTCAACAAGGTGATGCAGCATTACCGCATGAAGCGGTTGCTCGAGCATATGGTGGGGCCCATCGGCTCGATCATCTTTCACATCCTTATCGTTGTCGTGGCAGTCAAATTCATGATCTTTGACCAGGCGGAGAAGCCTGCGGAAATTGAAGTCATGATCATGGAGGCCGACGCGCAGAAACTTGAAGAGTTTGAGAAGGAGTTGGAACAACTTGATGTGCTTCCCGATGTCACCGATGCCATGATGCCGCCGGATGACGTCCAGATGAATGTGGAGGCGCCGTCTGAGAACCCCGGTCCTGTGTCAGAGGATGTAACGACCGACCTTGCTGCGCTGAATGTCATGAGCGATGTCCAGAGCCCCCTTATTATGAAGGGCCTGTATGCGGGACGTTCCAGCGGTGGTCGCGCAACCGCTCTCGGGCAATACGGGGGGAAATGGGGTGCGTATACCGAAGCTTCGGTTGTCAAAGCCCTGGAGTGGCTCAGGTTGAATCAAAAGCCCGACGGATCATGGGAGCCCAAGTCCGATGCACCGGCGATGACCGGTTTGGCTCTGCTCGCGTTCCTCGCACACGGTGAAACGACGGCTTCGGAGAAGTACGGGCCGACTGTTGAGAAGGCAATTCGCTTCCTCGTCTCGGTTCAAAAGCCGGGCGGCGAAATGACGGAGATCAATCAACACGGCGTGTATGAGCACGCCATTGCAACGTACGCAGTGTCGGAAGCCTACGGTCTGACTCGCATTCCCAGCCTGAAACCGGTGATGGAAAAGGCCACGGCGGTGATCCTGGCTGGACAGCAGCCCGGAGGCTCGTGGGATTACCATTACAAGAAGGAAGGCCGCGCCGATCTATCCGTGGCTGGCTGGCAGATCCAGGCACTGAAGTCGGCCCTCATGTCCGGAGCCGAGAATCCCGGCCTGAAGGAAGCGATCGAGAAGGCTGTTGAGTGCGTGAAGACATTTCAGAATCCGGAGCATGGTCTCTTTGGCTACACGGACAACAAAGTCGGAGCATCGATGCGACCGAGTATGACGGGTGTTGCGGTGCTCTGCCTGCAACTCGGAGGGCATGCGGATACGCCTGAGGCAAGAAAGGGCCTGAATGCCCTCCAGAGCGCGGACTGCGATTGGAACCAGCCGACCGAATGGCCGATGTACGCATGGTACTACATAACGCAGGCCAAGTATCATCGGGGCGGGTCGGAGTGGCAGGCATGGAATAATGATTTCGCCCGTGAATTCACGAAGAACCAGAATGCAGACGGAAGCTGGAATACGCCATCGAAGACGCATGAAGTTGCCCAGGGTCCTGTCTACGCGACCGCCCTTGCGGCCCTGACACTGCAGGTCTATTACCGGTTCCTCCCGTCCTACAAGCCGATCGTAGTCGAACCCGCGGGCGGCAAGCAGAGCGATGACATCTCGATCGATATCATGTAGTCGCGAGAATTCCGCCCGTCCTTTGTCATTTTCCCCGGCCCTGTGAGCTGCTAGCTTTTCACGATGTCTTCAGGGGCCCGCATTCACGTTCTTTCCGACGAGGTGGCAAACAAGATCGCTGCCGGCGAGGTGGTGGACAGGCCCGCCTCTGTGCTCAAGGAGTTGATCGAGAACTCCGTCGACGCGGGGGCCACGCAGATCGATATCGAAGTCGTTGCAGGGGGACGACAGGCCATCGTTGTCTCGGACAACGGTCGCGGCATGATCCGCGATGACGCCATCCTCAGCGTGGAACGCCATGCCACAAGCAAGATCAGGGAGGTCGAGGACATCGAGAACGTCTCGACGCTCGGTTTTCGTGGTGAGGCGCTGGCTGCAATATCATCCGTATCCCGTTTCACGTTGCTGACCCGGCCTGCCGATGCCGATGAGGGGACGGAGCTTTCCTTGTCCGGTGGCCGCATGCTTGAGGTGCGCGAGGCCGGTTGTCCGCCAGGCACGTCCATCGCCGTGCGGAATCTCTTTCACAATGTTCCGGCGCGGCGGAAGTTCCTACGGTCCGACCAGACCGAGCTGTCGCATCTTCGCCAGGTGTTCCTGGTTTGCGCCATGGCCCACCCGCGTATTGGTTTCCGGCTCGTCGTGGACGAACGCGAGGTTTACCGACTGGCCACGAACTCGTCGCTTGAAGATCGTGTCCGCGACCTGTTTGGTTCCGAGTTGCTTGCTGGCCTTCGTCCTGTCTCATTCCGCAATGCGGAGGTCGAGGTGAGCGGCTTCACCAGCCTTCCGCATGTCACCCGGGGAGACCGCTCGGAGCAGTTTACATTCGTGAACGGGCGACCCGCCACGGCGTCGGTCATCGGGTATGCGCTGAATGAGGCGTACCAGCATGTCATTCCGAAAGGACGACACCCCGTCGTGGTCCTGTTCCTCACCATGGCGCCGGACCTTGTCGACGTAAACGTGCATCCCACGAAGAAGGAAGTTCGCTTCCGGCACGGCCCTGCCGTACGCGACGTGATCATAGGCGCCATAGGCGAGGCCCTCGCATTCACGCCGACCGCGCCTACGCCCGCGGGCGGGCATGCCGCTGTGGACCAGTTGTTGCGCGCCACGCGCGACGGTTCGACAGTGAAGATTACAGATCTGCCTGAGCTTCCAGCGTTCCAGTATCCGCGCGCTCCTTTGCATGCCCCGGAGGCGCCGGCGGTGCCCCTGGTGCGGACGGAACTTGCCCAGCCCGCGCAGGAATCGGCCGGCGCGACGAGGCTGAGCGACACCCCGTGGTCCTGGTGTCGTATTCTCGGTCAGGTGGGCGGGCTCTACGTGGTGATGGAGACCGAAGACGGGCTGGTCATCATGGATCCCCACGCGGCGCATGAGCGCGTGCTCTTTGATCGCTTCATGCGTGAAGTCGTGGCGAACCAGGTTAAAGCGCAGGGCCTTCTTGCGGCGGAGTCCGTGGAACTGGGCCCGGAAAACGGATTGATTGTGCGCAAGAACCTCAAGGTGCTTCAGGATATGGGATTCGGGATCTCGGACTTTGGCGGCGACGCGTTTCTCGTGGACGCGATGCCGGTCTGCCTGGGCAACGTTTCACCATCTGCCGTGCTATCGGAAATCGCGCGGACGCTGGAGCAGGGCGGTGTGAAAGGTGGCACGGAGCATTGGGCCGAGGAACGCGTGGCGCAGGCCGCGTGCAAGGCGGCAGTAAAGGCCAACGACAGGCTGTCGGTCAGCGAAATGGAACAGCTAGTCGTGGATCTCGCAAAGACCGATATGCCCTACACATGCCCGCACGGCAGGCCCACGACGATCTTCATGAGCTTCAGCGATCTCCGCAGGAAGTTCGGCCGGGAATAAGAACGAAGAGAAGATCTTACCGCAGAGAGCGCGGAGGACGCAGAGATGGGGATGAGGGTCTGGACAAAAAATCAACCCTCTGCGCCCTCAGCGCTCTCCGCGGTTAATTTCTTCTCCCCTAACCTGACGCCGCTTTGACCTCGGCTTCGACTGCGGCGGGCGTGCGGCCATCCATGCTCAGGTCCTCGCGGTAGCTCTGATAGGCCTTCCGGTAGCGGGCGCGTTCATCCTCGTCGAGCGACGAGAGGTTCGCCTGCTGCAATTCGCGATAGGGCTTGTGGGCGAGTCGAAGCAAATGCCAGAGCCCCTGGAGGATGTCGTCGGCGCGGCGGCGATAATGCATGGCGGGCAGCACGCACTCCTCCGGCTTTGCGCTCAGGAACTGGCAGAGGAAACTCTCCTCGCCCTCGAGATGCTGCTGGTGCTGCGTCATCGCGTGCGCGGATTGGACATTGTGCGATATCAGTTTGAGGAAGTGGAGGAAGTCACGCTCCTGTGTCGTCGCACGCGTGGAGCGCGTGGCGAAGAACGCATGGTGTTGCGATGTGTTCAACAACTGGAGGACGCGATCGACATGCCCGAGTCGTGACGGTGCGTCCATCTCCTGGAACGGCATGTAGAGCAGCTCTACGGCCTTCTCAAAAAACACGTCCCGTCTCGCGAGGTGAATCGGGCGATTTAGGTTGAAGTGCAGGTGCGTCACGGTCTGGTGAAGAAATAGCACAGGTTCATGTCACCGCGCAAGACAGCCTGTTGAAGCGGTCTAATAGAAAATGCGATTTGCAGGTCGATGATGCTCGCACCCGAATCCGCGACTGTTTAGCTTTTCCACCTTCTAGCGAATGGAGCTGCATGATACGAACGGTTGCTTTCATCACGATGCTGGGCTGGGCCGGTTCGATCTTCGCGATCGACGTCACTTACTCTCCCCGGAACCCGACACTCCGGGACGTCATCACCATCGAGATACAGGGCTGCAGCCAGCCGGGGGTCATCCACTGGGGTGTTAATGCCGAGGGTACTCGTTGGAAGGAAGCGCTCCCCCAATACAGGCCCGAAGGATCGGTCATGGATGGCGTAGCCACGCGCTCCGCGCTGGAGGGCCCCGACGAGCATGGCGTGTGCAGGATCCGGCTGGGGCCCTTTACGAGCGAAGACCAGCAGGTCCATTCGTTGAACTTTGCCCTGCAGTGGAAGGACGGCAGCTGGTCGAACAAGGACGAGAAGAACTTCAACATCGAGGTATCACTCGGCCGCATCACATGGCAGCCCCGCGAACCGACGGTGAATGACCGAATCGTCGTAACGATCCACGACAGCCCCGGGAAGGGTGAGCTTCGATGGGGTGTTAATGCCGAAGGCGAGCTGTGGAAGCCCCCTCATACCAATTACTGGCCTCGCGGGACGATTCCTGCCGACGACGGTATTGCAGTGGATACGCCGTTTGCCAAGCCGGAGAAGGGCGAGGCATCGACCGTGATCCTCGGCCCCTTCAATCGTGCGGAGCAGGTCGTAAAGACCCTGCACATGGCGGTTCACTGGGGCAAGGAGTGGGACACGGACATGTCGCGAAACTACAACACGACCATCGCCATGAATTCCGGCGCCGATTCGCCCAGCGTGACCTTTGTGTCGCCTTCCAATGGCGAAGTGGTCGTAGAGTCGCCGCAGGTGGTGCTGGCCGCCGACCACTCCGAGGCCGTGGACATGTGGCTCAACGGACGTCCCGTGGCGACGATTCGTGAAGCGCCGTTCGAGTTGCGGATTCCCTTTCAACAACTGAAGTATGGCCGGCATGTCCTGACGGCGCGGGGTGCGCGCGGTGGCGACGTGGGAATGCAGGAGATCGCGTTCTGGCGTGTGCCACCTCACGTCAACGAGTCGATTCCGCCCGATACGGCGTGGGGCACGACCGTGCACGACGATGGCACGGTCACCTTCACGCTGCACGCCCCGGGCAAGCTGTTTGTCTCGCTCGTCGGAAGCTTCAACGAGTGGAACCCTTTTGCCGACATGATGAAATCGTCGCCCGATGGCACGTGGTGGATCCGTCGCCCCGTTCCCAAGGGTGTGCACGAGTATCAGTTCTGTATAGAAGGCCGGAACTACATTGCCGACCCGTACGCCCGTGACATCGAGTGGAAAGACAAGCGGGGCCGCGAAGGCCATAGGCCTGAGGATGCCCGCGCCGTTGTCCGCGTGGACCAGGCTCCATTCAACTGGAAGACGCGCGATTTCCAGCGACCGCCACTGGACAACCTCCTGGTGTATGAATTCCACATCGACGACTTTGCGCCGGGGCAGGGTTACACCGGTGTCATTGCGAAACTCGACTACATCAAGGATCTCGGTTTTACGGCGATTCAGCCCATGCCATTCACGGAGTTTCCCGTGGACAAGAGCTGGGGCTACAATCCCGCATTTCACTTCGCTCCCGAAAGCACATACGGGACGCCGGACGACTTGAAGCGGCTTGTGGATGAGACGCACAAGCGGGGAATGGCCTTCCTTGTGGACCTCGTGATGAACCACATGGACCGCAACGGCGCATTGTACCAGCTCTACGGTCGCGACTACGAAGGCAGCCCGTTCTTCCGCCAGTTCCAGGGCGAGAACTGGGGCTTCCCGGATCTCGAACAGACTTCACGCGCCTTCAAGCGCTATGCCGCGGATGTGGTGCAGTACTGGACGCGCGAATACCATGCCGACGGCATTCGCTACGACGCGACCCGATTCGTCGAGTGGTCCGGGTATAATGATTGGGGCGGCGGTTGGCTGGCCTACGCGGCCAAGCAGGCCGATCCCCATTCGTACCAGATCGCAGAGCATATGCCCTCGGATCCGGAATTCATCAATGTCACGGAGATGGATACGACGTGGCATGACTCGTTCCGCTGGCGGATGCGGGAAATGGTGGAAAACGCATTCCTCGACAGGGGTACCTTCGAACGCATGCTCATGCCGACTCTTGAGGGCTACACGAATCCAGTCCAGCGAATGGCATACACGGAGAGCCATGACGAAGAGCGAGTGATGCACGAGTTGATGAAACGCGGATACAGTAGGGACGAAGCCTTCCGCCGATGCAGCCTGGCCTTGGCGCTTACCTTAACGGTTCCAGGTTGCGCGATGGTCTACTCAGGTCAGGAGTTCGCCGAGGACACGCCGAAAGTCGTCGGTCCAAATCCCCTGTCTTTCCAAAAGCTCAAGCGAAGCGCAAACCAGGCGTTCTTCCAGGATGCACGGGCGCTGTTGAGGTTGCGGACCAGCAATCCAGCTCTATCGCAAGGTTCTGTGACCATACAGACCCACGGAGTCCCTGATCAGGTTGCCGCTTACTCGCGCCGGAAGGATGACCACGCAGTCGTCGTCATCGCGAACTTCGGGAAGGTTCGCCAGTCGGCGACGCTCGAATTCCCCTTTGCAGGCACCTGGCACAGCGTTCTCGAGGCACGTGACATTCCTCTCGGGGCGGCGACCAGCATGGTGGCGCGGCTCGAGCCCGGCGAAGTCCTGGTCTACACCGGCGTGGCGAAGTAGGCACGGGCCTCGTATTTTTCTTGAGGACGCCTGAGCCGACGGTCGCTACACTTTGCGCCATGATTGCACTACGCATTGCCCTCATGCTGGTTCTCGCCCTGTCCGTTTCAACGGGCGCTCGCGCACAGTCCGCCGTTTCGGACAGACCGGATCACACCATATTCACGAGCATCGAGTCCGAGCCGCCAGGCATCGAAATCCTGGCCCCGCCCGCAGACGAAGGGGATCTTCCTATTCGGTTGGGTGTGACGCCTCATGTAGCGGTGGTGGAATTGCGATGGGAAAGCGCAGTGCTGGGTAAGCTGTGGCGGAAGATGACAGCATGGTCGCCCGGTGGAATATGCGGCAGCACATACACCGAAGCGACGAAGTCCTATGACCTGACGCTTCGTTTCCTCGCACGTCGCGGTGGTGTGACCAATCTCGTCGAGATCCCGCTTGTGAGCTTCGAGTACCAAAAGGATGTCGACTACGACAAGTTGGACTTCATCCCCTCGCGTAGGATAGCTCGATTCACGTGGGACGATCCGGAACCCGCTGCGTCGAAGTCCGGCACGGAACCCGCCGCGAGGAAGGTGAAGACCGTCATGATGGCAAAGGCGGGGCAGGGTGAAACACAGTTCGGCGCTGTCACGGTGGTTTGCACGGTACCTGATGCGGTCGTTTCAGCGGGAGACATCGAAGCCGGCAAGGCGCCGGTCCGGATGATTCTTGGTGAAGGCGAACACGTCATCACGGTTCGCAAAGAAGGCTACAGGACGTGGACCGCATCCATTCCGGTGACGCCCTCCGGGGAAGATAAACTCACCGCCGCGCTCGAGGCTTTGAAGTAGGCGGACGGAATCGAATCACAGAAAATGCCGCAGCTCAACGCTGCGGCCTTTTTCGTTCGTTCGTTCGAACGGGCTAGCGATAGTAGGCGTAGTGCGTGATGCGATAGTTGTTCCCGCCGTTGTTGGCCCAGAACCATTGTCCGGCCTGCGTCTTCACGTAGAGTGCATACTCAAACGTGATGGGGGCATAACCGGCGGAGTTGTTGCGGCCAGTCATTGTCAGATTCCAGTTTTCATCCTGACCACCAAAACTGTTGTTCACGTTGGCAAGCCATCCCGCATTGGACCACTTGGCTGTAGCCCATCCGTCCACCGTGAAGACGGCTCCAGCCGTGTGACCCCAGGCGACGGGCCATACACCGAAGTACAGGTTGGCCTGTGTATCGAGGTAGGTGTTGTTATAGCTGCGGTGATAGACGCTAGAGGCAATCGGCCAGAGCACTTCGGCACGGGCTGACGATGCGGCGAGGCCAAGAACGGCAGCGAGAACGAGTATATATTTCTTCATTGGGGACCTTTCTGTGAATAGATGTAAAACGTTTTACCTAAATCGCGTAGTTCGTCAAGAAGTTATCCCCAGGAAAAGTCAGACTACATGCTAAACACCGCGGAATGAACGACTTGCTGATCGCGTCCTGCGGCTGTCCAATTCGCAGAGGCTATTTCGGCAGGCCTGCCGTTGATGAGCACGTTCGTGAAAGTGTCATACGCCACGATCCGGATCGAGCATGGTCCAAAGCCGCTTGCTATGCGATGGGCCGTGATATCCAGGGTCGCACCGGAAACGCTGGCTTCGATCCGAATGACGCTGCGCTTGCCGTTGTGATAGGCCCATGTTTCGCCGTCATCAAACGCATAGTCAGTCGCAGCCTTTACAGCCGATGAACGGCTGAGAAAGACATGGAGTTCGACCGAGGAACCATCGAAGTCATTTTCAACAGGCTCACCCGGCGCCATGGGAATAATCGAACCCTCATGCACATACATCGGCGTTGCTGCGCCAACAGGCTTCACGCGGACTTTCTGATGTCCATCCAGCCAGGCGCCATCGAGGAAGGAGTACCAGCGCTGTTTTCCAGGCAGGACGACCTCGCGCTCACGTTCCTTCTCATCGAGGAGAGGTGCTTGCATGACGGCAGGGCCGATCATGAACTGGTCACTAATCCGGCCCAGCGGGAGCTCGGTGGTGTCGGCAAAGTCGTAGAACAAGGGACGCAGGATCGCTTCACCGAGATTTTCCTGCTGGATGAAGAGGTTGTAGAGATACGGGCGCAGCTTGTAACGCATGCGGATGTAGTGACGCAGGTGCTGCAGAGTGTCCGCATCGAAAGCCCAGGGCTCCTGGTTGCGCGTGCCGATCATGCTGTGGTTGCGGCAGAAGGGAAACAGGAAGCATGCCTTCATCCAGTCGGTGATCAACTGTGGCGTCGTGTCGCCGCTGAAGCCGCCGATATCAGGTCCATTGAACGGAACCCCGGATAGGGCAAGGTTCATGGAGCAGGGGATCGAGAGCCTCAGGTAGTGGTAGTTGGACGTGTTGTCGCCGGTCCAGATCGCCGAATACTTGCTGATGCCGGTGAATCCGGAACGGCTGATCACGAACGGGCGCTTCTTTGGATGCGCGGCCTGGAAACCATCACGGGTCGCCATGGCCATGCCCAGGGCATACTGGTTGTGATGGACGTAGTGGCTCTCTTTGCCATCGTTAAACAACATCGTCGTGTTCTCAACGTGACCCGTGGAAGGATCATTCATGTCGATCCACGCGCCGTAGATTCCGGTGGAGGCGAACTTCTTTACGTGATCAGCCCACCAGCTCCGGCCTTTGGCCATGGAGAAGTCGGGGAACACAGTCTCGCCGGGCCAGACGAGGCCGACGAAGTCGCGGCCTTGCGGGTTCTTGCAGAAGATCCTCGCCTTGCGTCCGCTATCATAGACGTCATAGCCGGGCTGGCGTTTCACGCCGGGGTCGAGGATGGGAATCACCTTGCGCTTCTTCGCTCCCAATCCCTTGAACGTCTTCTTCGCGTTCGGGAAGTGTTCCTTGTTGAGCGTGAAGACCTTGAAGTCCTTCATGTAGTCGATGTCGAGCCAGAGGCCGTCACAAGGAATCCCGTTCTCGCGAAACTTTGAGTCGAGATCCTCGAGGTCCGCGGCATTGCGGTAGCCCCAGCGGCACTGGTGGTAGCCGAGCGCCCACGCGGGGGGCAGGGGGGTCTTTCCAACGAGGTTCTGCAGCTTGCGGGTCAATTCAGGCAGGGTCGGACCGACGAGGATATAGAGATCGGGTTGTCCGTCCTCGCAGCCGACGATGACCGCCTTGCGGTGGTCGCCTTCGAGCTTCATCTGGTTCGCGATGTTGATGTTTGCACCGGTCGACATGAACGTCGCGTGCGGGTTATCGAGCAACAGGCCGACGTACGTATTGTCGCGCTTGATGATCAGATAAGGAATCGATGCATAGAGGGGATCGGGTCGGTCATCGATGACTTCTTTCCAATAGAAGTCCGCAAACACATCGGTGTTCCAGAACTTGGTCTGAACGCCGGAGAGTTCGAGGCCGAGCAGCTTCTCGCCCATGCCGTAGAACTGCTGGTCGTTCGAGTGATTGAAGATGTACATGGAACTGCCGTTGCAGATGCCGAACGACATACCTGCTGGCGACGAGAGGAGGACGTTGCCCGCAGCGTCCTGCAGGTTCAGCCCGAAGGGCTTGGACAGGGTAAGGTGCGTCGACCCGCTGCCTCGCTTCGGAGGCGTGAGCCCGGCAAGTGAGTGGTTCTTCTTCCACTGTTTGCCGGTGGGACGAATGCGGTAGACATCGTTCTCGAAGGACGTGATATCCAACTTGATCGAAGACTTGCCGAGTTTCGCGGGCTTCTTCGGGTTGAATGCTTGAACGAAATCAAAGTTGGCCGGATGTGGCCATTTACGAAAGTACATACCTTTTCCCCTGCCGATAAAGGCGCGTAAAGTAGGCTTGGCGGCTTCGCCTGTCACGGGAAATTTTAGCGCCCTTACCCGTTAAAGCGAAGGGACTGCGAGCTGCTTCCCGCAGTCCCTTTCAGGCTCAAATATGCGCAATTCTACTTCGGGTGTCCGACGCGTGCGAAGGGCGTTGTGAAGCTGTCCACGTCGCCCCATTCCTTGGACGAGTTCCAGACCTCCACACCGGGGGTGTCGAGCGTCGTTTCGTCGTGCGGGATGGAATCCATGCAAGAAACCGAACCGGCGCCCATCATGACACCGATGCCGTTGCTTTCGAGCTGGGCGCGGGTGATCTGCAGGAAGCTGAGCGGAATCTTGCACTCGTAGAAGCTGTCGCGCGTCGTCGTGTGACCCTGTGTCATGAAGTCGCGCGTGGGCGCACCGACGTCGTTCCGGTTATCCGCCTCGTTCACGCCCCAGAGCTGGGTGTGACCCAGGGAGCTGCTCTTTGCATACGAGACGCCGGCCGTAGCCGCTGTCTTGTAGTTCACGCCGCCGTCGTCGAGGGCGAAGACGCCGTTCACGGCGCGCGAGATGAAGCCCTGCCAGAGGCTGCCGGCCATGTACATCTGGTAGTCGGGAATATCGGTGCCGGTCCAGTAGGGCTGGGCGCCGTTCTTGCTCCACACGTCCTTCGGGGCGCCTGCGCCCTGGATCGTATCGATCGCAAGCCACTGCAGGATGCCGTCGTTGGACGAGATCTTGCCGCCGCCCGAGGAGCCCGCGTTGGCGGGGTCGATGATGTCGGTCACATCCACGTACTGCCAGGCGAGGTACAGGTGCGTATCGTCCCATGCCGCCCACAGGTGCGTGAAGTCGATCGCCGCTTCATGGAGCGTCCAGTTGCTGCCGATGGAGCGTGGATCATCATTCGCCATGTCGATGGCGATCAGCATGTTCGTGTTCCAGTCGGAGGCATTGCCGTCGATCGTGATACCGCCATTGGCGATGGCCTTCCCGAATGTCGGGTTGATGGAGTAGGGCTTTGACGGGCCGAAGGTGAAGCTCTCGTTGACCTTCACGTCCACCGTCTTCACCGTGGAGCTGTTGTTTGCGCTGTCGACGGCGATGGCCTTGATGGTCATGTCGATGCCGCTGCCGATGTCCGTGACGTGGATCGCCGCAGTGTACAGCGTGCTGTTCGTCGTCGGCGTCGCCCCGTTCGTCGTGTAGTAGATTTTCGGCGCCGGGTCGAGGTCGTCCGTGGCCGTCAAGGTCACGTCAAGCGTTGCCGATGCCGTTGTCGTATTGGAGGGGGAGTGCGACAGCGTGGGAGCCGTGATGTCGGGCTGGTTCGGGTCACGTATCTGGACGTGGTGATTCTGCGACGCGTTGTTATCCCACGTGGAGTGAGCTGTGTCGTCGATAATCTCGATGGCGAACTGGACGCTGATGCCCATGGGGAAGATGCCGAGGTCGGCTTCCCACAGGTCATTGTTTCCGCTCGTCCCGATCTTGGTCATGGGTTTGACCGACCAGTTCTGGCCGTTCGAACTGTAGACGACGTTTGCTGCCACGCCTTCACCGGACGGCCAGGACTCGGCACGCACGATCAGGTTATCGCCTTCAAACACCGTCTCGATGAGCGGGATGTTGACGCCGGCCGTGCGATAGAATTCTGCGCCGCCGCTCGTCGGTGCATTTGTGAAGTTGAACACATCGCCACCGGCCGTGAGGTTTGTGACGAAGGTCCACTGCGTCAGGTTGGTGGACTTGAAGAGCTGGTAAAGACCGCCGTTGCGGCCGGAACCGACGCCGATGTTCATGCCGTTGCCGTTCATGGTCAGGTCGGAGAGATCCGGAATGCGGAGCGCGCGAGGAACGGTGTTTCCAACCCAGTACACGGAGGGACCATCGTTCGTGCTGCTTCCGTTCACAACGGCCGTGTAATTCGAGCCGCCGCCATTCGCCCATAGCTGATTCGTGACCGTCGCTCCGCTGAGCGATATCGCGTACTGGATCGTCTTGCCGGCGCCGAACTGGCCAAGGTTGGCGTGCCAGAAGTCGTTGCTCGTCGTGGTGAAGTTCAGGGTCAACGGAGCCGTGGGCCAGGTTACGCCGTTGTCTTCGCTGTATACCACGAAGCCGGATGCCGCGGCTCCGGTCGGCCACGACTGGATATCGATCCAGAGGTCAGACGACGACGTGATGGCGCCGTTGGTGGGGTAGTGCGACACGTTGCCGATCCACTGGAGCAACTGACCGCTGCCGCCGCCGCCACCGTTGACGGTCGCGAGGTAATTCGCCCCATTGTTGTTGTCGACGAAATTGGTGCCGGCGGATTGGGTGATTTCGACGGCGTAGCGGACCTGCGCCGACGCGGGGAACTTGCCGAGGTTGGCGTTCCATGCGTTGTTGTTTCCTGTGGTGCCGTTGGCGGAAAGGGCCTTGTTCGACCAGTTCACGCCGTCCGTGCTGAAGCGGACCGTGCCGCCGTTCGCGGCGCCGATCGGATACGACTCGGTGTCGATCCACAGGTCGCTCGTGGAGGTGATCGCGCCGTTGGTCGGGAAGTGGCGGGTATTGCCGATCCAGACCAGACCGTTCGTCGAGCCGCCGCCGCCGTGTTCTTCGAGCTTGAGGAACTGGGCGATCGAGCCTTCCTGGCCCTTGTCGCCGGAGAACGAAACGAAGATACCGTTAGCCGCAATGTCCGCGCCGCTGCGACCTTGCGCCCAGAGTTGGACGTTCGGTGTCGTCGAGGCGAGGTTGCGGACGTTGTAGGTTCGGGTCGGGTTCAGGAAAATCGGGGCCACGTTGACATTGAAGTTGCCCGAGTTCGCCGTGCCGGGCTGGAGGTTGACGCAGGCGAGAACGACGTTCTGGTCTTTCGGATCCCAGCCATGGTTCGTGTACTTGAGGACCGAGAAGATCTTGGGGTGGGGACCCTGGCCGCCGGTGCGGTCGATGTAGTACTGGTCTGCGACGCGGAGGGCAACCGAGCGGGAGCGACCGAGATTCGCGTCCTTGTAGCGGTGCCAGAGCGAAGGATTGTCGCCACTGTTGCGGCCATTCCAGAGGTTGTTGAAATTGTGGTAATTGCGGATGTCGGGGATCGTGCGCCCGAACTCGACACGCTCCCGGCTGAACTGGCCGAGCGCATCGTAGCCGAGCTCCTGGCCCTGATACATCTGCGGCGAGCCGTCAATCGCGCAGAACACGCTGTGCATCGCCACGGCGTCCCACTTGCGACCGAGCCAGGGGCCCTGGTCGTGGTTCATCGTGCCGCGGAGAATGAGGGCGAGACCGAATTGCGTCTTGCGCTGGTCGATGATATTGCGGAGGTCGGTGGTCTGGATGTCGCCGTCTTCGACGATCGCCCAGAGCTGGTTCTCATTGATCGCATCGAAGCCGCCCTTCCAGGCGCGGTAGGCGATATTGCCGCCGTCGAGCGATTCCGAGACGAAGTAGAGCTCGGGCTTGATGGTCTTGGCCTTGTTGATGAGATACTGCCACGCCTGGCGGGGGAGACCCTGCGCGAAGTCGCAGCGGAAGCCGCCCATCGTGCCGCCGGTCTTCTCGATCCAGTACTTGATGAAGTACGCGTAGTAATCGACCATCTTCTTTACTTCCGACGAGGCGTTCCAGGTGCCGTCACTCGTGTCGTTGATGTTGCCGAGCGCCGGATAGGTGCCCCAGAAGAGGTCGAAGGCGTCCGGCCAGACGAAGTCATTGCGGTCAGCGGGCGCCGGGCCGATCTGCGTGCTGTTGTCGGCCGGCTGTGTGTAGAGATAGCCAGCCCATGTTTCCGGCTTCTTGAACGTCAGGCAATTGGTGTCCTTTGTTCCGACGTACTTCGAGAACCACTGCGGCTTCACATTGCGCATCTGGGCGAGAGGGTTGGCCGCGATGACTTCGGGATTGTCCGGGTCACGCTCGATCTCGATATCCGTCGAGACATGGTTGAAAATAACGTCGGAGATGATCTTCACGCCCTTGGAACTGGCGTTGATGACGAAGTTCGTGAACTCCTGCATGGCCGTGGCGCGTGTGCCGTCGGACCCCATGTGCTCGGCGACCTGGAAGAGGTTCTTGATGGAGTACGGGCTCGCGGGATCGCCCGTATTGCAGTCGCTCTTCGCGCCGATCGGGTGGAAGGGCTGGAGCCAGATCGTGTTGACGCCGAGCGCCTTGATGTAGTCGACGTTCCAGTTCTTCGTTGTGTTGGTAAGCGACGCAAACGTGCTGCGGTTTGCGAAATCGTTGCCCGTCGCGTTGACGACGTTGGCCTGCATTTCATAGACCACCATGTCCCGCGTCTCGACGTCGGAGATGTTGATGACGGGATTGCGACCCGCGTAGTAGCGCCAGTTGCCGTCGCCCGACACCTTGTAGCGGGCGCGTATGTCGTAGGATCCGCACTTGCGGGCGGGGAGGGTGACGGACCAGTTTCCGCTGCCGACATTGGCCATCGCGTACGCGCCCCAGTAGCCGTTCGTATCGCCGGCGACGACCGTCGCAGGGTCCGCCGGGTTCAACGTCGCCTGGTCACGC
>CAZCZZ010000034.1:0-39652 GCA_964503335.1 uncultured Verrucomicrobiota bacterium
GTGATGGTGATCTTCTGCTCCTTGCCCGTGCCAAGGTCCTTGGCGCCGACATGGAGGATGCCGTTCGCGTCGATGTCGAAGGTCACCTCGACCTGCGGCACGCCGCGGGGTGCGGGGGGAATGCCATCGAGGTGGAACTTGCCGATCGACTTGTTGTCGCCGGCCATCTTGCGCTCGCCCTGCAGCACGTGGATTTCGACCGTGGGCTGGTTGTCCGAGGCCGTGCTGAAGATTTCGCTCTTCTTCGTGGGGATCGTTGTGTTGCGCTCGATGAGCGGCGTAAAAATCCCTCCCAGCGTCTCGATACCCAGCGTCAGCGGTGTCACGTCGAGAAGGAGGACATCCTTCACTTCGCCCTTGAGCACGCCACCCTGGATGCCAGCGCCGACAGCGACGACTTCATCGGGGTTCACGCCCTTGTGCGGTTCCTTGTTGAACATCCGCTTCACGACTTCCTGAACCTTGGGCATGCGGGTCATACCACCGACGAGGATGACCTCGTCGATTTCCGACGCCTTGATGCCGGAATCGCGCAGGCAGTTTTCGACCGGCTTGAGCGAGCGCTCAATCAGGTCATCGACCAGCTGCTCAAGTTTCGCGCGAGTCAGCGTAATGTTGAGATGCTTTGGACCGCTCGCGTCGGCGGTGATGAACGGCAGGTTGATTTCCGTGCTCTGCGAACTGGAAAGCTCGATCTTCGCCTTCTCGGCCGCTTCCTTCAGGCGCTGCAGGGCCATCGGGTCCTTGGAAAGGTCAATGCCGTTGTCCTTCTTGAACTCGGCAAGCAGCCATTCCATGACGCGCTGGTCAAAATCGTCACCGCCAAGGTGCGTGTCGCCATTCGTCGCCTTCACTTCAAACACGCCGTCGCCGATTTCCAGGACGGAGATATCGAACGTGCCGCCGCCCAAATCGTACACGGCGATCTTCTCGTCCTTCTTCTTATCGAGACCGTACGCGAGCGATGAAGCCGTCGGCTCGTTGATGATGCGAAGCACTTCAAGGCCTGCGATGCGTCCGGCATCCTTCGTCGCCTGGCGCTGGCTGTCGTTGAAGTACGCCGGGACCGTGATGATCGCCTGCGTGATCGTCTCGCCGAGGTACGCCTCTGCGTCGGCCTTCAGCTTCTGGAGAATCATCGCGGAGATCTCGGGCGGCGAATACGTCTTGTCGCCAATCTTCACCGCCGCATCACCGTTCGAGGCGCCGACGACAGTGTAAGGAACGCGCTTCGCTTCGCTGCCGACTTCGCCGAACTTGCGGCCCATGAAACGCTTGATGGAATAGACCGTCTGGCCCGGGTTCGTGACGGCCTGACGCTTTGCCGCCTGACCCACCAAACGCTCACCCGTCTTCGTGAATGCGACAATCGACGGCGTCGTGCGTCCGCCTTCCGCATTCGGAATCACCACCGGCTCGCCGCCCTCCATAATCGACATACAGGAGTTCGTCGTGCCCAAATCGATACCTAAAACTTTTGACATCGTAGTCTCCAATCTGTGTGCCACACGATGTGGCTTTCACTAGCTGCACAATCCTTTAGCAGTGGCTGTGCCAAGCGAGAGCGGAGGGGAGAGGCGGAGAATGGTTAATGGTTGATGGTTAAGTGGTTGGGAAGTTTAAAGAGCGTGAACGAGCATTTTACGCACCTGCGGTTATGCGCCACTTTGGCGCAGTGTGACACGGGGTGTGACGCGAGGGGGTGAAAGCGTTGAAGGGCTACTTTGCGGGTGCGGAAGGAGGCACAAGTGTGGCGCCTTTGATGAGGCGGCAGAACTCTTTTTTGGTCACGGTGCGGTGGGTGCCGTCGCGCGTGGTGATGTCTTTCAGGGCTTTGTATTCAACGGAGAGTCGCTTGAGTTCGACGATGCGATAGAAGGTGTCGCCCTGTTGCCAGACCTGGTTCTGCTGAAGCTTCATGATCCGCAACGTAATGCATTTTCGCGCACGCGCCGAGACATATCACCCTTGCCCGCGTTGCGGGTTCGTGCGAGAAGAAACGGCATGTCAGTTTACGTGATAGGGCATAAGAATCCGGACACGGATGCGATTTGTTCGGCTATTGCGTATGCCGACTTCCTGCGGCGCACCACCTATCCCGAAGCCGAAGCAGCATGCTGTGGTGAGGTGAACGTGCGGACCCAGTTCGCGCTCGAGCAGGCCGGACTCGAACAGCCACGTCTCCTTATGGATGTGCGCCCGACGCTCGGCTCGATCTCAAAGCGCGAAGTCATCACGGCGCGGCCCGACGAAACGCTGATCGAAGTTTATCGCCGCATGCAGAAGCACCGCATCCGCGGCATCCCGGTGGTGACAGGCGGCCGCCGCTTCCTGGGCATAATCACCTTCGCCCAGCTCATGGAACTGGTCCTGCCCGACACGGGCCGGCAGGACGACTATCGCCGCGTGTCCTCCAGCCTGGAGCGAATCCGGCGCGTTCTCGGTGGCACCTTCGAGCACGCGGTCGATGCGGATCGCGACGAAGACCTGACGGTGATGGTCGCGGCGATGAGCGCCGAGGGCTTCACCAAGCGTATGCACGATTTCCCGGCGAGTGGACTCGTCATCGTGGCGGGCGATCGCCCCACGGTGCAACTGCCCGCGCTGGAATACGGCGTGCGCTGTCTCGTGCTGACAGGCGGCTATCATCTGTCCCCCGCCCTCGTCGAAACCGCCCGCGCGAAAGGCGTGACCGTGCTGACGAGCCCGGTGGACACCGCCACGACGACATTGCTGATCCGCAGCGCGAAACTCATTACACCTTCGATTCAGACCGATTGCCTCAAGTTCGCCGCGAGCGATCTCGTGAGCGATATCCGCCGACGCGTTCAGGGCGTCGATCAAGTCCTCTTCCCCATCGTGGATGAACACGGTGACCTCGAAGCGGTTTTCAGCAAGACGGACCTCATCAGCCCGCCGCCGGTGAAGCTGATTCTTGTCGACCATAACGAATTGACGCAAGCCGTGACGGGTGCAGACGAAGCGAGGATCCTCGAAGTCGTGGATCATCACCGCATCGGCGGCGGCCTGACTTCGCGGGAGCCGATGCGCTTCGTGAATGAACCCGTGGGCTCGACCTGCACAATCGTGACGAAGTTCTTCAATCACCGGGATTGGGAACCGTCAAAGGCCGTGGCCACATGCCTCATTGCGGGCATCGTGTCCGACACGCTGAACCTCACATCGCCCACGACCACAGACTCCGATCGCGCGATGCTCACGTGGCTCGCTCGCGTTTCTGGAATCGATGTCGCCGCCTTTGCGCGATCCTTCTTTGCCGCGGGTTCGGCGCTGGAAACGTCCACGCCTGCCGAGGCCGTTCGCATGGACTGCAAGGAATACAAGGAAGGCCCGTGGCGCTTCACTGTGGCGCAGATCGAAGAAGTCGGCCTCGACCGCTTCTGGCGTCACAAGTCCGAGATCGAAGCAGCACTCGACGCCTTTGTGCGCGAACGCGGCGTCGATTTCGCCTGCCTGATGATCACCGACATCACCAGCCACTACAGCCTGCTCATGATGGCCGGCGATCCGCGAGTCGCCGGAGCCGTGGATTACCCCAAACAAGAAGACCGCCTCTTCGCCATGGACGGCATCGTCAGCCGCAAGAAGCAACTGCTCCCCCACCTCGCCCGCATGGTCGGCAAGATCGAGAAGTAGGCCGCTTCACGGCTCGGTGGTGATCAGCCAGAACGTCTGCGACGCCGACACAACGGTTGCGGTGTACGTGTTGATCGCCGGTGTGGCAGGAATGTTGCTCTGCAAAACCGTGAAACCATCCAGCAGGTTCGTCGAGTGATGGATCGTGTACTGGTGATTGGCGATACTGCTCCACGTGATGACGACACCATCGGTCGTCGGCAGGTTTGGAGACTGAATTTCCGGCGGCGGCTCGACCTCATCCAGCACATGAACCGCGAACACAACCTGCGTTGACAGGAGGCCTTGATCCGTCGATGCGACGCGGATGGAGTAGTTGCTCCTGACCTCATGGTTGAAAGACGTCGCCGCCAACAGTTCGCTTCCACTGATAGAGAACAGTCCGTTGTCCTCACCGCCGGCACCGGGCGTCAACGCGTACGTGAAGGTGTCGCCACTGTCGGGGTCCGTCGTGGAGAACGTCCCGATCACGGTTCCACCGGGCTGGTTCTCCAGCACAGAGGCATTGGAAATTTCAATGCCTGTTGGTGCGTGATTTACGTTTGGCGCAGCGGATTCCAGCGTTAAGGCGGTGATGGCAAAATCGAGCGTCAGTGTGATCTTGTACGCATCGTAGTTGGTAAGAGCCGCGGTCGAGCCGAGGTAGTTCGGCGTGGTGTCGTATGAGAATTCGTTGCCGTAATTTCCCGAGACATCGAAATAGAGAGGATTGTTGAGCGGCTCCTCGCCGTTGAGGAGCGGGATGATCTCGATCGCCCGACCGGCCCCCGCATTGGCCAGCAGCTTCGCAGTAAACGATGTCAGGTCGAACACTTCGCCGTCTTCCCGCCGGACCGTGATCGTCGCTTTGCCGGGCTGTGGACCCGACGTGACGTACTGGGCTTCGACGCCCTGGGGCCACGGAATGCGGACCGATCGCCCGATGGGATTGGTCAGCCCGACGCCGCCGGTGAACAGCTTGTCCCTGGTGTAGGTGAACAGATAGCCCTCGCTGCTGATCGTGTCTGATGTGGTTCCCGTGGATACGAGGGTGGCGACTTGACCCGTGTCAAAGAATACAGTGACACCTGCGGCAGCCTCATGCGCAAGCAGGCAAACGAGCGCCGCGGCGGCCGATATGTTCCGGTGCAGGCTCATGGTGCGTCAACCGTCATGTTCGCTGCTTTCTTCGTCTTCATGTCCGCCGCGAAAGTCTTCATTCCCCCGGCTGTGTTCGGACTCACCGAGGATGAGCTGCCCGAAGACCGGGACATCGATCGAGGAAGTGGACGTGTCGTAGCCCTTGAACAACAAGCCGACGCAGAGAGCGACAGCCATCGCGGTGGCAAAGCCGGCCAGTGGCTTGGATGACGAAAGGGCCGCCGTGTCCGGCGCCTCCTTCCTCCCCGTGACCATGCTCATGGCAATGTTTTCGCGATGCTGAATCGTGTGCAGAAGCAACCCGGCGATATGCGTGCCGATGGCAACCAACAGGCCATACGCCAAAGCAGCGTGAAGATCCTCCGAGGCTTCCGACGTGGACATCGAAAGACCCGTCCACGCCAGCCCGAAAACAAGCGTGAACATGACAAGTGCCGCCGCGGCCGCGCCCGGATTGTGCCCCGCATAGCGTCGTGCCTTACCCGTGACGGACTCGATCAAGTAGTTGATCGTCTCAGAGGGGCGGAAGAAGAGTCCCGACAACCGGGCGTAGCGACCGCCGACAAATCCGACAAACACACGCACCACGAGCAGGAAAGCCGCCATCAGGCCAAACAGCATATGCCACTGGAACAGGGCCAGATCTTCGTCGACGGTGAACGCGATAATCAGGGCAAGCGAAAGACAGCCGCTGAATGCCCAGTGAAAGACGCGAACCGGTATATCCCAAATCAAAGTCTTGGCCATGGCGAACTCCATCGATGAGTGAATCCTCGCGGGCGCGAGCTAGTCGATCAACGGCAGGAAACTTATCTTTTCGTAAGGAAAGACAGCTCCTTGTGTTCAGCGAATTGGGATCCCCGTTACAAGATTCAACTTTGGCCTTCGTTGCACGGAGCTCTCCCAGGCGATGATGCTGCGCTTGCGGGTCAAGCCCCAGCGGTAGCCGCCCATCACACCGGTTTCGCGGATGACGCGGTGGCAGGGGATGAGGAAGGAGATGGGGTTGCTGCCTACGGCGGTGCCGACGGCGCGGGCGGCGCCGGGGGTTCCGACGGCTTCGGCGAGTTTGCCATAGGAGGTGAGCGTGCCTTCGGGGATTTGCAGGAGGGCGCGCCAGACTTTCAGTTGAAATTCTGTGCCGCGGACGAGCAGGCGCAGGTTGGAGGTGGCGCGCGATGCGGTGAAGATTCTTGAGGCGATTCGTGCAGCGCTTGTGTCGTCGCGCTTCAGCGTGGCGTCCGGCCATTCGTCCTTCAAATCGTCCAGCGCCCGTTCCTTCGATCCATCGCAGAATGCGAGGAAGCAGATGCCGCGCCGACTTTCGGCGATGAGGCAGGTGCCGAAGGGCGTCGCGGCAAAGCCGTAGGTGATCTGCAATCCCACGCCGCCGGATTTCCATTCGCCGGGCGTCGCGGCTTCAAGCGTCACCTGCAGGTCGTGAAGGCGCCCGGGACCGGACAACCCGGAGCGCAGCGACGCGCCGAGCACGCTTTCGCCCTGTCGCAGGAGCGACTTCGCATGCGAGAGCGTGAGGTACTGGAGGAAGTCTTTCGGCGTTACGCCGGCCCAGGAGACGAACAGGCGATGAAAGTGGGCTGGGCTGAGCTTCAACAAACGGGCCAAGGCGTCGAGATCCGGCTGGTCGGCGTGGTGTTCGTCGAGATAGCGGATGACGCGGGCGATGCGTTCGTAGTCGTTCATGGGCGTCAATTTCGCACGATCGACCTGACGCGCCCACCCGATTCTTGCGGTGATCCGTTCGTGTAGTAGCGCCTCCGCGCCTGCCCTGTGGTTTCGCAGGGAGGCGCATCGGAGAAGAACCGATCCCGCTCACGGAGCGTGTACTAGACCCTGCTTGACGGTGCGGCGTGGGGGTGTGATACTTTCGGCCTGTTTGAGGTAGTATCTCACCTTGTCGGGTGAACTTCCCATGAACGAATTGCGGCTGAAACGATGGAATGAAGCTAGATCCTTCGAGTGAACTGTATCGCATGCGCCACAGTGCAGCGCATGTGCTCGCCGCAGCCGTTTGTCGTGTTTTCAAGGATGTCCAACTGGACATCGGCCCTCCTACTGAAGACGGTTTCTACTACGACTTCGATCTGTCCCATCGTCTTGCCCCCGAGGACTTTGACGCGATCGAAGGCGAGATGCGCAAGATCATCGCCGAGAATCATCCCTTCGAGCGGATCGAGGTCTCGCGCGACGAGGCCAAGAAACTGATCCAGAACATGGGTCAGCGCTTCAAGCTGGAGCGACTTGCCGACATTCCCGAAGGCGAGACGATCACCTTCTTTAAGTGCGGCGAGTTCGTCGACCTCTGCCGTGGTCCGCATGCCGACAGCACGGGCCAGGTACGCAATTTCAAGATCTTGAACGTCGCCGGGTCCTATTACCGCGGCAAAGAAACGAATCCGATGCTCCAGCGCGTGTATGCGACGGCGCATTTGAACGACGAACAGCTTCAGGCGTTCCTTAAGATTCGCGACGAGGCGAAGCTGCGCGACCATCGCCGGCTTGGCCAGGAACTTGACCTTTTCAGCATTGAGGAAGATGTCGGCCCGGGCCTGATCCACTGGCACCCGAAGGGCGCCCGTATCCGCGCTACGATTGAGGAGTTCTGGCGGCAGGAACATTTCCGCGCGGGCTACGAATTGCTCTACACGCCGCACATCGGACGCAGCACGCTCTGGGAAACGTCGGGTCACCTCGGCTTCTACAAAAACAGCATGTATGCGCCGATGGAGATCGACGAGCAGCAGTACTTCGTCAAACCGATGAACTGCCCGTTCCACATCCAGATCTACAAGAAGCACAAACATTCGTACCGCGACCTCCCCCTGCGCTGGGCGGAACTCGGCACGGTGTATCGTTATGAGAAGGCGGGCGTGCTGCACGGCCTGCTCCGCGTCCGCGGCTTCACGCAGGACGACGCTCATATTTTCTGCACGCCGGCGCAGATCGAGGATGAAGTCATCCGCGCGATCCGTTTCGCGAAGTTCATGTGGAAGACCTTCGGCTTCGAAGAGATCACTGCCTATCTGGCCACGCGTCCCGCGGAATCCGTGGGTGAAGAAAGCCGCTGGCAACAGGCGACGGATTCTCTCGAGAAGGCCTTGAAGCTGGAAGGCATCCCGTACGAGGTCGATGAAGGCGGCGGCGCGTTCTATGGTCCGAAGATCGACATGAAGGTGCGCGACACGATCGGCCGCGAGTGGCAGTGCACGACGATCCAGTTCGATTTCAACCTGCCGGACCGGTTTGATCTGTCGTTTGTCGGCGAGGACAACAAGGATCACCGTCCGTACATGGTGCACCGCGCACTCTTCGGCAGCATCGAGCGCTTTTTCGGCATCCTCACCGAGCACTACGCCGGATCCTTCCCGCTGTGGCTGGCGCCGGAGCAGGTGCGTATCCTTCCGATTTCCGACAAGTTTATGCCGTATGCACAAAGCGTTCTCGAACGCCTGCGCGCCCGCGATGTTCGCGTGACGGTGGATCAGCGACCCGAGAAAGTCGGTGCGAAGATCCGCGATGCGCAGATGCAGAAGGTGCCGTACATGATCGTCGTGGGCGGCAAGGAAGCAGAAGCCGGCACAGTGGCAGTCCGCAGCCGCAGTGCCGGCGATCAGGGCGTCATGTCGGTCGACGCGTTGATCGAGCGATTGAAGGCGGAGGAAGCATCACGGAGCCTTTCGCCCGTGGCGGCAGGTTCGGTGTAGTCTAGTACTTGGAGGCAGCTATTCGTACGTTTACCCGCATAAATCATCAGATCCGCGTGTCGGAAGTCCGGTGCGTCGATGTGGATGGCACACAGCTTGGTGTAATCTCCACCAGCAAAGCCCTTGAGCTCGCTGAGCGTCGAGGCGTCGATCTCGTTGAAGTCGCGGCCCAGGCCCAGCCTCCCGTCTGCCGGCTCGTGAACTACGGCAAGTACCGGTACGACATGGAGAAGAAGGAGAAGCAGTCCCAGCGCTCCAATGTGGGCTCCAAGGTCAAGGAAGTGAAGTTCCACGCCAATGTCGAGCAGCACGACTACGACACCAAGTTGCGTCATATCAAGGACTTCCTCACGGAAGGACATCGCGTCAAGGTGTCGCTCATGTTCCGCGGCCGTGAGAACGCGCATCAGGAACTCGGCCATCAGGTCATGGCCCGGGTGATCCAGGATGCATCGGATATCGGTCATACGGAGCGGCCGCCCGAGAAGATGGGTCGTATCCTTGTGATGATGATTACGCCCCGCCCAGCGGTGAAAAACAAGGCGTCGAGCCAAAGCGCGCCCCAGGGTTAGGCCGGTTTCAAGGTTTCGGGGTAAAAAGGGCTGGACGGGTCACAGCGCATTCTGTACTACTACGCGCCTTTTTCCGGCCAGTTCGGCTGACCCGGTTGTGTTCGTCAGGAAGGATGTTTGAGGTATGGGCAAGAGACATAAGACAAAGAAGTCCGTCGCGAAGCGTTTCAAGAAGTCTGCCACGGGCAAGATCATGCACGCGCGCGCCGGAAAGAGCCATCTGGCGACCAGCAAGAGCCGCAAGCGCAAGCGGCAGCTCGGCAAGTCCCGGGTGCTTGCGCCCGCCCTCGCAAGCCACATCACGACCCTGATCGGTTCATAGGAGATTCACGATGCCACGCGCAACAAACGCACCAGCTTCCCGCACACGCCGCAAACGCCGCCTGACACTTGCCAAAGGCTTCTATGGAGCCCGCAGCAAGCGCTACCGCATGGCCACCGAGGCCGTCGACCGCGCAATGTCGATGCACTTCATTGACCGCAAGCGCCGCAAGCGCGACTTCCGCGGACTGTGGATCGCCCGTCTTTCCGCCGCCTGTGAATTGAACGGTATCAAGTACAGCCGCTTCATTGAAGGGTTGACCAAGGCCGGTGTGACGCTCAACCGCAAGATGCTTTCCGAGATCGCGATACACGATCCGTCGGGCTTTGCGAGCATTGCGGGCATGGCAAAAGCCAAGCTGGCCTAGTCGGTTCGACGCCGGATGCGGGGAATTTCCCTCGCATTTCCGGCACTGTGACGAGGGCAGCACCCGCTGCAGGAAAGGCACGTTGTGAAAAGACGTAATACCGCCTTCACGCTGATCGAACTCCTCGTCGTCATAGCCATTATCGGCATTCTTGCCGCTCTCCTGCTTCCCGCGCTCGCCGGCAGCCGGACCCGCGCCCTCGAAGCAGACTGCATGGCGAAGCTGCGCTCGATCCAGCAAGGCCTCTACCAGTACGCGACGACGGAGAACAACAGCTACTTCCCGACAACGACCGACTTCCAGGGCAAGCAGCAGACCCTGCTCGACTCTGCGGCCGCTTACGTTGGAACGAACACGACCTTGTGGTACTGCAAACGTTACCTGAAGGAAGCCCGCATCGACCCGGCCGCCGAGATGAGCCAGCAGAGGATTGGCTACTTCTACTGGGTCACATCGTGGGTGGACATCAACTCCACGACATCGGCATGGAACGGCCTCGGCTTCAACAGCTCGAACGTCACCGGCGTGATATTCAGCGACCGGTTCCAAGGCGCGGGAACAACGCCTTCAGCCCCCGAGCTTCAGTATCACGCGGGCAGTGACGTCAACGCGTCGCTCAAGAAGCCCGGCACGCTGGTCGCCGTTGTCAGCGGTGCAGTGAAAAAAGTTGCGCCACGGCCCTGAGCCCGCGCCCCCGTCTTTTGACGTGACCTGCAGGTGGTGTTGCATACAGTAGTCACAGGGTATGCGCATGCATATCGCACCCTCTCTGCAGGTATGACCCTACGCCGCTCTACGATCCAGGATGTTGCAGACGCAGCTCGCGTTTCACGCTCCGTCGTGTCGCGCGTGCTCAACAACGCGCCGATCCGCATCAGCGAAGAAAAGCGAAAGTGCATCCAAGCCGCGGCGCGCCGTCTCAACTACACCCCCCACGCAGGCGCGCGACGTCTTGCGCTGCAGAAATCAGAGACCCTCCGGCTGATTCTGCCGGAGAAGACCAGCGCTGTTTCCGAGGTCTTCATCCTGGAGTTGATGCGCTGCATCACGCAGTCCGCACGGGCATCGGGATACGACATCGTGCTCGATCTTTATCAGCCGTGCGACCTGGAGAGGCTTGTCTCGCGGCCGGGCCAGGCCGACGGAACAATGCTCGTCCTCGACCGGAATGCCCCGCCCGAAATGGTGGCACTTCTGGAAGGTCGCATCCAACCGCTCGTGACCATCGGAGGCAGCTTCGCAAAGTCACAGCCGGCCAACTTCGTGGATGCCGATATACGCGAAGGCCTCGCCGCAGGCACATCGCACCTGCTCGCGATTGGACATCGCCGCATCGCATTCCTATCCGATGTCCCAAGCAAGGCGAAGTACGAAGGGTATCTCCAGGCCATACGTCGCTTCGGCAAGAACGCCCAGCCACTCCCCGAGCTTGTATGCGGTGAGTCAGAAGAGACCTCGGCCAAGGCCATTCACAAGATCATGAGCAATTCCTCGCGGCCCACAGCCGTGGTCTGCACGACCGACACGCTGGCCCTCCGCGTCATCCAGCACGTTTCCGCCCTCGACATGCATGTGCCAAAGGATCTCTCCGTGGTGGGCTTCTACGACAATATTATTGCGTCACTTACCAATCCCGCGCTGACGACGGTTCGCGTCCCGACCCGCGCAATCGCCCAAGCCACCATCGACAATCTCGTCAAACGCATCCGTGGCGCAAACACGCCCACGCTCAGGGACGTGCTGCCTTGCGAATTGATCGTTCGTCAATCCACCGCTGCTGCAGGAACCGCAACGTAACGCGCCGTGAAGGACCGGTCACAGCAGGCGATCGCCGCATCACTTCGTTTCGAGATTCCGCGTGGTGCGCTGCAGATAGAACCTCTGGGCAGTGGCCATATCCACGAGACATGGCTCGTCGCCGGAGCGGGCGCACAGCGGTTTGTGCTGCAACAGATGAACGTCTCGGTCTTCCGCAATCCCCGGCACGTCATCGACAACATCGCCCGCGTAACTCAGCACATCGCGGCAAAAGTTCGCGATGACTGTCGCTGCCTGAGCCTTGTGCCCGCATCGAACGGCGGATTCCTCTACATCGACGACGAGGGCGCGACATGGCGCATGTTTCTAATGATCGCGCAGGGCGTGGCATTCGATGTCGCTCCGGATGCCGGTTATGCGCGGCAGGCGGCGGCGGCCTTCGGACGCTTCCAAGCGATGCTGAGCGACCTGCCCGCTCCGCCGCTCCATGAAACGATTCCGGATTTTCACAACACCGCTTCACGCTTCTCACAATTTACGCGTGCGATCGAATGCGACACGCAGAACCGCGCATCTTCTGTGCAGCCGGAGATTCACGCCATCCTGCAACGTGAATTCCTGTCGCGCGTGTTCGAAGACCTGCGCTCGCGGAAGGAGCTTCCCAGTCGCACCGTTCACAACGACACCAAGCTTAACAACGTCCTCTTTCACGAACGGTCGGGTGAAGCACTCTGCGTCATTGATCTCGACACCGTCATGCCGGGCCTTTCCCTCCACGATTTCGGGGACCTTGTCCGGACCGCCGGCACACAGGCTCTGGAGGATGAAACGAATCTCGACCTCGTCGAGTTGGACCCGCCCATGTTTACTGCCCTTGCCGGTGGCTATCTTGCGGAAGCGCGGTCATTCCTCTCTGCCCGCGAAATCGAAATGCTGCACCTCTCTCCGCAGGTCATCACCTTCGAAGTCGCGATGCGGTTCCTGACGGACTACCTGGGCGGCGACACCTACTTCAGAATCCACCACCCGGAACACAACGTGCAGCGCTGCAGGGCGCAGCTGAAGCTTGTCGAGTCCATGGAACGGAAGGAGCAGTGGATGCAACAAGCCGTCCGGGACGCAGCGTCACGGCTTCCCTGAGCAAAGCGACTTCAGCGCGTCCACGATCGGAGCCGGATCAGCCCCCAGGCCCTCCATCACTTCGGCAACGACGCCCTCTTGATCCAGCAGGACCAGCTTCGAACTGTGCGCGATATCACCGTTCGCTTCCTTGCGATAGCGGACGCCCAGCATCGCTGCCAGCGACCGCACGTCGCTGGAGCTGCCCGTGAGCATCTGTGGATCAATATCACCAAGGTGGTTCCTGCTCACGAATTCGGCCAGCGCAGCGGGGCTATCCCGTTCCGGGTCGAGCGACACCATCACCACGCCGACACGCCCCCGTTCTTCGGGTCCAAGCAGCCCGTGCAGGCGGATGATGTCCGCGGCAATTCTCGGACAAGCATACGTGCATGATGCGAAGAACATGGTGATGAGCCGGGGCTTCCCCTTGAGCGTCGCGAGCGGCACCTCGTCCCCGAGCTGGTTCGTCCATGTTGTCGTCAGGTTATAGATCGAATCCTCCGCGTGCATCTGTCCATCGACGGGTGCGGCATGACAGCACGAGGCGCTGAAGGCCTCGCGCGGCACCATGAAAAGGAGGAGCAGGGACATCAGGATGGGAGCTCTCATGGCGTACTCTCCTCGCGCGACACATCTGCGGCACACCGGAACCCGAGGTTCGCCATCGTGTAGGCCCCTGCAAGGCTGCCCCTCAAGGCGTATCGCATGAAGGCCGCGTAGTCGCGGAACTCCGCGGCGTTGGCAGCGCCACCGCCGCAGAAAAGGGATTGGTCCAGTGCTGAATCGCCTCTCGATTCACCCGTGACCAACGCGGTATTGAAATCTTCGACCCACTCCCATACGAGACCATGCAGATCCCATACCCCATGAGCCGTTGCAAACGTGCTCCTCACAGGAGGCAGGGGCTCCTGCGAGGGCTTTCCGTACCAGGCGAGGATACGGGCGAGTTCCGTGGTGCTACCGGCGGGTACGGCGGCCGCGTATTCCCATTCCGCAAGGGTGGGCAAGCGGAGACCGAGAGCCTCTGCATACGCCCGCGCCGCGAACCAGGACACATGCGAAACCGGCGAGTCCATTGGTGCCTTTGGTCCGGGCTCGAGATCGTCGGCCCAGTGCGAAAGATAGCCGTCATCAGCGAATATCCGTTTCACCTGTGACCGACGCCACGCGGGATTGTCGCGAACGAATTGTAGGAACTCGCCATTGGTCACGGGACAAACATCCAGACGAAACGCCGGGACATCGCGTTTGGGATCGCTGCTGTACAAAGGCTCATACGTCCCGGCCGGCAGCGTGATCATCTCTCCTGCAGGCGCGGGAACGGAGATCCATCCGACCAGGACAGCAACAGAACCTATGGCTATGAGGCCCTTCACGTGATCAATGCGTCTGTGCGACGCCCTTCCCCGCGGGTTTGAGTCCAGAGTCGCGGACCCTCTTCACGTGCGCCGGTTCGATCGCGCCCTCCTGGTTCCCCCAACTGTTCATGACAAAGCTGAGGACGTTTGCGATCTGTTCATCGGTCAGATTCTGGGGCGTCATAATCTGGTTGTACGGCTTGCCGTTCACCTCGATCTCACCCTGCAGGCCGTTGATGACGATGGCGATGGCGCGGTCGTGATCGGCTTTCAGGAAGTCGGAACCCGCAAGCGGCGGGAAGACGCCGGGCAGCCCCTGCCCGTTCGACTGGTGGCAGGCCATGCAGGTCTGGTTGTAGATGCGCTCGCCCTCGCGAACGCGATCCGCCAGCGTGAAGTTCGCCTGCTCCTGCGGTTCGGCCGCCACGACTTGCGTGGGCTGTCCCTCGGGCTGGTAGATGGAGTCCTCCAACTTGCCCGAATAGACCACCTTGTCCTCGGGCCCTTCAACTTTCAGCATGCCGAGCGTTCCCTTGTTGAAGGTACGGAAGATCGAGTGGTCAACGAGTATCAGCGTGCCCGGCACTTCCACCTTGAACTCCGTGATCGCCGACCCGCCCGCAGGCACCAGCGTCGTCTGCACGTTCGCGTTGATCCGGTCACCACCCTCGATATAGACCTTGTCGAAGATCTCCCCGATGACGTGGAAGGAGGAGATCAGGTTCGGTCCACCGTTTCCGATGTAGAGTCGCACCGTTTCTCCGACCTTTGCCGTGAGCGCCTTGTCGCCGACGAGAGCGCCGACCGATCCATTAAAGACCACGTAATCCGCGTGCTCTTCCAGCGCCTTTTCCATCGAGAAGGGTTGAAGGCCTGCTTCGCCGTAGCGACCCGACGTGTAGAATTCGCTCTGCACGACGTAATACTCGCGGTCCACTGTCGGCAGGCCTTCCTCCGGTTCAACAAGAATCAGGCCGTACATACCGTTCGCGATATGCATGCCGACGGGCGCCGTCGCGCAGTGGTAGACATAAAGGCCACGGTTCAACGCCTTGAACGAGAACGTGGAGCTATGCCCCGGCGCCGTGAACGAGGAGGCCGCCCCGCCTCCAGGCCCCGTCACGGCGTGCAGGTCGATGTTGTGCGGCAGCTTGCTCGATGGATGGTTGTGAAGGTGAAACTCCACAAGGTCGCCCTGCCGGATGCGGATGAACGGCCCGGGCACGGAGCCTCCGAAGCCCCAGAACGTGTATTCCACGCCGTCGGCCAGCCTGGCGGTGTACTCGCGCACCTCAAGATTGACGACCACCTTCGCCGGCGTCCTGCGCGTAATCGGAGGCGGGACCATCGGCGGTTTGGTGAGGATGGCTTCCTCCACCGGCAGGGATGGCTCGGCGGCCGGGGACGTGACGGCCCACATCACGGCCACATTGAGGGCAACTGCACACAGGACTCTCTTCATATTTCGGACTCCTTTATCTGTTATTGCGCCAAAATGAAACGCTCACCCGTCTGACAATCTTAACTTTCCCAATCCGAACCCCGCCGCAAGGTCGGCCAGCGTTGTGTCAGCAAAAAGGGATTCCAACCTCTTCCGCTCTTTGGTCCACAAGTGGTGAAGCGGACAGGGCTTGCGCTCGCCGCAACCCTCAAGGCCAAGGATGCAGTCCTTAAAGACGCCTCCGCCATCGATGGTTTCCACGACGGAACGCACGGTAATGTCTTCCGGCGGCTTCGTAAGGCTCACGCCGCCATGGGGCCCCCTGTACGAGTGCATGAGGCCGCCTTCCGTAAGCTGCTGGAGGATCTTGGTCAGGAAGTGGAAGGATATCTTCAACTCATCCGCGATTTCACGGATCGGAACGAATTCCCGTTCTCTCGGCTGGGCCGACACATAGAGCGCCGCCCGGATTCCGTAGACACATGCTTTCGAAAGAATGCTCATTGCTTTTAAGACAACATAGTCTTAATACTGGAATACAACGAAGCGCTTGATCTGTCAAATGCGATTTGTGAGGTAATCTGAGTCATGACTATGCACGCGTGGTACATCATCTCTGTCATTGTCCACATTCTGGCGGCGATGACCTGGATTGGCGGGATGCTTTTCCTCGTCCTGGTCCTGGTCCCGACGCTGCGAACGCTTCCGTCCCGCGAAACGGCGGTGGAACTCGTGGCTTCCAGCGGACGCCGGTTCCGGACTATCGGCTGGATCAGCCTGACCATCCTCGTGCTGACCGGATACACGAACCTCCACTTCCGCGGCGTCACCTGGTCGGCGATGTGGCAGGAGACGTTCTGGGCAACGCCCTTCGGCGACGTGCTCTTCTACAAGCTCATGCTGGTCGGTGCCATTCTCACGATCAGCGTGCTTCACGACTTCTGGATTGGTCCCCGCGCCTCGCAAGCGTTGCGGGAAGGCCCCGGATCACCCGATGCGATCCGGCAGCGTCTCCTCGCATCATGGATGGGTCGCTTGAACCTACTGCTCTCGCTCTGCGTCCTCGTGCTCGGCGTTATGCTCGTCCGCGGACGCCCTTGGTAGGTCTTGCGAACATACCCCGAAAGCTCCTTTGCGCTTCAGGTCCGGTCTGCTAGTTTCCCGACATGCGCTTCACCTTGGTAGCCCTACTCCTGCTGGTCGCCTCCGTTGCGTACTCCGGTGAAGCCGTCGTGCGTTCGTGGATCAGCGCGAGCGGCTCGGTCATCGAAGCGGAATTTGTGAGCCTGCAACTGGACACGGTCGTGCTCCGACAGCCTGACGGAAAGATGATCCGCATCGCGATGAACAGGCTCAGCAGCGCCGACCAGATCTGGGTCCAGGCCAATCGCGCAGGTGCCAAGCCACAGGTTCCGGAAGTCAAGGAAGAGACTCCCCTCGAGAAACTGATCGGTGACGAGTTGATCAACGCGGGCAAGGACAAGGTGGCGGTCGCTGGCCTCACCCACAAGCGTCTGGGCCTCTACTTTTCGGCCCACTGGTGCCCGCCCTGCCGCCAATTTACGCCCGTACTGGTGGACACCTACAACAAGATGAAGGCGGAGAACAAGGACTTCGAAATCATATTCGTCAGCCGCGACCACGATAAGCAGTCGATGCTGGGCTATATGGACGAAGCGCAGATGCCTTGGCTCGCGGTACCGTTCAACGGAAGCCGACGCGACAAGCTCTCTGAGACTTTCGGTGTCAGCGGCATTCCCAAACTCGTCATCATCGACGGCGAGGGGAAGATCGTATCCACCGATGCACGCGGCGAAGTGACATCGCTCGGCGTCAAAGCTTACGACACGTGGTGATCCCTCACTGGCAGAGCGGGCACTCCGCTGCCCGCCGCAGACGCCACGGGGTGCCGTCCTCGCCTATTCGCAGAAATCCGCAACGAGGAAGGTATGGTCTGACGGTCGCACCCCAAGACGCGGTTTCAAGTCGATCCATGCCTTCGTGCTGCGCGCAGCAAGTTCCGGCGTCGCGAGGATGTAGTCGATTCTCCAGCCTTCCGGTCGCTCCACATTGAACACGGTGCGGTAGTCGAAGAACGTGTAGTGCCCCGCTTCCGGATGATGCTTCCGGAATACATCCTCGAAACCCCAAGCCTTGCAGGCCGCGAAGGACCTCCGGACGTCTGCGTGATAGCAGACGTGGTTCTCCTGCTTCTCTGGGTTGTGCACATCGATGGGTTCCGCCGCGACGTTCAAGTCACCGGTCCAGATGACCCGGTCCGCGGGCTTCACATGCTGGTCGAGGTAGCGCCCCGCCCGCTTGAACCAGTCCAGTTTGTACCGGAACATCTCATGCTCGATGTCGCGACCTTGCGGGACGTAGGTGTTGATGACATGCAGCTCGCCGAATCGCACGTGAGCCAATCGCGCCTCGTCAGCGGGTCCCTCATCCCTCAAGCCGAACCTCACGTCGTCAGGCTTGGCGCGCGACAACACCGCCACCCCGTTGTACGCCTTCATGCCGCGAAACGAAGGATGGTAACCGGCATCGACGAAGGCCTGCGCCGGAAACAGCTCATCCACCACCTTCGTCTCCTGCAGGCAGAGCATATCCGGCTGATGCTCCCGCAGCCACGTCGTCACCGTGTCGAGACGTGTCCGGACGGAGTTACAGTTGAAAGTTGCGAGGCGCATGAACAAATCGATATTGAGAGACTAAGGGCGGTACTCCTGCACCTGAATCCCCGCGATCTTTGCGGCCTGTTTCATTCTTTCGTCGGTTGTGGCAATGGCAGAGCAGTTCAGCAACTTTGCCGTCGCAAGGTGAATTCCATCCAGAGTTCTTAAAACGACGGACGGTCGCTGACGACCGCAATTCTCGACGATCTGTGTCGCCCGGGCCAGAACATCCGCGCCGACCGGAAAGAGCTGAAAGTGTCCAAGTCGAACGTCGTTTCGAAAATCTAAAAGCAGCTTACCAGCGCCCCCAGACTTGAGATGACCTCTCGACTCTTTCTGTCGAAAAGCACAGGTCAATTCGAGATCAAGCAAGGCACTGGACACGTGGTCATCGTCTGAATCAGCTATGAATCTTGACCAGTGGCTCGAATCAGGTTCCGAAGCATAGAGCTTCACCGCACAGGACGTATCCCAATAGATCACACGCGATCACTCCTGATGTCGTCGAGAATGTCGGCCGAATCGTGAACCCCTATGGAATACTTGGCTCGCGCCTCCTTCAACTCGCGAACCCAAGCCGCCCGCTGCGCGCGTTTATCGATAGAAATAGGACAGAGCCGGGCCTTGGGCTTGCCATGCACGGTGATGATGACTTCCTCACCCTTTGAAGCCATCTCAACAAGCGCGCTGAACTTTGCCTTACCTTCGCGAAGCGTCGTTATCATGTGACTACAATAGTCACACTTTGGCGCAAGTCAAACTCATCCAGCTCGGTAGGGACGTCATCGTCGGCGTGACGTCCGGCGATTCCGATGTTTACACCGACTTCTTGAAGAGCCGCTTCTTCGGGGGCGGGTTCTCGATGACATTCTTCAGCTGGTCCACCTGCGTGCGCAGCGCGTCGATGGATGTCGAGAGTACACGAACGGTATCCGCAAGGACGACGTGCTGCTTCGCGAGATCGGGGAGATGGCGGAAGAGGGTCACATAGTCGTCGGCCACCTCGTCACCTGCGAACAGGATCTTGTAGTTCGGCAGGCCGCGCGGATCGATTACATCGGCCGGCGTGGCGTAATAGACCTCTTTGTTTCCGGACAGGCGACGGCAGACATCCAACAGCAGTTTAGCATCCATGACACATTCCTCCGCCGGGAAGCGTAGGCTGAAGGCTTGTCGCAATCCCGCCTGTTCTGGCCAGAAATGTGTAAACAGGAGGTAACGGGATTGTTCAGTAGTCGGTGGTGCGGAGCACGGGCTGGAATAGCCTGGTTGCACGGACACAGATGTCGCGCACCGGGCATTCGGGACACTTCGGCTCGGTCATCTCCGGGCAACGCGTGCGGTTCATGAAGAAGAAATAGTCGATCGCAGCAACAGATGCCCCCGACTTCTCGACCAATTGCGCAATCGCGTCGAAGACCGCCAGACGGATGACCCGTTCCTCTTCCCGCGACACGAGCACGCGGGCTTCAAGCCTTGCAAGCAAGCCCGCGTCCTTGATCGACACCAGACCGGTGCGCAGCGCGCTGCGCTGGAGGTGATAATCGATGATGGGGCGATAGGAATCCGGGTCGGTGACACGAAGAAAGTGCTCAGGACGGTTCTCAAGGATCACTGCCAGAAGCTGGAGCTTCTTCTGGAACGTATCCTCGCAATAGCCGGGCACCTGACCGGCCCGACGGAGGAACGCTTCAAGGGATCGCGGTGCGGCGTTGGCCTCGGCGACAAGCTCGACAGGCGATGTTCTCCCGGAAACGAACCACGAGGCATAGGCGTGAATGATCCGGAGATTCGCATCCCACATCGGGAGCGGATTCGTCCCCGTATCGTCGGTAAACAGCCGCTCCAGGTCGGCATCGCCAGCTTGCGCGAGCCGGGCCGGTTCGAACCATGTGGGATCCGTCAACCAGCGACGTGTCGCCGCCCGCCAGATGTAATCGGAGCCCTTGTAGGCCACACCGTCCAGCGTGGCGATCATCGGGCGGTCGTAGCGATCTCCGGCAAGATGCCAGAAACCGAACTGGTGGGCGGTGCAGAAGAAGAAGTAGTCGATCACCCCGGGCTGTCCGCGCGACGGGAAGAGGACGCCCTCCTGGACGCCGCAGAAGTCGAATGCCTTCACGGACTGGTTCGACTGGAAGAAGTCCGCGAATCGTTCGATCTGTTCTGGCTCGACCCGCACCATGCCCGCATTGTCACTGCCCGCCCGCGGGTGGGCAAGGCCCAAGCCGTCTCTGCTTGATTTATGTGCTCGCATGGTGTTGCGTATCGCCCGCCATGACGAGGAGCACCACGTGATTTGGATCTGGATCGGATTCATCGCATTCATATTGTCGATGCTCGCCCTCGACCTCGGCGTCTTCCACCGGAAGGCGCACGTTGTCTCGATGCGCGAGGCCTTGAAGTGGTCCGCCGTCTGGATGACCCTCAGCCTCTGCTTCTCCGTCTTCGTCTACTTTGCCTACGAGAACCACTGGGTCGGTTTGGGCTCGGTGGTCGATGCGGCAGACGGTCATGTGAATGACGGCAAGACGGCCGCCGTGAAGTACCTGACCGGCTACATCGTGGAGCAGTCGCTCAGCATCGATAACGTCTTTGTCATCGCCATGATCCTGGGCTTCATGAAGGTTCCCCCGATTTACCAGCATCGCGTTTTATTCTGGGGCGTGCTGGGAGCCGTGGTGATGCGCGGGGCGATGATCGCACTGGGCGCCGCGCTGATCTCGACGTTCCATTGGGTGCTGTACCTCTTCGGCGTCTTCCTCCTGGTCACCGGCATCAAGATGCTTTTCACGAAGGCCGAGGAGATTGATCCCGGTGCAAATCCCGTGCTCCGCCTCGTGCACCGACTCGTACCCATCACCTCCAACTTCCACGACCAGCGTTTTATCGTACGGGCCGGCGTTACCGGAATCGGCCCTGATCCGGCAGTCGACAAGGCCCCCAAGGGGACGCTGTTCATCACGCCCCTCGCGGTGGCGTTGATCCTTGTGGAGACGGCCGACTTGATTTTCGCAGTCGACTCCATCCCGGCGATTTTCGCGATCACCGTCGATCCGTTCCTGGTCTTTTCCAGCAATATCTTCGCGATCCTGGGCCTCCGATCGCTCTATTTCGCCCTGGCAGGCATGCTGGATATGTTCAAGTACCTGAAGGTTTCGCTATCGCTCGTGCTCATCCTGATTGGCGTGAAGATGCTTTTCGCAAAGCAGCTCAAGGCAATGGTCGGCGAGAACTTCAACATCTACCTGCTCGCCACGATCTTCTTCATCCTGGCGTCGGGCGTCGTCGTGTCGTGGATCGAAGACCGGAAGCACGCGCAGAAGCCGTAGCGTAGCGCTACCGCATCAGGATCTTGCGGTTCATCGGCTGGATACCGCCAAGGGTGCGGCGGAGTTCCGCCGGGTTGGACGCAAATTTAAGTCCCTCTTCCTCGGAAATCTTGCCGGCCGCAATCATCGCGCGAATCGCCTGGTTGAAACTTTGCATGCCGTCCAACTCACCAGCCTCAATGGCATCCGGCAGCACTTCCAGCTTGTTCTGTTCAAGGGCGTGCTTGATGACAGCCGTGTTCAACATGACTTCCACCGCCGGCAGGACGCCGCCTTCCTGCCCGCGGATGAGGCGCTGGCAGATGACGGCCTGAAGCGTGCTGGCGAGCACGAGTCGCGCATTCTCGCCCTCGTCGTTGGGCAGCAGTTCGAGCATGCGGGGAATCGATACCGGCGCAGTCGCCGCATGCAAGGTCGTGAGCACAAGGTGTCCCGTCTCGGCGGCGGAAAGCGCCGTCTTCAAACTCTTCGGATCGCGCATTTCGCCAATCACGATGACGTCCGGATCCTGCCGCAGCACATGCTTCAACGCCTGGTCGAAGCTGTCGGTATCGATCCCCACCTCGCGTTGCGTGATGACCGACATGCGGTCGGTGAAGAGGTACTCGACCGGGTCTTCGACGGTTACAATGCGCCGCCGCGAACGCAGGTTGATGCACTCGACGATCGCTGCAAGCGTTGTCGACTTGCCACTGCCCGTGGTCCCCGAGATGATGATGATCCCGCGTCGCGCCGATGCAATCTGTTCCAACACCTTCGGCAGGTGGAGTTGCTCAAACGTGGGAATCTCGGTCTTGACATTCCGCAAGGACAGGACGGGGACCCCTTGGGCCATATAGGCGTTCACCCGGAAGCGACCTACGCCAACCACGGCATACGCGAAATCCGCCTCGTGCTGCGCCTTATACTGCTCCACCAGATGCGGTGGCAGTATGCGCAGTATCGCCTCCATAAGCGCATGGGGTGGAACCGTTTCCGCCGTGCTCTCCACCAAAGTCCGGTTGATCCGCAGGAACGGGCGATGCCCCGATTTCAGGTGGATGTCCGACGCCCCGTGGGCGACAGCGTTCATCAGGATTTGATCGAGATCAAACATCAGCTCCCAGAGAGAGCTTACCTCATGCCAAGATAATTGAACAACTGCATCGACAGGCTGAACACGTTTCCTAATGTATTGACGCAGTCCATCGACTAGCTACGCTGTCAGTTCATGAGCCGATCCTCAAAAGAGAACCTGAAATGCCTCACCGAGGTGGCTGCGCTGCAGAAATCCTTTTTTACAGCGCGTCAGGCCATCGAAGCCGGGTATGTGGACGCTGTTCATGGCTATCATGTCACGCAAGGTAACTGGGAGCGCCACGGCCGTGGCGTCTATCGTCTCGCGAGTCTCCCCCGACCGGACTGGATCGAACCCATTGTAGCCTACTTCTGGTCGAGAGACCGCGATGATCGCCCTCAAGCCACAATATCTCACGAAACCGCAGCCGCGATTCACGGTATACTTCCTAGAACGGACACCGTTAGCGTGATCGTTCCGCCAGATTTTAGGAAATCTACAGAGACGCCTGCCTTTATCCGGCTTCATAAGGCAGTCCTGTCCTCTGACGAGACGGAAAACGGCCCTGGACTCAGGGTAACCTCACTCCGGAGAACCCTCGAGGATATCAAGGATCATCCTGATTACGAACGACTTATGCATGAAGCGAGAGCTCGACCTGACTTCTACGCCACGGCGGCCACGGATCATGTTGCTTACGACCGGGTCATCAACATGGGCGAGGATTGACCGAAACGGCTACCTGCGCTCGACGCGGATGCGATAGAACCCGATGTCGTTGGTTGCCGGTACAGGCATTGTGGTAACGATCGGATCTCCGCGATACAGATTGGTGTCCATCGCCGACCACGCCGACTCCGTAGTCAGGTCCCCCGAGTTCCCTTCCACCCGGTAGAAACGCGTCGTGGATGAAACGAAGGTGACACTCGATGTCGCACCGGGCGACACGGGGGTGGTGATAAGGAATAAGCTGGCGGCGTTCGTCGGCTGCGTGTCCGCAATGTACTCATCGCGGTTCGACACACCGTCCCCGTCGGGATCATTCGTGCCTCCGAATGTGCCTGCGCTGCCGAAGTGGAGGTACTCCCATTGATCCGCCACACCGTCGCTGTCATCATCGGTGAAGATCGCGATGCGCAGGATATCGGACTGGCTCGATTCTCCGAGTGAGTTCCACGCGAGCGCTTGGACAGGAACATTTCCCGCGCCGATGTTCGTTGTGCTCCAAACGAAGTCATAGGGCGGCGCACTCGTCGTGGCCACATCCCTTCCCTCGGCACGCAACACGACCTGAGTGACAACACCGACGCCCGTGGCGGCAAACACGGAGACCGTGATCGATGCGCCCTGGAGAACATGCTCACCGGAAATGGGGCGGTCTATCCGAGAGGTGACGGTGTTGTTGTCCACCACAAACGGCACAGTCGCCCGGCCCTGCGTCTTTACCGCGGACCCATCGTACGCAACGACCATGAGTTCATGTGGCCCGTCCGCAAGGCCTGTCGTGTTCAGCACATGACTGGCCGCCAGTTCAACGGCCCCTTCGCCCACCAGCACCTCACCCCGCGCCCGCAGGACATCGCCGTTGTCATTCATGTTGTCGGTGAAATTGAACGAGGTGGGGAACCCCGACATGGGCGCAGCCCTGTCCACCTCGAACTCGACGACAATTCCATGTCCTTCCGGCCCCGGCGTCCTGGCCTCCAACGCAAATTGCGTCGTGGACTTTGGTTCAAAGTAGCGTGCCACGACGCCGTTCGTTACCTGCAGGGCGACATTCGAGTTGATCATGCCCATGAGTTGCTCCAGCGCGTTGGATGCGGTTTGGCCGGCGAACGCCGTGAGTGTGTTTGTGGCGACCACTCCGTTGGTGAGCGTGACGATGCACGTCACGGTGTCGCCACTGTTCCCCGTTCCGCTCAACGCAATGAACTCACGCGCGGGATACGTCGTATCGAGAAGGTTCGTGGTCATAGCCAGCGCCGATACGGACAAGACCGCCGCCGTTCCCTGCACGGCTTCCGCCTCATACGCAATGCTTGACCCGCTGACGCCGAAATTCGTCCGCACCAGCTCCACCCGATCGCCCCTCGCCGTAGCGATAATGCCAGAACCGCCGGCGCTCACCGCCTGTGCAAGCGCGTGAGCCACCGTGAAAAGCGTGTCGTTCGCCACGACGGTGTACGAGGATGTGACGCCGTTCGCCGCGATGCGCACGCTGTTGCCGGGTGATGGCGCCAAAGCCACCAGCGTCGTCACGGCGCGCCCGTCCAAATAGAGATCGAGTCGGGAAACGTTTGCGGACGCGTGCGTCGCCCGCCCGGTGATCGTCAAGGTTCCCGTCACGACGGCGTTCTCCGCGAGTCCCTCCACCGCGGCCTCCGGCGGCGCGGCATACGGCGCGCACAAGGGATCGCCTACGAAGACGCCCTGGTACGGATTCTTGACGGACATCCACAAGCTCTCCCCCAGGCTGAAACCGCGCGCGTACCAGAAATGAACCCGCGGGTTCGCGAATTTCTCGGGGAACGAGCACGGCTCGACGACCGTGCCGTACGAACCGGCGAATCCCGCGTGGATCCAGGCAAGGACCGACATCTGGGCCGGTTCGGGCGCGCCGCCGTACAGGTAGCCGCCGAAGGAGGTAAGATGCGACCCGAACGCGCCCGGCAGCACGATGTTCTGGTTCACCGTTCCGACCGACTTCACGCCGATCGATGCGCCGATCACGTTCGTCCTGTTCAGCAGGGTGTCGGCATCCTCCATTCGTCGCTGCTGCGGGATCGCAAGGAAGCGCGACGCAAAATCCGCGCCTTCAAAATCCACCCATTGCCCATTGCGCGCAACATCGGTCGAGTGGAGCAGGAAGACCTGGGACGTCGGCATCGTCGAATCCGCCATCACCGCCCGGTCCACAAGCCGCCTCGCGGCATCCAGATTGGTCGATGTGATCATTGCGCTGAGGTAGTAGCGATTGCTGCTCACACCGCCGGCGTGGGTGAACGTGCGCTCCGATTCGAAATAGGATTGTTCGCTTCCCACCGCCAGTTCGCAGCCGAAGACGAATGGGCTCGGTGAACTCTTGAAGCCATAAAACGTCGAGGCCGTCAGGCTGCTCCAGCGCAGGTCGCCAGCCGGGTTGAGGAAGACGCGATACGGGATGTCCATCGAGAACGCAATCACGTCGATCTGGTTGCTGATCCCCGCCGATCCGAGATAGGCGATCACAGGTGCGCGGACGTCGTTCGAGTACGTCACCGTGTCCGCGCTTTCATTGGTGGCAACCCGGATGTGGCAGATGTTCTGCTCGGGCACACCGCGCATCTCGGCATAGTAGCGACCGAGTTCGAGCGAACGGCGGCTGTTGTCGTTGACCACAATGAGGAGATTCTGCGGTCCGCCGCCTGCGATGGCTTCTGCCACGAAGAAGACGGCGATCACCGCGGATGCTGCAAGTTTTCGCATGGGGTCCTGTTTAGCAGGAACTATACCCGACTCACGCAATAGTTGGCAGGTTGCGCGAAATCGGTAGGATGCGCCCATGAATCGGAATCGTCCCGTCATCCTCGCCCTCCTCGTGTTGGCAGGCAACGTCCTTGCTCAGAACAACCTCATGAACCGAGACACGCCCGTAGCCCCCATCCAGCCCACCGAGATGCATGGATTCACCAATGTCCTCCGCCTGCGAAACAGCCGGCTGGACGTGGTGATCACCCCGTCCGTCGGACGCGTCACGGCCCTGCTGTTCAAAGACCGGAACAACATGCTCCACCTGAACGATGACGCGCTTCGCCGCAAGGCGTCCGGCGAGCCGTTGGACGGGTGGCAGAACTACGGCGGCGACTGGTTCTGGCCCGTGGCCCAGGAGCGCTGGACCGAGGTAGCAGGACGGAACTGGCCCCCGCCCGCATTTCTCGCCGACGATACGTGGCAGGGACATGCCTGGCTCGGAGCCGACGGCACGCGGCACGCGCTATTGCAGCGAACCTACGGCGAACCGCTCTTCCTGAAAGCCACGCGTCACTTTATGCTTGAGCCGGACCGACCCGTCGTCACGGTGATGCAGAGCCTTGAACGAACCGCGGAATCGAAGGTTCCCGTCACACTCTGGAATATCAGCCAGGTTCGGCAGGTCGCCAGCGCCGCGTTGCCCGTTGATCCCGATTCCCGCTTTCCAAAAGGCTATGGCGTGCTCGCTTTCACCGAACCACCTTCGGAACTCGTCACGGCGTGCGATGCCAGCGTCATTGTCAATGTCGGGGCTGGTACAGAGCACAAACTGGGATCCGACTCAAAGCGCGCCTGGATCGCGGGGGAACGTGAGGGCGTCGTCCTCCTCGAGCGCGCAAGGACGGAAGCTGTGGGAACATATCCCGACCAGGACTCACGCGTAACGCTCTACTCCAACACCGGCTTGGGATACACCGAGATGGAAACGCTGAGCCCGGAGATGCTCCTCAAGCCCGGCGAGCGACTGGAGAATGTGCTGACGATGGAGTTGTTCGATGTCTCCGACATGAAGGACTGCAACCTGTCGGACGCCGTACGGATGCGCATCGGGGAAAAGGCTGTTACGAGTTCCCAACCCGTACGTTGACCGTCATTCCCCGGCGAACAAGCTCCGCGACAAAGCGTTCGGCGGGAATGGCCGCTTCCGGCGCGAGTACGCCGCATTCTGTGATCGCACCCTCTGCAATCAACTGCGCCACGATCGATGGAGGACAGCCTGTATCGATATCCCCCGCGCTCGCGTGCCACGCCGGCCTGGCCTTCGCATGGCAGTCGATCGTCACAACCCTCTTCTGTAGCCGGGGTCGCCGACCCCGGACGCCGCCTTCAACGACCCCCGCCACAACGACCCGCGCAATCTCGTAATCATCCGGCTTCCCACGCGACGCCGGCAACTTCTGGAAATCCTTCACCGTCTGCCCCGCCTCGAGCCGCTTCACAAGTTCCTTCACGAATGCCCGGTCGAAGCTCACATGGAAGTCGCAGGCCTTGAGCTTGAACGAGAGCGGTATCGTCGCGACCTCGCTGTGGCGCGTGCAGATGGTCCACTGGGCGCCCACAGGCCTGGGGAACGTCACCTTCTCCCAGCGGCTCCGCGGTTTGATCTCCACGAAGCGGCCGCCACGAAACACCCAGGGCGTCAGGGTCATCTCCTCAACGATGGTTTGTGCCGAATACGGAAAGACGAATCCCTCCGGCTTCTCCGCGAAATCCACCGTTCCCACGCGAATGCGAACGGAATCGACGCGATCAAGCAGGTCCGCACCGAGCCGCGTAAGCACATTCGTGATGCCCGGAGCACAACCGGCACCGAGTATCGCCGTGAGCCCCGCGCGCTGGAACCGTGCGTGCAACTTCAGTTGTTCACGCGTCCAATAGAACAGCCCGCCCAGATCGAGGTAATGAACCTTCGCCCGCAAGGCGGCCTCCATCACGCGCAAGTTGAAGTGGTGCTGCGTGCAGTTGAGCACGACATCGTGTCCCTTGAGTACGCGGGCAAGCGTTGCGGGTTTACCCGCGTCTGCAAAGACAGCTTTCACTCGCCTGCTCTTGAATGAGCGAGCGAGCGAACCCGCCGCGGAAAGGTTGTAGTCCGCGATCGTGACCAGGGCGCGGGGCGCGGTCTCGAGGAGGTCGCGCACGGCCACTTTGCCGATCGCGCCGCAGCCGCCGAGCACGACAAAGGATTTTCGCTTCATGGTCCCGCTGTGAATGATGTCAGGAAGGTTTCCGTAAGGGAGAGGGTCGGACCCAGTTCCTGCTTCAGGTAGAAGCGTACTTCGCCGAATCCCGGCGCATACCACGACGTGTTCACCATGGTCTTGGCCTTCTCGGGGTCCTTGAACTCACGCGTGATCTTGTAGCAATCGTCGTAGCGCTTCCCGTCCTGCTCCACAGTCTCGATGGCCTCGCATTTCCGCCAGCCAGCCACACCATCGAAGTATTCCCATTTCCTGCCCACTTCAAGCGGCAGCGCGATGGTGAGCGATTCAGAAAATGACCCGAGCAGGTCACTCGCCGAGTAGATTCCCGCGTCGTCCTCGCGCAGCAGCATGTACTGCTTCGGAAGATTGAACATGCCGTGATAGTCGGTCTCAGCTTTGAAGTACGTCACGCCGTTGGTGGTTTCCATACCTACGATTTTCGATGACATCGTCCCGACTGTCACGTTGGTCATCACGTTGTCTCCCATCGGGTACGTGATCACATTGCGGTACGTGTATTCCCAGTTGTTTCCCACACGGAGGGGATACGGTGAATCGGCCCGGACAGCCCATGCGGCAAGCATCAAGGCGGCGAACAGTCCCTTCATCCGGCCTCCATCTGGCGCTCGATGACGGCGAGGCCCTCATCGAGCTGCTCCTGGGAAATTACAAGAGGGAAAAGAAAGCGCAGGATATTGCTATGCGTGCCGGAGGAGATCAGGATGACACCATTCTCGTAGCAGCGCTTGCTCAAGGCGCCGAGCCACTCCTTCGCCGGTTCCTTGGTCGTCCGATCCTTCACAAACTCGATGGAACACATGGCGCCAAGACCGCGCACGTCTCCAACCCTTGGAAACTTCTTCTCCCATTCTTTCAACCGTTGGAAGAGCCGCTGGCCCAGTCGCGCAGCATGGTCGGAAATGTTCTCCTTCTCATACGTTTCAATCGCAGCGAGAGCCGCCGCGCAACACACCGGGTTGCCGCCGTAGGTCCCGCCAAGTCCGCCCATATGAACACCGTCCAGCAAGTCAGCGCGGCCAACGACAGCGGAAAGAGGCAATCCGCCCGCAATGGATTTCGCCAGTGTCATGAGGTCCGGCTCAAAACCGTAGTGCTCCGTCGCGAACATCTTTCCAGTCCTGCAGAAGCCGGTCTGGATTTCGTCGGCGATGAAGAGAATTCCGTGCTCCTCGCATAGCTTCTTGAATCCCTGCACGTAACGCTTCGGCGCGACAATGAATCCGCCCTCTCCCGTCACGAGTTCCATCCAGACGCAGGCCACCTGCTTCGGGTCCACGTGCGTGAAGAAGAACTCCTTCACGCCCTCCAACATGCGATCCGAATACTGGTCCTCGGTCTCTCCCGGTTTCGCGTCACGGTAGTAGTACGGATACGGCAGGCGATAGACTTCGGGCACAAAAGGCCCGAACCCGGACTTGTACGGCGTCGCCTTGCTCGTGAGCGTCATGGCGAGATAGGTTCGGCCCGCAAAGCCGTGCTCAAAGGTCAACACGCCCTGCCGCTTCGTGACACATCGCGCGATCTTCACCGCGTTCTCGACCGCTTCCGCACCGCTGTTGAACAAGACCGTCTTGCGTGGCCCCTTCGTCGGAACAATGGCGTTGAGCTTCTCCGCCAGCGCGACATAAGGCTCGTACATCGCCACGTTGAAGCACGTGTGCTGGAACTTGTCCAACTGCGCCTTCGCTGCCGCGACAACCTTCGGATGCGCATGGCCGATGTTTACCGTTCCGATGCCGCCTGCGAAATCGAGGAACGTGTTTCCGTCCACGTCCGTCAGCGCCGCTCCGCTCCCGCTTTCCGCGAAGATCGGCGTAACGATGAAGGGGCTGTTCGAGACGGCTGCCTTCCGGCGCGCCATCAGCGCCTGGGATTTGGGGCCGGGGATCGCAGTTTTGATCTGAATCGTATTCATAGGTCCTATGGGTCCTATAGGACCTATTCCTAATACCACCCGATCGGCGCTTCATTGAGGTTGATGTGCACCTGCTTGGTCTCCAGGAACTCCTCCTGGCCGTGCAGGCTCATCTCGCGACCATGACCGCTCTGCTTGTAGCCGCCCCAGGGCGATTCCACGTAGCAGGGCTGCATCGTGTTCACCCACACGATACCGGCGCGAAGGTTCTTCACGATGCGCATGCACTTGAAGATGTCGCGCGACCAGACCGCGGCAGCCAAGCCGAACGGGGTGTCGTTGGCGATCTTCAATGCCGCGGCTTCGTCCTTGAATGGGATCACCGCGACGACCGGCCCGAAGATCTCCTGCCGCGCGATCTTCGTCGTGTTGTCCGTCTCAAAGATGGTCGGCTCGACATAGCAGCCCTTCGACAAGCCCTTCGGCACGCCGCCGCCCATGATGAGCTTCGCCTCCTTGCGACCCTTCTCGATCATGCCGAGCACGCGTTCCTGGTGCTCCTTCGTGACCAGCGGACCCATCTTCGTTTCGCGCTTCAGCGGGTCACCCAGCACGATCCGCTTCGTCTTCTCCTTCATGCGGTCCATGAACTTCGTGTAGATATCCTCCTGCACGAGGATGCGCGAACCGGCGGAGCAGACCTCGCCCTGGTTGATGAAGACACCGAAAAGCGCGCCGTCCGTCGCGGCATCGAGATCGCAGTCGGCGAAGAAGATGTTCGGGGATTTGCCGCCGAGTTCGAGCGACACCTTCTTGAGATTCGAGTTCGCGACACCGTGCAGGATGATGCGTCCCGTGTCCGTGCCGCCCGTGAACGCAATCTTGTCGACCTCCATCGACTCAACGAGCGTGCGACCCGCAACCGGCCCATCGCCGGTGACGATGTTCAACACACCGGGAGGGAGCTCTGGGATGTTCTTCTGCACGAGCTTCGCGAATTCCAAGGTCGTCAGCGGCGTCTGCTCGGCAGGCTTCACGACCACCGTGCAACCCGCCGACAGGGCCGGGCCCAGCTTCCACATCAACAGCATCAAGGGGTAGTTCCACGGGACGATCAGGCCCGCGACGCCGATTGGCTCCTTGAGCGTGAGGTTCAGCGCGTTGTCCGGAACCGGCAGGGTCTCGCCGTGAATCTTTGTGGCGAGTCCGCCGTAGTACTCGAGGCACGTCACCGTGTCGTTGATATCGAATTCGCTTTCGACGATCGGCTTACCCGTGTTGAGCGTCTCCAGCTCCGCCAGCATCGCGAAATTGTCTTTCACGACCTGCGCCATCTTGAAAAGGATGCGACCGCGCGCCTGCGCCGTAAAACCGCGCCACGCCCCGTTGTCAAAGGCCTCGCGCGCCGCCGCGATCGCCTTTTCGGTATCGGATTTGGACGACTCGGCCACCTTCGCCAATACCTTGCCTGTCGCAGGATTCACAATGGGCCGAAGCTGCTTCGTTCCAACCCACTCGTTGTTGATGTAGTTCTTGTAGGTGTTCATGTCGCATTTCTCCGTGTATTATCAGCCTCTAGCCAACTGTGGCAGGTGGTCAAAATGCTTGTCCCTTGTAACCAGCAACAGATCATGTTGCAGGGCGAGCGCCGCGATCCAGATATCGTTGCTCGGTATAGGTGTGCCCTGCTTTCGTAGCTGGCTGTAAACACGGCCGTATATGTGAGTAGTCGCCTCGCTCGGATACAGTACGCGGACTCGCTCGCTATTCAGAAATTTCGTCATGACAGCTTCGTTCTTACGCGACAGTGTTCCGCATGCAAATCCGGACCGCAGTTCCGCCAGCGTGACGAAGGGCACATGGATGCTGAGCGCCCGCTGCATCATGTCCAGCATGTGAGGGCGACCCTCCGAAAAGTCGCGGTAGGCATTGGTGTCGATCAACACCCTCACGTCCAGAGTTCCTTGTCTATCCGGTCCTGCGCCTTGAGGGCATCCTCGACAGCCTTATCCTTCACCCACGTCCCGGCAAGCTCGTCGAGGTCGTGATAGCGAACCGGTTCGCCGCTGACACCCAGTCCCGCTTCCAAGGCCCTCAGTGCAGCCTCGTTCAGGCTCCTGCCCGTCTGGAGCGCTGTCTCCCGGAGTGCGTTATCCACGCGCTCCGAAACACCGCGAATCGTATATTGCAAAGATGCCTTCTTCATATGCATGCACTGTAGGCAGGATATGCCTGCAGTCAAGGGTGATCGGTCTTCGCGTTGTACTTCCTGTATGGGTACCAGTACGGCTTGATCTCCTGCTTGTAGTCGAGATGGACGTGTTTGGTTTCGCGAAATTCGTCCAACCCCTCTTCGCCGAGTTCGCGGGAGTGGCCCGTCTGGCGCATGCCGCCGAAGGGGCCGGCTTCGTTGTCGGTGAGCGGGTCGTTGATCCAGAATGTGCCGGCGGTGATGCGCTCCATCGCCTTCATCGCCCACTCCATGTTGTTCGTGTAGATGTTGGCGCCGAGGCCGAAGTTGCTGTCGTTCGCGAGCTCGATCGCGTGGTCGATGTCGCGCACGGTCATGATGGGAAGCGTCGGACCGAAGGTCTCCGTCTTCACGATGCGCATTTTCTGACGCACGTTGGACAGGACCGTGGGTTCGTAGAAGAATCCCTTCCTGTGCTTCTTCGAACGTTGCCCACCGCACAACACCTTCGCGCCGTCGGATGCCGCATCCACAACGCGGCCGTGCACATCCTCAAGCTGCCGCAGATTGATCATGGGGCCGACGTCGGTGTCTTTCTTCAGCCCGTCGCCGAGTCTCAGGCTCTTCGCGAACTTGACGACGCGACGCGTAAACGCGTCGGCAATGTCTTCCATGACGTAAATCCGCTTCGCACTCGTACAGACCTGGCCCGCATTGAGGAACGCAGCCCAGCAGGCGGCGCGGCTCGCGATTTCCAGATCCGCATCGCTGCAGACGATGAACGGATCGTTACCGCCGAGTTCAAGGTGGCTCTTTTTCACTTTCGCAGCGCAGAGCTGGCCCACACGACGTCCGGTCTCAAGCGATCCCGTCAGCGCAATCAGGTCCGTCCCGGGATGAAGGACCAGCGCTTCGCCGACATCCTCCCCATAGCCGAGCACGATATTGACCACGCCGGGAGGAAGCACCTCGAACGCTGTCGTGATTGCGAGCGTGGAGAGCGGCGTTTCCTCGCTGGGTTTCACAATCACGGTATTCCCCGCAGCCAGCGCGGGTGCGACTTTCCACGCGAGGAGCAGGAGCGGATAGTTCCACGGAACGATGGCGCCGACGACGCCGTACGGCTCCTTGATGGTGAAATTCACTTGATGGTGCGCTACAGGAGGAATCGACGTGCCACGCGCGTTGCGACCGATCTCCGCGTAATAGTCAAAGCACGCGGCAACCCACTCCACCTCGTCGCGATTCTCACAGAAGGGTTTGCCGCCTTCCTTCGTCATGAGGATCGCAAGTTCCTTGTGCATCGCGCGGATACGGCGCGCGACTTCGTGCAACAGCAACGCCTTCTCAAGTCCGGCGACCCATCGCCACGTGGTGAATGCCGAACGCGCGGCCTTGACTGCGGCGTCCACCGTGGCGTGATCACCCGCAGGGATGGAATCGATCACGGCTTCGGTGGCCGGATTGATGACCGGGATCGCCAGGCCCTTCTGCTTGTGCCACGCGTTGTTGATCCAGTGATGCTTCATAGTAGTTTGTCGAATTCAAGAGGGCGGCGAGCCGGACGTCGCGGAATACCACAACAACCCTACCCCTTCCGCTATTCCTGCCCGCCGTCCCTGAAGTCCTTCGTGTCCCGCGCGTCTTTCAATCCCTTCTCGCGCGAGGCTCCGCTTAATTCCTTATCAATCTGTTCCAAGGTATCGCCCAGACGATCCAGCATCTTGTCCAGAAGGTCGTACCCGATATTGAGGGCCGGCTCGATGCGCACCGTACGAGCGCCGAGCAGGGTGCCGGCCACAAGGACCCCGCGTTTGAACAATCCGGCCGCCAGCTTGTAGCCCACGTTCTTGTCGAAGAATTCGAGGCCAATGAGGAGTCCCTTCCCATGCACCTGCTTGATGACATCGGGATACAGCGCGTGCAGCGAGCGCAGGTGCTTCATGAGATAGACACCTTTCTCGGCGGCCTGGCGCGGAAGGTCTTCCTCGAGCATGACATGGATCGCCGCGATGCCGGCGGCACACGCGAGCGGGTTGCCACCGAATGTCGAACTGTGGATGAACGGATTGTCCTCCAACACTTTCCAGATCTTCGGGGTACTCATGAACGCGCTGAGCGGCATAACGCCGCCACCAAGCGCCTTGCCGAGACAAAGGATATCGGGAACGACGTTCCAATGCTCGGACGCCCAGATCTTGCCGGTGCGGCCCATGCCTGTTTGCACCTCGTCGAGGATTAGCAGGATGCCGTAGTAGTCGCAGAGTTCGCGCACGCGCGGCAGGTAGTCGTCCGGCGGCACGATCGCACCCGCCTCGCCCTGGACCGGTTCCAGGATGATCGCGGCGATATCCTCGCCCAGGTCGTCGAGCTTCCGGAGCTCGCGCTCCAAGTCCTTGATGTCGCCAAAGTCGACGAAGAACACGTCTTCGAGCAGCGGCGCGAACGGTTTGCGATAGACCGCCTTGCCCATCACCGACAGCGAACCCATGGACTTGCCGTGGAAGCCGCCGGTGGTTGAGATGAAGCCGCGCTTCTTCGTGTAGAGGCGCGCGAGTTTGAGAGCTCCTTCAACAGCGTCCGTGCCGTTGTTGATGAAGAAGCATTCCTGGATTGCGCCCGGTGCGAGCTCGCCAAGCAACTCCGCGAGATAACCGCGCAGCGGGTCGAGCAGTTCCTGCGAGCTGAGCGGCATGCGTTCAAGCTGGGCGTGCACGGCTTCGACGATCTTCGGGTGGCGAATGCCCATGTTGTACACACCGAAGCCGCCGAGGCAGTCAATGAACTTGCGCCCCATCAGGTCTTCGATGATCGAGCCTTGTCCCGTCCATTCGATCGCCGCGAAATCCTCCGCCTCGGCGACTGACTTCCGGTAATGCAGGAAGCCACGGTTGAAGTAGTCGTCGAAGTTCTCAAGCGTTTGCTTGAGGATGTGATTCTTCGCATCCGGACTGAGCGTCTTCGCGTTGTTGACGATGCTGAGATACTCAGTCGCCTTGCCACGCACAACTTCCTGCTTGGAAAGCCCGGGCTGCGTCTTGGCGGCTGATGCGGACTCGGAGCCCGTCGAAGTTTCGGTCGCTTTTGTTTCCGGTGTCATGGAAAGCTCCCGCGTTACGCCTTAAGCTTACCCGCGAAAAGTTGGGCTGACTAGGCATTGATGCCAACTTGCTCCATCCCAACAGGATGCGCATCATCCATTCTGCACTATAACCCCGATTCGCGCCAGACGCGACCACAACACGCCTGCTTACAAGCTGTTACAAAATTGACACCGGCTGCGGTGGACGTTCTGCACGAGGCCTGTGACATCACAAGCGACTATTCGCCAAGGACTAGCAATCGCCCGCTTGTTTCGAAGGCAATGCCAAATCCCATCGATTCATGGTTCACCCGGCAGTTGACATCGTTATACTATTGGCGCGGGAGTAGAGGTGTCTGAGGGGACATGGCGTCGAAGTCAAAACAAGCAATGAATGAAACGGTCCAGCGATGGATCAACGCGGTGCCCTGCCCCGCCGCCCTACTTGGCGCAGGCGCCGAGATCCTGGTCATCAACGGGGAATGGCAGGAGATGGTTTCGCGGAAGCCTGCCGGACTGGAGTGCTTCGCGGCTGTCGGCGAAAAGATCATCGACACCTTTTCCGCCCAGGCGCACAAAGGTAATGCTGGCGCCACCCTGATGCTCAAAGGCCTCTCCGGCGTCATGTCAGGCAAGACCGAACGTCATCGTCAGGAGCTATCCCAGATCCACGACGGAAACATCGCCTGGTTCGCCGTGACACTGACGAGGATCGACGAGCAGACCTCCCTCCTCGTGCTGACAGATATCACCCCGCTGAAGAAGGCCGAGTCGCGGACGGTCGAATCCGAGTCGCGGTATCGCAACCTGGTCAACCAGCTCCCGGGCATCACCTACATCGCCGAGGCGGGCCCGGAGGGGAACTGGTTCTTCGTGAGTCCACAAGTCAAGACGCTCCTCGGCTTCTCCGAGCAGGAGTGGATCAGCAATCGCAACCTCTGGTTCGAGCGCATCCACCCCGAAGATCGCGAACGTGTCGCGATCGAGGAAACACGCGCTGCGGCTGCACGGGAGCATTGCATTCTCGAGTACCGCATCATGACCCGGGACGGTCGTATGCTCTGGTTCCACGACGAAGCATTGCCGCTGAACACCGCGAAGAACGATCCCACGGTCTTCCAGGGCGTGATGCTGGACATCACGGAGCGCAAGAAGGCCGAAGATGACATACGGAGGAAGGAAGAGCAGCTTCTTCGCAGCCAGAAAATGGACGCGCTGGGTCGCGTCGCAGGTGGCATTGCCCATGACTTCAACAACCTGCTGACCTCGATCATCGGCAGCACGCAGTTCCTGCTCGACGGCCTGCCACCGGGCAACCCCCTTCGCGTCGACGCGCAGCAGGTGATCGACCTGAGCGAACGCGGCGCACGCCTGACCCGCCAGCTCCTGTCACTGGGCCGCACCCCGATGGGACGCAAGTCACACATGGATGTGAACAAGACCATCGGCGACATGGAACGATTCCTCAAGCAGACGCTCGGTGAAGACATCCTGCTGACCGTGTTGCTCTCGGCTGAGCCCGCGGTCATCGATGCCGATATGGATCTCTTCCACCAGGTCATCATGAATCTTTCGCTCAATGCGCGGGATGCCATGCCGCAAGGAGGTTCGCTCTCGATCAAGACCGCCATGGCGGAGAATCCTCACGTCGCCCTTCCGCCCGGTGGGTACGTCATCATCACGGTCAAGGACAACGGGTGCGGGATGTCCGAAGACGTCCTGCGCCGGATCTTCGAGCCCTTCTACACCACGAAGGACTTGACCAAGGGAAGCGGACTCGGGCTGGCCAGCGTGTACTCCATCGTGCAGCAGCACAGGGGCCACATCGATGTGGACAGCGTGCCGAATCTGGGCACGGAGTTCCGCATCTTCCTCCCGCGAGTCGAGGGCCGGGCCGCCGAGGTGGCGGCGCGCGTGGAACGTCCAACGTTGACCGGCACGGGTGAGAGAATTCTCCTGGCCGAGGATGATGAGGCGCTGCGACGACTCACGGTGCGCATCCTGCAGGGCCTCGGCTATGGCGTGATGAGCGCGGAGGACGGACAGGCAGCCCTCGCCGTGTACGAGAAGGAAGGCGGGAAGTTCGACATGGTGCTGACCGATGTCGTCATGCCAAACCTCTCCGGCCCGGAATTGATCGAGGAACTCAAGCAGCGCGGCTTTGACAAGCCCTACCTCTTCGTCTCGGGGTTTGTGGACGAACGGGTGTCCGGCCACGGGCTCGCCCCCTCCGCTGCAAACCTGCTTCGCAAGCCCTTTACGCGCGAAAGCCTTGCGGCAGCAGTCCGCAAGGCTCTCGGCAAGGTCTAGAATCTGTCGCTTCTACTGGGCCTTGATCTCGGTCCAGTACTGATCCATCACGGTCACCGCTTCGCCGATGTCTTCGAGGAATTCGCAGCGTGTGATGATCTCGTCCGGCGGGTAGATCGCCGTGTCTTCCAGGATCGCCTTGTCGATAAACGGCTTCGCGGCGGCATTCGCGCCGGCATAGCTGACACCGTTGACGATCTCCGCGGCAATCTCCGGCTCAAGGATGAAGTTGATGAACGTGTAGGCGTTTTCCACGTTGCGCGACTTAGCCGGGATGCAGACGTTGTCCATCCAGAAGGTGCCACCTTCCTTCGGAACAATGTAAGCGAGCTTGTCCGGCTCGTTGGCCACGACCTCCGCGATCTGGCCATTGTAGCCGTGGGCCAGGTCGACGTCGCCGGATGCGAGAATGTTGGCGAAGTCGCCGCTGTTGTAGGTCTTCACGAGTTCCTTCTGCTTCTTGAGCAACTCGGCCGCCTGGCGAAGCACTTCGGGATCCTTCTCGTTGAGTGATTTCCCGAGGTACTTGAGCGCAACGGCGAAGCACTCGCGCATGTCGTCGAGCATGAGGATGCGGCCCTTGTGCTCTTCATCGAACACGACGCCCCAGCTCTCGACGGGTTCCGTCACATTCGCCTTGTTGTAGCCCAGGCCAGTCGTGCCCCAGAAATAGGGAATTGAGTGCCCGTTGTCCGGATCGAACCCCTTGTTGAGGAAGCGCGGATCCAGGTTGCCGAAGTTCGTCAGCTTCGCATGGTCGATCTTCTGGATCAGCGATTGCGCGATCAGTCGCTTTACCATGTAGTCGGACGGAACGACGATGTCGTAGTCAGCGACGCCGGACTGGAGCTTGGCCTCGAGCGCTTCGTTCGCATCGTACGTGTCGTAGTTGACCTTGATGCCCGTACGCGCGGTGAACTTCTCAAGGACGGAATCGGGGAGATAGGCAGACCAAATGAAGATGTTGAGCACCTTCTCTTCCTGCTTCTTCCCACATCCCAGCAGGGCCAAGCCTGCCAGCACCATCGCAAGACTCTTGAACATACGTGTCTTCATTTCTTCGCTCCTCGTGCTCCCGGTTCCTGTTGCAGACGCTGCGACAGCAGAATGGTACCGACCGTGACCAGAAGCAACAAGGTCGAAACCGCGTTCACCTCCGGGGTCACGCCGACTTTAACCATCGAGTAGATCTGCATGGGTAGTGTGCTGGAACGGGGGCCCGTGACAAAGGACGTGATCACGTAGTCGTCGATCGAGATGGTGAATACGAGGAGCGCTCCGGCGATGACGCCGGGCATGATGATCGGCAGCGTGACCCGCATGAAGGTCTGGATCGGTCCCGCGCCGAGGTCCATGGCAGCCTCCTCAAGCGCGCGGTCAAACCCGGCGAGGCGCGCGCGCACGACGATGGCGACGTAGGAGACGCTGAAGGCGACATGGGCAATGATGATCGTCCATATGCTGAGCCGCAGGTTGATCACACCGAAGAAGGTGACGAGCGCCGCGCCGACAACAATCTCCGGGATGACGATGGGCATGTACAGCATCGCCTGCGTGACCCCTTTGCCCTTGAACGTGTGACGCCCCATCGCGAGCGCGGCCATCGTACCGATGACCGTGGAAAAGACGGTCGCGGCCCCGGCGACGAGCAGGCTGTTCTTCACCGCGCGCAGGATGTTGTCGTTCTGCGCCAGCTTCGCATACCACTCCAGCGTGAACCCTTCCCAGATCGCCGTCTGCTTCGCCTTGTTGAACGAGAAGACGATGAGAATGATGATCGGCACGTAGAGGAACAGGTAAACGACCCATGCGTGGGCCGAGAGCAGGAACTTCTCCCACTTGAACGGCTTCGCGCCGCGCGGCGCAGGCACTTTGCGACCAACGAATTGCGGTGTCGTCTCGATGTCTTCCCCGGAAGCCATGGCTTACAGCATCGCCTCCTGCCCTTTT
>CAZCZZ010000035.1:0-39183 GCA_964503335.1 uncultured Verrucomicrobiota bacterium
GATGTACGGCTGCCCCTTCTCCTGTCCGCACGCGTAGATCTGGACTATGTTCCGGTGGTTCAGCGCCGCTGCTGCGCGCGCCTCGCGGAAGAAGCTCTCGACAAGCGATGCGTCCGCACCCATCGACTGCTTCATGACCTTGATGGCAACGAAGCGGCCGAGGGTCTGGTCGTAGCCGCGGTAGACTGCGCCCATGCCGCCCATGCCGAGGACTTCGGCCAGCAGGAACGACCCGAGCAGGGCCGGCACCTTCTGGGAGGTGTGACAGTGCGGACAAATGACCGTGGAGAACGAGGGGTAAGTCGAGACGTTGATGATGGTTCCGCACTTGGAACAGGCGATCTCGTCCACCCGATCGGCTATGGTTTCTATGGCTTCAGGGTTATTCACCGCTCGTCAGCCGCTCCACATGGGTCCGACGGCATCACCGTATCGACCGCGCGCCGTTCTGTCCAACCGCAATCAGCAGGTTCCAAGCCATTTGCGAATGCTCCCGGGTGACGTATCCTGCCGCATGCTCACCATTACACGGCAGGATGACGGCGCGTTCATGCTTGAGACGGAGCTCTGGATTCCCACCCCGCGGGCCAGGGCGTTTGAGTTCTTTGCGGATGCGCGCAACCTGGAATCCCTTACGCCGCCGTGGCTTGGCTTCCGGATCCTCACGCCGCAGCCAATCGAAATGAAGGAGGGTGCGCTGATCGACTACCAGATCCGGCTCCGGGGCCTGCCCATGACGTGGCGAACGTTGATTTCAACATGGGAGCCCGGGCATCGCTTCGTCGATACCCAGCTTAGGGGACCCTACCGCGAGTGGATTCATGAGCATGCCTTCTCGGATGAGCGTGGCGGCACGCTCTGCCGTGATACCGTGCGCTACCGCGTGCCCGGAGGGACCCTGGTCAACCGCTGGCTCGTCGAGCCGGACGTGCGCCGCATCTTCGGATTCCGCCGCGAGACGATGAAGAACTTATTCGCCGCCGCGGATTGACCTGCGCGACGGGAAAAGGTCAGATCGCCGCATGGTGGCAAGATCACAGGACGCGACCCTCATGCGGGCCATGAAACTCTCCCTCGCCGTCGGCCTGTGCATGCTCTGCGCCAAGGTGTACGCATTCCTGTCCACGGGATCCGCCGCCATTTTTTCCGATGCGGCAGAGTCCATCGTTCATAACATTGCAGTCGGCTTCGCCCTGTTCAGTCTTTATTACTCGTTGAGGCCTGCCGACCGGAATCATCCCTACGGCCACGACAAGATCGGCTACTTCTCGGCTGGTTTCGAGGGGTCCATGATCGTCCTCGCAGGTGTTGTCATCATCGCAGAGGCCATCCGCCGTTGGCTCGCCGGAAGCGCTCCTGAGAACCTCGACACGGGTCTGGCGATCACCATCGGCGCCACGCTGGTCAATGGAGCCCTCGGGTTTTACCTCATCCTGAAAGGTCGCGAGAACCGGTCCCTCATCCTCGAAGCGAACGGCAGGCACGTCCTGACGGATAGCTGGACCAGCCTCGGCGTCATCGTCGGACTGCTTCTCACGAGGCTGACCGGCTGGTGGCCGTTCGACCCGATCTGCGCCATCATCGTGGCGCTCAACATCTTCGGCTCGGGCCTTCGCCTCATGCTGCGATCCTACCGCGGCCTGATGGACGAGGCCGACCCGGATATCGAAGCAACGCTGACGAAGGTGCTCGATGAAGAGACGGTAAAACGGGGCATCACCTATCACGAACTCCGGCACCGCGAATCCGGGCCCACCACATGGGTGGACGTTCACCTGCTATTCCCCGACGAAACACCTCTCCGCATCGCTCACGAACAAGCCACCGAGATCGAAGCCCGGCTCGATGCCGCGATTGATGGTCCCACGCATGTTACGACCCACCTCGAACCCGCTGTAGATCATGCACGGGTCCATAATGCTTAGCGTGGAATGAAAATCGTCGTCGCATTCGACAAGTTCAAGGGTAGCCTCACAGCGCGCGAGGCCTGCCGCATCGCGTGCGAAGCGCTGCGCGAGGTCTTGCCACACGCGGAGATCATTTCACAGCCGCTCGCCGACGGCGGAGAGGGCACGTCCGACATCCTGCTCGACACGCTTCACGGCGAATGGATGCCTTGCGAAGTCACCGGGCCGCTCATGGAAGAACGTGTGATGGCCGGGTATACATGGCTTTGCGAACAGGATGTGATCGTGGTCGAAATGGCGCGAGCCAGCGGCCTTGGTCTTCTCCGCGCTGGGCAGAGGAATCCCCTTCACACCACGACATTCGGAACCGGTGAGCTTCTTCACGCCGCGTTTTCACACAAGGCCCCTGTCTGGCTTACTGTCGGCGGCAGCGCCACTGTCGATGGCGGCGTGGGCGCAGCCACAGCGCTCGGGTGGAAATTCCTCAAGGCGGACGGATCACCCCTCGCCCCCGGCGGCGGGAGCCTCTTGAACCTCCACAGCATCGAACCGCCGCATGCGCAGCAGTTCCCGCGCATCGACGTGTTGTGCGATGTGGAGAATCCGTTATGCGGTGACCAGGGCGCCGCGAGGATTTTCGGCCCACAGAAAGGTGCGTCGCCACATGAGGTGGAACAGCTTGAAGCAGGTCTCGAAAGGCTCGCGAACGTTGTTCACGCCTCGCTTGGCATAGACATTTCGCACCTCAAGGGTGGCGGCGCGGCGGGTGGTTTAGCAGCGGGTGCTGTGGCCTTCCTGGGAGCACACCTGGTCTCCGGAATTGACTCGATCCTTGAAATCGTCCGGTTTCGCGAGTCTCTCGCGGGGGCGGATTGGGTCATTACCGGCGAAGGCTGCTTTGACGAGCAGTCCCTCTACGGAAAGGTCGTTTCCGGTGTCGTGCGCGCCGCCGGTGCAGCGAAGGTGAATGTCGCCCTCATCGCAGGGCACATCGCGGTCCCCGAAGTCATCTACCGGCCCCGCGGCATCAGCGCGGCGCGATCGCTTATCCAGCCCGGCATGACCCTTGAAGATTCAATCACCAGGGCCCCGGCCCTCTTGCGTCAGCGGGCAGTCGATCTCGCCAGCCACATGACCTGATACGGGTCCAATCGCAGGCCGCCTTTGCCGGATTTGAGCTTCTTGTTCTGGATCAAGTCGTTATCCCCTTCGACGCTGAAAGCTTCCCCGCCAAGCTCCACGGCCTGCGGGGTAAGGTTGTGCAGGGCGACAACGATCTCGGACCCGTCGGGCGCGGTTCGCTCCACGGCGAATACGCGCTCGTCGATTTGAAGGACGCGCTGAGGGCCGTCCGGATGGAAGGCCGGGTGGCGTGACCTCAACTCAAGCAGCCGACGGATTTCCGTGACAGCCTTCGCCTGGTTCGAACCGGCGTCGCCCAGTCGCGCCATAAGGTCGCTCTTCGTCCACTTGTGACGGTTTATCGATCGGGCCCGACCGCTTCGCGTCATGCCCTCCACATCGTTCGGTGTCGCCGTCAGGGCGTGGAAGTAGACAGCCGGAATGCCCTGCAGGGCAAGCGGCACAGCTTGCGAGCAGATGAAACGCCGGAAATGCATTTCCTGTGCCTCGTCGGACGCCCCGCTCATGGCATCGAACCACGTGATGTTCAATTCATAGGGACTCTCCGTGTTGTCGCTGTTCCGCTTCATGGAGACCTGTCCCCCGCAGTTCTTCACGTGGAGGATCACGTCATCGAGCTCGGAGGCAGAAACCAGCCCCTGTAGCGGGCGAACGCCGATGCCGTCGTGCGACGCCGTAAAGTTCAGGAACGTGCACCCTTCAGGCGGAGGAGCCAGGCTCGCCGCCCACTGACTCAGGTGCCGCGCGTCGCCTTTGACCAGCGCGTGCAGGAGCAACGGGGGCAGGCTGAATTGATACACCATGTGGGCCTCATCGCCCTGGCCGAAGTAGCTTACATTCTCCGCGTGGGGAACGTTGGTCTCCGTGAGCAGGATCGTGTCAGGCGCGAGCATCTCGACCACCTCGCGCATGACTTTGACGACCTCATGGGTTTCATCGAGGTGGATGCATGTCGTTCCGGACCGCTTCCAGAGGTACGCGATTGCATCGAGCCGGATGATGCGAGCGCCCATCGCAATGTAGTAGAGAAGGATATCGAGCAGTTCGAACAGGACGTCCGGGTTTGAGAAGTCGAGGTCGACCTGGTCGGTGCTGAACGTGGTCCAAACCTGTCTCCTGCCCTCGCGTGTCTGGACCGGCGTGAGCACGGGGTGACTTCTGGGCCGGACCACCTGGGACACGTCAAAGGCTTGATCTGCCGTGATGAAGTAGTCACGCGCCGGCGATATGCCGAGCTCGAAGTCCTTGAACCAGCCGCTCTGCCTGGAGGCGTGATTCAGCACAAGGTCAACCATCAGGCGATAGCGCTTTCCAAGTTCCTGCACGTCCGCCCATTGACCCAGCTCCGGGTCCACGCGACGGAAATGCACCACGGAGAAACCGTCATCCGAGGAAGACGGGAAGAAGGGCAGGATATGCACCGTGTTGAACGCATCGCCACCAACGACGTCGAGGCATTCCCGCAGCGCGACCAGGGGGTGCTCGGCGGGGTCGCGGACCATATCGCCGTAGGTGATGAGCACCGCATCGCGCTGCGTCCAGCGGTAGGGCTGCGCCGGTTGGGGATAACCGAGTCCGTACCGGCCGGCCATCATGGACAGGCGCTCCATGCAGTGATCCGCCCTGGACCCGTACAGCAGCGCCATGCTGCGGACGAGCGGCCGAAGGTCGTGGCGATGGAAGGGCGACATCATGTGGAGTAAAGCCCCGCAATGTTTCCGAGGATGTTGCGAAGGCAGCGCCGCAGCTCCGCGTAGCTGTAGAATCGCGTCGCCACCTGGAAGTTGTGGTCAACCATCTTCTTCCTATAGGCCTCGTCCTCCAGCACCCGCCGGACATCGTCGACCACATCCTGCGTTAGAAACCCGTCCATGATCGGGCAGTGAAAACCCTTCGGCTCGATGTCCCGCGCGAAGATGGAGTAGCGGTTCACAAGAACCGGGATCTTGAAGTAGAACGCCTCGAGCAGCGCGTTGCCGAACCCCTCGTAGAGGCTTGTGTAGGAGACAAGCGACGCATGCGGGTAGATATCCCACAGCGTGTAGACCTTCCGGCCCTCGCTATCGAGCTGCCGCATATCCCCCACGCGCGTGGCGATGAAACGCAGGTCGACACCGGACTGCCGGGCGTGCTCGGACAACATGTTCCTGTACTCCACGCCCTCGTCCCCGGCCTCGTGCGATACGACGAGCTTGCAGTTCGGTTTGCCGAGCATGCGCAGAAGCTGGATCGCGTGCTCGATTCCTTTGCGCGGCACGACACGCGTGGGTTGCAGGATAATGACGTCGTCCGGCGAAAAGCCCATCTCGGTCCGGAAGTCCGAGGCATACTCATCCATGGCCGGCGCAGGTGTCTCGAAATCAAAGACGTTCGGAACCAGCTGCGACGACACGCCTTTGCGGTGCGCCAGCTCCTCCTGCGCGGCCTGGTTGATCACCACATGCTGCAGGTCATGGTCGCGCGAGGGAAAAGCCATATCCAGGATGTCGTTGACGCCGTTCACGGAAAAGCGCGTACGCTCCCAGTAGAAGTCATGGTGGTGTGCGATCGCGGGGATGTGCGTTTCCGACACGAGGTGCGTGGCCGCGACACCCAGAGGCACGTGCATCGGAATCGTCATGACGTTTTCGAACACGAGGATCTGGATGTCATACTTCTTGATGAACTCGTACAGCGTCATCTTCAGGTATGCCGCCATCTCGTGGATGCGCTGCGTGGCCAGCGGGGATCGCGCCGTCTTCCCCCAGATCTGCTGGTTGATCCATTCGTTCTCGGGGTGGCCGAAAAAGGCTTCCGGCACGCAGAAGCTCACCGCGGGATCCCGGTCCAAGCGCCCCGCATACCAGAAGCACTGGTGCTGGTCCTGCCGGAGCACATGCGCCCACTTGGCGCTTTCGAGCGATACGCCGTCGGTACCCGCAAATCGCGTGGATACGAAACCGATTCGCTGTGGCGCGAGATAGCGCCCGCTTCTCCAGTTCTTGATTCCAGGCATGTCTCTCCTCGTTCAGTCTAATAACCTCTTTCCCTCCCGATCCGTCAACTCTTACCGGATTCTTTCAGGGTCTCCCCGGGTACTTCCACTGGACAAATTCTTGAGGTGTGGTTTAAAGAAGGTAACGACTCGCAACGCATTCATGAATGGTGTGACGGGAAATCCTAAGCGTTATGGCCGATCTCGAGAATATCCTGACCTCGTTGCCTCGTTTCCGCGAGGCGGCGGACGCTTTGCGCGAGATGCTTCTCGCCAACCTGACCATGATCGGCGAGATCCCTGCGCCGACGTTCTCTGAGCTGGATCGCGCTGTCTTCATCGCAGAGCGTTACGGCCAGTGCGGGCTCTCCGGATGCTCCGTGGATGCGAAGGGCAACGCCATCGGGATGATCCCCGGCACGGACGGCAGACAGAACATCCTGCTCTCCGCCCACAGCGACACGTTCGTCGAAGACCAGCAGGACCAGACGATCGAGATCCATGCCGATCGTGTCGTCGGCCCCTTTGTCGGCGACAACGCCATCGCGCTCGCTGCCCTGGCCACGCTACCGACACTTCTCGAGAAGCTGGAAATCCGGCCACGCGCCAACGTCTACCTTATCGCGGCGGCTCGCACCCTCGGACGGGGAAACCTTGAAGGGATCCGCCACATCTTCCAGACATCCGGAATTCCCTTCGCGTCAGGCCTCTGCCTCGAGGGCCTCCAGTTGGGAAGGTTGAATTACGCAAGCATCGGCATGCTCAGGGGCGAAATCACCTGCCGCTTGCCGGACAACTACGAGTGGGCGAAGTTCGGAGGAACGGGATCCATCATCCCGATAAGCGACATCATCATTCGCATCGGCCAGATTCCGCGACCGCAGCGACCGCTCACCACGGTAATCATCGGCTCGGTGCACGGCGGCATCTCGTCGAGCAACATCGCGAGAACCACGACGCTTCAATTCGAGGTGAGAAGCGAGTCTTCCGAAATCATCCGCCAGATTGCCGAACAGATCGAGGACATCACCGAAGACGTGGCCGGCAAATCCGGCACCCGTGTGGAGCTGGATATCCTCGCGCAACGCGAGCCCGGCGGCATCGACATCGCCCACCCGCTGACCAAGAGCGCGCGGGCCATCCTGACGAAACTCGGGTTGCAGCCCAGCCTGTACGCCACAACTTCGATGATGGCGGCCCTGCGCGACGCGGGCATCGCCGCCTTGACCCTGGGCATCACCACGGGCGAGCGCAAAAACGAACTCGATGAAATCGACGAGGCGGTGGCCATTGCGCCGATGTCCCTCGGCATGGCTCAACTCGTGGGCATGCTGCTGGCCATGGACGGAGGCGCGACATGACGGCGGCTGACTGGATCCGCAATTTGCTCGGTCAGGCGACGCCCTCGCGTGAAGACATCTCGTCCCGCATCAACAGCTGGATGCAATCGCGCACGTTCCATCACAGCCAGTTCACCGACCTCAAGCGACTTGTGGCCGAAAAGGAAAAGCAGGGGTTGAAGATATCGCTGTGCCTCCCGGCGCTCAACGAAGAGAAGACCATCGGCAAGGAGGTCGTGCTCTTCCGCTCCGAACTCATGATGCGATATCCGCTTCTTGATGAAATTGCCGTGATCGATTCCGGCTCCACCGACAAGACGCGCGAGATCGCGGCTTCCTTCGGCGCCGATGTATACCTTGCCAGCGATATCCTGCCCGAGCAGGGCAACAAGCCCGGCAAGGGCGAAAACCTGTGGAAGGCTGTTTACCAGCTGAAGGGCGATATCATCGTCTATATCGACACGGACATTTCGAACATCCGTCCTCATTTCGTCTACGGACTCATCGCCCCGCTGATCTTCGAGCCCGAGATCAAGTACGTAAAGGCGTTCTACGACCGCCCCCTGACCGTTTCGACCGGAATCCGCGTGCCCGGCGGCGGGCGCGTGACGGAGATCCTGATCCGTCCACTCTTCTCGCTCTACTTCCCCGAACTCGCCGCATTGATCCAGCCGTTGTCCGGCGAGTATGCAGCGCGCCGCGAGGCCCTGGAGAAGATCCCCTTTCCCATCGGCTACGGCGTCGAAACTTCGCATCTGCTGGATATCTATCGCCTGTGGGGACTTGATGCGTTCGGACAGACGGATCTTGGCCAGCGGATACACCGTAACCAGCCCACGGTGTCGCTCGGCAAGATGGCGTTCGGCATCCAGCAGACCTTCCTTCGCCGGCTGGAGTCCTACGGCATCATTAAGCGCCGCGCGGAATTCTTTGACGTCCTCCGCCAGTTCCAGGTGCGCGACAACGTGTACGAACAGGTTGAACACTTTATCCACGAGGAGGAACGACCTCCCATGATCAGCCTCCCGGCCTACCAGGAGAAATTCGGGCGCACCCCCTGATGGATGAACTCACCGTAGCCATCGTCCACTACCACCTCCGCCCGGGCGGCGTGACCCGTGTCATCGAATCAACCCTCACCGCCATCGCTTCGCTTCCCGTCCGCGCCGTCGTCTTGAGCGGCGATTCAGAATCCAAAAGTCCCATCGCCTGCGCTCACGCGGTCCCATCGCTGGTCTATGGGGCATCCGTTTCTCCCGAAACCGTGCTACAGGAATGCATGTCCACCGCTGTCGACGCCCTGGGACGCGAACCGGATCTATGGCATATCCATAACCACGCCTTGGGCAAGAATACGGCGCTCACGTCGGCCGTCCCCGTCATGGCGCAGCGCGGGTACCGCCTGCTTCTCCAGATTCATGATTTTGCCGAAGACGGCCGCCCTTCAAATTACTCGAGGCTCGGTTCACGTCCTGAGGGCGCTGCGCTTTATCCGTCCGCCCCGCACATTCACTACGCCCTGCTCAACCGCCGGGACGTCGGAATCATGCGGCAGGCCGGAGGTGACGAGGATAGGATATGGTTTCTTCCCAATCCCGTACTACCGGCGGGCGACACGGAGTCTTCCGCAGCGGGCACCGGCACAAGCATTGTCTATCCGACGCGCGCGATTCGTAGAAAGAACCTGGGCGAATTCCTGCTTTGGGCAGCCGTGGCCGATGAGGGCTCGCGTTTCGAAACAACGCTCGCGCCGACCAGCCCGGAAGACCTGCCCGTCTATGCGCGATGGAAAGAGCTCGCACACGAGCTTGGACTGCCGGTCCACTTCGAGGTCGGCATGCGTGGAGACAGGACCTACGCGCAGATCCTTCGCGACGCAAGGGCGGTCATGACCACGAGTGTCGCCGAGGGATTCGGTCTCGCTTTCATGGAACCATGGCTGGTCGGCCGACCGGTGATCGGTCGCGACCTTCCCGACATTACGCAGGATTTCCGCGACACGGGCGTCGTGTTGGACGGACTCTATTCCTCATTGCCGATCCCGGTCTCGTGGATCGGTGAGCGCGCCGTCCGCGACGGGATAGAGCACCGGGTGACCGCACTTTACGCGGCGTACGGACGGACGCCGGGCGATGGACTTTACGAGGCTTTCGTCGTGGACGGCACCATCGACTTCGGTCGTCTTGATGAGACGATGCAAGCAGCCGTGATCCGGCGGGCTCGTTCCGATGCGGCAACCCGCAATCGCATCCGTGAGCTATCCGCCACACGCGATGTCTCGGCCGGTTCAACAGCCGAGAACAACAGGGCCGTCATCGAGTCACGCTACGGTTTGGTCTCCTATGGCGATCGCCTGATATCCACCTACAGATCCATGATAAGGAGTCCCGTCGGCACTTGCTCGCAGCTTGATGCAACTACTGTTCTCGATGCGTTCCTGAAGCCCGAACGCCTTTCCTTATTGAGGGTGCAATGACACACAAGGAGAGTCTGCTTCGCTGGATACGCCATCTGTGCGCGCCCATGGAACCCCTGCCGACCGGCATCGAACCCGTGTTGACCGAAATCCGCGATACGCGGGCCGTGCTGTTCGACGTGTATGGGACGCTTTTCATCAGTGCATCCGGGGATATCGGGTCTGACGCGATCGAAGGCGGTGCGCTGAGGAAAGCCTTCAACATGCTGGACCTTCCGGCTCCACCGGCTGAGGGTGCGCTGCAAAGGAATATCCGGCTGCGTCACGAGGAAGCATGGCGGCGTGGCATCGCGTATCCGGAGGTCGATATTCGAGACGTCTGGCGGGATGTGCTGGGCCCGGCATTCCCGGCGTCCGACGAAACGATTGAAGAGCTCGCCGTCATCTACGAATGCCTCGTCAATCCCGTCTGGCTCATGCCCGGTATGCGGGAGTGCCTGGATCTCCTGAGATCCAAGGGACTACTGCTCGGCATCGTATCAAACGCGCAGTTCTATACGCCGCTGTTGTTCGAAGCGCTCGCGGGCGCAGCACCCGAGACGCTGGGTTTCACACCGTCCCTCTGCGCCTGGTCGTTCGAACTTGGATTCGCAAAGCCCTCGCCAGACCTCGTCGCCGCGCCTCTCCGCGCGCTTGCGGCGAACCACGGGATTCTGCCGCACGAGGTGGTCATGATAGGAAACGATTCCCGGAAGGACATTGCCCCCGCGTTCAACGTAGGCTGCAAAACCATTCAGTTTGCAGGCGACGCCCGAAGCTACCGCCCTTCCCCCGACGGGGCTCCTGCCGATGCATTGGTAAGGGCCCTCACCGATGTCCCGCATCTGCTGAAGACTAACGCCTCGTCTTCCGGTTGTTGACCCAGGCGTGCATGTCTTTGATCGTGGACTTCCAGGAGGCGGGTGTGGACCGCTCGTCGATGAAGCGGTCGTAACAGCGAAGAAGGGCCTCATTGAAGGTGTTGAGGAGGTTCATCCGTTCCTGGAAGCGGCTGATGGCGTCGAGTTTCTCGCCTTCGGGCAGCTTTAATCCGCGGATCACGAACTGGTCCGCGTCGAACGTGCAGATCCAAGCCTGGTCGCCGCGCGCGAGGGTCAGCTTCGACCGGCGCAATTTCTTTCCACCGAGAAGCGCTGTCTTCGCTTCGCCGCTGAGGAGCGGCTCGCCGCGACGCAGTACGGTCTCGTGCGCACCGCTGCCTTCCATCGTAAACATCAGGGGGCCTTCCACCATGATGGCGACATCGCCGAGGTCGCCGAGCTTGATCATGCCGCCGCGGGCCTCGGCAAAGAACCAGAGCCACGTCAGGAAGTCCTGACCCGGCAGGTTGTTTACTTCGTCGTCCTCGGCCTCGGGCGAAAAGCTGGAGGGCATCCAATCCTTGATGCGCGCCTGCTTGCGCTTCATTGCCGCCGTTTCCGGCACGACGGGAATCGGGCCGTAGCCGACGGTCTGTGTGAAGTAGATCTGGAACGCGTCGAGCTGCTTCTCCGACAGCGCCGTGGCGTACATCACCTCGTTCACCGTGTCATGGACCATGCCGATGCCCTTCAGCGTCGGCGGCATTTGCGGTTGCAGGCGGTTCGTGACGGAGCGACGGATATCGCTGCGGGCCGACTGGCTCAAGCGCTCCGCGCCCGAGGCGGCAAGCTGGGCGAGCTCCTCCATCTTGCACTCGGCGCGCAACAAGGCTTCGGGGACTTTCCGCACGGCGTGCATGAGCGACAGGCGAAGGAACCCCGCGTAGTACGCTGAATCATCCGTGATCTTCCGGTCGAGCAAGTGGCGACCCGTCACCCAGCCGTTGATCTCTCCGTCGCTGAGCGTGTCGATGGGCGGCGCCGCGTACTTGGCAAAGAGCTCGACCGCGTTTTTCGGCAGCCCCTTCGGCAGGTAAAACATCCGGTAACTGATTGATCCGCTTTCAAAACCCACGTGTTGATCTCCTGAAAAAGTGCAGGGAGTGGACAGGCATCGCTAGCGCAAGTCGAGCGGGAAAAGCGTAACACGAACCTCGGATTACGGATCACGCATCACCGAAGGACCGTGTTGTCAATCAACCGCGTCTTCGAGAACTTCACGGCCACGGCGACCAAGGCGGGCCGCTCGATTTCCATCACGGGCTCAAGGGTTTCATCATCGACGAGTTCGACGTAGTCAATGCTTGCGCCTGGCGCGGTTTCGATGAGTCGCTTCATATCGCGCAGGATGACAGACGCGTTCCGCTCCCCTTCGCGATGGAGCCGCTCCGCCAGGTTCAGGGCGTTCCGCAGGCACGTGGCATGCTTCCGTTCCTCCGGCATCAGGAATGCGTTGCGCGAACTCATGGCGAGGCCGTCGGACTCCCTCACGGTGGGGCCCGGGATGATATCGATCGGGAAATTCAGGTCGCGCACCATGCGCCGGATGATCCGAAGCTGCTGCGCGTCCTTCTCCCCGAACACCGCGGTATTCGGGAGCACGAGGTTGAAGAGCTTCGCGACCACGGTCGTGACGCCGCGGAAATGGCCGGGGCGGGAGGCACCGCAAAGGCCGCGCGACAACACGTCGTCGACAACATAGACGCTGTGGTCCGGCGCATAGAGGTCCGATGCTTCCGGGTAAAAGACCACATCCACACCCGCGTCGCGGCAGAGCGCTTCATCGCGGGCGAAATCGCGCGGGTAGCGGCCGAAATCTTCGTTGGGACCGAACTGGAGGGGATTTACGAAGATGCTTACCACGACGCGGTCCACCCCATGCCGCGCGATGCTCGCGAGAGAGGTGTGTCCCGCGTGCAAATAGCCCATCGTGGGCACGAAGCCGATGCGCAGCCCTTGCGACCGCGCCTTTAGGGACCACTCCTGCATTTCTCCCGACGAACGAATGATGTCCATGGCGGTGATTGAAGCACGATCCGGCCCCAAATCCAATTCGCAGGATGCAGACCTGTTCTTGTCCCGGTGCGCGATTCGACGTAGCATACTCCACGGTGCGGGGCTCTCCGCGTCGCTTGGGGAGAATTCGGTCATGACTCGGACGGTGATAGCGCAATGGACACAGCTGCAGCGCAAGCTGGCTGGCCTTCAGGGGGAGTGGGGACTCCAGCCCGAAGGCAACACCTGGTCGCCCAACACGGACGTCTATGAATCCAACGACGGGCTTGTCGTGAAGATGGAGCTAGCAGGCGTACCCTCCGACAGCATCCGGGTCCAGGTGGACGATCGTGCCCTGCTTGTGGAAGGAGAGCGGCGTGATCCCTGCACGGGGGAGACCAACGCGGGCAATAAATATAGACAACTTGAAATCGAATATGGTCCTTTCCAGCGCGTCATACCGCTGCCCTACCCGGTCAATGCGTCCGCGGCCAAGGCCAGGTGTGTACAGGGAGTTCTGGAGATACGCCTGCCGAAAGCGGATGCGCCCATTTTGAAGCGAATTTCGATAACGATCCTTTCCTAAGAACATGGCAGCTCAAGATCCAAATATCCCGGGTCCCCCTCCGGCGCCGCCCGTCGGTCCGGAATCCGATGACGAGTCGGCTGAAGTCGTAACCCGGCCGCCTGAAGCGGAGCGTTTTCCCAAGGTGCTGCCGATCCTGCCCCTCGGCGATATCGTGCTCTTCCCCGGTATGATCGCCCCGCTCGTGATTGACACCAAGCAGTCGACCAAGCTGATCGACGATGTGGTCAGCGGCGATCGCCTGCTCATCGCGGCACTTCAGAAGAACCGCCAGCTTGCGGACGACAAAGTCGGCCACAAGGACGTCCACAGCATCGGCTGCGTCGCCCGGGTGCTGAAGATGTTGAAGTTTCCCGACGACACCGTGCGCGTCCTCGTCCAAGGCGCGGTGCGGTGCCGCATCGGACACGCAGAACCGGGTTCCGGGTATCTCCGGACCCGTTACACCATCCTGCGCGACCAGATCGAGAATTCCATAGAGATTGATGCTCTCGCCCGCAACGCGTCGCAACGCTTCCAGGAGATCATCACGCTTTCGCCTACGCTGCCCGATGAATTGAAGATCGCCATCGCGAACATCGAGGATCCCAGCCGGCTTTCGGACCTCATTGCCGCCAATCTCAGCATGCCGATCGAGGATCGACAGGCACTTCTGGAGGAAGTCAATCCGCGCGCACGCCTCAAGGCACTTACTCCCCTTTTGAATCGCGAACGGGAGGTCCTGCGGCTGGGCAGTGAGATCCAGAACCAGGTCAGCCAAAGCTTCTCGAAGAGCCAGCGCGACTTCTTCCTGCGCGAGCAGTTGAAGGCCATCCGGAAGGAACTCGGCGAGGCGGACTCCCAGCAGTCGGAGACCAAGGACATCGAGGAACGGCTCGCCAAGGCCAAGTTGCCGCCCGAGGTCGAGAAAGCCGCAAACAAGGAGAAGGACCGACTCAACTCCATCCCCGTGGCTTCTCCGGAATACTCGGTCGTGCGCACCTACCTCACATTGCTCGCCGACCTGCCATGGAGCATCTCCACGGAGGATCACCTCGATATCAAGCGCGCCCGCCGGATACTGGATCACGACCACTACGACCTGAAGAAGGTGAAGGATCGAATCCTCGAGTTCCTCGCGGTCCTGAAGTTGAAGAAGGATCTGAAGGGACCGATCCTCTGCTTCGTGGGTCCTCCTGGTGTCGGCAAGACATCACTCGGCCAGTCCATCGCGCGCGCGCTCGGCCGCAAGTTTGTTCGCATGTCCCTCGGCGGCATGCGCGATGAAGCCGAGATCCGCGGCCATCGCCGCACGTACATCGGCTCCATGCCGGGCCGGATCATCCAGAGCCTCCGCAAGGCCGGTACGCGCAATCCCGTGTTCATGCTGGATGAGATCGACAAGCTCGGCGCCGACTTCCGCGGCGATCCCGCAGCGGCCTTGCTCGAAGTCCTGGACCCGGCACAGAACAACTCGTTCACGGACCACTACCTGGACGTGCCCTTCGATTTGTCGTCCGTTCTATTCATCGCCACTGCGAATGTCATCGACACCATGCCGGCCCCCCTGCGCGACCGCATGGAAGTCATTGAGCTTCCGGGCTACACGGCCCTGGAAAAGCGCCAGATCGCGCGCAAGCATTTGATTCCGCGCCAGATTGATGCGCACGGGCTGACAAAGAAGCAGGTCCTCTTTGAAGACCCCGCTCTCGACGCATTGATTCAGGATTACACGCGCGAAGCCGGCGTACGCAACCTCGAGCGGGAGATCGCAAACATCTGCCGCAAGGTGGCTCGCCAGGTCGCCGAGGGTCGAAAAGGCCTGGTCAGGGTCAAGCCGACGCAACTGGATGACTTTCTCGGCCCCAAGGTCTTTGAATCCGAGGTCGCGGAAAAGTCAGTCGATCCCGGCGTTGTCACGGGTCTCGCATGGACACCCGCGGGCGGTGACATTCTCTTTATCGAGGCGACCAAGATGCCGGGCAAAGGCAACCTCATTCTCACGGGCTCACTGGGCGACGTGATGAAGGAATCGGCCCGCGCTGCGCTCAGCTTCATCCGCGCGAACGCGAAGCGTTGGAAGATCGACACGGATTTCGCCGAGTCCGACTTCCACATCCACGTGCCGGCAGGCGCGGTGCCGAAGGACGGACCCTCCGCCGGTCTTGCCATGACTGCCGCGCTTTACTCGCTGGTCACGCAGAAACCTATTCCTTCGGACACGGCGATGACGGGCGAGATCACGCTTCGCGGCAAGATCATGCCGATCGGGGGATTAAAGGAGAAGGTACTGGCGGCAAGCCGCGCCGGGATTCGCCGCATCCTCGTCCCCTACAACAATCGACGCCATCTCACGGAGATTCCTCCCGAAGTACGCAAGCACATCGAATTCGTCTTCGTCAAGCGGGCGGATGACGCCATGAAGCACCTCACGAACGGCACGCACTGACATGCGCATTCTCCTCGCCGTCCCGGCTTTCCTGATCGCCATAGTCTCACCCGCCCTGGCTCAGCTTGATCTCCCGAAGGCGGAGGAGTTGCTTTCCGGCTGTGTTGCAGCCCTGCCCGATATCCCGCTGCGTATTGAAGGACAACTGATCTCGCGCGACGCGAACGGCGATGTCGAGGCGAAGCGCAACGTGGAGATGTTGCTTGATTGGCGCGCACAGCCCGCCACCGCGTACTACACGATCCGCGACGCCTTCGGCAAAGCGATGGAGCATCTGTCCGTCACCTGGCCCGAGGAAGGCATGCCGGAATATCGCTACCTCAAAGGTGATCCGCTCGTTGCCGCACCAACACCACCCCTCGCGGACGCCCTGGCGGAGACGGATATCAGTTGGATGGATCTGAGCCTGTCCTTCTTCTGGTGGCCCGGCGGACGAACCGTCGGCGCCCAGGAAGTCAAAGGTCGCGCGTGCTATATCATTGACCTGCCAGCCCCGCCGGACACGTTCCCCGGTTGCTCGGGCGTGCGCCTGTGGATCGATCCCAAGATCCCCGTGATGCTTAGCGCCGAAGCCTACGACACCGAAGAGAAGCTCATGCGCCGCATGGACGTAAAGAGCTTCAAGAAGATCAACGACCGCTGGTTCATCCAGAACATCGAAGTCGAAAGCCTGCCCTCAAAGCACCGCACGGCCCTGAAAGTTCGCGACGTTCAGGACCGCGAACGCAAGTCCTTCATGAGGAATGACGCCGGACCCGTCGAGCAGTCTCCACCCTCGGAAGACATCGACACGGTCACACCCGTCGCCGTGGAATAGCCCGGCGGGGCATTGGGTGGTAGGCTCGTTCAATGGCTACGCCCTGCGCCCGCACAGAAACGATTTCCGCTGCGCTCGTCTTTTCGAACACGCTGGTTGTCTGTGTACTCGTGAGCCTGGTTCTTTCCTTGTCCGTCTACCTGCACATCCCGACATCACTCGGGCTGCTGGTCTTTCTCGCGGGCGGTGTCTTCATTCTCTACCAACTGGACCGCGCTTGCGACAAATCCCCTGAAGATGTCTTCAACAAACCGGAGCGGTTAGCCTGGAATCAAACTCATCCACGATACGGCTTGTTGGCCTCAGCCTGCGCAGCCGTGGCCATGCTGCTTGCGGTGAGCCATCTGTCGCTGCGAACGCTGGCCCTCTCGGCTGTGATCGGCATGGTCGGTATTCTTTACTGCATTCCACTGGGGAAGCCGCGCTGGCGGCTCAAGCATATCCCCTATGCCAAAGCGCTGATCGTCGCCGGCTGTTGGGCCGCGGCAACGGTGATCCTGCCCGCGGTGCAGGCCGGCGCCCCGATCCACAGCGATGTGGCATGCCTGTTCCTCTACCGGACCCTCTGGCTGCTCCCCAATCTTCTCCTGTCCAATTGGCTCGATCGTGAAGGTGACAAACGGACAGGCATCCGGACCTTTGCGAATGAGTGGACCGCTCAGCGCGTCCTGTCAGCGTGTCGTCGCGTATGTATCGCAACGCTGGTCATGGCGGGAGCGCTTGTGATCACGATCCATGCGTCCCGTTGGATCCTGCTGGACGCCGCGGGCTTGCTGGTCCTTCTGGCCTTCCTGCGACGCGGGCTGCCGGAATCGCGCTGGTTCTATCTGCTGACCGTCGATCTGGCCGCCTGCTGGCCGCTCGTTACGGCGCTGCTTGCTCAGATGCTGGAGCCGTCGGCGCCTTGAGCTCGGTAACCACTAATCGCACGGCGGTTGTTCCGATGTTCTCGGCCCAATGGGTCTCGGCATTGATCCAGACGACCATGCCCACCTGGAGCTCGGCGTCGGATGACGATCCATCGGGCTTGAATAGCCGGAGCGTCCCCGCTTCGGCAACATAGACGAAGTGGTCCGGATGCGAATGCGCTGCGATCTTCTGGCCCGGCTGGAAAACAACCTCCATCACGCGCACGCGATCGTTTTCAAACAGGAGCCGGTACATTTCCGGTGCAACGGCCAACGGATCCTGCGCAACCACGCGGCCAACCCAGCATCCAGCCACAAACACAACAACAGCCAACGCCTTCATTGCTTTCATCGATTGCCTCCTTGGTTTCCCTCGATCCCCGACCTGATGGTCGGCCTCCGTCACCATTAGGAATCCTCCTGAACCATTCCGTCAATCCATTCTGCGACGCCGGATGTAAACTGGTTGACAGACTAGTTAAATCGCCCTAGGTTGGATCCATGAAAGCGAAAGAGGTCGGAGCATTCGAAGCGAAGACTCACTTCAGCGAACTCCTGCGGGGCGTGGAGTCGGGAGCGTCTTACACCATTACGCGCAAGGGCAGACCGGTGGCACGTCTGGCTCCGCTTGAAGATGTTGCGATGACGGATGCGTCAACGGCGCTAAAGACGATTCGCGAGGCGCGTGCGGGCTATCACGTCACGGGTCGTGAAATAAGTGAGTGGCGCAAGGCCGGACAACGCAAGTGAACCAGATCTATGTTATGGACTGTTCGGCCGTCGCGGCATCTTTGCTCACGGAGTCCGAGTCGAAGTCCATCGATGAAATCTTCGACCGGGCCGTTTCGGGGCGCGTGACACTCGTCGTGCCAGCGCTATTCTGGTTTGAGATACTGAACGTTCTCGTGCTGGCCGAACGTCGTCGCCGCATCAAGCAGGGCGAGGCCGCCCGACTCCAATCCCTTATGCTTGCCCTTCCCATCCAGACAGACGATGCCCCGTCCCGCACCGTCCTGCACAGAATAACAAGGATAGCTACCGACCACGGCTTGAGCGCATACGACGCGGCCTATGTGGAACTGGCCGAACGTATGGGTGCCCGGCTAAAGACGCTGGATAGCGAAATCCTGCGTCTCGCCCGGATCTACCCATGGATCAGTTGACGGAGGGTGATCCCCCGATCAGCTACCCGACTTCACAGCACACTTCTCTTTGCAGCCGGGTGAGCCCTTGTGGAGGCCGCAGGCGGAGCACTTCTCGGCGCCCTCTTTGCAGCAGGCGTCCCCGCCCTTTTCTTCCCCGCACTTGCCGCACAGCTCATGCTTGTGCTCGCCTTCATGCTTGTGTCCGGACCCGCACTTCCCGCAATCGCCCATCGAGACACTGGCACCGACAAGGCATCCCGCGACGATCAACGCACTTAGCCACTTGTTCATGATGTTTCTCCTGCATAGTTATCGGACTGGGGTGAGATACCTTACGTCCTCTTTTGCTGTCCCAACCATTTCCACAGATACATGCAGGCCAGTGTCCGGTGCGGACTCCAGGGCGTCGCGATCCGCGCCATGCGGCGACGCAAGGCCGGTCCTTTGCTTTCCAGTTTGTAGAGCGACTTCATGGCGTTCTGGATTCCAAGGTCGTCGGCGGAGAATACATCGGGGCGCTCCAGGCAGAACATCAGCAACATCTCGACCGTCCAGCGTCCGACGCCCTTGATCTGTGTGAGATGGGTGATGACCTCGTCGTCGGACATGCTGTCGAGAAGGCTGCGCTTCAAACCGCCATCCATGGCGAAGCGGGCGACGTTCCGGACATAGTCGGATTTCTGGCGAGACAGGCCGACGGATCGCAGCGTCGCGAGATCCATCTCCGCCAGACGCCTTGCGACGGGTCGCTTACCCGGAAAGAGCGCGCAAAGACGCCCGTAGATCGTCGCGGCCGCCTTCACGGACAATTGCTGCGACGTGATGGATTCGATCAGCGCGATGTAGGGATCATGCTCGGTGTAGGCGCGCGGGGGTTCGATGGTGGCGATGACGCGGGCCATGACCGGATCGGACTTCGACAACGCTCCTTTCGCCGATGGAGTTGCGAGGCCCATCGTTACCCTCCGTTGCGCTCCCACTTCTTCTTGCGGGGCCGCAGCAACGGTGCGGGATTCACGGCGACGTAGCAGGTGCCTTCGCCGAGGACGTGTTCGACTTCATGGACGAGCTTCTGGCTCGGGATGACTTTGAAGCTGCGGTCCGTATCGACGAAAACCTTCTCGCCAGTCGGAAATTCAATGCAGATGCCTACAGGCGTTTCGCCGGGATACTGACGCAGGATCTGCTTCAGGGACCTGAAGTTGTCGTCGCCGCATTTCGAGGCGGACAGATGGATGCTCACCTTCTGCGCGAAGTGCTTGTGCACTTCGTTCAGCGGGTAGATCTCGTTGACCTCCATCTTGTATTGGCCTTCGTCCTTCTTCAGCGTGCCGCAGACAAGCACGGGGGCTTCGTCCTTGAGATAGACACCGCATTCGCGAAAAGCGTCGGGGAACGCGACCGCCTCCATGCTTCCGTCCAGCGTCTCCAGCCGGAACGTGCCCATCGGCTCCTGCGTCTTCTTCGTGAAGCGCTTGGCAAACGCGGTGACGAGGCCGGCGATACGCGTCGGCGTGCCCGACTCGATATCGGCGAGGCCCTTGAAATCCGTGAGGCTGTATTTCTTCACGGTGGACGCGAAGGCCGCGAGCGGATGGCCCGAGATGTAAAACCCGAGTAGTTCCTTCTCGGCGGCCAGGTCCTGGCTCTCCGGCCACGGATCGGCGGGCGGAAGCTCCTCTTCTTTGCTCCCCTTCGTCGCAGGCGCCATCATGTCGAAAAGCGAAACCTGGCCCGACTTGCGGTCGGCCTGCTCGCCCGCCGCGCGCTTCATCGCCGTCTCAATCCCGCCGAACAACCTGCTTCGCGGCATGCCGGTGAAATCGAACGCGCCGCTACGCACAAGGCTTTCTATCGTCTTCTTGTTTACGAGCGTGCCGTCCATGCGGGAGCAGAAGTCGAACAGGCCTTTGTAGGGTCCATTCGCCTCGCGCTCCTTGACGATGTTCTCCACGGCGGCCAGGCCCACATTCTTTACGCCAGCCATGCCGAAACGGATCGCCTTGCGCCCTTCCTTCGGTTTCAGCGGGGTGAAGCGAACGCCGCTTTCATTGACGCTCGGCGGGAGCACGTCGATTTCCATCTCCTGGCACTCGGCAATGAGTTCGGCGATGCGGTCGCTGTCGGTCACTTCAATCGACAGGTTTCCGGCCATGAACTCGGATGGGTAGTGCGATTTCAGGTACGCGGTCTGCCAGGAGATGATCGCGTAGGCGGCGCTGTGCGACTTGTTGAAGCCGTAGCCCGCGAATTTCTCGATGTTGTCGAAGATCTTCTCCGCCTTCTTCGCGGGAATCTTGTTCGTGGCCTCGCAGCCCTTCACGAACTTCTCGCGCATCTGCGCCATTTCGTCGGGGTTCTTCTTGCCCATGGCGCGACGAAGCACGTCGCCCTGGCCGAGCGAGAAGCCCGCGAGCACGTTCGCGGCCTGCTGCACCTGCTCCTGGTAGATCATGATGCCGTACGTTTCGCGCAGGATGGGCTCCAGCTTCGGGTGATCGACCTCGATCTCCGCGCGGCCGTTTCGTCGTGCACCGAAATCGTCGAGGAACTGCATCGGGCCCGGACGGAACAAGGCGATGAGCGCGATCACATCTTCAAAGCGTCCAATTCCGATGCGTCGCAACATGTCGCGCATGCCCTTGGATTCCACCTGGAACACCGCAACCGTGTCGCCGCGATTCAGAAGCTCCAGCGTCGCCTTGTCGTCCATCGGCAGCTTCGCCAGGTCGATCTCCACGCCGTGGTTGCGCTTGATCCAATCCACGGTCTCCTGGACGATCGTGAGCGTCTTCAAGCCGAGGAAGTCCATCTTGAGCAAGCCCACGCTCTCCAGCGGCTTCATTTCAAACTGGGTGATGACCTGCTTTTCCTTGTCACGCGAGAGGGGAAGAATCTCGATAAGGGGCTTTTCGCCAATGACTACGCCGGCGGCGTGGATGCCCGGATTGCGCGGCAGCCCCTCGAGCACCTTCGCGTACTTGATGATACGCATCGCGTTCGGCTCGTTCTCGCAGGCCGCGCGGAACTCGGGATTCTCCGCGAGCGCCTTCTCGATCGTCATTTCCGGCGTCTCCGGCACCATCTTGGCAAGGCGATCACATTCCGGGAGCGGGATCTCCAGCACACGTCCAAGGTCGCGGATCACCGTCTTCGGTCCCAGGGATCCGAATGTGACAATCTGCGCGCACTGCGCCTCGCCGTACTTGCGCTTCACGTAGTCGATGACTTCCCCGCGCCGCCACTGGCAGAAATCGATGTCGAAGTCGGGTGCCGAGACGCGTTCCGGATTCAGGAAGCGCTCGAAGATGAGGTTGTAGCGAAGGGGGTCGATGCCCGTGATATTCAGGCAGTACGCCACGAGGCTTCCGGCGCCCGAACCGCGGCCGGGTCCCACGGGAATGCGCTGTGTGTGCGCGTAGTGGATGAAGTCCCAGACCACGAGGAAATAGTTGATGAACCCGGTCTTCTCGATGATCTCGACCTCATACTTGAAGCGATCGACGATCTTCCGTTCTTCCTCGTTCTTCGGGTGAAGGATGTCGTTGATGCCATAGCGCTCCTTGAGGCCGTCCTTGCCGAGCTTGATGAGGTACTCCTTCTGCGAGTAGCCCTCGGGCACGTTGTACGTGGGGAAGTGCAGCTCCTTGCCCAGCTTCAAGTCCACATTGCAGCGCGCGGCGATTTCCACCGTGTTGACAAACGCTTCGGGGTAATCGCCGAACAGCGTCATCATCTCGGCCGCCGACTTCATATAGAACTGGTCGGAGTGGTAGCGCAGCCGGTTCGGATCGCTCATCGTCGTGCCGGTCTGCATGCAGAGCATCACATCGTGCGCGTCGTAGTGCTCCTTGCGGATGTAGTGCACGTCGTTTGACACGATAAGCGGAAGGCCGGTCCGCTTCCTCACTTCGAGGATGCCGCGGTTGCACTTCAGCTGCTCCTCGATGCCGTGGTTCTGCATCTCGAGGAAGAAGTTCCCCTTCCCGAAGATCTCGCTGTACTCGCCCGCGAGCCGCACCGCCGCGTCGATGTCCTCCTTCACGACAATCGCCTCGGCGATTTCGCCCTTCAGGCAGGCGGACGTGCCGATGAGCCCTTTCGCCTTGTTCGCGAGCAGTTCCTTGTCGATGCGGGGCTTGTAGTAGAACCCGTCGAGGTGGGCCTTGGAGATCAGGTGTGTGAGGTTGTAATAGCCCTCATTCGTCTCGGAGAGCAGGACGAGGTGATTGGACTGGGAGCGGCTGCCGTCCTCCAGCTTCCGGTCCGCCATCTTCCCGCGGGCGAGATAGGCCTCGCAGCCGAGGATCGGCTTGATGCCCTTCTCCTTCGCCTTCTTATAGAAGTCGATAACGCCGTACATCACCCCGTGATCGGTGATGGCGAGGGCCGTCATGCCCAGCTCCTTCGCCGCCTCCATCGCCTTGCTGATACGGCAGGCCCCGTCCAGCAGGCTGAACTCGGTGTGGAAATGGAGATGTACGAACTGGGATTCTTTCACGGTGACCGGAGTTCGTTTATAGCACGGTCATCGTGCGTGCCAAGGGCAGAACAGTTCGGAGAAAGCCCGGGGTCAGCGACCACGGCTACAGCTTGAGAGGATTGATCACGCGAAGACCGGGAAATCGTGAAAAGTCGCTGTCATTCGAGCAAAGTTGAGCCTGATGCTCGATCGCCAGGGCCGCAAGATGCGCATCGGTGGTCAATTCGCTGGCGAGCAGGCCCTGATGCGCAAACGACCCGAGGATTTCGAGGTGACGTGGGCCCGGATGAATGATTTGAACGTGCGGAAGCGCTGCCCACACCGTTACCGCGTCAACAAGGTCCTGACACGGCCAAGGATTCTGAAGCACCCTGCGGTTGGACATGAGTCGCATGAAACCAAGGATCACGACCCACGAGAGACCAACCGTCGCGTCTCCGTTGAAGACACTCTCCAACCAGTTCTTCGCCTTGGCGTGTTGAGGCACACCCGCGTTGTGTGCGTAAATCAGGAGGTTGATGTCCGGAATGATCACGACTTGCCCGCGTGTTTGTCCGCGAATTGGTCGACATCCAGATCGTCCACCAGTCGATTGAGCTTCAGCGCATCAATGCCCGGGGCAAATCCTCCCGCCCTGGCATGAATGCGAACACGCGATTTCCTGGCGGATGCGCGACCAGAGGAACCTAGTCCCCGTCGGAGTGTTTCGTTCACAATCGCCCGAAACGACCGGCCCGATGTGCGTCCAAGCTTCTTCAGTGCCTGTCCCACATCGTCATCAATGGTGAGGGTTGTGCGCATGGTGACATCATGATGTCATTTGTATGTGATGTCAAGATGTCGCACGTGTGGGCCTACAGGCGAAATAGAATCTAACGGCAACTTCACCGCACTTTGACTTGCGGCTTGCCGCTTCAAGCGGCAAAATCTGGCAACGCAAGGAGGTACGCCATGAAGTTCGTTCTGTTCGCGCTGTTTCTCGCCCTCGGTTTCGCGCCAACCCACGTCGCGGTTGCACAAACAGAGGAGACAACTCCCGCCCCTGCCATCGAAGCTGCGACGCCCGCGGAGCCTGTGGAGGAATCTGTTGTCGCCGGTGTCGCGCGCGGTGTCACAGAGGCCACGACCGAAGTGGGCACTGCTGTTCGCGGCGGGGGACAAGCTGTCGCCGAGCAGGGCTCAAGCTTGTGGCATGACGTGCTGGTGCCGATGTATCAGCGCTTTGCCTCTGCCCTTCCCGGCGTGGTGAAGGCACTGCTCGTCCTCGCCGGCTTCTGGATCCTCGCCACGCTCGCGGGAGCCGCCGTATCGCGCGTCCTGAAGCTCACAAACCTCGACAACCGCGCGGTCAAAGATTGGGGCATGGGGCAAGTCGCGGGCGGGTCGCTCGAAAAGGCCGCCGGGCAGATCGTCAAATGGATCATCCTGCTTTTCGGATTCGTCGCCTTCTTCCAGTCGCTCAACCTTCCGATGGTCGCCGGACCGCTTCAAAACGTCGTCGATAAGATCGTCGGCACCGTCCCTAACCTGCTGAACGCCGCCTTCATCCTCCTCGCTTACTGGGTTGTGGCGAGTTTGCTGAAGGTCGGGATAACCAAGGGTCTTGGTGCGCTCAAGTTCGACTCGCGCGCTTCGAAGTATCTTCCCACGCGGGAGATCAAGGGTGAGCAGGTTGGACCTTCCGCGCTGTTCGGACGCCTCGTGTTCTACGTCGTGCTCCTGTTCGGCATTCCGCCGTTCCTGCAGGCGCTCGGCCAGGAAGCCCTTGTCGCGCCGCTACAAGACATGCTTGGCAAAGTGTTGGCCTTCCTGCCGAACATCGTGGCTGCGCTGATCATCGTATTCGTCGGAAACATTGTCGCCTCCATCGTCAAGGAAGTGACCGTGAACTTCCTCGCAGCGGCGGGGCTCGACAATGCGGCGTCCCGCGTCTCGATCGGCAAGGTGACGGGAACACGCAAGCTGTCCGACATCTGCGGCACCATCGTCTATTTCTTCGTAATCGTGCCGATCATCATTTCGGCTGTCGAAGCGCTGGGCCTCGACGCCATCTCGCAGCCCGTCAAGGCGACGCTGGAGAAGATCCTCGGCGCCGTCCCGGGCATGCTCGGGGCCGCAATCGTCATTATCGCGGGCTATGCGATTGCGAAGGCTGTGCGCGCAATCGTGGAGACGTTCCTCAGCGGCATCGGCGCGGACAACATTCCCGAGCGCATCGGCCTGCACGTCCGCTCACCGCGCGATGGTGGAATGGCGCTTTCGCTCGTGGTGAGCCAGATCGTGATGGTGGTGATCCTGATCCTGACCGCACAGCAGGCGCTCGCCGTGGTTGGATTCACGCAACTGGCGGGTCTACTCGATCAGCTCGTGCGCTACCTTCCGAATATCGCGGTCGCCGTGATCATCCTGCTGGCGTCGCTCGGCATCGGGAACTTCGTTTCCGGCCTCGTACGTCGCACCACAGACGGCGCAGGACAGACGATCCTCGTCGGCTCCATCGCGAAATACGCCATCCTCTTCCTCGGCGCGAGCATGGCCCTGGAGCAGCTCGGCGTAGGCCGTGAGATCGTCGTGACCGCCGTCACCGCCGTGCTCGGCGGAGCCGCCCTGGCCCTCGGCATTGCATTCGGCCTCGGCGGCAGGGACCGCGCAAAGACCTTCATCGACAAGAACCTGCCGTAGATCTGGTAGGGCGCTTTCGATGAAAGCGCCGTCCTGATTCGACCTCTACGCCGGCTCTGAGGCCAGCGCTGCCAGGCCTCGGCGATGATACCAGATGAGGAAAATGTTCAGCGTAACCATGATGATGTACAGCGGGCTGAAGAGTCCTTCACCACCGGCGATGAACTGACCAAACGCGATGATGTTGACGATGATCGGCGTGAGGATGAGCAGTCCGACGGCGCGCGTCCGCGGAATCATGACGAGCAGTCCACCGGTGATCTCCAGAATCTTCACAAACGTCATGTAGCCGGTTTCCCACATCGCGTTGCCGAACTTCGTGGCGTGCGTCTCCACGGGGGGCGGCGGCGGCATCGGGACGAGGTCCAAGAGGTACATCACCCCGGTGGCTACGAACAACAGACCCAACAAGGCTCCCGCGATACGTGCTGCGATTTTCATCCCGATCCTTCTCCCCCTGGTTTGTGCGCTATTTCAGGTCGAACAGGAGCGCCTGGGCTCCGGTCGTGGCCTCGATGCGATAGATTCCGGCATGTTCAGAGCTGGCCCCGTCGCCCTCGGCAAGGTCCAGCCCGTTGATCTTCATGCTCCCCTGCATGACCTGAAGCCAGATCCCGCGACCTGCCGCAAGATCATGCGTGACCCCGTCGCCAGCCTTCAACCGAATTCGATACACGTCGGCGTCCTGGTGAATCGTCGCCGATCCCTCGCGTCCGTCCGATGAGATGACGAGCACCTTCGGCGCAGACTCGAGTTGGGGCTTCGGGTGCCACTCGGTGTAGCTGGGCTTCAAACCGCGCTCCCGCGGCTGGATCCAGACCTGGAGGAAATGCGCTCCGATGGATTCGCTCGGATTGAACTCGCTGTGCGTGACACCGGTCCCGGCGCTCATGAGCTGGATCTGCCCCGGCTCCAAGACGCGTCCGTTGCCCATGCTGTCCTTGTGGCTCAGCTTCCCTTCAAGCACGTAGCTGAAGATCTCCATGTCGCGATGCGGATGCTCGGGAAATCCCCCGTCGCCCGCGACGCGGTCTTCGTTGATGACACGAAGCGTCCGGAAGCCCATGTGCTTCGGGTCGTAATAGTCGCCGAATGAGAACGTGTGCCGGCTGTCGAGCCAGCCGAAGTCGGCCCGCCCCCGGTCGCCTGCTTTCCGAACCACCACATCGCCTGCCGTCGCTTTCATCGCCCATCCTCCCGTCGCGATCACCATGACCGCGATCATGCTTGTTGCTTTCTTTATCACGCCATCACGGTACGGTATTCCTGTGATATGCAAAATATTATGAATGTCTTACACTGATTGCTTCAGGATATCAGAGGATCGCCATGGAACTACGCCACCTTCGCTACTTTGTCGCCGTCGCCGAGGAGCTGCACTTCGGGAAGGCCGCGCGCCGCCTTCACCTGTCTCAACCGCCCCTCAGCCAGCAGATCCGGGCGCTGGAGGACGAGCTGGGGCTCAAGCTCCTGGAGCGCACGCGCCGCAAGGTGGATCTCACCGAAGCGGGCCGCCTGTTCCTTCCGGAGGCGAGGCGTGTGCTGGCGCAGGCGGAGCAGGCGATGCGGATCGCGAAGGAGGCGAGCGCAGGGAAGAGGGGCCGTCTTGACGTGGGCTTTGTGACATCGGCGGCTTACAGCATCCTTCCCGGCCTGATCCGGAACGTACGGCGCGAAATGCCCGACCTCGACCTGGGGTTGCGTGAGATGAATCCGGCGCGACAGCTTGAAGCGCTGGACCGCGGTGAGATTCACGCCGGGTTGCTGCGACTGCCCCTCGCCGAGTGTTGCCTCGCTTCCGCCATCGTCCTCGACGAACCGCTCCTTGCAGCGCTTCCCGTGGATCACCGGCTTGCCGCACGGAAGAAGATCGATTTGCATCAACTGAGGGACGATCCCTTCATCCTGTTCCGCCGGTCGCACGGACCCGGACTGCACGACACCGTGATGCGTCTCTGTGCGGGATCGGGCTTCTCACCCCGCGTGGCGCATGAGACCGACGAGATGCAGTCCGTCCTTGCCTATGTCGCAGGCGGTCTCGGCGTCTCGCTCGTCCCCCGCTCCCTCACGTCATTCCATCGCGACCACATCACCTATCGTCCTTTCAAACCGACCGGCGCGACCGCGCCTCTCGCGCTGGTCTGGCGACGCGATGCCGTGGGACCCCTCCTTGATCGCTTCCTGTCGGTGGCGAAGGAGACCGGCGCAGCATTCCAGAAACAACTGATCCGTGTCACACCGGCGCGGAGCCGCGTGGGCTGAGAAAAGTTCCAACGATTGGAACTCTCGATCGGGTGGATTTCCAATCCTTGGAACTTTCCGGGCGAGGCTCGCCTTGGTTCGTTGCGGACCCGTTTACCCCCTCCTGTTTTCGCCTTGCGCCTAGGACGTTCCATCGGCATATTGCGCCGCTTCTCTAGGAAAAATGTCAGTTTTTTGAGGTAACGTATGGCTAGGCAATATCCCCTGAATCGCGTCCGCAACATCGGCATCATGGCTCACATCGATGCCGGCAAGACCACCACCAGCGAACGCATCCTTTATTACTCCGGCAAGGTGCACAAGATCGGTGAAGTGCATGACGGCGCCACGCAGCTCGACTGGATGGTCCAGGAACGCGAGCGCGGCATCACAATCACCTCTGCCGCAACGTCTTTCGTATGGCGCGACCATCAGGTTTCGCTCATCGACACCCCCGGCCACGTGGACTTCACAGCCGAAGTGGAGCGCTCGCTCCGCGTGCTCGACGGCGCAGTCGCCCTCTACTGTGCGGTGGGCGGCGTGGAGCCCCAGTCCGAGACGGTCTGGCGCCAGTCCGAGAAGTACGGCGTGCCGAAGATTGCGTTCGTCAACAAGATGGACCGCACCGGCGCCGAATTCTACCGCGTGTACGAGGAAATGAAGAAGCACCTCGAGGCCAATGCGGTTCCGATGGTCGTTCCGATCGGCAAGGAAGAGAAGTTCGAAGGCATTGTCGACCTCGTCAAGATGGTCGCCGTCCGCTTCGACGAAGAGTCCCAAGGCCAGAAGATGGTCGAAGGACCGATTCCGCCGGAACTCGTCGAAGAAGCCAAGAAGTGGCGCCACAACCTGATCGAAAAAGCGGCGGAGCAGGACGACACGCTGCTCGAGAAGTACCTCGGCGGTGGCGAACTCACGAATGAGGAAGTCATGTCCGCGGTGCGCAAGGCCACGATCGCCCGCAAGATTGTACCGCTGTTCTGCGGCTCGTCCTTCAAGAACAAGGGCGTGCAGATCATCCTCAACGCCGTCGTGGACTATCTCCCGTCGCCGGTCGACATTCCGCCGGTTATCTGCGCGGTCGAGAAGGAAGCGAACCAGCGCATGGCCGACGACAAGGCCCCGTTCTCCGGCATGGCGTTCAAGATCATGTCCGACAAGCACATGGGCAAGCTGACGTATGTCCGCATCTACTCGGGCACGCTCAAGCAGGGCGAAGCCGTCCACAACATCACGCGCGACAGGACGCAGCGCGTCGGCCGCCTTCTCCGCATGCACGCGAACAAGCAGGAGCCCCTCGAAGAGGCCTATGCGGGCGAGATCGTCGCAATTGTCGGTTTCGGTGAAACCAAGACCGGCGACACGCTCTGCCATGAGGATCATCCCATCCACCTGATGGCCATCGAGTTCCCCGCACCCGTCGTATCGATTTCGATCAAGCCGGAGAGCCAGGCCGCGAGCGAGAAGCTCAGCGAAGCCCTCTATCGCCTCGCGGACGAAGACCCGACGTTCACGGTCGGCTTCGACCAGGAGACGCAGGAGACGATCATCTCGGGCATGGGCGAGCTGCACCTTGAAATCATCGTCGACCGTCTCAAGCGCGAATTCGGCGTGGCCGCCCAGGTAGGCCGTCCCGAAGTCGCCTACCGCGAGACGATCACCGCGACGATCGAACAGGAAGCCAAGTACATCAAGCAGTCGGGCGGTCGCGGCCAGTACGGCCACGTCAAGATCCGCATCGAACCGGCCGCCAAGGGCACGGGCTTCACGTTCGTCGACGAAATCGTCGGCGGCCGCATCCCGCAGAACTTCATCCCGGCCGTCGAGAAGGGCATCGTCAAGGCCATGCTCAGCGGACCGTACGCGGGTTACCCCGTGGTGGACATCACGGTGGCGCTGTACGACGGCTCTTACCACGACGTCGACTCAAGCGACATCGCCTTCCAGGAAGCGGGCCGCATGGCGTTCAAGGAAGCATTCCTTCGCGCCGCGCCGCAGATCCTTGAACCGATCATGGATGTCGAAGTCGTCACGCCCGAGGACTTCATGGGTCCAATCACCGGCAGCGTCGCGCAGCGCCGCGGCCGCATCGAGACGATGGAATCCAAGGGCACCCAGAAGATCATCCGCGGCAAGGTTCCGCTCGGCGAAATGTTCGGCTATGCCAACACATGCCGCACGCTCTCGCAGGGCCGCGCCAACTTCTCGATGGAGTTCGAGCACTACGAAGCCGTGCCCTTCTCGCTGGCGGAAGAAATCGTCAAGAAGCGCCGCGAAGCCAACAAGGTTCGCTAAATGTGAGGCGGGCGGGTTCGAGAGAACCCGCCCGACCACCTCGCACTTGCCCGCAGCCACGCTGCTGCTATCGTTGGGCCATGTCCACCGGCCCGAAGCAACTCGCTCTCGCCCTCATCGCCGTATCGCGCGACCTGGCGCAACGGGTGTCCGATGAGGCCGGCGGCGAAGATTGCGTGCTCGGCGACACGCGTGTCCTCCTTTCCGTCATCTCGCCGGACGCCGTAGATTCATCCCTCGCCTCAGCAGACGGCATCCTCCTCTTGATCCGACACCTCGACTCCAACTCGCTGGATCAGGCCAAAGCGCTTCTGGGTAAACTACCGAACGCCGCCACCCATATCGCGATCTGTCGCGCTGAGACCGACGTTGAATTCAAGATGAGCTGCCCCTCGTGCCGGCAGAAACTCTGGATACGCGATGCGGATGTCGGGCGCAACGGACGCTGCCCGCACTGCAAGATCGCCTTCGTCCTTCCGTCGCCAGAGGATCATCTTCGCTCCGTCTTCGAATGGCCGAATTCCGATCCCCTCCTGCGCATCATCATGGATCGCCCGGTCTCATGCCGCGACGCCCTCGAGGTCCTGGCGAACACCATCGTCGCCCGTCGCGCCGCCGCACTCAGCGCAACCAAGCGCATCCAGCTTTCCGACGATCCCTCGTGACTGCGCACAGGCATACTTCGCTTCCCAACGGACCCCTGCCCTGGACCCGCGCGTGCTTCGTCTGCGGCGAGGAGAACCCGCGCGGCTTTCATCTCAAATCACGGCTGGAGAACGGCCGTGTCATCACAAACTACACGACGCGCATGACCGACGTCGGCTATCGCCACATCGTGCACGGTGGGATCTGCATGACGCTGCTGGATGAGGTTATGACCTGGGCAGCCATCATCGCCACCGGCAAAGTCTGCGTGGCCGCAGAGATGACCACCCGCTTGAAACATCCGGTTTCGGCTGACACCGCGCTTCAGATCGAAGGCTGGGTCACCAAGGACGCGCGCCGCATCCTGCTCACCGAAGGACAGATCATCGGCCCCGACGGAGAGGTTGTGATCAGCGCATCTGGAAAGTACGTACCCGTCACCGACGGACAAGCGACGCTCTGCGCCGACGACTTCGTGATCCATCCCGACACAATTCCTCCGGGGTTGATCCTCCGTCGGTAACGCCGCGACGTGGATTCTCTACTTTGCGCCGGGAACCGGTCGACCCAGCTTCGCAAGCACGGCTTTGAGATCGGTCCACACATCCGGCTTCGCCGGGGGATTGCGAAGGAGGTAAGCAGGATGATACGTCGGCATGACATCGATGCCGCGATACTGCAGCCAGCCTCCGCGAATCTTCGTGATGCCTCCGACGTTCTCGCCGAAGAGTCCCTTCGTCGCCGTGGCGCCGAGGCACACGATGACGCGCGGCTTCAACAAGTCGATCTGTCGATGCAGGTAAGGCAGGCATGACTGCATCTCGTCGGGCAGCGGCACACGGTTATCCGGAGGCCTGCACTTCACAATGTTGCCGATGAATACTTCCTCACGCTTGAAGCCCATCGCCTCGATCATCTTCGTCAAAAGCTGGCCGGCCTTGCCGACGAAGGCGAGGCCCTGCTGGTCTTCGTCCGCGCCGGGCCCTTCACCCACAAACATCAGTTCCGGCCTCGGATTCCCCTGCCCCGGCACCACCTTCGTGCGTGTCTTGCAGAGCCGGCACAAGGTGCATGCGGCAATCTCGGCGGAGACGATTTCGAGACTGTCGTTCTCGCGCGGCGGTGATGACCGTTGCGGCGAAAGCTGTACCTCTGAACGGGAAACCGGAGCGGCAGCGACAGGTCGGACAACCTTCTGCGACAAACTACGGACTGTTTCGGGATTCGCACGCACTCGCTTCACGCCTTCGTCCTTCAGTTGCTTCAGGTGATCCTGAAGAAGTCCCGCCGCCTCGCCCCACTGTTTCGGATGGATGGTCATGGATGTGTCAGAGCCCGGATGATGTCTTCATGCTGCGGGTACCGCGAGATCAAACCCGTGCGCGTGCCCATTTCGAAGTCGGCAAAATCGAACCCCGGCGCAACCGTGCATCCCGCAAGGGCATACGCATTCCGCTGCTCAACCCTGGCTCCAAACCAGCATCCCGCCGGCACGACCGCCTGAAACCCGCCGTCCCCGATCACCTTCGTTTCTGTGCGCCCGTCCGCATGAATCATGACAATCGACAACGGCGCCCCGGCATAGAAGTGCCACACCTCGTCCGACTTGATCCGGTGCAGCGCAGAGAAGTGATCGCTCTCCAGGAGGAAGTAGATCGAAGTCGAGGCTGACCGCGTCCCCCCGTGGGCCTGGACATGCAGGGCGGCGCGATACGTCTCGCGGTAGTAGCCGCCTTCCGGATGAGGATGCAGCCCAAGCTTGTTGATCCAGTGCGATGCGTTCACGACACCACTAAACGCTGCCCGGACTCCATCGACAAGCGCGGATTGAAGGATGTCTGTTCGAAGAGCATAGTAGGCTCATGACAAAGAAGCTCTTCACCGCCACAGCGATGATCCTCGCCGTTGTGATCCGGGCCGGCGCGGACGCCGAGCTGGAATCCGGCCAGTGGCGCATGTCGAGCGATGGGACGCTGTATTCGATCGATGCGAACAGGGCGGATGTGAAGGACATCCTGCGCGCGCTTCAGGAAGTCAGCCCGTCCGAGTTCCGTATCCGCGACTTTCGTGACCGGGAGGTTTCGCTCCGCCTCTACAACGTCACCCTCGGCACCCTCCTCGACCGCCTCGACCTGAGCTTTACGCTGCAATACGAGAAGTTCTCCGGCGACGACGAGTACACGCTGTCGAAGGGCTGGGTCAGCTTCTTCGACCCGCAGCCCGCCCAACCCAATCCCTTCGCCGGTCCCGGTTTGGCTGCGGGCGGAGGCATCACCACACCTTCCGCAGGCACCGGTGCCGGCGTATTTCCCGAGAAGGCGCGCGCGCTGCTCGCCGAAGTGAAAGAGCGCGAGGAATACAATGCGGCGTTTCCGGTAACGGTCAAACTTGACGGCACAAAGTCCGACTGGCCCGAATCCATTCCCCGCCAGTTCATTTCGCACCAGGCCATCGTCACGGCGCATGCCCCGACCAATGACACGGACGCCTCCTTCGGCGTCGCCGGCGTCGCCGACGATGACTATCTCTACCTCGCCCTCGATGTGGCCGACGACCTCAAGGCAACCAATCGCGCATCAGCCCTTCCGCTGATGACCGATGACAATCTCCAGATCGTCGTGGGCACGGGCAAGGCCGGGGAGAAGCCCGTCACGGTGACCATTAACCGCCATCACGTCCTGGCTGCACAGGCGGCTGGATCCGATGGAATTCAAGCCGCAGCGAAGCAGTACGTCAGCTTCCACGGCGGAACCAAGGCCGCGATCATCGACTCCCCCAACGGCTGGGCCGTGGAAGTCGCGGTTCCATTCTCCCTCCTGGGTGTGAAAGGAAAGGACGCCTCGACGCTGGGCTTCAACGTGCTCATGAATGACGCCGATCTGGGCGAGAAGGATTTCGCCACGCTCTCGTGGAGCCGGTATACGAAGCTCACCGCCTTCTCGCCGTCCGCGACATCGTCCTCCCTCGGTACACTCCGCGTCCTGGACGTACGCTAGCGCCATCGACATTGATGAAGCTTTCTGGCATCGTCTGATCATCATGGCACGCATGGATAGCCCGCCATCCGTTTTCGACCGTCCCATTCCCCTGGGTGTTGGGCGCAAGGGCTGGGTCATCCTGACGGGCTGCCTCATCTTCGGCCTGCTCCTCGTCTATCTCGACTACGCGGTGAACTACAGCTACGGGACAAATCTCAATCCCATCCGCCGTCTGTTCAACATCACGCGCGAGGACAGCCTTGCGTCGTGGTTCGGCACGACGCTGATGTTCATGGTGGCGCTGACGTTCTGGTTCATCCGATCACTCAACCGGCATTCAGGCCGCTTCGTTCGCTTCGCATGGCTGCTGCTCGCAATCTTCTTCACCTACCTTGCCATTGATGACGGGGCCGAGATTCACGAACGGATGGGATCGGCTTTCGAAGACACCCAGGAACGCGCGAGAAGCACCGGTACGCCGATGTCATGGGCAGGTCGCTGGCATGCCAAGTTTCCCAGCTACGAGTGGCAGCTTCTGTTCATGCCCGCCTTTGCAGCGCTTGGATTGTTTGCCGCCATTTTTCTTTGGACCCGATTCAATGGAATATGCCGATTCATGATGCTCGCGTCCTTCGGCTTGATGGCGGTTGCAGTAGGACTCGATTTCATCGAGGGTTTGGAGCCGAAACACCCGTGGAACGTGTACACATGGATCAACAACAAGTATGACCTGGATCCATACACCGTTCCGCGTTTCCGCGAGGTGGGATACGAAGCGCTCCGTCACTTCTCGAAAGCCATCGAGGAGTTCCTGGAAATGATGGCCGCCGCCCTGCTGTGGGTCGCGCTACTCAAACACGCGGATGCGAAGTTTGAGACTTCGGCTATCCCGCGAAACCCGGGCGTCTAGTTAGTTGGGCGTTACCGCTATAGGCGTCGCCGCAGCGCCGCGCTGCGTGAGCGTGGCTTCCGCGTGGGCACGGATGATCGACGAAGCATCTGACGTAGCCACGTTCTGGATCAGCGCGAAAGCCTCCGGCGTACCGATACGACCCAGCGCGCGGATCGCGCTCTGGCGGACCGCCTCGTCCGGATCCTTCAGCATGGGCTCCAGTTGCGGAACAGCCGCCGATCCATAGGAACGAGCCAGCTCCTGGATCGCTGTCTTGCGCAGGAGCGTATTGCCTTCAGCCGACGCCGTCTCGGTCAGGACCGTCTTGGCCTCTTCCGTGCCGGCACGCCCGATGGCATGCACCGCCTCCTGTTTCACTTCGCTGTCTTCCTGCGACGACGCGACAAGGCTGGCCAAGGCCGGCACCGCAGTCGCTCGGCCACCCAAGGCGCTCGCCGCACCTGCGCGCAGACGCTTGTCGTCCTCGCTCGCCAGAATGCCTGTAAGCACGGCTTCTGACTCCGCGTCGGTACGACGCGCAAGCGATCCAAGGACTTCCCGCTGCAGGCTGTAGCGATCATCCCCGGCATAGAGCGTCCCGAGCACGTCCGAGGCTTCTTCGTCCTCGATCAAGCCCAGCGCTTCAATCATCGCGAGTTGCTGTTGCGTTCCGGAGCCTTCTTCGGCGTACGCCTCGCTCATCGCGCGCGCACCACCCGGTCCGAGCGCGGCGAGCGCTTTGACAATCTCGTCCACCTTGGCCTTCCGGTCCGCGATCAGCGCCTTGGCCTGCTCGTAATCCATTTCCCCCGCGTAGGAGAATATCTCGCCGAACTTCGCAAGCAGGTCCGCGACCTCCTTGCTCTTGGCTGCAACGGCCCTCTTTTCAGAGCGCGAAAGTTTGTCGAGGGTAGGCGGGATGAAATCCTGCCGACCCGTTGCCTTGGCCGACACGAGACGATACCCGTCGCCCACCCGCTCATAAACCAACGCATGGCTGCCCGCGATGGCCTCGATCACCTTCTCGTAGGAGACATCCTTAAGGTCCAGCGTCACGCGCTCCTTGAGCACGGCTTCGGGAATATCAAGCTCGACCGGAAGGTTCTCCTTCAGCTTGTCGAGAACGTCCTGCACTGTGGCGTCTTTGGCCACAACGGATACGAAATCGCCATCCACGGTGACAGATACGGCTTCGGCCGCAGGGGCCTCGTCCGCCGCCATGACCGGAAGGCGCCCAATGGTCCACATTGCGGCGGCTAGAAGAATCATTCCATAGCGTTTCATTATCGCACTCCTTCCAAATGGAGATGGGGCGACCGGTCATGCCTCCGGTCGCCCCATGTCCTCAGTCGCTAATTAATCGTCGCAGTCACTGCAATCATCCTGGTAGTTCCAGCGGCTGCCCTGCTTGATGTACGGGCTGGCGCCGAAGCCGCTGCATCCGACCAACGTTACGCTGTGCTCGCCGATCGTCAACTCGACCGTGGAGGTCTTGTTGGCCGCGTTGATGTTCACGCCCGAGACGGGGACCGTGACCCAGAACTCGCCGCCCGCGTTGAAGTATGTGTCGGCCGAGATGCCGTCCGACGTGGCTTCATGCGTGTAGATCAGGTTCTGGAGGCCATCCGACGGGTTGGCGTCGTTGTACCACTCGATCGTGTTGCCGGGCACCAGCTGGCCGGGATACACGATGTCGATCCGGCTTCCGCTCTTCGAGTACGGGAGCGTGGTCGTCACGTTGCCGCTCGCATCGCGCTTCAGGAGGACGATGCCGTCCACCACGATGATCAGCGGCTTGCGTGTCGAGCTCTTCCATTCGAAGCGGAATTCCGTCTCGTTCGCATGGATGAACCGGGTGAACAGCTTGCCGAGGTTCATCGGCAGGTTCGGATCGCGGTTGGCGTCATAGGCCTGCGAATTCTTCCACAGGATCGTCGCCTTCTCCTGCGGTCCGACCGTGAACTGCCACTTCTCGTCGTTATCCACAGGATCGCCATCGATCACGGCGAACGGCACCGCGAGGTTGTTGTACACCACGTTGCCGGCCACGGTGACCTTCAGTGTGCCCTGGGCCGTGTTCGCGTTGTCGCGGAAGTCTTCCGCGAGGTTGCCTTCGGTGTGCGTCAGCGCACCCTCGAAGCTCACGAACTGCGATGTGCCCGAAGAGTAGGACGAGTTGAACTGCACCGTGCTGCGTGCCAGGCACGACTGGACGTCATCCGTGCACGTGCCGCTCGGAGGCGGAGGCACGCCGGCCTGCACGAACACCATGACCACGGCGGTGGAGAATCCACCTTCGCCGTCGGCAATGACGTACGTGAAGCTGTCGGAGCCCACGAAGCCATTGTTCGGCGTGTAGGTGATCGTTCCGTTGGCGTTGACGATCACGGTTCCGCTGACGGGGTCCGTCGCGGTGATCACGCCGATGTTGTCGCCATCCGAATCCATGTCGTTGTCGAGGATGCTGATGATGACGGGCGAGTTTTCGCTCGTCGTATCCATATCATCCAACGCCACGGGCGGGTGGTTGAACACGCTGCTCGAGCAGTGGCGGTTGCCCTTGTTGCCGTTGTTGAATTCGTCAAGGGTGCAGGCGAGCGAGGTCATCTGGTTGCGGACCGAGCTCGGCGGATTGCTGTTCAAGGCCCAGGTGCAGAGCAGTGTCTGGGCCTGGTTGATCGCGTTCTGCACCTGCGTGTTCGCGCATGCGCCAAGCGCCTGGTTCAGCAACGCAGCGATGAGCTGGTGAGCAAGGATGTAGGTCGCCTTGCCCTGCGGCGGCGTGTTCAGGATCGTGAGCAGCTGCGTCTTGCTGTAGGTCGTGCAGCCGATCGTCAGGTTCGTGACGGGCCAATCGTTGGGATGCGTCTTCCAGTAGCCCTGCGAGAACACGCAGTTCTGGAGGTGGTTCACCGTGATGACCTGCGAGCACTGCGCGGAGTTGCCGCACGCATCGGTCGCTGTCCACGTGCGGAGGATCAGCACGTTGTTGACCGAGTTGCCGCCGTTGCAGCCGTTCGAGTCATCATCCGAGTTCGAGCCGTTGTCACCCGACGAATCGTCGTCGTTCGACGATCCCTCGTCGAAGTTCACGTTCGTGACCGTCTGCTGCGAGTACACCACCGTCAGGACGCCCTGGCAGGCATCCAGCGCGGTCACCGTTGCCGGTGCGGGAATCGAGTCGCAAGGACGGATCACGATGTCGGACGGGCAACCGGAGAGCACCGGCGCTTCGCTGTCATTCAGCGTGATGGTCTGCTGGCAGCTCGAGGAGTTGCCGCAATCATCCGTCGCCGTCCACGTGCGGGTAATGACCGCAGGGCAGGTTCCGACGCTCACGTCACTGTAGGTGATCGTCACATCGGTGTCGCAGTTGTCCGTCGCCGTGGCCGTTCCGGTCGTGCCGGGATCCGAGGCGCCGGGCGTGCATTCAGACGTGACGTTCGCCGGGCAGGTGATGACCGGTGCCGTCGTGTCTTCGATCGTGATGGTCTGCGAGGCGCTGACCGTGTTGCCGCAATCATCCGTCGCGGTCCACGTGCGGGTAATAACCGCGGGGCAGGCACCAGCAGAGCTCTCGGACAAGCTGACCGGCACGCTGCTGTCGCAGTTGTCGGAAGCTGTGACCGTCGCTGCCGCGGGCACGGGATCATCGCACTCAATCACGATGTTCGCAGGCACGCCGCTCAGGGTCGGTGCTGTCGTGTCCACAACCGTCAAGGTCTGCGAGGCGCTGGCCGTATTGCCGCACTCATCCGTCGCGGTCCACGTGCGCGTGATGACCGTCGGGCAGGTACCCGCCGAGCTTTCGCTCAGTGCCACCGAGGCGCTGCCGCAGGTGTCGGAAGCCGTCACCGCCGCGGGCGCGGGAACGGAGTCGCATTCCACAGTGGCATCAGCAGGCACACCGGCAAGGACCGGCGCCGTCGTGTCGACCACGGTGATGACCTGGTCGGCGGACACGCTGTTGCCGCACTCATCCGTCGCCGTCCACGTGCGCGTGATCGTTTCCGTGTTGCCGCAGCCGGCCACGCTCGCGTCGCTCGACGTGATCGTTACGCTGCCGCAGGTATCGCTTCCCGTCGCGCTGCCGGTTGCTGCAGGCGATGTGTCGCCCGTGCATTCCACCGTCGCGTCTGCGGGCACGCTGATCGAAGGCGCCGTCGTGTCGACCACGGTGATGACCTGGTCGGCGGATACGCTGTTGCCGCACTCATCCGTCGCCGTCCACGTGCGCGTGATCGTCTCGGTATCACCGCAACCCGCGACACTGACATCGCTGGAGGTGATCGTCACAGAACCACAGGTATCGCTTCCCGTCGCGGAACCCGTCGCTGCCGGGCTCGTGTCGCCCGTGCATTCCACCGTCGCGTCTGCGGGCACGCTGA
>CAZCZZ010000036.1:0-39017 GCA_964503335.1 uncultured Verrucomicrobiota bacterium
GGACCGGACGGTCTCAAGCGTCGCGGTGACGGGTCGATCGATGACAGCCAGCCGGGCGGGGTGGGTGTGCCGGGGCTCGTCGATGACAGCGTCCGCGTATCGAAGACGGATGTCCGCACGGTGAATGACGACGGCTCGACGACGAGGGATCGCACCGATGTCCATGTCAATCCTGTGACCGGCGTCACGCGCGAGAAGAACGACGTGCGCACGAGAAATCCAGACGGCTCGGAGACCCGCACTCGCTCCGTGACGTTTACCGACGCCGATGGCAATGTCATCAGCGAGATGACCCGCGTCCGTGAAAAGCCGGAACGCGGTGATCGCGCAGAACGTGCGGCGCGCGCGGATCGACCTGAGCGCAATGAGCGCGCTGACCGGCCCGAACGCAACGATCGAGCCGAGCGCCCCGAACGGACAGAGCGGGTTGAGCGAGCGGAGCGCAATGAGCGCGCCGATCGGCCAGAGCGCGTCGAACGCGTCGAGCAGGTTGATCGTGTGGAGAGGACGGAGCGACCCGAGAAAACCGAGCGGCCCGAGAGAACCGAGCGCACGGAGCGTACCGAGCGTGCGGAACGGTCAAGCCGATAAGCCTGAACATAGGAGTAACCAAACATGAGCAGCCTCAAAATTATAGCGATAGCCCTGTGTCTCTTCTGCGCGATGAATGCGCGCGGCCAGGCGGATGATCCCCGGTACAAAGTCTCGACGGGATTCGACTACAGCGTGGGCGACTACGGGGATACGGAGGACACGAAGATCCTCTACATCCCCGTTTCAGCCAGCTACTCGTTCTTCCCGTGGACCGCGAAAGTGACAGTCCCGTATCTCTCCATCGAGGGTCCAGGCGGCGTCGTGGGCGGCGTTGACGGCGGCGTGGTGGTCGGGGAGGGCGACGTCGAGGTCGAGAAGAACGAGGGACTCGGGGATGTTGTGGCGAGCGTCATGTACAGCATCGAGCCCGCCGAGGCCGGTCGTCCCTTCATTGACTTCACGGCCAAGGTGAAAATTCCGACGGCGGATGAAGACGATGGGTTGGGCACGGGCGAAACTGACTACAAGCTGCAGGTCGATGTGGCGCAGCAATTCGGTGACTTCACGCCCTTCGTGACGGCCGGGTACCAGTTCATGGGCAGTTCCGATGAGGTTGAACTGGATGACCGCGCGTTGTTCTCTGTCGGTACGGATTACAGGTTGCAGAAGGGCACGAGCCTCGGACTTGCCTATGATTACATCCAGGCAGCCAGCGATTCTTCCGATAACGGGAGCGAAGCACTTCTCTACATCAACCAGAAGCTGGCTGATGCATGGACGCTGAACGTGTACACCGTCAAAGGCTTCTCGGACGGCAGCCCCGACTGGAGTCTGGGCAGCCAGGTTTCGCACAAGTTCTAGAGCACAGCTGCCGGAGTTGCCGGGTACGGCTCAACGCTGGACCCGGCGCTGCCTTGTGAAACTTCCTCTCTGGAAATCCATCCTCTTTGCGACGGTGCTGACTTGTGCCGGTCTTGCGGCTCTTGAAGGCGTGCTGTCGCTTCTCGGGGTCCGGCCCGCCATCGTTGAACGCGATCCCTATGTGGGATTCGCATCCCGTGTTCCTCTCTTCGTCGCCGAGGGCGTTGACCGAGCCGGCCGCCAGATCATGCGGACGGCGGAGAACAAGAAGAGGTTCTTCAATGACCAGTCGTTTGTGCAGCCGAAACCCAATGGGACATACCGCATATTCTGTCCGGGAGAATCCACGACGTACGGACATCCTTATCGCGACCCGACCTCATTTCCCGGCTGGCTGCGGTCGTACCTTCGCGAGACCGAACCGGATCGCCTTTGGGATGTCATCAACGCGGGCGGGATCAGCTACGCCAGTCATCGGCTTGCGGCGCTGATGGAAGAGCTCGTTCGCTACGAGCCCGATCTGTTTGTTCTCTATGTCGGGCACAATGAGTTCCTTGAGGACAGGACCTATGCCGCTGTGCGCGATGAGTCACCACTCCGCCGCTGGTGGATGACCCGGCTATTCCGTACGCGGGCGGCGACGCTCGTGCTCAGGGCGAGGGACCGCGTTTCTGCTCGCGTAGATGACTCGAAGGGCGAAGTTCATACGCTGCTCGACGACAGCATCGGTCCCGCAGCATACCACCGCGATCTCCAGCGTCAGGACGCAGTGGTGTCTCAGTACGCCGGGAATCTCCGGAGGATGGTCCGATTGGCGCGGTCAGTGGGCGCCGACGTCGTGATGGTCACACCAGCGAGCAGTCTCCGTGATTGTTCCCCGTTCAAATCGGAATCATCCACAGGGCTCACGCCGGGTGACGCATCCAAAGCGTCCTCGCTCCGAAGCGAAGGGCGCGCGTCGATCCGCGAGGAGTCGTTCGAGTCCGCTGTCGCATCCTTGGACGAAGCGGTCCGGCTCGACCCGGACCACGCGGAAGGCCGCTACCTTCTTGCGGAGGCGCTGCAGCGGATCGGGAGGACGGAGGAAGCTCATACCCATTACCTTGAGGCCAAGGACAAGGACATTGTTCCCGTGCGCGCGATCTCCCGGCTTGTGGAAAAGGCAAGGGAGGTGGCCGCCGAACTCGACGTCCCCTTGATCGACTATGTGGACATGCTCGAGTCGCGGACCCGCACAGAACTTGGACACGATTCGCCGGGTTCGGAACTCTTTCTCGATCACGTTCATCCCACGATTGACGGCAACCGGATGTTGGCTGAGGCCCTTTTTGAGGAGTTGAAGAAGTCCGGTGTTGTGGCCTCAAACATTGACGCGTCGGTGCGCGCGCGTGTCCAGGCAAGCGTCGAAGGCACAATCGACCAGCGCGAGCAGGGCTTGGCGCTGAGGAATGTCGCGAAGGTTTACAGCTGGGCCGGGAAGACCGATGACGCCGCGCGACTGGCCGTGCAGGCGTCGGCAAAGCTTGGCCCGGACGCTGAGTGCATTTTCATTGAGGGCATGGCAGCTCAAGAGCGGGGAGACTGGCACGCGGCGGAAGGTCTGTACCGCGCGGCTGTCGCACTCGAGCCCACGTATGTCAAGGCCTTGCACAATCACGGAATTGCACTGGCAAATCTGGATCGCATAGAAGAGTCCTTGAAGGCATACGACGCCGTTCTCGCGTTGGACCCCGATCATCCCTATGTCCGGTACAACAGGGCCTACGCCCTCTACCGCGGTCATCGCGATGATGAAGCCCTCGCCGCGTTCCGCGAGGTGTTGGAGGAGCAGCCCGAGGACGCTGATGCCAGGTTCTACGTCGACGAATTGACCCGGACGAATCGCTAGCGATCCGTCCGGTCCGGCCGTTCCGCCCGCTCCGGTCTCTCCGTGCGTTCTACACGCTCCGGCCTCTCTGTCCGCTCGACGCGTTCCACGCGCTCCACGCGGTCGACCCGTTCGGCTCTCTCGGGCCGCTCCGTTCGCTCTGCGCGCTCGGGCCGTTCCACGCGTTCCGTCCTCTCGGCCCTCTCGGGCCTCTCGACCCGCTCGGATCGCTCCGCGCGTTCTGTGCGATCGCTTCGCTCGGCACGTTCTGCTCGTTCGTCGGTGCGCACATCGGACGAGCCGCGCGAGTCCTTTGATGTGTCGCTGCGGCGTGCGTCGTCCCCGCGCTCACTGCGTTCGATACGCTCGACATGGAAACTTCCGTCTTCCCGTCGAATCGCATTGAGTCGCACGCGATCGTTGACGGACAGGGACGCGAGGTCTGTGCCGTCCGGAAGCGTCCGTCCTTCGATACGATAGGGCAGTCCACCGACAACAAGCGTGCTGTTCCGGGCTTTGTCATGCACAAGGCCTTCAACGATGACGCGGCCCGACGAGGCGCCAAACTGCAGCGGACCCGGTTCCCGGACAAACGGTGTCGAATCCGGAGCGACGACTTCGATGCGCGTGGCTTGCACGCCATGGTCGGCCCGGCGAAGCCCGTGCACCTGGACCACGGTGCCCGGCTTGAGTTCCTTCATGCCGTCGCGACCCAAGGCGCGTTGACCTGCGATCGTCGCGCCGGGCGGCACATGCACGGGGTGTCCGCCTACTTCCATGACGCCCCCTTCCAACGGCCGGCTGATGGGGCCCGTCATCTCGGGGACCACATGGATGCTGCGCGCGGTCAGGTCGGGACCTGTTCCGGTCGCTTCTACGCTCACAATCTGTCCCACGCTCAACGATGAAGGTGTCGCAGGCGCGCCGTTCTGCGTCACGGGCGTGTCGTCCGTGTAGTGGATTTCCACGCCGTTCACGCATATGGATCCAAAGCCGGTGATTTCGCCCATGACGCCGGTGCCGCCGATGCCGTCCGGACCGGCCGAAAGCCCGGTGCCGCCCACACCACCTTCTTTGTCGTCACCTGCGGAAAGTCCGGTTCCACCAATGCCTGATTCTTCCGTGCGCCCTGTGCCTCCGATGCCGCCGCTTCGATCGGGGCATGCGCCATACGCCATCGACGGAAGAACCAGCGCGAGGAGCAGCAGATTGGCTATGGGACTTCGCATGCTACTTGTCGTCCTGTCGTTTTTCCTCTTCGTAGAAGAAGACGCCGAAATTGATCCGGTGAACGGCATCGGTCGACTTGCGGTCGGCCCTTTGGAGTGCCATGGCTTTGCGGTTCACCTTTTGCAGGACCTCCATGCCGAGCGTTCGCGAAAGTTTCTCCAATTCGTCCACGGACATCGCGCTGAGCCCGTTGTAGTAAACGCTGCGTTCCAGCAGGGGAGCGGCTTCGCCGCCGAGGTTGCGCGCTGCGGAAGCGATGTGGTCGCGGATGTTCTGACCGAAGTAGTACGCCTTGTTCTCGAAATCCTTGTCGGGGACAAAGGCCTCCATCGCGAGGCGGATCATCCCATTCGCTTCCTCCGCTACAACGCCGAGGCGGACCAGTTCACTGAAGACGGAACCGGGGTGGACATCCTGGCGGCTGACAGAATTCACCAGCTCCTCGAAGCTGGGTCCTTTCCCTGTCGCCACGCGCGGAAGCACGGCGGGCAACCCGGCGGCATCGACGAAGCGGTCATCGCCTGTCCAGCGCGCAATCACCTGACCCGCGAGCGAGACGGCGCGGGGCGCCTCTTCGGATTCTTTCGTCGCGTTCCTGATCCTACGCACATCCTTGCGATGGACGCCGGTAAGCAGGTGGATGCGGCTGTCGGTGGCTTTAATGCCTTCGCGGGCGGATTCCCTTTCGGCGACATCGACAAAGATTCCCTTCAGGAAATCGGAGAGGAAGGTGTAAGTGATCTGGTGTTTGAGCAGAAGGCGTACGAGCGGACGCAAGACCTGCCGCAAGGCCTTCAGCAGCGCCGGGGGCGCATCACCTGGAGATTGGACTTCCATAAAACAACCTTACTCCGTGGTGGGAAAAAATCCCATCACAAAATGAGGTGTTCTGTGCAGGCTGCCGAGGGCGTGATCAGTACGCGTTCTTCCGCGTGAGGAAGGTGCGGGCCAGGATTTTGAAGTCGAAGGAGAGGGACCAGTTTTCCAGGTAAAAGAGGTCGTACTTGATGCGTTCCTGGATGCTGGTGTTGCCGCGCAGGCCGTTGACCTGGGCCCAGCCGGTGATGCCGGGCTTGGAGACGTGACGCCACATGTAGCGGCTGATGTCCTCCTTGAACTGCTCGACGAAATGGGGGCGTTCGGGGCGGGGGCCGACGAGGCTCATGTCGCCGCAGAGCACGTTCCAGAACTGGGGCAGCTCGTCGAGGTTCCAGCGGCGCAGGAAGGCCCCGACGGGCGTGCGCCGCGGATCGTCCTCCTTCGTCCACACCGGCCCGCTCGCCGCCTCCGCGTCCTCCTTCATCGTCCGCAACTTGTAGAGCATGAAAGGCCGGCCCTTTTCGCCGCAGCGTTCCTGGCGGTAGAAGACGGGGCCTCTTGATGTGATGCGGATCGCGATCGCGGCGATGAGCAGGATGGGTGCGGACAGGATGAGGCCCGTGAGCGCGCCGCCGATGTCCTCCAGACGCTTCACCATACGGTTCCAGAAGAAATCGAGCGGCCACTTGCCGACGCCGATAAGCGGGATGCCGTCGACCGTCTGCACGTCGACGCGGCTCGTGAGGATGTTGAACATGTCGGGGACCATGTGGAAGTCGGCGAGGTTGCGTTCGCAGTCCACGACGATCTCCACCATCTGCTCATGCGCGAGGCGCGACGGGTTGGCGAGGATCACCTCGTCAATCTCGCCCGTCGCCAGCAGCTTCGGCAGTTCCTCGAAGCCGCCGCGGATCAGCTCCGGCGGGATCTCCGGGTCCACGGCTTCGTCGCCCGCGCGGAGATACGCCACGATGTGCGCGCGCCGGCGCGGTTCGCCTTGCAGGGAGTTGCGCAGCTGCAGCGCGAGCGAGTTGGCGCCGAGGATGACCACGTTGTTCTTCTGCGCCTGGTGCTTGGCCCAGTGGCGTTCGAGCTGGTGGAGGATGTTGCGCTCGATCGTGACCAGCAGCGTCACCGTGAAGAAGGAGAGCACGACGGCGATACGCGAGAACGGCGGATCGGTGCGGATCGGGAACGTCAGCGCCATCGCGAGCAGGATGCCGAGGCCGCAGGCACGCACGATGCGCGGGATCTTGTCGATGAAGTGTCCGTACTGCGGGCGCGCATACAGTTCGAGCGAGCGGAAGATGAAGAGGAAGAGCAGCGTCACGACACCGGCGCCGACGTAGTACATGCCGCGCGGGGGATTGCCCTCGTGGTACATGGCGACGAGCCCGCTGTCGAAGCGGATCCAGACCGCCAGCAGGAACGCCCCGTACACCACCAGCGCATCCACAACCACCGCCAGCGCGCTGCACAGCACATCAAATCGATCCCTGACTCTCATGGCGCCAGACGGTAGCAGCACGGGGCAAAAGAGGGAAGTGCGTGGAAACTTCCAAGGATTGGAACTTCGTGGCACACTGACTTCCAAGGATTGGAAGTTTGGAGGAAACGTCATGGCACGTGTGCTTGTTCCGCTCGCCGACGGCTGCGAAGAGATGGAAGCCGTCATCATCATCGACACCTTTCGCCGCGCGAAATGGGATGTCGTCGCCGCGGGCCTCAAGCCGGGCCTTGTCACGGCCTCGCGCGGCGTGAAGCTGATGCCGGATGCGACGTGGGACCAGGTCGATTTGAAATCCTTCGACCTCATCGTGCTGCCCGGCGGCGGAGGCGGCACGGACAACTTGATGAACGACGAGCGCGTGCTTGCGGCGCTGCGCGATTTCAACGCGCGCGGGAAAATCATCGCCGCAATCTGCGCCGCGCCGCAGGTGCTGCAGAAGGCCGGTGTGGTTGATGGAAAACGCATCACATGCTATCCGGGCGTCGCGTCGAAAATCGCGCGCGCGCAACGCGTCGATGACATCGTCGTCGAAGACGGAAACGTGATCACGAGCCAGGGACCCGGAACGAGCTTTGCGTTCGCGCTGGCGATCATCGCGCGTGTCGATGGCGACGCGATTGCGCGCGAAGTCGGCGCAGGAATGCTCGTGTGAGTGCGGTCGCCTGAATTGATGCAACCGGAAACGCCAATAAAATTGCAAAAAAATACTTGTAACGCTTCAAAACCATAGCAATATCGCGGCAATCTTTAGACGCATGGGGCGATCTAAAAGTTGCACTAAAGCTACCTCAGGAGGATTCGAGCATGGCATTGACGAAGTCTCAGACGGCCGCCAAGTTGGCGGACTCGACAGGTCTCACCAAGAAGCAGGTCAACCTGTTCTTCGACGAACTTTCGAAGATCGCGTACAAGGAAGCGAAGAACAGCTTCGTGATTCCCGGACTTGGCAAACTCGTGTTGGTTCATCGCAAGGCGCGTCAGGGACGTAACCCGGCAACGGGCGAGACGATCCAGATTCCTGCGAAGAAGGTCGTGAAGTTCCGCGTGGCGAAGGCCGCGAAGGACGCGATCCTCGGCAGCAAGAAGTAAGCTGGCGATTTGATGATTGCAGAAGAGGGGCGGCGAAAGCCGTCCCTCTTTTTTTTGTGGCGGTTCGGTCTGATCAGACCGATCGGACAGCGCTCCTGAGCTCGCCGACTCCTTCGACCCCCACCTCGATCACATCGCCGTTCTTCAGCAGAACCGGGGGTGTCCGGGCGAAGCCCACGCCGGAGGGGGTTCCGGTGCTGATCACGTCGCCGGGGTTTAGCGTCATCGAGGCGCTGGCGAAGGCGATGAGGCGGGCGATCGGGAAAAGCATGCGGGACGTGTGGCCGTCCTGCAGGGTTGTCCCGTTGAGCTTGGAGAAGACGCGTAGCGCCTGGGGATCCGGCACTTCGTCGGCAGTGATCCACCAGGGCCCGACGGGGCAGTACGTGTCGCCACTCTTGCCCCGGAACCATTGCTTGTCATCGCGCTGGGCATCCCGGTCGGTCACATCATTAAGGACAGTGTATCCGGCGACATACGACAGGGCCGCGCTTTCCACGACGTTTCGAGCCTCGCGACCGATGATCACGGCGAGCTCCGCCTCGGCATCGAGCCGTGTCACGCCGGGTCGCAGCAGGATGGCGTCATGCGGGCCGATCCACGACGACGGGGCCTTGGCAAAGAGAACGGGCGCTTTCGGCACCTCAGCATCAAACTCCGCCGCGTGATCTGCGTAATTCTTGCCGACGCAAATGATCTTGCCCGGTGCGGGAAGTGGCGGCGCGAGGCGAACGGTGTCGGCAGGGATGATCGCCTTCTTGCTCTCGTGCGTCAGGTTGGCGACACGTGCGAGTCCCCAGCGCGTGAAGAAGCGCGCGTCGAAATCCTCGATATCAAAGGCCTGCGCGCGAATGTCGAGAATGCCGGGTTTGTCGTTTCCGCATCCGTCGGCGAGCCATAGGCCTGGCCGCTCCTGACCGCGTTCTCCGAAGCGAACGAGCTTCATGCTTCTTCCTTCTTCGGGGCCATGCTCTTGGACACGGCTTGTCCGAGTTCACCGAGCGCGGCGCGAGACGAACCTGCGGCGAGCAGCACTTCGTCGGTGGTCTTGAAATGGCACTTCGCCGTTTCGATCAGCGCCATGGGACCCTTCTTGCGGACGAGATCGATGGCAGAATCCTTTACCTTCTGGGACACACCCTTCGGGATCGCGACCCCGTGCCTCTTCTGCAACTCGCGCAAGGCGCGAACGAATGTGGCGCGGGCGAGGATGGATGCGGCGGCGACAGCAGGATCGGATTCCGCTTTGGTGCGCTGATCGAGTTGGATCTTGCGCCCTTTGGCCATCAAAGCCCGTTCGATCTGCTGCTTGGGGCCGAACTGGTCGGACAACGCACGCGGACAATCGGGAACTTTCTCGAGCAGGTTTTCGATCGCGCGGGCGTGGCCCCAGGCGAGCATCCGGTTCACGTTCCGGATCTTTGCGTACATCCGGTTGTAGGCGGCGGGGCCGATGGCGATCACCGTGAAGCGATCGCCGAGCAGGTCGGCGATCGCGTCAGCCATCTCCTCGGCCTTGCGATCGCTGCTGATCGTCTTGCTGTCGCGAACGTCAAGTTTGCGGAATTCGTGCACAAGTCCGGGGTTCACATAGGCCGCAGCAATGACAAGTGGGCCAAAAAAGTCGCCTTTTCCGCTTTCGTCGACGCCCATATGGGCCGCAAAGGCCTCCGGATTGACAATCCGCTCATATCCGAGCTTGGCTTCCTGCAAAATCTCGGGTTCCAGCGTGAAGGTGACCCAGTCCTGGGCACCTTTGCCCTGAACGACGCACTTTCCGCTCTCATAGAGGACGATATTGCAGTCCGGGCCCTCGGCCGCGGCACGGGCGTAGGGCACCTCTTTGGGTCGGTAGTTGCCTTCTGACAGCAGCTTAGCTAGGGCTGCCTGCTGGCTTTCATTGAGGGGAAACGTAAAGGACGATTTCTGCATCGCGCGAACGATACCAGATGGAGTATCGGTCCATCAATGCGTCGTTGAATCCATCACTGCTGCAAGGGCTTTCGTCGCCCCGTTTTTCCCGCTTTTGCGGTTGACCCGTCTTGCAGCCAGCCTATATAAAACAGATTACTCGGTGTAGGTTTTCCCGCATGTCGCCGACTCGTGTGAATAACAGACTGTCTAAAAAGGTTTTACGGAGGATGCTATGATGAGAACTGGGATGGCATGGTTGTTGGCCGGAATGGTCATCCTGACCGCGTCCACGAAGACGTGGGCGGAAGAGGGCGAAGCGAAAGAGAGCAAGGGCTCTGCAGGCTCCGCCAGCACGCAGTTGGTCAGCGAGGGTGAATTTGCCAAATGGCTTGTTCAGGTTCTCGGCATCTCGCGTTTCCTCCCTCCGAATCCTTCCGAACTCGAGTGCTTCAATGTTCTTCTGCAGAACGAGATTGCACCGCGCGACGGCTGGAACTCCACGAACGTTGTAACGCGTGCCACGCTGGCCCGTGTCATCATCCAGTCGCTCTCGCGACAGGATGAAGTGAAGGATCCCGACAGCGATGCGTCGTGGATTGAGTATCTCAAGGAAGTCGGAATCGACATCAGCACGATCGGCGCGGCCGTGGAGAACCTCGACATCCTGGATTCGACGCTGGCTAACGAAGCCGTTGTCATCTCCTCGGACCCCCTGAATAAGATTCACAAGATCCGCGTGACGGACGACCAGCAGCTGGGCGCCGACCTCTCGGGCATCACCCGCATCTTTGTCCAGGCCGAAGAGACGCCGCCTCCTCCGACGCCGAGGCCCCCTGCGCCCGCGCCGCGGCCGACGCCCCGTCCCCCGCCCTTGACACCCAATTGATTTAACTGACGTGCCGAATCTGACCATCATCTCGAACGTAGGAGGTTATTCGATGAAATGCCTAACGTATCTTTTGGCTGCCCTGATCGCAGCTGTCACGCTTGCTCCTGTCGCCAATGCGGCGGACGAGACGCGGACGTACCAGATCAAGAACCGTCTCCGCATCGAGCATGATGACAACATCTATGAGGAGCCCGACAACGAGAACGACAGCTTCAAGATCATTGAAGAAGTCGAAGTCCTCGTGAACCTCAACTTCGAGCAGTCCTACATCGGCCTGCGTTACCGCCCCACGTTCGAATGGTGGGATGAGCGCGAGCCGGATGATGACGATCTCCATCATGACTTCGACGTCGTGCTTGCGCACAACTTCACCCCGCGCCTGTCGTTGAGCGTGAAGGATACATTCCGCCTCGGCGAGCAGCCCGAAGCGATCGAAGGCAGCTCGCTTCGCCGCGAGAATGGCGACTTCATCTACAACGTGGTGGATGGTTCGGCTTCCTATCTCCTGCGCCCCGGAACGCGCCTCGAAGGCTCGGGTCGCTACACGCTGCTTCGCTACGACGAGGAGAGCGTCTCGGACGAGGAAGATTACGACATCTACGCGGGCGGCTTGACGCTCCGTCACGAGCTCTCTCCTGAAACGGTTGTTCGTGGTGAGTATCGCCTCGAAGAAGTCGAGTACGAGGGTCCGGACCGCGGCTCCCAGAGCCAGTTCCTTGGTCTCGGACTCGAGCGCGTCTTCAGCCCGAACCTGCTCGGCGACAGCCGGGTGGGCTACCAGCAGAAGGACTTCAACGAGGAAGACATCGACGACGAGGATGCGCCCTACATCGAAGGCTCATTCACGTTTCTTCCGTCGCCGCAGACCCGCCTGACGGCCGGCGCCAGCTACTCGCTTTTCGAATCCGACATTGCGGCGTTCGCGAGCCAGGAGCGCACGACGGCTTTCATCAGCGCTGCGTATGATGTCACGGCCCGGGTTTCACTCTATGGCGCGGCCAGCTATCAGATGGGAACCTATGATGCCGACCAGCGTATCGAAGAGAACACGGATGTGTACAATAACGAGGACGGTGACGAGAACGTGGTCCAGTTCAGCGCGCGTCTGAGCTACAAGGTGAATCGCGACAACTGGCTTGAGGCGAACTTCCATTACCTGGACGTCGATTCCGACCTGCGTGACGATTACGATCGTACCCGGATGTCCCTCGGTTGGAGGACGCAGATCTAGAGCGATCGCGTAGATTATCCCACACTCCGGTAAACTTGTACTGATGAGGCGATAGCGCCTCATCAGTCGTTTTCAGACTTATGTCCCTCGACGAACAGCAAGACAACAAGCTCCACTTTCTCGACTACTGGCGAGTCATCCGGTCGCGCAAGGAAATCATCCTCGCCGTGATCCTGCTCGTGGTGCTCACCGGCACTGCGTATACGTTCACACTGCCCAACATCTACAAGGCGAATGCACGGATTACGGTGCGCGAGGATTCACTCGACATCGACGTCTTTGACCGGCAGTACGTCCAGGCGTACAACCCCTTCTTCCTGAAGACCCAGTACGAGATCATCCAGTCACGTCCGATCCTGTATCAGGTCATGGACAATCTCAACCTGCAGCAACTCTGGGGCGAGAAATATGGGGAATCCGGGACCCAGTTGCGCCGTGAAGACGCCTATCGAATCCTGGCCCGCAGCATCCGCGTCGAGCAGTACCGCGACACCATCCTGATCGATCTCCAGGTGTACCGCGAAGACCCGAACGAGGCCGCGCGCATTGCCAACGAAATTGCGGCCGTCTATCGCGAACAGCGCCTTGCGATGAAGCGTCGCGAGATCAAGCGCGCCGTCGATGCGCTCGAAAATGAATTGAAGAAGCAGCAGGACAAGGTCGACCAGGCCGAGGGTGAGTTGGAGAAGATCCGCAAGGATGCCGGCGTTTCCATCATCCAGCGGGGATTCCAGGCCGACAAGGTGCGGCTGCAGCAGCTTGAAGCGGACCGTATCGGTGCACGCGTGGACATGCTCGTGCGTAAGGCTCGCCTGGAGCAACTGGAGTCGCTGACGGGCGACGACCTCATGAACGCCTCCTCGTACATGGTCAACGATCAGGCCCTTATCGTTCTGAAGAAGCAGCTTGTGGATACCGAGGTCAACTTGAAGCTGCTGCTCGAGAACTTCGGCGAGAACCACCCCGAAGTGAAGCGGCTTCGTGCAGGACTGGATGAGCTCAAGGGTCAGTTGACCTCGGCGCTCGACGGCATGAAGAAGGGCATTCGAGCCGACTTCGAGGTAGCCAAGGCCAAGTACGAGGCGCTTGATAGCGAACTGGGAAGCGCCCGCGACAGCGATATTCAATCCGAGCGCGAGAAGTTTCTTCCGTTTGAAAAGGCCCAGCTCAACGTGGAAATCCAGCGCGATATTCTGAATGCCCTCCGGGCACGCGTAGCCCAGCAGGGTATTGAACTCGAAGTTCCGCGCACGCCTGTCGAAGTGGTCGAGCCGGCCGAGGTGAACAACCGGCCTGTAAGCCCGAATCTTCTGCTCAACATTCTCCTCAGCATCTTTGTCGGCGTGGTTGCCGGCGTGGGACTGGCCTACTTCATCGAGTACCTGGATACGTCCGTGAAAACAGTGGACGATGTGGAGCGCTACCTGGGATTGCCCGTCCTCGGCGTCATCCCCCAGAAGGTTCGTCCGCTGGTGGAAGAGGGGCCCGACAGCCCCCATGCCGAGGCCTATCGCGTGCTGCGAACAAACATGCAGTTCTCGAACAAGGGCATTCATGGCGGAGCCTTTGCCGTCGTCAGCGGCGGCGTCGGCGAAGGAAAGTCCACGACACTGTTTAATCTCGCGTACGTGTGTGCCCAGTTGGGCGATAAGGTGCTGGTTGTGGATTCCGACCTTCGCCGCCCGGTCCAGCACACCTTCCTCGGCCTCTCCAATCGCTTCGGCCTTACCAACGTGCTGATGCGCGACGTGCCGATCGAGGAAACGATCAAGGCCACGAGTGTGCCCAATCTGCATTTCCTGCCGTCGGGTCGCCTGCCGCGCGCCGCCCTGGGCATTCTCGACTCCCAGCGCATGCGCGAGCTCGTGAAGAATCTCAAGGCCCGCTACGACTACATCTTCTTTGACTCCCCCCCGATTGTCGGCGTGAGCGATGCGTCGATTCTGGCCAGCGAAGTGGATGGGGTGCTGCTTGTGGTTCAGTACCGGAAGTATCCGCGCAGCATTTCCAGCCGTGCGCGCCGCATGCTCGAAAATGTAGGCACCAACGTGCTCGGCGTCGTCCTGAACAACATCAATATCCTGCGCGACGATTACTATTACTACTACCACTCCTATTACTCTCACTATAACCAGCCCGATGAGAACAAGCCGTCCATGGCGGATGCAGCCACGGCTCCCGGGGGAAACAAAGAGGAAGTGCTCTGATGTCCGGTCCTTTGTTTCGCAAATCCTTGGCCTTGCTCCTGTGTGCTGGTGTATTGGCAACTTCCGGTTGCGCATTGCTGAAGCGTAACCAATCCACGGACGAACCGGTGAATGCAGGTGAGGTGATCTCCTCCGACGCGAGCGGCGGCGCGAAGGTCGCACCCCGGCCCCGGCTCACTGTGGGCGATACGAAGGCAACGGCCTCTTCCAAGTCGCCAACGGAAGGCCCCGGGGAAGTCGAGGCGAAGTCCGGCGCTGTGTACCGCCTCAAACCCGGAGACCCCGTCGTTATCTTCCTTCGTGGCATTATGCCAAGGGATGAGCAGTACGAGGACATCATCGACGAGGGAGGCTACGTCAACCTCCCGTATATTGAAACCATCCGCGCGGCCGGCAAGACGACATCCCAGCTCGAGAAGGAAATCCAGAAGACCTATCTCGATGAGCGCATCTACAAATCAGTCACGGTTAATGTCGTGATGCCTTCGCAGAGCTACTTCGTGCGAGGCGAGGTGCGGAACCCCGGTCGTTTCGCCCTTATTACCGGCGTGACGCTTATCCAGGCTATTGCCACAGCCGGCGGCTACTCGGAATTTGCCGACCCGACGAAGGTCAAAGTTGTCCGAGGCGAGAAATCAACCCAGCACAATGCTCGGGACTACGAGAAGAACCCGGATCGCGATATCAGCATCGATCCCGGCGACGTGATCGTGGTACCTCGCAGCATCTTCTAAGTTGGAACCGCGCTCTCCTTTGCATGATCAGGATCCAGCCGCTCGACGGCGCCGTCGGCATGCAATTCCCTTGTCCCCGCGCCAGTCAGTCTACGAGTGGACCATCCTCTTCCTGACGGCGCTTCCTTGTGTCGTCGGCCCATGGTTGTTCGGAGCGGTCCGTCTGTGGTCCGTCGGTTCTCTCATGCTGCTCTTGTTCACCGGGGCCCTTCTCTTCCTGTTGCGCGGTCCGTTGTTCCCGAACTCCTATGTGCTGCAGCCCCCTCCCGGCGGAGTCGTCCTCTGGGTGTTTGCGCTTTACGCTGCTGCGCTCGCGGCTAGGGCATCGGTGCAGCACGAGGCGTGGATCGAAGTCTTCACCATCATCAACTACGGCGTCGCATACTGGGTATGGTCTTCGCTCGCCAGTCATCACAAGCGCTGGCGCTGGCTGCTGGGCGCGATGATGCTCTCCGTCACCATCATGGCCTGGTATGCGCTGATCCAGCACGGGCATGACTCCAACATGGTTCTCAACGTCCCGCGTCCGGAGCAGTACGAGATGCGTGCGAGCGGCGCCTATATCTGCCCGAACCACTTCGCCAGCCTGCTTGCCATCTTCCTGCCGATGTGCCTGAGCCTTGTTCTATGCCGCAGCGCGGGCGGGCCGCTCCGTCTCTTCGCCGGCTACACAATTCTCCTCGCGCTTCCGCCGCTCTTCCTGTCCCAGTCCCGCAGTGGCTGGCTGGGCGCCATGGCAGGACTGGCCGCGTGCATCGTCCTCCTTGCATGGCGGACCAATACGCGCCGCTTCCTGCTGGCCGTCGTGGCAACACCTGTTGCGATAGCAGTCGCGGGACTCGCCGCGTGGATGCTTTCGCCAATGGTCCAATCGCGTGTTGCGGCGGCCTTAAGAGGTGACGTCAGGCTGAACCTGTGGCGCGACACCTGGACGATGATCCAGGATTCCTTCCTGACGGGTTTCGGACCCGGCAGCTATGGATTTGTGTATCCGCACTACCGCAGCCACTTGGTCATGTATACGGATCCGAAGTTCGCACACAACGAGTACCTGCACCTGCTTGCCGACTACGGACTCATCGGGCTCATTTTGTGCTCCATCTTCTTCGTCGCTGCCGCGTTCGGATTTCTTCGTTTCCTGCGGGGTTCGGAGCGTGAGAAGGACGCGCATATGGTCGCCGGACTCTCCGGCGCCGTGGCCGCAGCACTCGTGCATGGCATCTTCGACTACAACCTGCACACGTTCTCCATCAGCCACGCATTGATTGCCTTTGCAGGCATCACCGCGTCCGGACTCTTTGCATCGGGCGACCTGAAGGCCAGGACGGTGGATGGCTGGCGACGGGGTGTAATCTGGATCACTTCCGCTTCGGTGCTGCTCGTGGTCATGGCGGTTTTGACCCGCATGTTCATCGCGTACCTGATCACCCTCTCGGCCAACAAGGACAAGGACCTGCTTCGCATCCTTGCGGCGGAATCAAAATATACGCGGGCTGCGGCTATCGACCCCCTGGCGTGGGAGCCGCGCCTGGCGCTCGCAGATCTCGCGCGACTCCAAGGCTTCTGGAACATCGACAAGGAGTTGCGCGCGAAGCGTAACGAGGATGCGCTCCGTCTTTACGGCGAGGTTCTGGCCTTGAATCCGTGGAACGCGGACGCCCTGTTCGGAACCTACAAGACCCACATGAACATGCGGCAGAAGGAGAAGGGCTTGGAGCTTCTCTTCCGCCTCGTCGACACGATACCGCACCACGCCTATTACTTGGTCGAGCTTGGACTCCGGCTCCGCGAAATTGGTCGTGATGACGAGGCGCTTGTCTATTTTGAGAAGTCCCTGCAGGCCCAACCGAGCGAGATGGCGAGGGTCCAGATTGCGGATATCAAGGCGAAGAAGGCCAAAGCCGCCCCATAGCAGCTTCCCCAGGGGGCGGCGCCCTGTCAAAAAACTATCCGACTCCTGTCGAGCTTGTGTAATCTACCAGTACGAAAGAAGGCACCATGAACCGCTCCATTTCTCAACGCGTGGCATTCACCCTCATCGAGTTGCTGGTGGTCATCGCCATCATCGCCATTCTGGCCGGACTCCTCCTGCCCGCAGCTGCAAAGGCGCGCGAACGTGGTCGCCAGGCACAGTGTATCGGCAATACCCGCCAGCTTGCCGCCGGACTTCTCCTCACGGCGATGGACAACCAGCGGACGATGCCTACGGCGTCGCTTACCGGGATCACCAACGCGCTCAAGGACTACATCAAGGATGCCGCCGTGTACGAATGTCCAAGCGACCGGGGCGTCGACGGGTATCCGGGCGGCGTTCCCGCTTCCGCTGCGGCGAATCTCTATTCCGCGATCAAGACGAGCTATTTGTACCCCGACACCGATATCAACGGCGCCGGAGTCGGGCGAGTGTCCGGCCTCAAGCTCTCGAACACGAACCTCATCGCCTCGTCGAAGAAAGTTGTCATCTTCGAGCCGCCGCTGAATGGTTCGGGTGTTGTGAGTGCTAAGGACCAATGGCACAGCAGCAAGCGTGCTAGCGTGATCGGGTTCCTCGACGGGCACTCTGAGCTGGTCATCACGAACTACCAGTCGAGCAGCATTAACAACGCAGCGTACTACTGAGTTGCTGAAGGCTTCGCAGCAGGCTTCTCGCTGTCCTTCAGCCGGTCCGTCGCCCTGACGATCAGATTCCTGTCGCCTGACGCGGCCGGATCCTCAAGCAGCGATCCGTCGTCCGACGGGCTCAGTCCAGGCGAGTAGGGAGGTTGCACAAGCACTTCGGCATACCGGGTCGTCTTGTTGCCCCCGTACAGTCCGAAAGGAGCCTTCCAGGTAAAGCCGCCGGCATCGACAAGGATTCGTCCACCGATGCTGAAGCGGAGCCGGCCTTCACCCATATGCCTGATGGAGAGCCTTATGGGCTGCTCGTTCGCGAAGAGGGTGCCGCGGGCGACGGAGGCCTTTGGGACCCCGTCTTCGACACGCCCGATGCTCCACGACATGGTGTCGCCGGAAAGCATGAAGTAGTCGAAGTTGGTCTCGCTCGTCGCATTAAAGACGAGGCCGGCGGCGTGCGGAGCCTCGGCGAAATAGGGGAAGGGTGCCAGGGCGGTCGCCGAGAGCTCAAGGATGTTTGTTCCGAGCCCGTCACCAAACAGGGCCAGGGCGCTCCCGGCTGAAGACGTCAGTTCGATCCCGGCGTTCTTCCACTTCAGCTTTCCACCGCGTGCCGTCATCCCTTCAAGGTCTCGCTCGGTCAACTTCTCGAGCCACTCGAAGGATACGGGGTCGCCCTCAGGGTCCTTCGCCGTCGCTGACCAGACCAGCTTCGCATCATCGTTCTTCTTTGCATCCACGGATTCCACCACGGGTGCCCGGTTGATTTCCGCGATGAGCAGCGGAACAGGTCGGCTTCGTACGGCCTCCTGGTCTTCGTAGAGCGCCACGGCTTGAAGCGAAACAGGACCAGCGCCAAATGCGCGGGGATCGAGCTCCACCACGTCATTGGTCGGGGGGATGCCCTTCACGGCCACTCTCTCGTTCAAGATGATGGCCAGCTCTTTCGGATTACCGGACGCCTTAAAGCGGAGTTTGATCGTATGGTAGAGGTCCTGACGATCGCCCGTCATGTCTTCAACGGAGAGCGTGACGTGCCGGTCACGGTTTCGTGTTTCAAAGCCGAGCGTGGCGAAGGATTGGTGCCGCACGTCGCCCTTGGCGTAAGCCACGGCTCGCAGTTCGTGGTACCCGTCGGCCAGGGACTTCGTGTCGAATTTCAGTTCCTGCTTGTTCCCGGAGTAGTTCGCCATGGAGCGTCCGTCCAGCAGGTAGAGCAGCTCGATCCCTTCTTCTCCGGACGGGAAGAGCGACGAGACGACAAACGTGGCCATGCCGGTAAGCGGCTTGTCCTCGTCCTCCAATCCGATCAGCGTGATCGGTGAGGCCTTCTTCCAGGGCGCAGCGAGGGGTTCGCCGACGAGGAGGGTTTGCATCGGACAACGGATGGACTGGTAGAAGCTCTCCAGGATGGTGCAGCCCCTGGCGTAGTGCGCGTAGAAACGTGCATGCGGGAATTTCGTCCAGATGGCGAAGGGCTCAACAACCGTGCCGGCCGAAGCGGTGGCACCCGCCCGGAGCCACGTGGTGAGCTTTGACTGAGTGTTGAAGTGAAAGATTGCGCCGTAGCTTGTCAGGTGCTCGCCCATCGCTCCCGGCACGTAAGTTCCGTAGGTGGCCGGGTCGACGTTCTGGCTTCCGCCCATGACGCCGACGAGGTCGTTCACGCCGGTTGGGTAGTTTGACGCGATCACGCAGGTCAGTCCCAGCTTGTTGATCTCTTCCTGCGCATCGGGAAACTCCCATGAGCGGCACTGGGATCGCACATCGTCGATCTTGATCAGGTAGACATTGCCGCGCGGCGACGAACCGTCCGAGATCACGCCGTACTTCAGGGAAGTCAGCGCCTCTTCCATCGTCGTGCCCCGCGAACCGAGGTGTGCCAGCATCATGCTCGGCAAGGGCGCATTGCCCTGCAGAAAGGTTGCGTATTGCTCGAGCGTGCGCGACTCGGCGTAGGGACCGCCCTCCTTGTCGGGCCCCGCGTAGATGCGCGATGCGTATGTACCTTGCGTGATCGATTCCGGATCGGGCAGCTTGTTGCGGACGAAGGTGATGCCCTGCAGCGAGACGTTCGGTTCGGACAGGATGCGCACGGGGAAGTCGGCGGAGTACACCCAGGCCAGGATGTGGTCGCCGATCTTGCGCTTCAGGATATCGGCATTGGCCGGTTCCCAGATGTGCTTCGTGAACTCCTCCGGCGTGATCTGCGCTTCCGGTTCCATCGCTCCGTCGGGAAGCGACAGGTAGATGATGTTTTGCGGGGGCACCTTGCGGTCATGCGCGAAGTGATGCGCCAGTTCGACAGAGGCAGGGGAATTGCGGTTGATGAGCAGGGCAATTTCGTGTGGCCCCAGGGCGTGGGCGATTGTGGCCTGCAGCAAGAGCGATGCGACGAGGACCGCGCGGAGCGGGAGGACGGACATAGGACTCTCCTGTGACGGGTTCAAATCAGAATGCGCCCCGGCCGGATGCTACGGCCCGGAACGTGCGAACGAGGATGACGATATCCAGCCAGATGGACCAGTTGCGGACGTAGTAGGTGTCCCACTTCGTCATGCCGGCGTGCCCGGCTTCGCTGCGGCCGGAAACCTGCCAGAGGCCGGTCAGGCCGGGGCGAACGCGATGCCGGAGCTTCTTCACACGCTCCGGCAATTCATCGAAGTGGTACTTCGGCAGGGGACGCGGGCCCACCAGGGACATTTCGCCCTTCAGCACATTGATCAGCTGGGGAAACTCGTCGAGCGAAGTGCGGCGCAGGAATCGCCCGATGAGCGTGATTCTCGGATCTTTGCGAAGCTTGAAGTTCGATTCCCACTCCGCGCGCAAGCCGGGATCCTCATCCAGCTTGCGACGCAGAAGCGACTCGGCCTCCGTATGCATCGTGCGGAACTTGAGAGCGACAAACGGTTGGCCGAATCGACCCACCCGTTCCTGTCGGAAGAGCGGTGAATGACGGTCCTCCAGCCAGACGAGCAGGGCGATCAGGAGGCAAAGAGGCACCCATACCGGTGCCAGCGCGGTGATGATCACGAGGTCGGCGCTTCGCTTGATCAGGCGGGCCGTGGGATCCAGCAGGTTGCTCGAAATCTCCAGCCCGAGAATGCCGACCAGGTCACGCGGTTTCACCCAGAGCGATGGGGCCTCGTGCATGTCGGGGATCACAATGACCTTGCGGTAGACCGAAAGCGTGTTCTCAAGCCGGTCGACCATGCTTTCGCGCGGAATCCCGGGAAGGGCGAGCACGGCGACGGGCATCTCCAGCGTGTTCTCTTTCGACGAGCCCCAGACATGGAGGCCGTATGCGCCCCTGCGCACCAGGGCCGGGTCGTCGCTGAAGAAGCAGGCGGGGATGTAGCCCAGCCCGCGTTCGTGGTCCAGCGCCTCAACGATCATTCGGCCGTTCATTGCGTCGGCATACACGGCCACAGGGATACCCCATAGCCCGCGTTGGATCAGCATGCGTTTGACCTGCAGTCTCGTCATCGGGACCAGGAATAGACTCAGAAGGAAGCCCGTCGTGAGTGTGAAGCGCGAGGTGGCTTGAGCCGCCTGTCCCCAGAACAGCATGGCGGTTGTACCGGCAAAGACGCCTACGAGCAGGAGAACCGACCGTCGCAGCTCTTCCACGGGCCCCAGTCCCCAGCCCGGCAATAGTTTGGTCATGAAGGTGCCGATGACCCACGCGGCAACGAGGTAGAGCATCCACGAGGCGAACATCGTCTCGCCCTTCCATTGGAAGCGGATGTAGGCGCCGAGCAGCAGGCAGACCACCAGCATGGCTGATTCTGCGATTCCGAGCGCCAGGGCGTTGCGGATCGCCTGCCTGAGGTAGGGGTATGCACTGCCGCGCGATGTGGGAGCAGACGCGATGCTTCGTTCCTGTTCGACTTGCGCCTGGGTTCCTGTCATCGGTTCACGCGCAGGTGCCGGAGCCCCCTCTGGGCCCAGCGTGTTACTCGACTTCATTCCAGACAGGATACCCCGAAAAAAGCGTTTCGAGCGATAAAAAACCCCGTGGCCTGGACCACGGGGTGTCTTCATCAGTCTGCGAGTGCTGGTTTACGGTTTGACTTGGATGGAGGGGTAGAGCTGCGCGACGAAGCGGGCAATTTCGTCCCGGTGCACGGCAGTCTCCTGGTCGCGCCAGCCCGCGATGGCGATATAGGCCCACGGATACGATACGTCGCGGAACAGGCGATCAGCGGCCATCCAGGCCATGCGAACGTAGTGGGATGCGGTTTCGCGGCCCGGTGCGGCAAACCAGTACGCGTAGTATGAGGCATACGCATACGGCCTGCCGTCCTTCGTCACGCCGCGATTCATCATGTCCAGCACCGTCAATTCGAGCGGCGTGCCTGCTCCGACTTCAACCGCCAGGCGGGAGGAATGCGCGACCTCGCTGCCCTGTCCGACGAGACAAACCTCGGGCCGGTGGATGCTGGACCGGTACGCGCCGCTCAAGACCACGGAAAGGAAGATGAACTCATTCGTGGCCCGGGTATACCGCGCCTTGCTGAGCTTCGTGTCCGCAGGCAGGAGGCGTCGTTCTATCAAGGACATCTCGCTCAGTGCTCCACCGCAAGACGGACAAACCAGGCTTTCGCCCAGGGCACTCCGGGCAAATTCCTTCTGGCACTGGACGTTGTGGCAGAACATCAGGATTTCGCCACGCCATTCGCCGACTCGCTGCGGCAGGTCGAGCGTCACGGAGGCCTGCTCGCGGATCGTGACGTCCTTGTCGAGCGGTATGATGACGCAGGCAACGGCGATCATCATGAGGATGGCCAGATGGGGGAGATACGATTTCATGTGATCGTATCCACGGGTTTGAACATGGCCTTGAGCCGGTCAAACCAGGCGCGCCAGTCCGATCTCATCAACGAGACCAAGGCGGCCAGGTAGGCGACGGACGACACAAGGAAGCTCAGGCCTGAAAGTGTCGCATGGGCTGTTGTTTCAGTGAACCCGGGGCCGACCGCGGTGGCCGTAACGCCGACGATGACGATGCGCGTGACGTTTGCGAGGAAGGCCACGGGTATGGCGAGCATGGAAAGGATAACGAACCGGATCACGGAGCGCTGCGTCAACCACGCCACGGCCACCGTCAGCGCAACCACAGCCGTCAGTGCAAAGATGCCGCTGGTCGAATCCGCCGTATCGAGCCGGAATCCACCCTCTTCCGCGGCAGCGAGCAGCGAACCCCGGGCGGTGACCGGGATGCCGAAGCCGCCCAAGATGGCGGCCGAGAAACGCGCGGCAAGGATCCGGACAGGATACGTGGCACTGTCGAAGAAGTTGAGCGGAAGACTGAAGACGAGAAAGGCGCAGGGGAACAGAAGGATGCGCCCGAATCGCCTCCCGTAGAGCGTCAACGGTATCGACCACAACAGCAGAATCAGGCTGAGGAGGGAGAGGCGGGTTTGCTGGGACTTCGACCCGGCCCAATGCATCGCAAGCGCAAGGGCCACGACCAGCAGGCCGGGCCACCACGGCCCGGACTTCACGGCGGCAAGTTCCTTCCGCTTCAACCAGATGAGGGCGATCGTGACAAACGGGATGTAGTGGCTGTTCGCGTAGAACGTGTCCTTGAAATCCGTGCGCCACCGGTCCGCAAGCCATGCGAAGATGGAGTGCGTGACGCGGTTGGGATCATAGCCTATGTCGGTCACGCCAAAGACGTGATAGAGCACGACGACCGCGACACCGATCAGCGCCAGCATCGTGGCTTCGATCCGATCCGGACCTGCGGTACGATCATGGCTGGGCGGTGTGGTCGACATCGACATACGGTCCGTCAGGGCGAGGGCTTTTCAAGGGCGCGCCAGGAAGCGGGGAGGTTCTTGTACACTTCGATCTCGCCGAAGGGCTGGCCCTGTCGCGAGCCGCACTGCTTCACCCATTCCGCCATGCGACCGATTCCGGCCTGCAGGCTCACGTTCTGAATCAGGTGGCCGAAGTAGGAATGGACTTTTGTGTGGGCCGAGTACGCGTGGATCACTTCGTTCCTTGCGTCAAGATGACGGATGTCGGCCTTGACGCCCATGGCGCGCGCGACCGTGGTGGCCAGCTCTGCGACGGAGTAGGGCACATCCGCTCCGACGTTGAAGATCTCGTTGTATGCCCGCTTCTCGTGCACGGACTCGGCGATGACAGGAGCCACATCGGAGATATAGCTGAAGGCGCGCGTTTGTGATCCGTCGCCGAAGATGGTCATCGGTTTGCCCTGCAGGATGAGGTTCATGAAGATTCCGATGACATTGCGGTAGGGGTCGCCGATGTTCTGTCGCTCTCCGTACACGTTGTGCGGGCGGAAGATGATGTAGGGCAGGCCGAACATCTCGTGCGCTTCCTTGAGGTCGAGTTCCACCGCGTACTTCGCAATCCCGTAGGGATCCTCCGGCTGCGGTTGCAGTTCTTCTGTCATCGGAACCTGGTTGCGGCCGTAGCAGGCGATGGACGATGTGAAGACGAAGCACTTCACGCTTCCCGTGTTCACCGACGCGTTGATGAGGTTCACGCTTCCGATGAGGTTGTTGGTGTAGTTGAATCGCTTGATGAAATGGCTCAGGCCCTCGGCGGCGTAGGCGGCCAGGTGGAACACGTAGTCGAAACGATGCTCCTCAAAGAGTGAGTCGATGAGCTTGCTGTCCAGGATGGAGCCCTGCACGAACGTCGCCTTGTCGCTCACGTTCTCGCGGAAACCGCCCGACAGGTCGTCGAGCGCGACTACACGGTGTCCCCGCTTGATCAGTTCATCCACGACATGCGACCCGATAAACCCGGCCGCCCCGGTAACCAAACTATGCATGTGTCTTCCTAGTCGCGGCCTTGACAATGCGCCAGACGAAAAGTGGATTTCCGATGATATAGCGCCGCCACATCCGTGACGGCTCCTGGAAAAGCCTGTGCAGCCATTGCATTCCCAGTCTCCGCATCCAAACCGGAGCCTCAACCAGGGAGCCAGCGAAAAACATAACGGTGCCCCCTCCGATGTGCCAGATGATAGCTCGCGGAAACCGCTCGGCGGCGATGCAGGCCACCTGTTCCGACTTGGGTGAGCCCATGCCGATCAACACGAAGTCCGGCTCGTTGCGCGTGCGCAGGGCTTCGCGGAATCCTTCCACGGGCAGGAATCCATCCACCGTATCCGACACCTTGACGTGAAGGCTGTCCGCATTGATACGGTCGGCTGCCCCGCGCGCCTGCTCCGCGTTGCCGCCAATCAAGAGGGCCGTTGTTGCCGGGAATCGTGTGTCGGCGAGGAACGCGCGAAACGAATCGGTCATGTTGCATCGTTCGGTCATGCGCACACCGAAGAGGCGTGCCGCCCAGACGATGGACATCCCGTCCGCGACCACGATGCGAGACGAATTGACCAGCTCAGCGAACGCGGGATCTTCGTAAGTCATGTTGTAAAGGTGCGCGTTCTGCAGGTTGAGAATGCGTGGTTGAACCGTGCGATCCTGAAGAAGCCCCTGGATGTCCGCAAGAAACTGCTCGATCGAGTGCGACGAGCAGCGCGCGTGTCCCATCCAGAAATCAACGGGCCTATTCATGCCGATACCAATCGACCAGCGCGGCCGACGCAAAGGCGTGCCCGGCTTGATTCCAGTGTGCATCGGTTTCGAAATGATAGATTCGCGGATTCCCGTCCGCCTCCATGATCGGCTTCATGTCCAGCACGCTAAAACCTGCATCTCGCAGTGATCGGACGAACGCTTCATGAATGCGGCGCTCCTCGTCCTGGCTGTCTCCGATCCAGAGCCCGAGCGTCGGGATGATCATGATGCGGAACTGTCCGGGAGCGAAGCCCTGCGAAAGGTCCTTCACCTTCTGCAGGGAGCTGGCCAGCACTTCCTCGTCATAGATGTTGCGGAGCGTGAGTTGGTTGATATCGCGCGAGATGCCCAGTTTCTCGCAGAGCTTGCGGAGCGGGCGATAGCGCTGGATCTCGTAGCTCAGCGCCAGGTAGATCGCGCTGCGTCCCTGAAGCTGCGCTCTCAAGCGCGCTTTCCACGGCGATGCATCGCCGAATTTCGAGGGCTGAAGCTTGTCGCTGCGGTTGTAGTTCTTCAAGTCGTTGTTCATGCAGATGCCGAGCAGGACGTTCGAAACCGTTGCGCCATGCTCCCGCGCATAACGCAGCAAGCCCGCGTACTGGTCGAGGTCCCCGGGTATGCCGATGTTGAAAACGCGTCGCCCGAGCCCGGTGGCCAGAAGCTCGGAAAACCGCTCATGCTCCTCCACACCCCAGCCCATGGTGAAGGAGTCACCGAGGGCAAACAGGTCATCCGCCGTCGAACTGCGAATGTCCTTCGTATCGCGATAGCCATCCGCGTTGAACGTGACCTTGAGGTCGTAGTCGCCTTTCGGGGTTCGCTGCCTGATCGTGGACGAACGCGGGCCGAAGGCGGCGTTGTACGCGGGGTCAATCTTGAACTCGATTTGCCGGCGCGGATCGTAGTGGGGCAGGAGCTTCCTGATGGCGACTTCAAGCAATGCGATGGCGAGGAGACCCGAGAAGGCCAGCAGCAGGAGCTTCTTCAGGATGGACTTCATGTCTTCGCCGACCTCACGACGCTGGCGTAGCTGGCGAGAATGCCCTTGTAGAAGGGTGCGAATTCAAGCTGCTGCAGAAAGTGTTCCCGACCGGCCCGCCCCATGCTCTCGCGTAAGCCCGGATCGCGCAGGAGCTTTCCGATCGCCCCCGCCATGGCCTCCGCATCGTGAGGCGGCACAAGGAATCCCGTCTCTCCCTCGACAACCAGTTCGGGCGTGCCACCGATACGGGTTCCCACCACGGGCTTGCCCATGGCCATTGACTCGATGGTGACGTTGCCCAGGGGTTCGGGTTGCGCCGACGCCATGACGGACACGTCGAAGGTCTGCAGCGCAATGCGCGTGTCGGACATGTGACCCGCGAAGATGACGCGGTCCCCAAGCCCCAGGTCGTTGATCATCCGGCGCAGCGTGTCGAGGTGTGACTCGTTACCCGGGAACGGGCTGCCGACAAGGACAAACTGCGCATCAGGGAATTCGTCCTTCAAAAGCGCCGCCGCCTTCACGAAGACTTCCTGTCCCTTCCGCACCAGCTTGATGCGACCGATCAAGCCGACAACGAGCGGCCCGAGCTTGAAGGACTCCCGGAAGCGGCGCACCTCATCTGCGGGCACGTGCTCAAATTCCTCTCTCGAAAGGCCGTTGTGAATCACCGTGATCCGCTCATTGCGCTGCTTCTCCGTAAACATGTTCGCCAGGAACTGCGAGATGGAAAGCACGCGATCGCAGTTGGCCAGTAGAAGGCTGCGATAAAGCGGCCATAGGGGACCGAAGTCCAGGAACGACTCGCGGATGTGCTGAATGTTGGGAATGCCCAGCGAGCGGGCGCACCAGCCGGATACGGGAAGAATCGTGGCGGTGTTCGTATGCACGAGGTTGGGTCTTTCACGCGTCATGATCCCGATCAGCGCTTTTCTCGACCGGACCACGTCGCGCAGCAGTCCATACCACTGCGTGGGTCTTGTCAGGCGGCTTCGGTGCAGGACGGGGAGGGATGGGACGAGGTGAATCCTTGCGCCGGCCGACTCGAGCGCGACGCGCAGTGGACCGTCTTCCTGCAGCACCACGGCGACGGAATGTCCGTCCCGGATCAGCGCCGAGGACAGGCGCAGAAGCGATCGGCTCGACCCGTACACGTCCGCCACATGATGGATGAAAAGGATCTTCACTGAGGCGGGGTGTACCGGTTGATCGTGTAGCGGAATTTCCCGGCCGCCGTTTCCGGAATGTGGTTGGTCACAATGTACGCAATCTCGGACTGCGGCCCGAGAACCTTCCTCAAGTCCTTCAGCAAGGGTTCACGGATGAGCTGGAGTGCGTATTCCTTTACCCCCGACTCCGGCTGGATGGTGAGCGAAAAGATGTTCAGGTCTTCCTGCACAAACTGGAAGCGCCGTATCAGCTTCGGCCCATGCACCACGCCGACAACGTGGCGGATGTAGACCGGGGAAACGAAACCGCCGCTGCCGCTGAGGAGGAAATCGACGGCACGTCCCTCGAGGCGTTCCAGGACGGGGAAGCCCCTGCCGCAGGGGCACGCGCCCGACGACATGGCCGCCATGTCGCCGATGTCGAACCGCAGGATCGGAAACGCGCGGTTGCCAAGGAATGTCACCACCACGCGACCGAGCTCTCCCGGTGGCAGCGGCTTGTCGTTCTTGTCGAGAATCTCGATGAAGACGTTGGGCGCCAGGACATGCAGGCCGCCAGCCTCGCACTCGCACGCAAGCTCGCCGCAGTCACGGCTTCCGTACTTGTTGTGGATCCGGGCGCGGAACACCTCCTGCAGAAGCTCCCGGGTGTCCTCGGTCAGGGTGCCCCCCGTGGTCATGATGGACTTGAGGGGACGTACGAAAAGGCCGTGCTTCCTGATAAACGCCGCCATGGCCGCCGCCGCATCGACATACGCGATGGCGTGCTGGATGCGATGCTGATTGATCATCGATATGTACTCGACGATCCGCTGGTCGCTCATCTCGAACGCGTTCAGAAGCACTTCGCGCGAGAGGGTCGTCATCACGCGTTGCCGCCACGAAGCCTTGGTCTCCTGGATGTCGTTCATCGAGCCCCAGAGCTTGAAGTGCGGCTTGCCATAGGGAATGCCGCTGAGCCCCATCTCGTAGACGCGCGCCGCGCGGTCCTTGTCGCGGAACTCCGGGTCGTGAATGACTGTCGTCGGGACGCCGGTCGTTCCGCCGCTGGTTACTTCCAGCCAGCCATAGCCTTTCGGCTTCACGCCCGACACGTACTCGCGACGCAGTTCCGGCGTCATCAGGTCGAGGAAATGGGATGAAAGCTCCTCCTTCGTTACAACCGGCAGCTCACCGGGCGGAACATCCTTCCGCCCGCCGAAGCGCTCGCGATAGAATGGGACGTGCTCGACGGCATGGTCGATCAACGAGCGAATCTGCTTCGACTGCCACTCCTGCATCAGCGCCGTCGGCCAACGCTCCATGCCTTTGAGATCGGCATAGCGGTCGCCTGCATGCGACCCGATCATGCGCTGCAGCGCGAAAAATAGTTTTCTGCGCACCTTCATGTGGCTTTCTCGATATGGCCCCGCCAACCCGGTGGCGGAATGAAGGCGTGCAAGACGGGAAGACCTGCAAGTCCGCGTACAAGGCCATCGTTCAGACCGATTACCACATCCGCCGGATTGAATTGCCCCCAGTCGGAATCGCGGAACTCCCGATGATGGGCAAGGCAGGGGATCTTGACGATGTCGTAGCCCATCAGTGTCGCCATCACGCTGTCGACGAGCAGGGGATCGGTGCCCGCGATGAGAACGCCCGTATCCACGGGCAGCGGTTGCAGCGGCCCGTTCCCTTCGCCGGACACGATGGCGTCCACGATGGCGAGGTAGGAGCGCTGGGGCTTCGTGCTGAGCTCGCCGCCGCGCGCGGTGGCGTACTTGATGATCCGGTTGAGGTCATACACCATGCGCCAGATCGTGTCGTTGCCGTACCACGAGCCCGCCGCCATGTAGATCCTGCCCTCCCGCAGCCGTTCCCGCGTCGCTTCCGTGTGAATGCCCCGGAGCCGCTTCAAGACAAGCCAGACTTTCCGCCCGATTGCGAAAAGGAAGCGCGATCGCTTCTGCAGCAACTCGCGCACGCGGACCTGTGTGCGCACGAGGAATGGCGCGTTCGGGCCGAACTCGTCGCCGCCCGACGAGGGCGATCCTTTGCGATGGTGCACGAGGCACGCCTTCTGCCCATTGATGCCGACTAGATTCTTCAGCGCGCCGGTGATCCCGGCCTTCTGGTGCGTCTTCATCTTCGGGAGATTGATAAAAAGGTCTGCCTCAAGCGCGGAGCCCGCGATAACGTAGCGGTGGAAGCCTTCGCGGTGGCTGCTCGTCGTGATGCCCGGGTCGTAATCGGACACACGGAACCGGGCCTTGCGGTCGCTGATCGGGTCGAGGTAGCTGGCCGCATCGAGGACGATTTCGCGGTAGCCCTGCGGGTCCCCGTCGCGGAATGCGAGATCGGGCTCCAGGTAGCCTTGCACCTTGACGAACCGCTCGCGGCGCAGGTCCAGGAATCGAACGGTTGGATTCTGTCGGTCCGCATACTTGCGGATCAATCGATCAAGTCCACACTGCGCCGCCATCTTCTCCCATTCGCAGCTCTGCAGCGGAACGTCCCCGACGATGATCCATTGCAGGGACGGGTACTTAACGAGACAGGACTCAATGACGGCCTCGATCAGGAGGGGCGACGTGATCAGCGCCTGGATCGGGAACGCGTCGTGCTCCTGATGGAGAACCCAGTTCGGCTTGATGCAGATCCTGCGATAATCGCCGTCGGGCAGGAATCCAGCCACCGCACGCCGCAATTCGGCAGGATCATACGAGGCCAGGACGATATGGCATGCAGTTGTCATGGCGCGGCGAAGAGATCCTTCCGCTCCTCCATCCAGGCGGCAACCTGCTGTGCCACGCGTTCATAGCCTGCGGGCGTCATGTGGTTGCCGTCCTTGAGGTATAGCGGCTCGTCCCGGTGTTCCTTGAGCGCGGGCAGAAGATCGAGGAAGGGTATCCCCTCTCGCGCGAGAAACGATGCAATATCCGCGTGTGCCTTGTTTTTCGCGGGATCTACATGCAGGAACTGCTTGTTGGGCAGGATCACCACGGCGAAGGGTCGTCCGGCTTGCGCGCAGTCATCCCTCATCATGAGAATGATGTCCTTCATCCGCTTCCAGGAGGGGTAGCCCGTCTTCCGGTCGACATAAACCGGCCAGTACCCGCGCACCCTGTAGGCGAGTTCCGCGTATGCATCGCGCATGCGGAGGACGATGCGGAGCTTCTTGAGTTGGTCAAGCAGTCCGGCCCTCTTTCCGGATTCCGCCTGCTCCGGAAGCAGCGCGGCATTGCCGAAGAAGTAGCGGTTTGCATCCCAATAGTCGTTGAAGTTGAAGCCATAGACGATGGCATCCGGCGAGAAGGCGGGCAGGATGTGTTTCATCTGCAGATAGATCTGCTCGGTGTTGTATCCACCCACGCCGCAGTTCCACACCTCGAAGGCGTCGGGCAGAATCGCGTCGATTCGGTTTGGATACGCCTCAGCGGTGTTCGTGATCCCGACACCCTGCGTCACGGAGTCTCCAACAAAGGCCACGCGAGTGACTGCGGGATTCTTTGTGACTTCCCGCTCCGGCATGTTGAAGCCGAGGCTGTTGAAGACGATTTCCCCGCTGCGATAGCCCGGGGTGAGGACGTAGTTAAGGCCCGGGATGTCCGACTTCGTGACGCCGCCGGGTTTGTCCGCATCCTCCATCGCCTGGATCTGGGCCCGCTCCTGTGCGCGCAGTACGACCTCGGCGATTCCACCCAGCACGAGCAGGGTGATCCCCGACAACAGCAGCTTGAAAATGAAGCGCTTCATCACGTCGTCACATCCACCCGCCACAGCAGGCGAGCAGGCAGAGAACACGAAAGCTCGACCACGAGCAAGCGCGTCGATTCGCGTGTGCCATAGAACGGGGAGAAGACGCCGTCCCGGAGCCGAACCTCAAGTCCTTCGGGAGCCTTAAAGCGAAGGCCGCGACCATCGGGCAGTTTCAGCTCGGCTGTGTTGTCGCGTGTTGTGACAGTAATGGAAGGATGAAGGACGAACTGCGCCGCAAGACGGCGGGGACCAGCGCCTGAAACATCATCCGTGATTTCGATCGACGCTGGCGTAACGGCAAGGCTCCTTCGATGGGGGAAGTCTTCCACGGTGAGGCGACCGGGTTGGTGGTCGACGACGGTCGCGGCGACATCCGTCCCCGGCAACATGAAGAGCGACGATCCGCCACCTTCAGGAAGCGGCAATTGCTCCCATCGATCGATGACCAGTACGCTGTGTGCAAACGTGGAGCGGAAAGCGTTACGCGCGGCAGGGTCAGGCGAGTAGATGTATGAACCCGGATCGGTAAAGACCGCGTGCCCGCCAAGGTTCAAAGCGAACGACAGCCTGTCGTTATGCGCATGCGCACCCTGGCCCGCGAAGCCCACGCCGCCGAACTCGCACGCCGCGTGAAGCTCGCCGCGACGACAGGTCCACCAGCCGCTGCTTTCGTACAGAGCATCGGTTTGCGGAATGAAGTCGCGTCCGAGAAGAATCCGCGCCGCTTTGAGGAGCACGTCGGCTCGACCCATGGATCGACTCGCGAAGTCGAAGGCGATGACGCGTCCACCGTCGTCATCCCCAAATGGGAACACATCGCCGCCACGACACGAGAAGTCCGCGACGATCTGCAACCCCTTGTCGAGCGACGTCCTGAGTCCCGGCGAAATGGGTTCATGCAGCACAGCGAAGAGAACGGCCATCTCCATGATCAAGGCATGGTAGGGCAGGGATGCTTCCCAGGCGCCGCCGTCCTGATGCGACTGTGCGGCAAGCGCTCGCGGAAATTCACCGCGCGCAAAGTGAAGCCATGCTCGACCCTGCAGCGTGTCGAGATGGGCTCCGATGTAGGCCAGACCAAGAAGATTCGCCAGATAGTGGTTTGAGCTGATCCTCTTCGCTTCGAGCCGGGCCATGATGGCCGAGCCGTGGTCGTGCATGGTTTGGAGCCATCGTTCCATGCCCAGCGACTTTCGAAGTGCTCCTTCGTAAAGGGCATCCGCGCATATCCAGGTCACCGCGCGAAGCGCAACTTCCATGGCATTGGTCCATGCGTGGCCGTTCGGGTCGCGGTTGGTGTCCAGCCACGTTGTGATGAAGGATGCTGCATCTCCTGCGGCCTGCGTTGCGGGGCGGGCGGCATTCAGCACAAGGTGGTACGCGCGACTGAATTCCCAGATGAGTTTTACGTCGGCCTCGAGGCCCGTTCCGGTGTTCGGGCCTGAGAGACAGCGATCGAAAAGCTCTGCAAGTTCAAACTCCTGGCGGAAGATCCTGTTCGGCGGAACCACAACGTCGTGAAGGTCAGACGCCGCAGCCCACGCGCGCAGGAACGGGGCGAGCGAATCATGGGCCTTCCATGCCGCGCCTGTTGGGCACGGTGAAAACGTAAACGGCTGATGTCCCTGAAGTCGCTGTGCCGCCTTGCGGGCAAGTAGCGTTGGATGACGGAATAGCGGTGAACGAAAGAAGGTCATGATCCGATCGTGGCGTCGAAGAGCCTCGCGAGTTTCCCAACGGCCCTGTCGGCGCGGAAGTTCACCAACTCGGACTCGTTGAAGTTCCATGGTGCCCGTCCGGACTTGATGTCCCAGAGTCGGGACAGGCCCGCGGCGATGGCCGCAGGATCGTGGGACACGATCATGCCGCAGGCTGTGCGCTCGATGATCTCGGTCACTTCGCAGGGTTCCGACACGGCAAAGACCGGAACACGTGCACCCATCGCCTCGAACAGCTTTCCGGGAATATGCGTGGAATCGCCCGGCGACTGGATGATCAGCGATGCATCGCTTTGGCAGAGTCGCGCGAGCGCTTCGTCATGCCGGACCTGTCCAATCAGTTTGATGTAAGGCCCCAGCCGGAGCCGGTCCAGCGTTTCCTCGAGTCCCTGAATGCCAAGAACGGCGCCCGCCCATTCGAAGCGGAATTGTTCCGGTGTCAGCTTGTGCGCATCGATGAACAGCCGCATGCCTTCAAAGAACGAGAAGGGATTGCGGCTGACGTACATCGTCCCGACGTAAGAAATCACCAGGGTGTTGGCGTTGTCCGGTGCGACCTTCGGCGGATACTCGGAAGGATCGAAGAAGTTGTAGTTCACCTCGATCGGCTGCTTCAACGTGTCGCCATAGTGCGCTGTCAGGTAATCCTTCAACCCGCGGCATACGCACGACAGCCTCGTCGCCGCGCCGATCGCCTTTCGCTCCAGCCGCGCGTGCAGCCAGCGGTGAAACGGCGTCGGTTGCGTCAGGTGATAGTAGGGACTTCCGGTCCACAGATCGCGGAACTCCATGACGCAAGGAAGCTTGAACTCCCGCGCAAGGGCTTCGGCAACGAGCAGGTTCGTCCGCGGTGCGAGCGACGCGAAGATCAGGTCCACGGGATGTTCGCGAAGGTAGTCACGCGCCAACTGGATTGCCGCGCGCTTCCATGGGATCTGCTTGTCCGGGACCATGAGCCAGCGGTTGATGATGCTGGTGATGCCGATGCCGCGTGAAATGCCGCCCTTTGGCCCGGAGGCGTGCGCCGCCTTGCCGCCGCGTATGCCGCGATACAGTTCGGCCAGGTCGAATCCCTTCGCGCGCAAGACTTCCACGCCCGGTGGAACAGCCCCCGTGGATCGACTCGTCACGGCCGACGTCAGCACGACAGGCTGGTAGCCCTGCGCGCTGAGATTCCGCGCTATACGCCGGAGCCGGATCGGCCCCATCTCCCACTCGTCAAACGAGTGATAAACAATCAAGACGCGTTTCATGCGGATCAAAAAGATCTTTTGCCCACGGAACACACGAAATACACGGACATCGGAGAAGATCTATTGCCCACGGAGGTCACGGATAAGGAGGATATTCCGAATTCAGAACAAACCAAAACATCTGACTCTGCTCTTCCCATCCGTGCTATCCGTGAACTCCGTGGGCACATCTCCGTTCGGAATTCCGTGTATTCCGTGTGTTCCGTGGGCAAAGCCTCCTCGGAATCAGAATCTGTCCACGGGAACGGGTTTGTGACTATCAAGACTGACCTGTGCAGCCAGGGTTAGTGTGGTCGATGTAAAGATCTGTGACGGCGTCAATGGGAACGGCTTCGCGCTGCGGACGGATTCGATGAAGCTGCGCAGCATCGAATCCTGGCCTTTGTCCTGTCGTTTCAACGTCTCGGTGCGCGACCGCTTTTTGTCGTGGATCGTGAGGCTCATGAAGTCGTCCAGGACGGCGGAGACGCCGCCGCCGAAGACTTCGATTCGTTCCTTGGGCATGTGCAGCGAGCCTTCGGAGGTGTAGATCAGTTGCCCGACGGAGCCGTTCTTGAAGGTCACCGTGACTGTGAAATTTGATGATGCGGGAATATCCGGTCGTTCGCTTCGAAGCGCGGCAGCAGAGACTGTCTCGGGATCTGATCCGGCAAGGAAGCAGAGGTAATCGAGGAAGTGACAGCCCTCGCCGAGCAGGCGTCCGCCGCCCGTGGCCGGATTCTGCGTCCAGTGGTCCGCGGGAAGGTGTCCCGCGTTTACGCGGATCGTGGCCATGAGGGGGCTGTCTTTCGGAAGAGCGTTCAAGAGCGAAGCCGACAAGGGACTGAAGCGGCGGTTGAAGCCGACCGCGAGCACCGTTCCGGCCCGTGCGTGCGCCTCGACCACGCGCTGAAGATCATCGGTGTTCAGTGCGAGGGGCTTTTCGACCCAGACATGCTTCTTCGCCTCGAGTGCTGCGATGGCATAGGAAGCATGGGAGTCATGGCGTGTGGCGATGAAGACTACCTTGGTTTGCGGGTCGGCAAGGACATCGGTCGCGCCGGAAGCTGCCGTGGCGAAGCCGAAGCGTGTTGCCACGGAAGCCGCATGCGCGGGTTGACGCGTTGCCACGGCGCGAAGCGAGACACCGCTGACCTTGCGAAGCAGGGGCAGGAGCACGCCTTCTGCATAACCGCCTGCGCCGATGAAGCCGACGCCTACATCACCCTGAAGGGGCGCGGCGTTGACGGGGATGACGCGGCTCCGCGACTGCTGCGGGACAGCCGGGTAGTTCAGGACAATGCCTACGCGATCGATAGAGCGGTCGGCGAGGATTGCATAGGCCTGAGAGGCCTGGTCCAGCGGGAAGCGATGCGTGGTGAGCGGTGTCACGTTGATTGCGCCGCGAGCCGCGAGGTCGAGGAACGACTGCATATTGCGCTGCTCGGTGAAGCGAACGAAGTCGGCGGGGTAATCGACGCCTGCCTCCTCGTAACTCGTGTCATAACGACCCGGTCCGTAGGAGCGGGACAGCGCAAAGGTGAGTTCCTTCCGGAAATACAGTTCGCGGGGAATTTCCATTCCGGTCGAACCGACCATGACCACACGCCCGCGTGATCGGGCCAGTTCGCCAGCCAATAGGACGGGATCGCTGCTCTCCGTGGCCGCGCAGATCAGCACCGCATCCGCGCCAAGGCCGCGACTCGCTTCGAGAACGGTCTCGGCGGCGCCGCCGGGTTCCGCAACATGGGTGCAGCCGCATTGCAGGCCGCTTGCCCTCGCCGCAGGCGATGGATCGATGCCGGACACGCTGCAACCCGCTGCCTTCAACAACTGCGCGGCGAGCAGGCCCACGAGGCCGAGGCCGATGACGACGATGTGTTCGCCGAGAACCGCCGCCGATTGGCGAACGCCCTGCATGGCGATGGCACCGAGCGTGGCGTAGGCCGCAGTGGAATCATCGACACCCTCGGGGACTACGGCGCACAAGCGATGGGGAACCGACACGAATTCGGCGTGATTGGCGTAACCGATGCCACCGCAGGCCACGCGGGTGCCCGGGGTGACGCCGGCCGCCGCCGGGTCGCTCTCAACAACCACGCCGGCGCAGCTGTAGCCGAGCGCCTCATACCCTGCGTACTTGCCCTCAATCTGGCTCTTCAGCCCGTCGAATCCGCGGGCCTTCAGCGTGTCGAACCCCTTCCTGATCAGGTCCGGCTTGTCCGCCACCCGCTGCATCAAGGAACGCCCTGTCGCTGCGACCAGCGCACTCTCCGTCCCCGCGCTGATGACGGACGCTTGTACGCGGACAAGGAGCTGGCCCGCGTTTCGCTCGGGCACAGGAACTTGCACGATCTCCACCTTGCCCGACTTGCGATCCTGAAGAACTTGTTTCATGAGAATGGTTAAGATTCTTGTAACGCCGCGTGTTTCTGACGCGATGAGGGGCGTCAGTCAAGTCGTCATCAACCCACCAATCGATGATATCGGGACGAGGCCGATGATCGCCGAAACTCATGGGTCCGCAGCGAATTGAGATCGATCGGCGAGAGTATCAGTAGCGCGATCGCCCGACTGCGGTGGCATTCGATGCCCAGAACCTAGTGTAGATCACACCGCCAGCGGACTTTATGATAAACCAGTTCGACTCTGTCGAAGAACTCGGTCCGGGTCGATAAACGCCCAAATCTGATTGACCATCGCCGTCGTAGTCGCCAATTAGTGGTACATCGTTAGTCGTACCCCACGCGTAAGTAAGCGGGTTCCCATCCGAACTCCTGATGATATAGTACGTTTGAGGAAACGATTTGCGCCAGACCGCGATGTCGGCCTTGCGATCGTTGTCATAGTCGGCGGGAACGGGTACATCTCCAAGACTCAATGAGCCCCACTGCTGTGTTCGCAGCGATCCTGATGAGCTTTCGGTGATCCACCACACAAAGTTCGTGTCACACATGGCTGAATCGGCCTTGCCATCACCGTCATAGTCCGCTGGAGCCAACCTCATCGATGGATTGGCATATGTGTAGCTGTTTGTCGTGCCGTCCGAACTCTTCACGATTCGCCATGTTGACTCCCAGATGCTAGATGCGGAGTATGTCGCAATGTCGGTGATCCCGTCGCCGTCGTAATCAGCTTGTATGGGGAAATTGCTGACGGTGCCAATAGTGCCGAGAACGAAAGTGCCTGTCGTACCAAGACCACTATATATGATCCTCCATAGACGGTCAGTTCGAGAGAATGTCGCGTAATCAGTAATTGAGTCGCCGTCGTAATCACCTGGAACGTTCGTGGCTGCAGTTGTTCCCAATACGACGGTTTGAGATGTCAGTGTTGAGCTCCAAAGCACATTGAAGATGTTCGTGCGGAATAACCCAAGGTCGGAAATCGCGTCGCCGTCAAAGTCGATCGGAGTCGTATCGACTCTGGGATCATACTCGTAGACCCCAATGTCATGGGACGATCCATACGGTCGCGTAACGCCGTGAATATCTGTGGCAACAATCGAAAGGTTTGTGCCTCGATTAACGATAGGGCTGCGAGGTGTCGGAAGGAGAATTGTACTCCCTAGGTTCCTCAATAGTGGGTTGCTGGTGATGCTGTGCGCGTCATATCCACTCGCAGCCTGCCAGACAGAAAAGGTTGATACTACGCCAACGCCCATGGTGTTCTTTGAGAAGGGGTAGTACGCGTTATAGTCAGACGAAATATGAATGACCGTGCTTGAGTTTGTGGCCTCAAGAAACATTCCGTAGTTGTCATAGTTATTGTATAGCAAGTTGTTCCTCAACACCATGTTTGATACAATGAATGGATCTTTGGCGCCCGCCACCTTTATTGCGGCCTTTGATCCCTCTGCCGGAGTAAACGCGACCGTGTTGTTGAAGAATCTGACATCGCGCGATCCCGAATTGTAGATACCGTACGTTTTGTTACTGACAACCAGGTTGTTGTAGACGTCCGCATTTCTGCTGATTTCAATGAAGATGCCTTTGGTGTCATAAAATGGCGTTGTATCGCCAGGTCTCGTTTCGAAGGGCTGGTTATGGTGGATGAAATTGTTTCGAACGATGATTTGTCCGCCGGTGTTGCAGGTGTCGAACCAGATACCCGAACACAGATTATAGGCAACCTCGTTGCTCTCAACGATCCCGCTGCCGTCTGGTATTACGCGTATGGCGCCGGATTTTCCCAGAGCAAATTCCTTAATGTTGTTGCTGAAGATGCCACACGCCTGAACAAGATTGTTTGTATACCTATTCCATACGATTCCCATCAGACCGTTGTTCTCGACCCTGCATCGAATGGCCTTGTTATTATTTCCGCTGAGTGCCAGCCCAGCCGTGTCGCACCATGAAATGGTGCAATCTTCGATGCGGTTCTCGCCGTACAGAATCACCCCTGCGCTATCGGGTCTGTGACTGTCGGTTGCAAGCCAGCCATTGTGTTGAAAAGTCAGTCCCTTCAGCCAAAGCCCCCCGCCAGTCGAGAAGAGAACTTCGTTTGTGGTGATCTCCATGAGTGAGTTTGTTGGTGAGTTCGTGCCGAGAGAAACGTATAATGTGGAATCCGCACGCGACAGGTAAAACGAGAAAGGCGTCATGTTGGTCACTTCGTTACCAATATGAATCGTGTGCTCAACGGGATCAAAGTCGGAACAAGAATAGCCCTTGGGAATGTATATCCAACACTCTGTGTTGTTTGACGAGATGGCGTCGTTGTATGGTCCGCAGGAGTAGGAATTGTTTGTGGCGTTGGTGCAGCCGTACACTACGTAGGCCAAACTAGTGTTGGGCCAGCCGCGCTGTGCTAGCGGTTGACCATCCGCGAAGACCTGTTGACTGTTATGCGTCCAGTTGGTGACCTTCCAGATGGACGTTGCTCCGCCGCTGTAAAGTGTCCAGTTCGCGACAGTCGTAGAACCTCTCAGAGTGGGTGATTCGTTGGTGTAGCTGAATATTCGCACAAAGTTTGTGGGGTTGGACGGTGTTGGATTGTTTGTCAATACCACTCGCTCTCGATAAATGCCGCCTCTAATGAACACGGTATCACCGCCAACTATCGCTCCGGTGTTGATTCCCGAGGCGACGCGATTTAGGCTTCGCCATGGGAGCGAAG
>CAZCZZ010000037.1:0-12841 GCA_964503335.1 uncultured Verrucomicrobiota bacterium
CGCCCCAGCTTCGCGTTGCGGCGTTCCTGGCGGTCGGAGCCGTCGGGATTCTCGCCGTCGTGGCTGGTCTTGAAGTCCAGCACGATGGGGGCGCCTTCCATGCCGAAGGCTTCGCGGATCTGGCGGATGAGGAAGAGGCGGTAGGAATTGTTCATGCGCTTCGGGTCGTTCACGAAGAGGCGGATCCGGATCGGGCGCTCGCCGGTCTGGGTCGCGTAGTAGATCTTCATGCGGTGCCCCTGCACCATCGGCGACTGGAGTCGCTCCGTCGCGCGTTGCACAACGCGGTTCAGCGCGGACGTCGGAAGCTTCTGTGAAATCTGCGCGGCGACGCGATCGATGGTCTCGATGCTCTTGCGGATGTTCAATCCGCTCTGCGTGGACGCAAAGATCAGCGGCGCGAAATCCAGGAACGCAATCTCGCGACGGAAGGCCTTCTCGTACGCGGTCATCGTGGTCTCGGTCATCAAGTCCCACTTGTTGATCAGCAGCACGCAGCCTTTGCGATTCTCGAGGATCAGCGACGCGATGCGCTTGTCGTGCGAGGTCGGTCCCTGCTGGCCATCCATCACGAGCACGACGAGGTCCGCATCCTCGACGCTCTGCTCCGCGCGCATGAGGCTGAAGGTCTCGACCGTGGAATCGACCTTGCCGCGCGTGCGCATGCCGGCGGTATCGATCAGCGTGTAGTGTCGCGCCTGCGGACCCGTGCCGACCTGGAAGGGAATCTCGACGCTGTCGCGCGTGGTGCCGGCGACGGGCGACACGATCACGCGGTCGCTACGGATGAGACGATTGATGAACGAGGATTTACCGGCGTTGGGGCGTCCGACAATCGCGACGCGCAATGCGCTCGGCTTCTCCGGCATCGCAACCTTCGGAAGAAGCCGGACCGCTTCATCCATCACCTCTTCAAAACCACGGTTGTGCAGTGCGGCAACGGGGAATACCGGAAAGCCCAGTTGGCGAAATTCATCCGCGCTCGCATCCAGGATGTCGGTATCCGCCTTGTTCGCGAGAAGAAGGACGGGGCAGCCTGACTCCTTGAGCTGCCGGCCGACATTGATATCCAGCGGGGCCAACCCGGCGGTGACATCGACAACAAAGAGAATGACAGCCGCGTCATCGATAGCGATCTGCGCCTGCTTGCGCGCCTCGTCCTCCATCGTGTCCTTCGCCGAGGTCTTGTCCATGAAGGCCAAGCCGCCGGTATCGATGACTTCAAAGCGCTCCTCGCCCCACTTCGCCTCGCGGGAAATGCGGTCCCGCGTGACCCCCGGTTGGTCGTGCACGATCGCCACGCGCTTGCCAACGATCCGGTTGAAAATGGCGGACTTGCCGACGTTGGGTCGCCCCACGATGGCAATAATGCGCGCCTTGGCTTTCTCTTCGGGCTTTTTCATGCAGGCGGGGAAGGTAGCAGAGTCCGGCGTGGAAACAAACGACTCTTACCGAATCGTGGTCCAAGCGCCGCGTGGGGTCACGCGGCCTACACCCGCCCGCGTTGTAGGCCGGGTCACCTGACCCGGCGGCTTCGCGGTTCACACCTTGTGGCTGGCCTTTGCGAGCTGCTTGGAGCCATCCACGACGTACTGCACGAAGGAGATAGCGGTGAAGACGCCGGCGGCGGCGACGACGTGGTAGAACCACTGGCTCGAAAACTGGGACAGAACCCACAGGATGATGCCCATCTGCAGGACGGTGGCGATCTTGCCGCTCCAGCGCGGATGGACGTCGACAGCGCCTGCGAAGTGATGCGTGAGAAAGTATCCGCCTACGAGAACGACATCGCGGCTGATAACCAGCGTCGTGAACCAGATCGGGATGCGGGGCTCGAGGCCGGGCCGCGTCAGGAGGATCAAGCCGGAAAGAAGCAGCGCCTTGTCCGCCAACGGATCGAGCACCTTCCCGAGATTCGTGATCTCGTTGCGCGCCCGCGCCAGGTAGCCGTCCAACGCATCCGTCCCAGCCACGAGGATAAAGACCACCAAGGCCATGAGCCGTTCGGTCGTATGCTCTTCGCCATGCGCCAGCCCGATGTTGTAGTACACCAGCAACAACACAAACACCGGCACACCCATCAGCCGAACCAAGGTGATCTTGGTCGCGAGGGTCAGGCCTGTGGTTGTCTTGTCGGCAGTCATACGAACCGATTTAACCACGAATGCATGCCGTGAGCGAGCCGAACGGAACACGAATGCACACGAATAGGATGAAATCGGACCCTCATGAATTCGTGTCCATTCGTGTCCATTCGTGGTTAATTATCCTTCATGAAATCGTGGAATGAGACCGCTGCCGTATTCGCCGAGATGGCGCGCTTGAAGGCGGAGGGGCGCGTTTGCGCACTCGCGACGCTGACGAAGATTGAAGGTTCGGCGTATCGAAAGCCCGGGGCGCGACTTCTGATCCGCGACGACAAGTCGCTCGTTGGCAATGTCAGCGGCGGGTGTCTTGAGGAAGACCTTCGCGATCGTGCGGTCCGCGTCATGGAGTCGGGAAAGGCCGAGAGGGTTCACTACGACACGGGCAGCGACGAGGATGTGCTGTGGGGGCTGGGGCTCGGCTGCAACGGCAAGATTGATATCCATTTGGAGCGCGGACCCGTAGACGGCCTCGAAACCATTCTTGAAAAACTCGCCACACAGGAACCCTTCGACATCACTGCCGGTGATTTCACGGAAACGCTGCGCCCACCTGCACAACTTGTCGTGATTGGTGCGGGCGACGACGCGATCCCCGTTGTTCAACTCGCCACCGAAGCCGGTTTCCGCGTGACGATCGTCGATCACCGCGCGTCGCATCTCACGAAGGATCGTTTCCCCGACGCATGGCGCGCCGTCCAGCGTCGCCCGGAGGCCGGCCTGACCGGACTGCCCCAGGACGCGAACACGCTCGTCGTGATCATGAACCATCACCTGATCCGCGACCGCGATTGGGCCGTGAAGTTTTTGCCCACCCCCGTCCGCTTCATCGGCCTCCTCGGCCCCATCGCCCGCCGCAACGAAATCCTGAAAGCCATCCCCGCAGAACACCACACCCGCTACCACGGTCCCGTCGGCCTCCCCATCGCCGCCGAAGGTCCCGTCCAGATTGCGGTCAGCATCGTGGCGCAATTGTTGCAGGCTGTGGGACGCTGAGATCAGACCGATCGGTCGGATCCGACGGATCAGTCCAATCCGCCGACTACCCCTTCGCCTGCAACTGCTCGTTCGTCGATTTTACGCGCTGCGCCATTTCCTTGAGGATCGTTTTTACGATGGCGGGGTTTTCGCGGAGGATGGTGTCGAAGTTGTCGCGGGAGATGACGATGAGGCGGGTGTCGGGGGCGACGCCGACGACGTCCGCCGTACGCGGCGCATCGAGCAGCATCGACATTTCACCGAAGTACTCGCCCGCCTTGAACGACTTCAGCACCTTGTCGCCCTTGCGCACCGCAGCTTCCCCGGCGATGACATAGTACATCTCGCTTCCCTTGTCGCCTTCACGGAACAGGATCTCCCCTGGGGCCAACTGCTTCGCAAAGCGATCGACGAGCACACCTGCCACGCCGCCGGGTGCGACGCCCGTCGTAAACAGTCCGCGCAGCAGCAACGACTCGCGGCGCTGGATGTTCGCCATCACTTCCGCGCCGAAGAGGATCACCGCGAAGGTGTAGTACACCCAGACAAGCAGCAGGAAGATCGCCTTCACGGAGCCGAACGCGTACCCGTAGTTCGGGTTGTACTCCAGCATCAGGCCGAACAAGGGACGGATCACGGCGAGCAGGATGCCGCACGTGATGGCGCCCGCGAACAGCACGCGTATCTGCGTTCCGCGCGGCACAAAGACCGCGAAGAAACTCATCAGGACCCCGACGCTCAGCGCCAGCGTCAAGGCGCTGCGGAGGAACGGGATGTTTGACTCGACGGCGCTGAACCAAATGCGTGCGGCGACAAGGCCCACGAAAAGCGCCATCAATCCCGAGACGGCACCGAGGTCGATCAGCTTCGCGATCACCACATTCAGCTTTCGCTCCATCTTGAAGACCTGGAGCAGCGACATCCGGACCGCTGCGGCGAAGGGCGTCATCGACCACATCAAGAGCACGATGCTGACCACGCCAAAGACGCGCTGGCTCGACAGCTTCATGAGGTCGTCGAGGATATCCTCATTGAATGCAGGGAACAGGGCACTCGTGAGATCACGCACCGCCGTGAGCGTTTCGTCCGACGCATTCAAGACCCGCGCGAAGAGGAACAGCAGGAGCAGCAGCAGCGGCATGAGCGAAAGGAATCCGTAGAAGGCCAGCATCGCCGCGGCCTGAAGGCTCCGGTTCGCACCGAAGGAGCGTATCGATTCACGGAAGATGAGCCACGCAAAGCGCAAGCCGGTGTGAGAGTTCTGCGTCACGGATTGTTGATCCAGCCCGAGGAGCCGTCCGTGTAGTGCTCCTTCTTCCACACCGGCAACCGCTTCTTCAACTCATCGATCACAAACTTGCATGCCGCAAATGCGGCACTGCGGTGCACGGCTGTCACGCCAATCCACACAGCAGTCTCGCCGGGTTGCAGGATGCCGACACGATGCGCACCGGCTGCACCCACAATTTCAAACTGCTCGCGCGCATCCGTGACAATCTTTGCGAACTCCGCCGAGGCCATGTCCTCTGCGCCCTCGTACTCCAGCTGCGTCACGGTTCGCCCGTGATTGTGGTTCCGCACCTTCCCCTCGAAGGTCACCAGCGCGCCGGCATGGACATCCTCAAGCACGGCAGCCAACGCATGCGTATCGAGTGGTTTGTCGCTGAGCTTAAACATGTCAGCCTCCGGACACCGGCGGGAGAAACGCGATCCGGTCCCCCGCGCGCACAGGCGCATCCCACGATGCCACCTGCTGGTTCACAGCAACGCGCACATGCTTCGGATCCAACTGGAGCCCGTGCTTGCTGCGCAGGGCTTGATAGAGGTCGCGCGCCGTCGCCGCCGTCGTTTCAACCGCTTCTTCGCCAAGCCCGCGCTGTTCCCGCAGCTGGGCATAGTAGTTGATCGTGACTTTTCGACCCGTCGACAGAGCTTTCAACGCGGCATCGAGTTCTTCCGGGTTGTTCACGTTATCCAACGCGCGTTCATCGGGCAGCTTGAGGAGCTTTGTGTCCGACCGGATCAAGGCCTTGCGCGGACACCGCATGTCCTGGGAAAGAAGCGCCTGAAGCTTGGCGCGGATGCGCGGTTCGTAGATGGCACAAAGCGGCTCCGGCAATCCGTCGGACGAACTCACGAAGGCCGTCGCATCCTTCGCCGCATCGCGCTGCGCGATGAGAATTCGCAGCGTCACTTCATTCAAGAACGGGAGATCACACGCGACGACAAGCCATGCGCGATCGGGATGCGTTTCGAACGCGGACAGGATGCCATCCATCGGCCCGATGTGTCCGAAGCGGTCGTGAATCTGCGGCAGACCTTTTCGTCCCGGCGCATCGGCCTGATCCGCACGAGTCGACACAAACACGCTGTCGCACACGCGCTGCAGCAGCTCAAAGCACACTTCGACCTGCGGCTTGCCCTGATACGCCACGGCGGCCTTGTCGTGTCCCATCCGCTTGCTCTGTCCGCCAGCCAGCACGAGACCGCAAAGCGGTGCGTTATCGCTTGAAGTCGTTCTTTCCACCCGTCTTCTCCATCAACTGCACGTTCTTGATGACGATGTCGTGCGAGATCGCCTTGCACATGTCGTACACGGTCAGCGCCGCGACGGTCGCTCCCGTAAGCGCTTCCATTTCCACGCCGGTCTTGTGATCCACTTCGACGCGACATTCGATCACGATCTCGCGGCGTTCGTTCAGGTCGATCGACATCTTGCAGTCGTTGAGCGAAAGCGGATGGCAGAACGGGATAAGCTCATGCGTCTTCTTCGCCGCCATGACGCCCGCGACGATCGCGGTCTGGAATACCGGACCCTTCTTGCTGCGGATGTCGCCGTCGCGAAATTCCGCGAGCACTTCCGGCGGCGCCACGACCACGGCCTGCGCCATCGCCGTGCGACGCGTGATCGCCTTGTCGCCGACGTTTACCATCTGCGGCTGGTTCTTGTCGTTCACATGACTGAGCATCAGACCCTCCACCTGTGCAACCGCACGACCTCGCCCGCCGGCGCTTTCTCACGTCCCAACGGCAGCTCTACAAATCCCTCGCTCGCGCCGAGCGACGCGATGTCGCCCGACCCGCCATACGTGTCCGTCGTCACGACAAGCCGTCCATCGCGCTCACTCCGTATCGTCACCTGCCGGAACATGGTCAGATTCATTTCGCTGCGCACGTCCTCCGCAAGCACCGCCCACTCTTCCGGCTGCGAGGCGAGACCCAGGGCGCGTTGGATCGCCGGCAACGCGTACCGGTAGAAGCATACCATGGACGAGACGGGATTGCCGGGCAACGCAAAGACGGGTTTGCCGCCGGGCGCGACGCCGAACCACATCGGCCGGCCCGGCTTCTGGCTGACCTTGTGGAAGATGAGCTTGGAGCCGAGTGCGTCGAGCGACGCGGGAACGTAGTCCGCCTTCCCCATCGAGACGCCGCCACTGAGCACCAGGATGTCGCTCTGCTTCAGCTCCTTTTCCAAGGTTTGGAAGATCTCATCGCGATGATCTCCAACGATTGGAACTTCGACCGCTTCACAGCCGAGTGCACGGAACGCGGCGGCGATGCCGTATGCGTTGCTCGGCCGGATCTGGTGCGTTTCCACCGGCGCCCCCACATCCACGATCTCGTCACCCGTCGAAACAATCGTCACGCGAGGCAGTCGCGACACGCGCACCTGCGCTTGCCCGGTGGATGCAATGACGGCGACGTGATTCGGTGCGATGCGCACGCCGCGACGAATCAGGATGTCGCCCTTTGCGCGGTCGGATCCTTCGCGGTGAACGAACTGGCCGGCGGTCGCGGTCACGTCCTCCGCGATGATCGCCGACCCGTTTTCGAGTCGCACCTGTTCATACGGAATGATCGTGTCGCAACCTGATGGCAGTACGGCTCCCGTCATGATTTCGAGGCATCCGTTCGCGGTGTCGCGCAGCGTAGCGATGCTCGCACCAGCCTGAACGACGCTCTCGACGCGGAAGCGGCGAAGGCCTTTCAGCCACGCCGACGACGCGATGGCGATGCCATCCATCGTGACGCGGTGATACGGAGGGTAGTTGCGATCCGCGGCGATGTCGTCGAGGAGGATGCGTCCCTGCGCCGCGTAGAGCGGAACTGTTTCGTCACCCCAGCCGCATACGTTCGCGAAGACCAGTTGCTCGGCTTCTTGAACGGTGATCATGCGATCGCACGCGCGGACGGACGTCAGGGTTTCGGAACGATCTCAAGCGCGACATTGTCGAACTGCAGCGCGCCGTTGGCGCCGATGCCCGACACATTGACGACCACGCGTGCCCATGCGGTGCCTTCGGGCGCGTAGCCTTCGACGGACTGCTGGACCCAGTCGGCGCCCACGCCCTCGATCTTGTTCACGACGGAGCCGAGCATCTGGGAACGGTCGATGTTCCAGAACTCGATCTTCAGTTCCTGGACCGCGGCGGACCATCCTTCGTCCGCGTAGAACCAGCCGGAGAACTTGTACGTCTGGCCGGAGTCGATCTCGGCCTCCTGCCACCAGCCGCCGTAGTCGTTCCCATTGCCCCACGTCCCGCGAACGGTGGCTTCGAAGGTTCCTTCGCGTGCCCGCCAATTTTCTCGCGACGCGCTGCCCCAGGAATCCCCGTGATCATCCGGATCGTTCATCTTCCAGTTCATCGCGAGGTTGAATCCAAGAGAACTCTCGGTCTCGAAACTGGAATTTTGCAGCAGGTTCGCGCTGGCGGACGAAGCGCCGAGCAGAACCAAACCCGCAATCACACAACCCAACAAAACCGCTTTCATCGAATAAACCTCCACAATCTATGCGGCATCATACACGCAGTCCCCCCTGTTTTGCGACGCAAATAGAAACTGGAAGCGCCGCAGGCGGTTACCTAGAGTTCATGCATGGTATTTGACCGCCTCGACCGCTGGGAACGCTACGCCGGACTTCACCCTCTGTTCGCGGAGGCTTTCGCGTACTTGCGCCAGAAGTCCATCGCGTCCATCCCGCCCGGACGGCATGAAGTCCGCGGGGCGCGGCTTTATGCATCCATCGAGCAGCGCGACGGGCGGGGACGGGACGGGGCGCGGCTTGAGGCGCATCGCAAGTACATCGACATTCAATGTACGCTTTCGGGTGTCGATGTGATGGGCTGGCGCGCGCTGGAGGATTGCAGCCAGCTTGGCATGGCCTACGACGAGTCGCGCGATGTCATGTTCTATGACGACAGGCCCGACACGTGGCTGATCGTTCCCGCCGGGCACTTCGCCATCTTCTACCCCGAAGACGTCCATGCCCCGCTCGCGGGCGAGGGTCCGCTGCACAAAGTGGTGATGAAGATCGAGGCCTGACGATCGCGCGATGGAGCACGGAGCTACGCGACGTGTCTTACTCTTCGCTGTTCTGCTTCATCTTCGCGAGCACCAGCCCTGCGAGCTTGCGCGTCGTGGGGTCGGGATCGGACGCCGCACATTTCCTGGCCGCCTTCACATACTCGGGCGATGCGATCCAATAGCCCCAATAGAGTCCGGCGCGGCGTACGAGCACGTCGGGTGATTGCATGCATGTTCCCGAAAACGCCTTCGCGCCGACTGTCGACGGCAGTACGCGCACGAGCGGGGCCCACTGCTCGCCTTGTTCCATCGCGAAGTTGAAGTTCTGCTCGCTGCCGACCAATTCTCGCAGCCACGCGCGCTTGCCGGGCGCGGTTTCGAGTTCGCGACGCATCGCGGCAATCTCGTTCGTCTTGCCGTGAATCGTCATGTAGAGCCCGGCCATGGACGCCTCGCCCTTGGTTTTGGCGTGCTTAAAACGCGACTGCGTGTAGGGCAGGCCGGGCTGGCCGACGGAGAAATAGCGCGCCGCCAGATAGGTGCCCTCCGCCATGTCCATCGGTGAAAGCGTCTCCTGGTCCAACATCGCGGAGAGCCCCGCAAAGGTCTGCGCGAAGTCGTTCGGCGGAAGATCCTGATTCGCCATCGCGGTGCCCAGACCGACCATGGTGACTAGAAAGATGATTGTCGTGCGCATGCTGTGACCTCTACCTTCGTGGACTGTACGACGTATGAAAGCGAAAAGCATTCAAATCCCGGGTGATCTCGTCACGCTTCCCCTGCCCGGCAGGAATCGCCCGCTCGACGGCTTCTGGTCCCACGGGAGGAAGCGCGCGCCCGCGCTGATCCTCTTCGTCCACGGCATGGGCGGAAACTTCTACCGCTCCGTATCGAAGAAGCAAGCGATGATCGAAGGTCCGAAGCGCGGATTCGACGTCCTGTCGTTCAACAACCGAGGCTACGAACGCGATGTTGCGACCGAGCGCTTTACGGACTGCCTGCAGGACATCGACGCGGCGATCCGCTTCGGCCAGACGCAGGGTTACCGTCGTTTCGTCCTCCTCGGCCACAGCACCGGATGCCAGAAGATCACGTACTATCAGGCCGTTCGCCGGCATCCGCAGGTCGTCGCCCTGATCCTCGCCGCCATCGGTGACGACTATGCCATCGCCCGTCGCGATCTCGGCAGCCGATACAATCGCGTCATGGCGAAGGCGCGGCGGCTTGTGGCATCGGACCGCGGCGACACCATCATGACCGAAAGAGGCTGCCTCGGTTTCTCCGCCCAACGCTTCCTCAGCGTCGCCGACCCCAAGGCCATCGAGGCCCGCATCTTCAACTTCAGCGGTACCCTGTCCCACTTCCGCAGCGTGCGGTGTCCCATCCTCGCGCTCCTGCCGGAGAACGAGGAATTCGCCTGTATGCCGGTGGATGATATGGCGGACATCCTGAAGGCGAGGACCCGCTCCGATCGCTTCGACGCGATGATCATCCCAAACGCCGATCACGGCTTCCACGGCGCCGAAATCAACGCCACGCGCGTGCTGCTCGATTGGCTTAAAGCGACGAGCTAGTCGCCTCCTTGTCCAGCGCTCGTAGTGCGCGACGCCGGGCGCCCTCGCCCAAGTCGCGGAGCGCCCCCCATCCACCCACGGCACTTGCTTCGCGGCGTGCCTCACTACAAACGGCAACCCCTCCGTTACCAACGGCTTCAAGTACCAGCCTACGAATGGATTACACCATCTGTAGGCAATCCCCTACAAGCCCATCGGGATTCAACTCATCCGTGTAGTATTTGCATTTCGTTAATACAAAAACGTATGAATATGTTGCGCGTGATTCGCTTACGTATTATTTATGTGTATGTGTAATATACTGAATACGAGCGTGTTGCGACGCTGGCGTCGAAGACTGGCACGCTCTTGGCAGGCCCGATGCTAAAACGGCGACTCGAGGCTAAATCGTTTTACCAGGCGGTTTAGGGAACGAGCTTATTCAAGGAGGATTACGATGCGTGTGAGCGGACATGGAAGCATGAGTCGGCGTCGCTTTTTCGGCGTCACGGCAAAGGGACTTGGGGCTGCGGCGCTCTTGAATGGAATGCCGTCGGGCTGGGTTGGCGGGGTGTATGCGGGTGATGGACCTGAGGAAACGGACCTGACCTTCGGCATGATCGCGTTGACGGACTGTTCGCCGATCGTCATCGCCCACGAGAAGGGCTTCTTCAAGAAGTACGGAATTCATTCCACGGTTTCGAAGGGCGCGAGCTGGGCGGCGATCCGCGACAACCTGTCGACAGGCGACATCCAGGCGACGCACATGCTCATCGGCATGCCGCTGGCCTCCACGATGGGACTCGGCGGCGCCGCTGCGAAACCGATGATCGCGCCGTGGATCCTGAATCGCAACGGACAGTCCATCACGTTGAAGAACGGCCTCAAGGAGAAGGTCTCCAACGATCCCCGCGCTTTGAAGGCCATCGTCGATGCCGCCAAGGCGTCGGGCAAACCTATGGTGTTCGCCATGACGTTCCCTCCGGGCACGCACGCGATGTGGATGCGCTACTACCTCGGCGAAGGCGGCATCAATCCGGACAAGGACATCGCGCTGATCACCATCCCGCCACCACAGATGGTGGCGAACATGAAGGTCGGCAAGATGGACGGCTTCTGCGTGGGTGAGCCGTGGAATGCGCGCAGCATCGCGGACAATATCGGTTTCACATCCGTCAACACGCAGGACCTGTGGAAAGACCATCCCGAAAAGGTCTGCGCGTTCCTGGAAGAATTCGCGGAGAAGAATCCGAAGTCCGTGAAGGCCGTCCTCAAGGCGCTGCATGAAGCGAGCGTCTGGCTCGACAACATGGCGAATCGCGTCGAGCAGTGCGAAATCGTATCGCGCCCGACCTACATCAACTGCCCGAAGGACATTATCCTCGGCCGCTTGCAGGGACACTACGACTTCGGCGACGGACGCAAGGTGGAAGATCCGAACTACATGATCTTCTCGGAGCGCAACTGCAACTACCCGTCCACCGCCTACGGCAAGTGGTTCCTCTCACAGTACCGCCGTTGGGGCCTGACCAAGGGCACCCCGGACTACGACGGCATCGCGAAGCGCGTGATGCGCACCGACCTCTACACGGAAGCGATGACCGAGCTCGGTGTGGCCGTGACACCGAACGACAACGACCTCTGTCACTTGCTCGGCAGCACGTTCGATCCGGCAAAGCCGGAAGAGTACGCGAAGAGTTTCGCGGTCAACAACATCCAGGGCTAAACAGATGACGCGGCGCCAACAGGCGTGGTTCTCCGCCGCAATGAGCGGAACGGTGTGGAGGAGATCCCTCCGCCTGGGGCTGCCCGTCGGACTCCTCCAAGTGATGGTGAACCACGGCGACACATGGATCCGGCATGCGGCGAGCAGCGAGACGCTTGTGAAGTCTCTCCTCTCGCCGATGCTGAGCGTCAGCGTCGCCTGGGTCGCAGCAGCCGCCACACACGCGAATCATCTTCTGCGCGAGAAGGACATGACGTTATGAACAAGACCATCGATGCCGGAAAATTCGTGCTGCCACTCCTCGGGTTCCTCTCCGTCCTCGCCCTGTGGCAGATCAGCAGCATGACCTGGGCTCCGAGCCTTCCCAACCCGGCGAAGACCTGGGAAGCGAGCAAGCCCTATGTCCTGGAACCCTTCGCGAAGCGTGGCGAAATGGATCAGGGCATCCTCCGCTTCACGTGGTACAGCCTCGTCCTGGTCGCCAAGGGCTACGGGATTGCCCTGCTGATCGGTACGCCGCTCGGATTCATCCTCGGCATGTCGAAGACCTTCAGCCGAGCCTTCGACCCGATGATCCAGGTCCTCAAGCCCATCTCCCCGCTCGCGTGGCTCCCGCTCGGTCTTGTGCTCTTCCAGAAGAGCGAGCCGTCCGCGCTTTTCACCATCGCCATTTGTTCGATGTGGCCCACGGTGCTGAACACGGCGATCGGCGTCCGCAACGTCCCGCAGGATTACATCAACGTCGCCCGCGTCCTGAACCTCTCGGGCGCTAAAATGCTCTTCAAGATCATGCTGCCCGCGGCGCTGCCGTACATGTTCACGGGCTACCGTCTTTCGCTCGGTATCGCATGGCTGGTCATCGTCGCCGCGGAAATGCTGACCGGCGTGCCCGGCGTGGGCGGGTTCCTCTGGCAGGAATACAACTCGCTGATCTACGAGCACATCATCCTGTCGATTATCGTCATCGGACTCGTGGGCTTCCTGCTGGATCGCCTGATGCTGTCCGCGGAGAAGCAAGTGGGACACCTTCTGGCCTGAGACTCACCCATGTCACACCTCCTTGAATTGTGCTGCGTAGCGAAGCGGTTCCCGTCCGGAAACGGGTCGCGCGAGATCCTGCGCGACATCAA
>CAZCZZ010000037.1:12941-30202 GCA_964503335.1 uncultured Verrucomicrobiota bacterium
ATCAATCTCGTCGCGGGGCTCACGGAGCCCGACGAGGGCAGCATTCTCCTGAACGGATTCCCGATTCGCGGCCCGAGCCTGAACCGCGCGCTGATCTTCCAGAACTACTCGCTGCTCCCGTGGATGACCGCGCTCGCCAATGTCGAACTCGCCGTCCGCCAGTGCTGCCCGGGTGCGACGAAGAAGGAAATCACCGACCGCGCAAAGGCCTACCTCGAAAAGGTGAAGCTCGGCCACGCGCTTGATCGCCGTCCTTCCGAATTGTCCGGCGGCATGCGCCAGCGCGTCTGCCTGGCGCGCGGACTCGCCATGGAGCCGCGCATCCTACTCATGGACGAACCGCTCGGCGCGCTCGATGCGCTGACCCGCGCAGAACTCCAGGACGAGTTCCTCCGCATCCAGTCCGAGGAGAAGCGCACGATCCTGATGATCACGAACGATGTCGACGAAGCGATCCTGCTTGCCGACCGCATCGTACCGCTCTCCGCGGGACCCTCCGCCACGCTGGGCGAGGCGGTGACGGTAAGCGTTGCGCGGCCGCGCGATCGCCGCAAGCTGAACGATGATTCGTGTTATCACCGGGACAGGAAGCGCGTGGTCCACTATCTCCTCACGCACGGACCAAAAGACATCGGCCTTCCGGCGGAACCGCCCGCGATCGTCGAAGCGGCCACCGATGAGGTGGCCAAACCAGAACTGGAGAGCCTCCCGGCATGAGCACGCCCGCCTTTGTCGATTTCTCCCAACTCGGGAAGACCTTCGATACGCCGAAGGGACCGCTTTGCGTCGTCCGCGACTTCTTCCTCAAGATTCCGCAGGGCCAGTTCGTCACCTTGATCGGTCACTCCGGCTGCGGCAAGAGCACCGTGCTCTCCATGTTCGCAGGCCTTCAGGAGCCCACCGAGGGCGGCATCATTCTCGCGGGCAAGGATCTCATTACGCAGCCCGGACCTGATCGCGGCATCGTCTTCCAGGCACCATGCCTGCTGCCGTGGCTGAGCGCGCTGAAGAACGTGCAACTCGGTGTCGACCAGGTGTATCCGAAGAAGCCCCGCGCGGAACGCGAAGCCATCGCGCGGAAGTATCTGACGCTAGTCGGCCTCGGCCAGGAAACGCAGAAGATGCCTTCGGAACTATCGCAGGGCATGCGCCAGCGTGTCGGCATCGCCCGCGCCTTCGCGCTCAATCCGCGCGTGCTTCTCCTCGACGAACCGTTTGGTATGCTCGATGGCATCACGCGCATCCAGTTGCAGCAGGAGCTGGTGCGACTCTGGGAAGCCGACCAGAAAACGGTGCTTATGGTTACGCACGATGTCGATGAAGCCATCTTCCTCGCCGACCGCGTCGTCATGATGACCAACGGTCCCGAAGCGACGATTGGCGAGATTCTTGAGATCGACCTGCCGCGTCCCCGCAACCGCGAAGCGGTCCTCGATGATCCGCACTTCTACGCCCTGCGCGGACACCTCCTCGATTTCCTCGAGAACCGTTCGCACCTCCGCCCCGCCGAGCGCGTCCAGGAGGCCACCCGTTTGAGGAACCCACCCCATAAACCCCACACCGCCGTCCCCGCGGCGGAGATTGAAGCAGGAGTAACAGGATGAACGCGCGAAGAATACATCTCGCACTGGTCGCCGCGGCCGTATTGGCCCCGGCGGTAATGGCCGATGAATACACCGTCTCGGAAGCCGAGCGGAAGAAGATCGAGCAGAAGCTCGCAGGCACCTACAACCCGCTCAGCTTCTACGACGGCAAGGTCGTCCTCGATGCCCAGGAACGAATCCGCGCCGAGTACCGCGCGAACAACGTTCGCTTCAACGACGACATCGACGACGACACCGACACGTTCTTCCTGCAGCGCGCCCGCATCGGGCTGTCCTTGAAACCCGTACCGTACTTCAAGGCCTACACGCAGGTGCAGGATAGCCGCGAAATCGACTCCACGCGCGTCTCGCCCATCGGCAACGCCAATCTCGAAGAAGCGGAGTTTGACGTGCGTCAGGCGAATATCGAAATCGCCGACTACTCGAAGCAGCCTCTCGGCCTGAAGGTTGGTCGCCAGGAATTGATCTACGGCGACGAGCGACTCGTCGGCGCGTTCGACTGGAACAACGTTGCCCGCGTGTTCGACGCCGCAAAGCTCCGCTGGCAGAAGAACAAGGATTCCGTCGATCTCTTTTTCGCGAACGTCGTCCTGAACAATATCTTCAGCGAACGCGACGGCTCGCTCGATGACAAGGCCGACTCCGCCGACGACCTTTACGGCATCTACGGCCAGTCCACGTTCCTGAAATTCCAGACGACCGAGGGCTATGTCCTGTATCGCGACAAGAACGACGCCGAGTTCGACGGCCCGGCCCGCGAGATCTGGACCGTGGGCACGCGCATGAAGTCCACGCCCCGTCTTGCCCCGTGGGACTACTATGCCGAGTTCGCCTACCAGGACGGCGAGATTGAGTCGCCGGGCCAGGCCGCAAACCGTCGCTTCGGCGACAACGCCACGAACACCGTGGTCGATCACGCAGCGTTCGCAGCGCTGCTCGGCGTGGGCTACTCCTGCGTCGATTCACCGTGGCAGCCCCGCTTCGGCCTCGAATACAACTACGCCACGGGCGACGAGGACCCGACCGACAAGGAGAACGAGACGTTCGACAACCTCCTGCCCACGAACCACAAGTTCTTCGGCTACATGGACCTCTTTGCGTGGAAGAACATCCACAACCCGCGCTTCATGGTCACGGCGCAGCCCACGACCGCGCTGAAGCTCCAGCTCGATGTGCACAGCTTCTGGTTGGCTGAGGACAAGGACTTCTGGTATCGCGCGAACCAGGCGCCCGCGGCACCGGGCCGCCGCAATGCCAAAGGCCTCGCGGACCCGTATGTCGGATCCGAAATCGACCTGACCTTCTGGTACACACTCAACAAACGCGTCTCGTTCCACGGCGGCCTCGGCTACTTCTTCGCCGGCGACTTCGTCGAAGACACGGCAGGCACACCCGATGCGCTGAACGGCAGCGACGACGCGCAGTTCGCGTACCTCCAAACGGTGGTCAACTTCTAGAAATCATGATCACGATGCTTCATAAAGACCGGACGGGATCGTCCGCGACCTGTCCGGTCTGCGTGAAGGACATCTACATCTCCGAAGGTCACAACTTCATCGGCCACCACGGGAAACCGCAGGGCGCCCACCCGATCAAAAGCGTGGACCGCGTCGAATGTGTCAAAGGGCGCGGACTGCGTGGCGACCGCTTCTTCGATCACAAGGAGGCCTACAAGGGACAAGTCACCTTCTTCTCCTTCGACGTTTTCAGGGAGCTATGCACCCACGTCAACGCGCCCGAAGCAAATCCCGGCGACCTGCGTCGCAACATCCTCGTCGAAGGCGTCGACCTGAATGAACTCGTCGGACGGACCTTCGAAATCCAGGGCGTCACATTTGAAGGCACGGAAGAGTGCAAGCCCTGCTACTGGATGGACACTGCCGTTGCCCCGGGCTCCGAGAACTTTTTGAAGGGCCGCGGTGGTTTGAGGGCGCGCATTCTCAGCGATGGCTGGCTGCACACAGACCCATGACAACGGCCTTCACAGAGGAGCAGAAACAGTATCTCCAAGGTTTCATGGCCGGCGTCGCACAACGCGGCGCCGCGCCATATGTCGGCATGACCGGCGATGGACGCATCACCAACGACCCCGCAGAGGGCGGATCGAATCAAGCCGGGAAGTCGCCCGAGACGCTGCATGGGACCCCGATCGAAGATTTGTGCAAAGAGGAACTCATCAAGCTCGATCAGAACCCGCTCGATATCTGGGAGAAGCTGATCGCGCACGCGGACCAGAACAAGTTCCCGGACGCGTCCGACACCTTTCGCTTCAAATTCCACGGCCTGTTCTACGTCGCTCCCGCACAGAACTCCTTTATGCTGCGCTGTCGGATTCCCGGCTGCGTGCTTACATCGGCCCAGTTGCGCGGCCTCGCGCGGATCGCGAAGGATTGGGGTGGTGGCTTTGCCGACATCACCACACGCGGCAACGTCCAGATCCGCGAGATTCAACCCAAATACATTGTCAACGTGCTCACCACGCTCGCCGACCTGGGCCTCACGTCGCGGGGTTCAGGCGCCGACAACGTCCGCAACATCACGGCGTCGCCTACATCCGGGTTCGATCCGAATGAACTCATCGACGTGCTGCCCTACGCCCGCGCTCTGCACTACTACATCCTGAACAACCGCGACCTCTACGGCCTGCCGCGCAAGTTCAACATCTCATTCGACAGCGGCGGCGATGTCAGCGTCGCCGCCGACACGAACGACATCGGCTTCTTCGCCGTGCGCGTCCCCGAAGGTCGCGGCATTGAGCCGGGCATCTATTTCCGCATCGAGCTCGGTGGCATCACCGGTCACGGCGATTTTTCGCGGGACACCGGCTATCTCGTGCGCCCCGATGAATGCACCGCCGTGGCCGCGGCAATGCTCCGGGTTTTCAACGAAAATGGCGACCGCACGAACCGGAAGCGCGCCCGCTTGAAGTATCTCCTCGAAGCATGGGGCATCCCGAAATTCATGGATGCAACGCAGGCCCGCCTCGCGTTCCCGATGCGAAGGGCAACGCCTGACGATTTCGAGAAGCGTCGCCCCATTGTGCGCCATGGACATCTAGGGATTCATCCGCAGACCGAAGCCGGACTTTCGTACGTCGGTGTCTCCACGCCGGTGGGTCGCGTCACGTCGTCGCAGATGACCAAGCTCGCCGACGGAGCGGAAGATTTCGCTCGCGGCGAAATGCGTCTCACCGTGTTCCAGAACCTCATCATCCCTCACGTTCCGACGGCCAACCTGGACGCGCTGAAGAAGGCCATAGCCAAGGCGGACTTGAGCCATGAGGCGTCCAACGTCTGCGGCGGGATTGTGGCGTGCACCGGCAACACCGGCTGCAAGTTCGCCGCGACCAATACCAAGGGACAGGCAATGGCCATTGGCCGCCACCTCGAGGACCGGGTCTTGCTCGACAAACCGATCAACATTCACCTGACAGGTTGTCCGCACTCCTGCGCGCAGCATTATGTGGGCGATATCGGTCTGCTCGGTGTGAAGGTCAACGGCGAGGAAGGCTACAACGTTGTCGTGGGCGGCGGCATGGACCACGAGCAAGGCATCGCGCGGGACCTGTTCCGCAACGTGACGTTTCCGGAAGTGCCGCCGCTTCTCGAACGCATGTTGAAGTCCTATCTCGAAAAGCGAACGGGCTCGGAGAGCTTCCTCGAATTCACGCGTCGTCACGATCTCGCGAAGCTTCAGGAGATCTTCTCGTGACCACACCCGTAGTCCCCTTCATTCCCGAAACCGCTCCTTTCACAACCGAACAACGCGCTTGGCTCAACGGCTTCTTCGCCGGACTCTACTCCGGAGCCGCCGGTGGAGCAGTGACCACCGCGCCTCCTGTCAATGCCGTGCTCGCGTACGGGTCCCAGACAGGCACGGCAGAATCGCTCGCCAAGAAGTACGCGAAGTCGCTGAAGGCCAAGGGCGTCACCGCGACTGTGAAAGACCTCGCATCGCTTTCGCCAGCAGACCTCGCCGGCGCAGGCCACCTGCTGCTGATCACGAGCACGCACGGCGAGGGGGAAATGCCCGACAACGCGAAACCTCTGTGGTCGCTGCTCGGCGCCGCCGATGCGCCGCGACTGGAGGGCCTCTCCTACTCTGTTCTCGGCCTTGGCGATTCGAAATACACCACGTTCTGCGAAGCCGCCGTGCAATGGGACAAGCGCCTCGCCGAGCTCGGCGCGAAGAGGATTCACGACCGCGTGGACTGCGATACCGATTACGACAAACCGGCCGCAGGCTGGCTGGACGGACTAGCCAAGGCACTCCTCGGAACCGCTCCTGTCCCTTCGTCCATTGATGCGAGTGAAGCGGACGAGGAGCCGAAGAAGGAAGTCCGGCACCCCGCGCCGTTGGCCGCAAACCTGAAACTGAACCGCGACGGCTCGGCAAAGGATACGCGTCATGTCGCCTTCTCCCTCGAAGGGTCCGGACTCACATATGAAGCCGGCGATGCGCTCGGCGTGCAGCCGTGCAATTGTTCGGACCTCGTCACCGACGTGCTGAAGGCGCTCGGCTGTGATGGTGAGGAGGCCGTGCCTGGGCCGGATACATCGGCGCTGGCATTGCGCAGGGCGCTGACGGAGATGTGCGATCTCCGGACGCTTACCCGCCCGCTACTCGAAGCATTCGCATCGCGAGGTGCTGAGGACCTGAAGCCGCTGTTGAAGGACGATTCAAAGAAGGCGTTTCAGGAGTATGTCTACGGCCGCGAAGTGATCGACCTGCTGCTGGAATTCCCGTCCGTGAAATGGAGTCCGACTGAATTCATCGCCGCTCTCCGCAAGTTGCAGCACCGGCTTTACTCCATCGCATCGAGCCCGAAGGCGCATCCCGGAGAAGTCCACCTCTGCGTCGGCGTGGTTCGCTACGAAGCTCACGGACGTTCGCGAAAAGGTGTTTGCTCGACGTTTCTATCGGAACGCGCGTCCTCGAATGTGCCGGTCTTCATCCATCATAACACCGCGTTCCGGCTACCGTCCGACACTTCGAAGCCCCTGATCATGATCGGTCCCGGAACAGGCATCGCTCCCTTCCGTGGCTTTCTCCACGAACGCAAGGCGACAGGCGCTTCCGGACGCAACTGGCTCTTCTTCGGCGATCAGCGATCAAGCACCGACTTCCTCTACGAAAGCGAACTCACGGGGCTGCGGGAGGAGGGCGTGCTGCACAAACTCGACCTCGCGTTCTCGCGCGACCAGGCAGAGAAGGTTTACGTCCAGCACCGCATGCTCGAACAGGCCAAGGACCTCTACGACTGGCTCGAACAGGGCGCCCATGTTTACGTCTGCGGCGATGCGAGTCGTATGGCCAAGGATGTGGACAAGGCCTTGCATGACGTCGTCCAGACAGCCGGCGGAAGATCCAGCGACGAAGCCGCCGCCTACGTGCGCAAGCTCGCCCAGGACAAACGCTACCTCCGCGACGTGTATTAACCATGCAATCGATCCGCACAACGTGCTGCTACTGCGGAGTAGGCTGCGGCCTGACCGTCTCGCGTGACCGCCAAGGTCGCCCCTCGTTGCGCGGCGATCCGGATCATCCCGTAAACCAGGGCATGCTGTGTTCGAAAGGTCGCACGCTGCACCACACGGCGATGGATCTGAGCGATCGCCTGCTGCACCCCATGATTCGCCCTTCGCGCGACAGCGAACCCGCGCGCGTGAGCTGGGACGACGCGCTCGACCAAGTCGCGTCGACGTTCCGCCGCCTGATTACGGATCACGGACCACGCTCCGTCGCCCTCTACGTCTCCGGCCAGCTGCTGACCGAGGAGTACTATGTCGCGAACAAGCTGATGAAGGGATTCATCGGCGGCAACAACATCGACACCAACTCGCGTCTCTGCATGAGCTCGGCGGTCGTTGGTTACAAGCAGACGCTGGGCGATGATGCGTGTCCCATCAGCTACTCCGATATCGAAGCATGCTCCTGCTTCCTCATTACCGGCGCGAATCCTGCATGGTGTCATCCGATCCTTTTCCGCCGTATCGAACGTCACAAGGAACAGAACCCCGCCACGAAGATCATTGTCGTCGACCCGCGCCGCACACAGAGCTGCGCGATGGCCGATCTACACTTGCAGATCAACCCCGGCACCGATGTCACCCTTTACAACGCCATAGCGCGTCTGCTGATCGAAGACGATTTGATCGATTCTGAATTCATATTCCGCCACACAGACGGCTTTGATGCCCTTCGCAGCGTGGCGTTCAGCAAGACGACACACCAAGCCGCGAGAGAATGCGGTGTTCCCATGGAGCAGATTCAGCAGGCAGCGCGCTGGATCGGCGAGTCTCCGACGTTTCTCTCGCTCTGGGCGATGGGCCTTAACCAAAGCCGCATCGCAGTGAAGAAGAACGTGGCTCTGATCAACCTGAGTCTACTGACCGGCAAGATTGGCAAGCCGGGTTGTGGTCCCTTCTCGCTGACCGGACAACCCAACGCGATGGGTGGTCGCGAAGTCGGCGGCCTTGCGACGATGCTTGCCGCGCACCGCACCCTCGACAACGCGCAACATCGCGCCGAGGTCGAAGCGTTCTGGGGATGTCCGCCGATTGATCCTCGTCCCGGCCTTTCCGCTATCGAGATGTTGGAAGCGCTGGAGTGTGGGGAGCTCAAGGCAATTTGGATCATCTGCACCAACCCCGCCGTTTCGTGGCCCAGCCTCTCCCGCGCCGAAGCGGCGCTTCGCAAGGCTGAGCTTGTGGTGGTGCAGGATGTCTCGAAGCGGGCCGACACGCTTCGCTTCGCGGACGTCATCCTTCCCGCAGCCGGTTGGCTGGAGAAGGCCGGCACCATGACGAACTCGGAGCGACGCATCACGTACCTGCCCATGCTGCTTGAGCCGCCGGGCGAGGCGCGGCCCGATTGGGAGATTATCAAGGACGTCGCATGTCGGCTTGGATTCGAGAAGGGGTTCGCGTGGAACACTTCGGCAGAGGTCTATGACGAGTATGCGCGGATGACACAGGGCATGCCGACGGATGCCTCTGGCGTTTCCCACGCAAGGCTCGACGCAGAAGAATCCCTCCAATGGCCTTGCCCGTCACCGGATCACCCCGGCACCACGCGCCTTTTTGAAGATCACCGATTCTTCACTCCAAACGGAAGGGCTCAATTCCGCGCGGTGGAGGATGCCGGGCCGGTGTCGCCGCCGACAGATGCGGAGCCATTCATACTCACAACGGGTCGGATCCGCGACCAATGGCACACGATGACACGGTCCGGAAAGGTTTCGAAACTTCGTCGCCACCTTGCGCAACCCTTCGTCGAAATCCATCCCGCCGACGCCGAGGCACAGGGAATCCGGCAAGGTGACCTTGTTGAACTCACGAACGCGCAGGGCGAGGTTTGCGTGCGAGCCGCCGTGACGGATGACATCAAAGCGGGCGTCGTGTTTCTTCCGATGCATTGGGGCAGGACACTCGCAGGCACATCGGGTCGCGCGAACAATCTGACCACGACACGGATCGACCCGCAGTCGAAGCAGCCCGACCTGAAGTACGCCACCGTCGCCATCCGGAAGATCTCGGAACCGCCGCATCGGATTGTTGTCGTTGGCGCGGGCGCAGGCGCGCTTCAATTCGTCCAGACCTTGCGGGACCGGCGCACGGAGGATGAGGTTCACGTCTTCGGCCGCGAGCCCCAACCGTTCTACAACCGCGTGCTGCTGCCCGACTACATTTCCGGCGAAAAGCGCTGGGATGAACTCATCACGGGTACTGAAGCCGAAATGGCGCGGCTCGCTGTGACGTATCATCGCGGCGTCGCGATCGCGGCGATCGATCGCGTTCGAAGGATGGTCACGGACGCACACGGTGTTGAACATGCCTACGACCGACTCGTGCTTGCCACGGGCAGTCGTTCCTTTATCCCTCCGGGTGTGCCAATGGACAAACCCGGCCTGTTCGGACTTCGCTCTCGCGAAGATGCGGACCGGATTGTGCAGCAGCTGCGTCCCGGTGATCAGACCGTGATCATGGGCGGCGGTCTGCTCGGTCTTGAGCTTGCCGCGTCGCTCCTGCACATGAACGTCGGCTGCACCGTCATCGAGATGGGACCCCGTCTCATGCTTCGTCAACTTGATCCCATGGCCAGTGAGATCCTTCAGGAAGAGCTGGAGGATCGTGGTGTGCGCGTGATTTGCGGCGACGCGATTGCGAGCTTCAACGGGGACGACCGGATTCGTTCCGTGACGACGAAGAAAGGGCTGCACATCGAGACGTCCGCCGTATTCGTGGCCGTCGGTACACGACCCAACATCGAGTTGGCACAGGCAGCCGGCCTGGACTGCAAACGTGGCGTGGTGGTCAACGACATGCTGCAGACATCTGACCCATCGATCTACGCCATCGGCGAGATTGCGGAGCATCGCGGCATGCTCTACGGCATCACGCCCACCGCGCAGGAACAGGCCGACGTCGCAGCAGCACACGTGGGTGGCGATCCGTGGGCGCAATACAATGGGTCGACACTATTCAACATCCTCAAGATTCACGGACTCGATGTCGCGTCCGTCGGCCTCGCCGAAGTGAATCCCAACGACCCGACGATGGAGGAAATCGTCCTCCTCGATCGCCGCCGCCGCTTCTACAAGAAATGCATTCTGCAAGGCGACCGGCTGGTCGGCGCAATCCTCATCGGCGACAAATCCGAGTTCCAGGAATTCCGCGACCTCATACGTCACGGCACGGAACTCGACGAACGACGCGACACCTTGCTGCGTAGCGGATCTGCCGCGCCGAAGAGCGCTCCCATCGGCCGTCTTGTCTGCAGCTGCAACACCGTCGGCGAAGGCAACCTCCACGCACTCATCGACTCCGGCTGCGGTGACTTTGCCTCTCTCTGCGAAAAGAGCCGCGCCGGCACCGGCTGCGGCAGTTGTCGGCCCGAGGTCAGGCGGATTCTTTCCCAGCGGGCAAAGGTTCCTGCGATAGCCTGATCACGAGCATCCCGCTCGGTTGACGCAAGGGGGTAGCTAGTGGGTATGCTGCCGCCATGGACAGCTCCAGCCGCTTTTCAGGAATTGAACGACTCTACACACCGGACGGATTTGCGCTCCTGCGCAAGTCTCACGTGGCCGTCGTGGGTCTCGGGGGCGTGGGATCGTGGACGGCGGAAGCACTGGCGCGGTCCGGGGTCGGGGCACTCACCCTGATCGATCCGGATGATGTGTGCGTTTCGAATACGAACCGACAGCTTCATGCGCTTGACGGCACCGTCGGCAAACCGAAGGCGGAGGTGATGGCGGAGCGGCTTCGCAGGATTCACCCGGATTGCACGATCACTACGCGGCAGGTATTCCTCACGCGGGAGAATGCTGCCTCGTTGCTCCCTGCGGTCCTGGCAGGTGTCGTTGATGCGATCGATGGTGTTACGGCCAAAGCGTGGCTTATTGCGGCGTGCCGTGATGCTGGCATTCCGGTCATCACCTGCGGTGCTGCGGGTGGAAAGCGTGATCCGTCGCTTGTTCGCACACTGGATCTTGCAGAAGTTCACGACGACCGGCTGATGATGTATGTGCGGAAGAAGTTGCGGAAGCGGTGCGAGTTTCCCCGCGTCGGGAAACCCATGGGCGTGCCCTGTGTGTTCTCGCCGGAGCCGGTATTCGCACCTGAAGGGTGTGTCATCGAGGAGCCCGCCGAGGACGAAGACCTGGCGGCACCGACGCGACTGAACTGCGAGGGTGGACTCGGCGCGGCTACCTTTGTCACGGGCGTCTTTGGCTTCATTGCCGCGGCGTGGATCGTCAACACCATCACCGGAACCGCGCCGACGCAACAGGCCCTGAATCAAGCGGCGACGTGGCGTCAGCCGCGATCTGCGCGACGCGACAAGACGCGGGTGGATGAGTCGTGAGCTTTGAATCGATCCGCTTCTGGGTGGCCGTTCTCTTGCTCGTCGATGCAGGCATCGGACTGTGGAACGAACAACGCCTGCGTGAGATCATGCCGCGCGCGAACGTCCGACGGATCGCGCTAATTGAGGCTTTTGTGGCGTTTGCGATCCTGACCCTTCATTTCCTGGTGGACCCGAGGTAGTGGCATCAATTTCTGGTCTTGCACCCCGAAGCTGATGCGCGGAATCTGATGCCTGTTATGAGCGAGAACGAATCCAGCGCGTTTGCCACGGTGCCGATGAAGACGGTCGGTCCGATCCGGATTACGGGCCCGGTCATCGATGACGAAGCCATCATGGTGCCCCTCGCCACCTACGAGTCGCCCCTTTGGCCATCCGTCGCAAGGGGCGCGAAAGTGTCCGTGTCCTGTGGCGGCATCCGCACCGTGATCGTCGATGAGCGCATGACGCGGTCCGTGGCCGTGCAGGCCGAAAACGCCGAGCAGGCCCTGCTGCACCGCAACGCGATCCTCGCGCACAAAGCCGAACTGGCGGTAGTCGCGGCATCAACGAGTCGCTTCGCGCAACTTCTCGACATCAACACGCAGATCGTCGGCAACCTGCTCTACATCCGCTTCGAGCTGTCGACCGGCGACGCTTCCGGCCACAACATGGCGACGAAGGCTGCGGAGGCGATGCTCGACTGGGTTCTGCAGAATCGTCAGGGCCTCGGCTACGTATCGATCTCCGGGAACTTCTGCACCGACAAGAAGGCCTCCGCCGTGAACGGAATTCTGGGACGAGGCAAGAATGCGGTGGCTGATATCGTGATCCCGCGCGACACATGCGACAAAATCCTGCGCACGACGCCGGAGAAGCTGGTGGACCTGCACATCAAGAAGAACCTCATCGGCACAATGGTCGCTGGCGGACTCCGCAGCGCAAACGCGCACTACGCGAACATGCTCCTCGCCTTCTACCTCGCGACAGGACAGGACGCCGCAAACATCGTCGAAGGCTCGCAGGGCTTCGTGCACGCCGAGGTTCGCGATGACGCGCTATATTTCTCTGTTACTGTCCCCAATCTGATCGTCGGCACGGTTGGAAACGGAAAGGACCTGCCCTTTGTGCAATCCAATATGGAGTTGTTGGGCTGCACGAAAGCCCGGGAGCCGGGCGCGAATGCCCGACGCCTCGCCGCCATCGCCGCGGCGACTGTGCTGTGTGGCGAACTATCCCTGCTCGCCGCGCAGACGAATCCGGGCGAGTTGATGCGCGCCCACATCAAGCTGGAGCGCAAGGCGGGAGCGCGGAAGAAGGCATGAAGCGCGACGCGACCAACGTCCGCAAGATCCAGCACATCAAGATCATCAACCGCGATCGCGAGGTGGATCGCAGGAAGATGTACTTCGACGACGTTGTGCTGGCGCATCGCGCCCTTCCCGAGATCAAGCTCAGCGACGCAGATCCGTCCACATCGTTCCTGGGCAAACCGCTTTCGTTCCCGCTCCTCATCTCCTGCATGACCGGCGGCGACCACAACCTCGTCCGCAAGATCAACCGCAACCTCGCGGAAGCCGCCGAGGCCACGGGCGTGGCGATGGGCGTCGGCTCGCAGCGCGTCCTCTTCACCAATCCGAAATCCGCGAGCAGCTTCGCCTTGCGAAAATACGCCCCCAAGGCGTTGCTCTTCGGAAATCTCGGCGCCGTTCAGCTCAACTACGGATTCGGACTTCGCGAATGCAGCGAAGCCGTCGACGTGCTCGGCGCCGACGCGCTTTGCCTGCACCTCAATCCACTCCAGGAGGCGGTGCAGCCGGAGGGCGACACGAACTTCAAGGACATCGCGGCGAAGATGGGCGAGGTCCAGACGGGCCTCGGCGTTCCCGTGATCGCGAAGGAAGTAGGCGCGGGCATTGGTCCCGCGGATGCGCGACTGCTTCTCCGCCACGGCATACGGATTGTGGATATTGCCGGCTCGGGGGGCACGTCGTGGAGTCGCATCGAGCATCACCGCCGCGACGGGGCCGACACAGGAAACGCGGGCATCGTTTTTCAGGACTGGGGCATTCCCACACCCATGGCGTTGGAACTCCTCAAGCCGCTGCGGAAGAGGCTGGCCTTGATCGCATCCGGTGGGGTGCGCAACGGATTGGACATGGTCAAGGCCGTCGTTCTCGGCGCGTCGCTTTGCGGCATTGCATCGCCTTTCCTCAAGCCGGCGATGAAGTCCACGAAAGCCGTTGTGCAGGTGATCGAGCAACTGCGGCGCCAGTTCGCCACGGGCATGTTTCTTCTCGGCGTGAAGCGGGTTTCACACCTGCAGGGCCGCAACGACCTGATCCTGGGCTGCAAGAATCAGGCTGATTCCGCGCGAAGGTAGGCATACACTTTCATCATGAACGTCGGCATCGATCTCCTCAGCTTCAACACGTCGAACTACTACCTCGACCTTCAGACCCTCGCGGAGAAGCGCGGCGTGGAGTACAGCAAGTATGCCGTGGGTATTGGCCAGGAGAAGATGGCGATTCCCCCGCCCGACGAGGACATCGTGACCATGGCGGCGACCGCAGCGCTGCCCGTCGTGGAGCAGACGGATCGTTCGAAAATCGAGCTGCTCCTTTTTGCGACGGAGTCGGGTATCGACCAGTCCAAAGCGGCCGGTATCTTTGCGCACAAGCTGCTCGGTTTGAGTCCGCGCTGTCGCTCTGTCGAATTGAAGGAAGCGTGCTACAGCGGCACCGCGGCGCTTCAGCTCGCGGCGTCCCATGTCGCCCGCCATCCCGATTCAAAGGCGCTCATCCTCGCATCCGACGTCGCACGCTATGAACTCGGAAGCCCCGGCGAGCCGACGCAGGGTTGCGGCGCGGTCGCGATGCTCGTGAGTACGCATCCGCGGCTCCTGTCGCTCGACAACGAGAACGGCATGTACACCGAGGACGTGATGGACTTCTGGCGTCCGAACTACCGCGACCAGGCCTTCGTGGATGGGAAGTATTCGACGCGTGTCTACATGCACGCGCTGGAGGAGTGCTGGAAGCAGTATCACGCGCTGACGCAGCGCAACCTCGGTGACTTCGCGCGCTTCTGCTATCACCTGCCATTCACGCGGATGGCTGAAAAGGCGCACGCACGGCTCGGCAAGGTGGCCAGCGCCATGGCGTTGACGGACGAGCAGATCAACCAGCAGATCGGCGACACGCTGCACTACAATCGCATCACCGGAAACAGCTACGCCGCGTCGCTCTATGTAGGTCTGACATCCCTGCTGGACAACGCAGTGGATGATCTCTCGGGAAAGCGCATCGGCCTCTACAGCTACGGCTCCGGCTGCGTCGGCGAATTCTTCAGCGGCGTCATCCAGAAGAACTATCGCCAGCACCTCTTCACCGCCCGCCACAAGGCGCTCCTCGAAGGCCGCACGGAGTTGACGTACCAGCAGTACGAGGACATCTACAACCTCGCCTTCCCCACCGACGGCGGCGCGCATCGCTTCGCCCAATACCGCACCGGCCCCTTCCGCCTCGCAGGCGTGAGCGAGCACAAGCGATTGTACGAAGTGGCGAGTTAGGATCCGACCGATGGGTCGGATCTGTCTGATCTGTCATCCGTATCAGCGGCCATCCAGCCACTGGCGGACGGCGCGGGCGGAGGGATCGTTCGGGGCCAGTTTCAGGAATTGGTCGTAGTGGTACTTCGCCTTGTCGATCGTCTGCGCATTGTCCGCGTAGAGATAACCGAGCACGTAATGCGCCTGGGCGTTGGCGGGCTGCGCGGCGATGACGTCTTGCAGCAATCGGATGGCTGACACCGGGTCGCGCTGTTCGCGATAGATCAGCGCAAGGTTGTAGCGGGCATTGACCATGCTCGGCTGCAGGTCCAGTGCGCGGAGGTATGCGTCCTTTGAGAGGTCGTAGTCACCCTTCACCGTGTAGGCCGTGCCCAGGTTGTAGAAGGTATTGGCGAGCAGGTCGTCGTTCTCCAGCGAGCGAAGGTAGTAGAAGATCGCGCGATCCCAGCCCTTCTTGGCTTGGTACTCGGAGCCCTGCTTGAACGCCTGCACGGCTGCCGCCGTGTTTCGGATCGTCGGCTTCTTGTATTGGATGCGCCGTGTCGGGGCGGGCTCGCCGGACATATCCACCGGGGCCGGATTGGAGACCACGGCGGTTTCGATCACAGGAGCCGCGACGGGCGGTTCGACCGCGGGTGTGCCTGCCGTTGCTTCCGGCTCTTCAGGCGCGGGAACCAGTTCACGGGCACGCTGACGAGCCTTTGCCGCGCGTTCGTCGGACGCGAACAGCTTGGCGAACTCGCGATACGACTGCGCGGCCTTGTCGGGCAGTTCAAGCTGTTTGTCGTAGAGCGTCGCCAACGTCCACAATGCCTCGGCGTTCTTCGGATCGGTCCGGACGGCCTGCTTCAATCCGATGAGCGCCGCGTCGAGCTCGCCGGTCTGCACCGCGGCCTCGGCCATGGCGATCTGGGCATCGACGGACTTGTCATCGAGCACAAGCGCCTGCTTGAACGCCTTGAGCGCGGCGTCGGCCTGCTTCTGCTTCAGCAAGAAGCGGCCAAGCGCCACGTGGGCCTTGGGTTGATCGAAGCAGATGCGCACCGCCTGCCGCAAGGCACGCTCCTGCAATTCAGCTTGTCCGCGACGTTCGGCGTTTGCGGCTACTTGCAGGCAGAGATCCAGGGCGGTGTCGCCGCGACCCTTTTCCGCAAGCGACGCAGCCTGCTTCAGCACGTCCTCGGCCCCGGCCGCGGAAGATTCCGAGGTCGCGACTACGCGCGGCTGGGAGTGGGCGTTATCGACAACGGTGATAACCGACTGCGTGACCGGCGCGAGGTCGGGCACGTCGTCCTGATCCCGTGCAGGCGCTGTCGTCTGTGCTTCGGCGGCAGCCTGAATGCGCGCGATCGCAGCGCGCGCATTCGCCGCGTTGGGATCCTTCCGCGCCACGTCGATGAACTTCTCGTAGTACGCTTCTGCCTGCGCCGGCTGGGCCAGTTTCTTTTCGTAGAGCTGGGCGAGGTTGAACAGCGCAGGGCCATACTTTGAATTGGTTTCGAGCGCCTTCATCAAGGAGTTCACCGCGCGTTCCGGGCTGTCGGCCGATGCCTCGACCACGGCAATCGCGGTATGGATACGGGGCGACTGCGGGTCGCGGTCCAGCGCGGCATACAACGAACGACGTGCCTCAGGCCACTGCTGCCGCGAGGAGAAGAGGTGGGCGAGATACTCGAGCGCACGGGTGTCCTTCGGATCGAGCCGTGCCGCCTCGTTGAGTGCGCTCACCGCGCCGGGCATGTCACCGCTGTCCGCAAGGGCCACACCCAGGTTGTAAACGGGCTCAAGGTAGTCGGGATCAAGCCGGCGGCTTTCTTCGAAGGCCTGGATGGCCTCGGCGGTCTTGTTGAGCTGGAGATTCGCGATGCCGAGGAAGTTGTACGCCTCGGCGTTCTCTTCGCTGCCCGCCCGCTGGTCGATGGAACGCTCGAACTGCGCTTTCGCGCGCACAGCCTCGCCGCGATTCAATTCGCGAAGGCCCGCCTTGAATTCGCGCTCACCGGGCGGTTGCGAGCAGCCCGCAAGGACCAGCCAACCCGCCACTACAGCCAAAGAAATTGAATAGATGTTTCGCATGAAAGTTCGCGAATCCTAAACGCAATTCGAACCCAACGCAAAGCACTCATTCAGCATGGGGAATCATTCCGGTTTGACCCACACTTCGCGCTGCCGGGGGCCGTCGAATTCACAGAAGAAGATGCCCTGCCACGTCCCGAGGCAGAGGCGACCGCCCTCGACGATGA
>CAZCZZ010000037.1:30302-38210 GCA_964503335.1 uncultured Verrucomicrobiota bacterium
AGCCATTCGGCGTGCTCGAAACCGAAGACGAGGGCGACCAGGGCAAACGGGAAGAAGACAAAACGACCCGCATCCTGCTCAAGGAAGTTGCCGCCCATGGCCCAGCGATACGCGAAGCCGCGCCAGAAGAATTCCTCGATCGGTGCGATAACGAAAGCCGACCCGAGGATGCGCACAATCGAGAGGGCCCAGCCACAGACCGCAGGGTCATAGGGTAAGGACGTAACCGGTTCCCGCAGGGCGCCGAACGGCATCACGCCCCACTTCACATAGGCCTCGTGAACCGCCGGCGCGTGGTTCACCGTCCAGGCCGCCTCGCCGATAACCCACGCGACGAAGACGCCCACGCCGACCGCGACGGCGATTGGAAGATTCTTGAGCGAAAAGCGCGGATACCATTGCCAGGGGCGTAGAAAGAGGAAAAGTCCGAGGCATGCCGCGCTCCTCGCGGCATACTTCCAGCCAGCCGGATCACCCAGCATCTGCATGAGAAAGAGCCACGCGATGAACGGGGCAACATGGGCGAAGGCCGGACTTCTATAAATCGGTTCGTCGTTCGACATGACGGGGGCCACGAATAGCACGCCCATTCCGTCGCGCAAAGACATTGATTCGCGACGCTTCCTTTGTCATCACTCGCACCGACATGACACCAGTTCCCCACATCGACCGCGCCGCCTACTTCGCCATGTTGGATCGCACCCGGCAGACGTTTCACGCGGAGTACTACGCGATGTACTCCAGCGTCCTCGGCGGCATTGTGAAGGATCCGCTGCTCATGACGGTGCCCGTGGACGACCACATGGTGCATCGCGGCGACGGCGTATTCGAAACACTGAAATGTGTCGCGGGCGGCATCTACGCACTCCAGCCACACCTCGACCGCCTCTTTACCTCCGCATCCCGCGTGGGTTTGAAACCCGCGTGGTCCAAGGACGAGATCGGCCACATCGTCGCCGAGACGGTCCGCGCCGGCGGCCACCGCGACACGCTCATCCGCATCCTCCTCTCCCGCGGCTCGGGCAGCCTCGGCGTGAGTCCTTACGACTGTGCGAAGCCGGGACTGTTCGTTGTGGTGCACGCCTTGAAGCCGGCATTCATGGAAGCGCACCCGGAGGGCGCGCGCGCCTGCACGTCGTCGGTTCCCGTGAAGTCCGGCACCTTCGCCAACATCAAGTCCTGCAATTACCTTCCGAACGCGATGATGAAGAAGGAAGCCGCGGACAAGGGCTGCGACTTCGCCCTCGCCTTCGATGAGCGCGGCTTCATTGCGGAGGGCGCGACAGAGAACTTCGGCATCGTTACAAGCGACCGACGCCTGGTCATACCGCGTAACGACAGGATCCTCGCCGGCACCACGATGCAGCGCGTCGTGGAATTGGCCAGGGCACAGGGGGTCGGCACCGACGTGCGCGACATCGCGCGGGCCGAACTGGATCAATGCGTCGAGATGCTCATTTTCGGAACGACGCCCGACGTGACGTCCGTCGTCACGTTTGACGGCAAACCTGTAGGCGACGGGAAGCCGGGGCCGGTTCGCAACGTGCTGACGGCGCTGCTCGAGCGCGATATTCGCGAGCCCGGCCCGTGGCGGACTGAGATTTTCTGATGGAATGATCCGGCTTTCGCAATTTGCGGGGCGTTCTATAATCCCCGCATGAAAACGAATCTATTGGCCGCATTCATCGCTTCGTTCCTTGCCGTACAATCCTTTGCCGCGTCGCTCAACCAGGGCACGCGCGAGCTCGTCGTGCAGGGACTTTTTGACGTTGAGACAACCGAAGACTCCCAGCTTGATCTCACCATCAAGTATGGCCATTTCGTCCTCAACTACATCGAGCTCGGCGCCGCGTTTGATTTCTCGGACAACGATATCGTCAGCTCCTACGGCATCGGCGCTTTCGCGGAATACAACTTCGACCAGGGCACGGAAGTTGTTCCGTTCGTCGGCGCCTCCATCGGCTGGGGTCGCTCGACCATCGATACAGACGTGGTGGACGAGGAGAACGACGCCGTAGTCCTCGGCGCGGAGGCGGGCTCGAAGTATTTCCTCGCGGAGAACATCGCCCTTGCCGCGTCCGGCGAGTTCAACTGGGCCTCCGCAGACCTGTACGGCGAAGAGAACGACGTGTCGGACACGAACATCCAGCTCAACCTCGGGATGCGCTTCTACTTCTGATGAAATATATCGACGAGTACCGCGACGCGGAGGGCGCCAAGGCCCTGGCGAAGGCCATCGCCGGGATCACGACCAGGCCTTGGATCATCATGGAAATGTGCGGTGGCCAGACGCACTCCATCGTGAAGTTCGGCATCGATGAATTGCTCCCGAAGGGCGTCGAGTTCGTACACGGGCCGGGCTGCCCCGTCTGCGTCACACCCGTCGAGTTGATCGACAAGGCCATCGCGATCGCTTCACGTCCCGGCACCATCCTCTGCTCCTTTGGCGACATGTTGCGCGTTCCGGGATCGGACAAGGATCTGCTGTCGGTCAAGGCCGCGGGCGGCGACGTGCGGATCGTCTATTCCCCGCTCGACGCCGTGAAGCTGGCTGAAGCGACGCCCGATCGCGAAGTGGTCTTCTTCGCTGTGGGTTTCGAAACCACGGCGCCGGCCAACGCAATGGCGGTCTATCAGGCGGACCAGAAGGAGCTGAAGAACTTCTCCATCCTGGTGTCGCACGTCCTCGTCCCGCCGGCGATTGAGGCCATCCTGTCTTCGCCCACGAACCGCGTGCAGGGCTTCCTCGCCGCGGGTCACGTCTGCACGATCATGGGGATCGACGAGTATGTGCCGCTTGCGGAGAAGTACCACGTTCCGATCGTCGTCACGGGCTTTGAACCCATCGATCTTCTCCAGGGTGTCTACCTCTGCATCAAGCAGTTGGAGGAGGGACGCCACGAAGTGGAGAACGCCTACGCACGGTCCGTTCGACCCGAAGGCAATGTGTCGGCGCAGGAGTTGATCCGCCAGATCTTCACCATTGTGCCGCGCAAGTGGCGTGGAATTGGCGAGATCGCAAAGAGCGGCTTGGGGTTGCGGGAGCCGTATCTTGCGTTTGATGCGGAGAGGAAATTCGGGCTGGCCAATCAATCCGTCCATGAGTCGCCGGATTGCATCAGCGGCCTCATCCTGCAGGGCTTGAAGAAGCCGCACGACTGCGCGGCGTTCGGCAAGCGGTGTACGCCGGAGCATCCGCTCGGCGCCACGATGGTGTCGTCCGAAGGCGCCTGCGCCGCCTATTACCGCTATCGCGCACGGCCCGGAGTCGGCGTGTGAGCGAACCGTTGGACATGTCCCTCTCCTGCCCGGTTCCCCTGAACGACGTCGACACAATCCGCATGGCGCACGGTGGCGGCGGCAAGCTGATGCACGACCTGATCGAGAAGCTGATCGTGCCGGCTTTTAAGAATGACGCGCTCGATGTCCGTCACGATGCCGCCGTGCTGAATGTCGACGGGAAGCGCATCGCGTTCACCACCGATTCCTATGTCGTGCGCCCGCTGTTCTTTCCCGGTGGCGACATCGGGAAGCTCGCGGTCACGGGCACCGTCAACGATCTCGCGATGAGCGGCGCGGTGCCGATGGCCATCAGCGCAGGGTTCATTCTTGAGGAGAGTTTTCCGACGCCCGACCTGAAGCGCATTATCGATTCCATGAAGCGCGCGGCGGACGAGGCCGGTGTTTCCATCGTCACAGGCGACACGAAAGTGGTCGATCGCGGCAAAGGCGATGGGATTTACATCAACACAGCGGGGATTGGTCTGGTTGCATCGGATCTCGTCATCGCCCCGTCGCAAGTGCAGGACGGCGACGTTGTTCTCCTGAGTGGCGACCTCGGCCGCCACGGCATCGCGATCATGGCCTCGCGCGAGGGGTTATCGTTTGAAACAACGATCGAGAGCGATTGCGCACCGCTTCATGAAATCGTGCAGCGACTTCTCACCGGTGGTGTGCATGTCCACATGTTGCGCGATCTGACGCGCGGCGGGCTGGCCAGCGCACTGGTCGAGATCGCCGAGGCGTCACGAAAGAACATTCACATCGAGGGTCGATTGGTTCCCGTCGACGAGGGCGTGCGCGGAGCCTGTGAGATTCTCGGACTTGATCCGATGTATGTCGCAAACGAAGGCCGCCTCGTCGCGTTCGTGCCGGAATCCGAAGCAGAGAGGGCGCTCGCGTTGATGCGCGAGGATCCGGCGGGAACGGGAGCCTGTCTCATCGGCCGCGTAAAATCGTCCCCCGCCGGCCTGACCACGCTCACGAGCGAAATCGGCGCAACGCGGATCGTCGACATGCTCAGCGGCGAGCAGTTGCCGCGGATCTGCTAGAAGTCCACGTTTACCGTGAAGCCGCCGTAGGCCATGCGCTTGGGGTCGAACGGCATGTCATCGGGACCCATCATCGACGCGATTCTCGGGTCCTTCATGACTTTGGCGTTCACGCGGTCACGGTGCGCGCGCGATTTGTAGAGGATCCACGAGAAGACCACCGTTTCACCCTTCTTGACCTTCGCCATCTTTGGAAACGGAAGGATTCCCTTCGGATTGAGGTCCTCGCCCGAGCATTCACAGTACTGGAGCGCGCCATGGTCACGCCACACGCGACCGGCCTGGCGGGCTATGGCGAGATACGCCTTCAGCTTCTTCTTCGGGATCGGAATTACAAAACCATCCACATAACGCATGACGCACCCCTCCTCTTAGTTCTTCGCAGACTCCGCCACCGCTTTGAGCGAGGCCAGGCCCTTCTCAAAATCGCCGCCGACCATCTTGTCCATGTCCATGAAGAGGCAGAACGCTTTGCTGATGAAATTGTTCTCACCGAACATGCTCCACGTGACGACGGTGTTTTCGCCCTCGGGCTTGAAGGTGAATTCAGCGGTGCTGGTGTCCTCGAATGGACGAATGAACACCAGGTTGATGCGGACCCGTTCGCCCGGAACGCTTTCCGTGATTGTGTTGCTTCCCTCGCCGATCTTGTCGTTGCCGGACCAGCGGAAGATTGCGCCGACGCCCGATTCCGGGCCTTCGAATGAGAACTTCGCGTCGGGATCCATTTTTGCCCACGGCGACCACGCGTCCCAATTCCGGAAGTTGTTCACCTGCGCGAACACCGTTTCTGCAGGGGCCGAGACGGTAATGGAACGCTCCACGCGGAACTGCGCCGGCTGGAGCGAAACAATCGCGACAAGCACGGCAACGAGAACGACTAATCCAATGAGAATCTTCTTGATCACGCTGTGAGTCCTCCCGCGGCCGAATATTCCCCAATTCCTTTCAGCCGCCAAGCCTGCGGTTTCCGGGGGATTGGACGTTTGCACCATCCTGAAATCCGGTTAGGTTTGTCGCTGGAGGAGGCGTGCACGAGCACGATGGTTTCACGTGTGGATGATCGAGCCATGCCATGGATTAAGGCGCTGGTCTTCATCGTCCCCATCGCATTCGCAGTCTGGATTCACAACCTGGCCACGATTGAGCAGATTCTTTTCGCGGCGCTATTGGGTGAACAGGGGATGTTTGAGACCATCCAGAGCTTCCTCCTGACCTGCTGCTTCTTTCTCGCCGCCACCCTGGCCTATCTTGCAGCCAACCGGAATCGAGTCGGCCTTGCGGCCTTCTTCGCCTGTTTTGCCCTCGGCACCGGAGTGATCGGCATGGAGGAGATCAACTGGGGCCAGCGCCTGCTCGATCTCGAAACGCCGCAGTCGTTGAAACAGATCAACAAGCAACAGGAGATGAACCTGCACAATGTCGCCGGGCTTCACGACAAACAGGGCCCGGTCGCTATCATGCTCTGCGCGGCCGCGGTGCTGTCGGCGCTCTGCCGGCTCTCACCACGGATTCGCAACAAGCCCATGACGCCCTTCTTCACGGTCCCGCCCGCGGCGATCCTCTGGTTTCTCATCCCGGGCGCGTATGTAGGCTTCCGCTTGCACGCAGGCAACGACACGTTCGGCGATCACGCCACGCTCATCCTGACGGCGATCCAGGAACCCGCGGAACTGCTTCTGTATGGCGGCTTCCTCCTCGTCGCGCTGTCGTGGCTTCCCGCGTTAGTGCGCAAACCTTGACGTCGTTGGCGTTTGCATCCTTGGACCGACGGCGGTAGGATGAGGGCCTAAACACGGCATGGCGTCGGTGTTTCCAAAGCCCCCCGGGAGCGCTCTCATGTCCAAATCCCAAGACCAGAAGAAGTCCTCGAAGAAGGCCCCGCAGAAGACGCTGATGGAAAAGCGCAAGGCCAAGCACGACAAGAAGAACAAGCCTTCGATGTCGCTGAATTAGTCCCTGCCGCGCCGGCGAAGGCCAGCGCCTGACGACCGTCTATCTGCTTAAGTTCCAAGCATTGGAAGCCTTCGTCTCCTGAAGTTCCAATCCTTGGAACTTTTCTGCCACCCCCCCTCCTCGCAGGGGCGTCGCTTGCGACGCCCGTGCTCATCAGGCAATACCCGATGCCATGTTGGGACGCTGCCCCGATGTTATCGGGGGCGGTTCTCCAGCATTCTCACTGCCGGACGGACGTAGTTTCCGGCGATTGAGGCGCCGGAGCGTGAGGCACAATTTTCAGGAGACTGAGCTGTGAAGAAGCCTATTGCGATCATCGATGGCAACGAAGCGACGGCTCATGTCGCCTACAAATGCAGCGAAGTCTGCGCGATTTACCCCATCACCCCCTCCTCCACCATGGGTGAGCTGGCTGACCAATGGGCCAGCGAGGGTCGCAAGAACCTCTGGGGGACTGTTCCCCTCGTGGCGGAGATGCAGAGCGAAGGCGGCGCGGCAGGCGCCGTCCACGGTGCCCTCCAAACCGGCGCGCTCGCCACGACCTTCACCGCCTCGCAGGGCCTCCTGCTCATGATCCCCAACATGTACAAGATCGCGGGCGAACTGACCCCGGCGGTCTTCCACGTTTCGGCCCGCTCCCTCGCGGCACAAGGCCTTTCGATCTTCGGCGATCACCAGGACGTAATGTCTTGCCGCGCAACGGGTTGGGCGATGCTTTGCTCCAATTCCGTGCAGGAAGCGATGGATATGGCGCTGGCGGCGCATGCGGCGACGCTCGAATCGCGGATCCCGTTCATCCACTTCTTCGACGGATTCCGCACCTCACACGAGGTGGCGAAGGTCGACCTGTTGTCCGACGACCAGATCCGGCCCCTCATCGACGAGAAGCTCGTCACCGCCCACCGCGAACGGGCGCTGAGCCCCGACCGCCCCGTCATCCGCGGCACGGCGCAGAACCCCGATGTCTATTTCCAAGCCCGCGAGACGGTGAATCCGTTCTACGACGCGGTGCCCGGGATCGTGGAGAAGGCGATGGCGAAAATCGCCACGCTGACCGGACGCACCTACGGCCTCTTTAATTATGAGGGCGACCCGAACGCGGAACGCGTGATCGTGCTCATGGGCTCCGGCGCCGAAACCGCGACGGAAACCATCGAAGTCCTCCGCGCACGTGGCGAAAAGGTCGGTATCCTCAAGGTCCACCTCTATCGCCCCTTCTCCGCTAAACACTTCCTCGCCGCCCTCCCGAAGTCGGTCAAGGCTATCGCCGTCCTCGACCGCACCAAGGAGCCCGGCTGCCTCGGAGAACCGTTGTATCAGGATGTCATCACGGTACTTGCAGAAGCGGTTACGAGTGGCTCCCTGCCCACGGCGACGATGCCGAAAGTGATCGGCGGACGCTACGGGTTGTCGTCGAAGGAGTTCACCCCGGCGATGGTCAAGGCGGTGTTCGACGAACTGAAGAAGCCGCAGCCGAAGAACCATTTCACCATCGGCATCCACGACGATGTCGGCCATACGAGCCTCGACTTCGACGCGTCGTTCATCACCGAGTCCGACAAGGTTGTCCGAGCCATGTTCTGCGGCCTCGGCGCCGACGGAACGGTCGGCGCGAACAAGA
>CAZCZZ010000038.1:0-9112 GCA_964503335.1 uncultured Verrucomicrobiota bacterium
GTGAAGAAGTCGCTTGACCACCTCAACCTCGACGGGAAGCACTTTCCCAAGCCGGACGTCCTGCTCGGCGCGTTCAGCTATGCGGCCAATACGGAAAAGTCCGTCATGGACGTGGCCAGCGACCGGTTTGCCAAGCATGACATCCAGATCGAAGATGTCGTGCGGGTTCACAAGGCGTATGTCGCTCGCAAACGTGAGTTGAACGCCATGGATTTCGACGACCTGCTCGTCAACGGCCTCGAACTGTTCCGGCAGCACGAACAGATTCTGGACCGCTACCGAGAGCGTTTCCTGTATGTCCTCGTGGACGAGTACCAGGACACGAACACGATCCAGGCGGAGTGGGTGGACACCATATCGTCCCGCCATCGCAACCTGCTGGTCGTGGGCGACGACTTCCAGAGCATCTACTCCTGGCGTGGCGCCGACTTTCGCAACATCATCAGCTTCCCCAAGCGGTATCCCGATGCGACGGTCTTCAAGCTGGAAACAAACTACCGCAGCGTGCCGGAGATCCTGAACCTCGCGAATGCGTGCATCGCAGGCAATCCCGAGCAATTCCAGAAGACGCTGAAAGCCGTGCGCGAGACGTACCGGAAGCCGCAGATCGCCCGCCTGCGCGACGGGGATGCACAGGCGCAGTACGTGATCGAAAGGATCCAGCAACTCCGCCGTGAGGGCGTGAAGCTGCGCGATATCGCGATCCTATATCGGGCTCATTTCCATGCCATGGAACTGCAGCTTGAGTTGAGCCGTCAGCAGATTCCGTATGTCATCACGTCCGGAATGCGGTTCTTTGAGCAGGCCCACATCAAGGACGTGTGCAGCATCGTGCGTGTGCTGGTGAATCCGGGCGACGGGCTTGCCTTCCAGCGGTTGATCGAGCTCATGCCCAAGATGGGAAAGAAGACGAGTGAAAAGGTGCTCGATGCGATGGGCCGGCGCTTCAATGCCGCGGAGATGTCCGAGAGGGCACGGCTCATGGGCCTGATGCCCGCAGCGGCGCGCAAGGCATGGGGCGAAATCGATAAGATTCTGGCCGCCTATCATGTCGAGAATCTCAGCGAGGACCCGGGCGAAGTGATTCACCGGTTCCTCAAGGCTTTCTACGAGCAATACGCTGTCGAGACCTTCGAGAACGTGGATCGCCGCCTGGAAGACATTGAGGAGTTGATCAACTTCACGGTGCGCTTCGAGAGCGCCGAGGCCTTCTTGAGCGAGCTCGCCCTGCTGACCAATCTCGACGCCGAGGCGGATGATCCGCACGATGCGAATGCCGAGGTCATCAAGCTCAGCACCATTCATCAGGCCAAGGGCCTGGAGTGGCATACGGTTTTTATCCTGTGGATGGCGGACGGCATGTTCCCGTCGGGCCGGTCCATGAACGAATCATCGGGTGAATCGGAAGAGCGGCGCCTCTTCTATGTGGCTGCAACGCGCGCGAGGGACGACCTGTTTCTCTGCGCGCCTGCGCTGCGAAGACAGCGCGACGGCGGCACGCAGTTCTTTGCGCCGTCGCGGTTCCTTTCCGAAATACCCGGGAACCTCGTGAAAGAGGATGCCGGGTGGTAATCCTCATGAGCGGAGTTCAATCCCATGTTGGCACGAGTGTTTTCGGGTGCGGTGTATGGCGTGGATGCGTTTGGCGTCGAGATCGAGGTCAACGCAGGGCACGGTGAGACGAAGGTGGTCATTGTCGGCCTGCCCGATGCAGCCGTGAAGGAAAGTGGCGATCGCGTCTGGACCGCGCTGATCAACTCAGGCTTCTCTCCGCCGATCGGCCGCACGACCGTCAATCTCGCCCCTGCCGATGTAAAGAAGGAAGGGCCGTCGTTTGACCTTCCGATCGCCCTCGGCATGATCGCCGCTTCGGACGGCGACATCGAAACCGCGATGCTTGAGCGGTATGCGATTATCGGCGAGCTCGCCTTGAGCGGCGAAGTGCGCCGCGTGCGCGGCGTCCTCCCGGTGGCCATGATGGCCCGGAATCAGGGCCGCGAAGGAATCCTCGTACCTGAAGAGAATGCCGATGAGGCTGCCGTCGTGCATGGCCTGAAAGTCTATCCCGTACGGAATCTTCGCCAGGCTGCAGATTTCCTGTCGGGACAGGCGGACATGGCCCCGTACGCGGTCGATTCCGAATCCGTCTTCGCAGGGCATGCGAGCTATGAAGAAGACTTTGCCGATGTGAAGGGCCAGGAATTCGCGAAACGCGCGATCGAGGTCGGTATCAGCGGTGGGCACAACATCCTGTTCCTGGGTCCGCCCGGGACCGGCAAGTCCATGCTTTCGAAACGAGTGGCGTCGATTCTCCCGCCGATGACGCTGGATGAAGCGCTCGAGACGACCAAGATTCACAGCATCGCCGGAACCCTTCCACCGCATCACGCCCTGGTGTCGCGTCGACCGTTCCGGTCGCCGCATCATACAATCTCCGACGCCGGCTTGCTCGGTGGCGGAAGTCATCCCGTGCCTGGCGAAGTGAGCCTCTCGCACCATGGCGTTCTCTTCCTCGACGAACTTCCAGAGTTCCACCGCAACGTGCTCGAAGTCATGCGCCAGCCTCTTGAGGACGGCGTCGTGACCATCTCCCGCGCCGCCGCCAGCGTAACGTTCCCGTGTCGCTTCATGCTCGTCGCCGCGATGAACCCGTGCCCCTGCGGCTATCTGGGCGACACGAAGAAGGAGTGCCGGTGCAGCTCAATCCAGATCCAGCGATACCGCTCGAAGATCTCGGGACCGCTGCTGGACCGGATCGATATCCATGTCGAAGTGCCGGCCGTGAAGTACGAACAGTTGACCTCTCTGGAGCGCGGGGAGTCGTCAGCCGTGATTCGCGACCGGGTGATCCGCGCGCGAAAAGTCCAGCAGGAGCGCTTCGCCAGGAGCAAGCGCATCACCTGCAACGCCGGGATGGGATCGAAGGAAGTCGCCGCGCATTGTCGACCGACCGACGACGCCCAGCACCTGCTCAAGATGGCCATCTCCGACCTGAACTTCAGCGCCCGCGCCTACGACCGCATCCTGAAAGTCTCCCGCACAATCGCCGACCTCGAGGGCTCCGCGACCATCGAAGCGCACCATATCTCCGAAGCCATCCAGTACCGCGCACTTGACCGGCAGTGGAGCCGGTGAAGCGTTAACCGCGGCGGCCCAAAGGGTGAATATTGCATCGTAGCCGGCGAAAAATTCGGGCTAGTATGACGGCATGACGCTGACGTCCCGCATTCGCAATGAGGCCCTTCGCCTCGGCTTTGACTTCTGCGGGTTCAGTGAGGCGAAGCCATCGCCACGTGCGGACGCGTTCGGGGATTGGATCGGTCGGGGGCGGCATGCAGGGATGGGGTGGATTGCGCGGGATCCGGAGCGACGCCTCGATCCGCAGCGGGTCCTCCCGGGCGCCGTCTCGCTCATCAGCGTGGCCTTGTCGTACTACCTCGAAGATCCCCCGGCCACACTTTGGAACGACCCCTTGCGCGGTCGCGTGGCCCGGTATGCATGGGGCAGGGACTACCATGATGTCATGCTGCCGATGCTGGAGGAGCTTGCTGCGTTTGTTCGCAGCGAGGCGGGCGTGCCGGTGTGTCATCGCGCCTACGTTGACACCGGCCCCGTGCTCGAACGCGACGTGGCGGCGCGGGCCGGCCTTGGCTTTATCGGCAAGAACACCCTTCTGATTCATCCTCGCGCCGGTTCCTACATGCTTCTCGGTGAAGTCCTCGTGGATGTACCACTCGAGCCTGACCTCGAAATGATCGCGGAAGCAGAGAAGGGGACCTGCGGCGACTGCCGTCGCTGTCAGGACGTATGTCCAACCCACGCCTTCCCCGTTCCATACGTGTTGGATAGCAACCTCTGCATCTCGTACCTGACGATCGAATTGAAGGGGAGCATCCCCGAGCCACTGCGGCCGAAGATGGGGAACTGGATTTTCGGCTGCGATGAATGTCAGTCGGTGTGTCCCTGGGTGAAAAAGTACGCCACGGCGTCGAAACAGCGGTTCCTGAAGTACGAACCGGACTGGGCTGCACCGAGCCTGCTGGAACTCATTCAACTCGATGACAAAGCATTCAAGGACCGCTTCGCAGGGTCGCCGATCCTGCGCCCCAAGCGCAAGGGCCTCCTGCGAAATGTCGCCGTGGCGCTAGGCAACAGCGGAAGACCGGAAGCAATCCCTTCTTTGGAAAAAGCCACCAAGGACCCCGAACCCCTGATCGCCGAACACGCCTCCTGGGCCTTGAGCCGGCTCGGAAGGTAGGCCGTCTATTTCGCCGTAGAGAACGTGATGAAGAATCGTGAGGCTAGATATTTCACGCTGAGCTTGGAGTCACTCAGGGTGATTGGGGGGTGGGCTGCGGATTGCGCGGAGGGGGCGCTGCCCTTGTTTGAGAGGTGCGCCGGTTCGGATTTGCGACCGCGTGCGGCGATTGATGGCATCCGGGAGTTTGCCGCGGGTGGTAAGCGCGCGGCCCGCTTGCGCTCGCTGGCCATGGATGCGCACACCGCGGCGCGTGAGGTTGGCGATCCTGCGGCGGCTGCCGCCGCCCGCGCCGCGGGTCTTGCGGCCGCGAGCGCGTATACGCACCCTTTGGCGGATGTCCATCAGACAAAACACATCGTCGGTCCAGCGGCCTATGCCGCGCTTGCTCTTGAAGTTGATCACGCGGACGATCCACGTGTCGGTGACGCAGCGGTCCGTCGTGCGATCAAGCGAGCCCCACCTGAAGTGCGCGAGGTCCTGCTGCAGATGCCTGCCCGCAAAGCAGGCAAGTCCAGGCTGGAAACACTCCTCTACAACCTGGATGCGGGAATCCGCTCCCGATCTTCGCCGCGGGACACGTAATGGAATCCCTGATGAGCCGATCCTTGCGACCCTGATGGGCGGTGACGAAGCTGCTGCCTAGTATCCCCCGCGTGATCGGGGGATCGTTTCCATGGCGTTATCGCGCCGGCGTATTCTCCGCTACACCAACAAGGAGTAGGTATGCGTAGAATCATTGGATCAGCCGCGATCGCGCTGGTTGCGTTTGCAGTTTCAGCCCAGGCCCAGCTCATTCGACCCATTTCCAGCCCGGTGCTCGTCGATTCGCCCGACACGGGCACGTTCGTGCATCCTCTCTTCATCAACCAGAATCACCCGGACCAGTTGTCGACCACGGCGGGCAAGGTTCCGGCCGGCGGCGATTTCCAGGTCTATGCGGTCCAGCTTGAGTATGCCTTCCAGCCCGACCTGTCCCTCATCGCGGTCAAGGACGGCTACATTGACTTCAATCCCGACGAAACGCTCTCGACGGAAGATGGCTGGGCGGATCTTGCGGCCGGACTGAAGTACGTCTTCTATCGAACCACGGACACAGTCGCCAGCGTGAAGGGCGTGGTCGAGCTGCCCATCGGCGACGATGAGGTGTGGCAGGGGAATGGCGACGGCGCCTTCGACCCTGCGGTCGCGGCGGCGAAGAAGCTCGGAAAGCTGCAGGTTCAGGGCACGATCGGCTATATCCTGCCGCTGGACGATGAACGCAGCGCGTCACTCTACGACAGCTGGCATGTCTCCTACGAAGTGGCCCCCGGCTTCTTCCCCGTCATCGAGCTCAACCACATGCGCGTGACGGATCCGGGCGACGGCGGAAAGCGCTTCGATGTTCATGCCGACGGCGGCGTGCCCTCGATCGCACAGTTCGAAGCCGGCGATCTCGTGAACTTCGGCGCGGCGAATGCGGACGACAATGCCGATTTCGTATCGCTCGCCCTCGGCGCCCGCTTCGAGGTCTGCCCCTACGCAACGCTCGGCGCGGCGTATGAATTTCCTCTGACCGATGAAGAAGACAGCCTGATGAAGGACCGCATCACGGTCGACTGCATCATCAACCTCTAGCCCGCATATTGCATCGCACTTTTTGAGTGCGATGCAATATGCGCTTTTGGCACGGCAACTTGCACCGCAAGTTCCGTGACCAAAAGACGTGACGATTTGGCGCGTTGCTACGCGCCAAATCGAACGTGGTGACGCCCCGTTTGGATGCGGCAGAGCCGCATCCATCACGGCCCAAAGGGCGAACATGGCATGGAGTACCATGCCATGTTCGGGCTAGCCGATACCCTCCAGTTCGGCTGGAAACGAAGGCGGTCCGCCGGGGCCGCTCTACATCACCTTCTTGATAGACAGGCCGCCCTGGTCGGCGAGGGCCTTCTCGCTGCCGAGGATGACCGTGGACGCTTTCGCGAGCATGGCGTCGGTGCCGTCGGCGAAGGTCTTGAAGGCTGCGGGAGTGGTGCCGAGGACCTGGTCGCGGAGCTTCTGGCGGAACGTGTCGTCGTCGCCGCAGAGCCAACGGGTCATGCTGGTGAAACCCTTGGTGTCAGGGAGTTGATGCGCGTCGAGGTCGCCGATGGCGCCGATGATCGCTTTCGTGAGTTCGTCGTCCGACAGCTCAAGCTCCCGCAGATACGCCGGGATCGCGCGGTAGGCGTCGAGCGTCTTGCCGACATTCGGATCGCGGTACGACACAAACGAGAGAAGGCCTGAACGGTAGTCGAAGAAGCTGAACCCGCCGTATGCGCCGCCTTGCACGCGGACCCGTTCCCAGAGGTAGGACGAGCGGAGGTAGCGCGAGACGACGAGGGCCGACCCGTCAAAGCCGTCCGGCTCCGCGAAAAGCACGCCACCGAGCCCGACGTAATTCACCTGAGTCGGCGCCGAAAGTCCTTCTGCGACCGTGGCCGGTTGGCCGAGTTCCCACGCTTCGGTTCGCAGCGGTGCATCGGGCAGCTTCTGGAGAAGCGATGCGAGGGCGGGCCGGAAGGAAGCCCACGTCGCGGCGTCCGTTGTCACATTCGCAATCATCGCCTTCCTGTTCACAAGCAGCCGGTGCAGGCGATCGAGGTCGCCGCGCACGCTGCTCCAGTTGTTTTCGAGGCGATCAGCCAGCTCGCGGAGGAACAGCAGGTAGCTCGCGCCCTTCATCTGCTCGGCTGCAGCGTCGGCCGGATTAAAGAGGCCGCGAATGCGCGTGTTGACGACGCTATGGCCCGACGGGACAAGGTGCGCTTCCTGCATCGATTTCTCTTCGAGCACGATCTGCTTGAAGCGGTCGCGCTGATCCAGTTTCGGCAGCAGCAGGATCTCGCCGAGGATGCTGCAAAGATCCTGTCCCTGTGTGGCCATCGCCTTGCCGCGGAGGAAAAGCCATGTCGGGCCTCGCGGCGACACGCGGCTGGCGGAGGTGTACGGCGTGGGCGTGATGCCGCCGGTGCGACTTCCAATCCGCTGGGACAGGGCGACGTAGTCCTCAGCCTGTGTGCCCATGTCGATGAGGGCACGGCCCAGCAGCGGCACGTACGAAAGCAGCCGCTGCGGCAGCACCTGCAGGTCGAAACCGATATCGAGGTAGATCAGGTTCTGCGTGAAAATGTCGTGATACAGCGTCCGCGTGCCTGCGATCTCCGTGACGTCCAGCGGGATGGTCTTGATGTCGGGACTCAAGTCCTTGCGCTTCAGCATCGGCAGAAGCTTCAGCGCCTCGGGTGGGTCGGGAAGAACCTGCAATCGTTTGAGCTCGGCCGTCTCGCGGATCATTGCTTCGATCTGCGCGGGGGACATCGAGGCCTTGGCGTCGGCGAGTCGCTTCTTCTCCTTCGCCTCGAGCTCCGGTCCGACATCGGGTGACGGCTTGAGCAGGAACCCTACGCGGTGCTTGTTGGCGATGAGGTGCTCGCGGATGAGCGCTTCAAAGAATCCATCCGAGGCCTTCTCGCGGATCTCTTTCATCGACGCTTCAAAGCGGATCGCGGCAATCGGATCGCCCTCGTAGAGCCAGACGGCCAGCGAGCGAACCATGAGCGACAACCCGCGAGGATAATTGCCCGTATTGTTCTCGCGCAGGCGGAATTCGACCGTGTTCAGGGCTGCCTCGACGGTCTTTTCGTCGATGCCATTGGTTGCCAGTTCTTCCAATGTGGTTGTGATGACTTCCGCGACGCGCGGCGCGTGCGCGGCGTCGATGCCTTTCAGACCCGTCGAGAAATAGAACTGGCGGAGCTGGTTTTCGAGGCCGATGCCGGCGATGTCCTCGCCGATGCCGGAATCAATCAAGGCCTTGCGAAGCGGCGAAGCGGGCGTGCCGACGAGGATGTGATTCAAGATGTCGAAGGCGAGGCCGAGGGTGGTGTCCGTCGCATCGTTCAGGAGCCAGCTGCGGACATAGAACGACTTCGCATCGGCGTCGGGCGAGTGATACAGGCGCGTCACCTCACGCGGCGCATTGAGTCGTTTTTGCGGCGGGATACGTGAGTCCACCGGGTTCTTCTCGAACGCGGAAAGCCACGCGTTCAGGATCTCCAACCGCTTTTCGGGATCGTCATCGCCATAGAACCAGATCCGCGAGTTGGAAGGGTGATAGTACTGGTCGTGGAAGCCCTTGAGCGCTTCGTAGGTCAGGTCGGGGATGTGCGCCGGGTCGCCGCCGTAATCGAGTCCGTAGGTGATATCCGGAAACACGGATTCCTGCGCCCACTGGGCGAGGGCACTGTCGGGCGAAGAATAGACGCCCTTCATTTCATTGAACACGACGCCTTTGAAGACGAGCGGATCGGCAGGATTCTCGATCTCGTAATGCCAGGCCTCCTGCGCGTGGGTGTGCTTTGTGAGGAGCGGATACAGCACGGCGTCGAGGTACACGTCGACGAGGTTGTAGAAGTCCTGCAGGTTCTGGCTGGCGACGGGATAGCAGGTCTTGTCGGGGTAGGTGAAGGCATTCAGGAAGGTCTGGAGCGAGCCCTTGAGCAATTCGACGAACGGCTCCTTCACGGGATATTTCTTGGATCCGCACAGGACGGAGTGTTCGAGGATGTGGGCCACGCCGGTGGAGTCGGACGGGGGCGTGCGGAAGGTAATGCCGAAGACCTTGTTCTCGTCGTCGCAGCGGATGGAAAGAAGCTCTGCGCCCGTCTTGTCATGGCGGTAAAGATCCGCCGTCGCGTTGTATTCCGACACTACTTCCGACCGAACCAGCGTAAATCCGTGTTTTGTCACAAGGTGCTCCCCGTCTTTTGAGTTGCGCACGATACCACAACACGGTCGGACGGCAAACGAGGACGTCTATTGTCCTTTGTC
>CAZCZZ010000038.1:9212-38143 GCA_964503335.1 uncultured Verrucomicrobiota bacterium
GCACGATACCACAACACGGTCGGACGGCAAACGAGGACGTCTATTGTCCTTTGTCCTTTGTCACTTGTCACTTGTCACTTGTCCGAGTCCAGTCCGTGGTTAAGGACTTGAATCTGAACGCCGGTTCCAATACTATCCAATCACTCAGGGAGAATCACTTTATGCCGCGGAAAACGGATGTGGAGAAGCAGCTGCGACGGCTTCGTCGCTTTGTGCGGGTGGAGGGGCGCGTGCCCGGCTACCTCGAGATGCTGGATGTGTTCAAGTACAAGTCGAAGAACGCCGTCCATGGCCTGCTCACGAAGCTGATCGATGCGGGCTATGTCTACAAGAGCGAGAACGGAAAGATTGCGGCGACGAGCAAGCTGACGGGCCCGATCAAGATGCTTGGCACGGTGCAGGCGGGGTTTCCGTCGCCGGCTGAAGAGGAACTGGTCGATATCCTGAGCCTCGACGAGTTTCTCGTCCGCAAACCCGATGCGACCTTCATGCTCACGGTCAGCGGTGAATCGATGATCGATGCAGGCATCCTGCCCGGCGACATCCTCCTCGTGGAGCGCGGCGGCACGCCGAAGTCCGGCGATATCGTCGTCGCACAGGTGGACGGCGAGTGGACCTTGAAATACATCCGGCACGACAAACAAGGCGTTGTCCTGGAACCGGCGAACAAGAATTTTATCCCGATCCGGCCGCGCCAGTCGCTCGTCATCGGTGGAATCGTCAAGGCCTCGATCCGCAAATACGGCAAGTAGGTCATGGAGACGGCGTGACCCCACGCCGTTCTTCTCTATTCCCGGATCGCCCGCACGCGGAAATATCCTTCAGGCTGATCCTGTGCGGGAATGAGCAGTGCATTCGTCGTCAAAGCCGGTTCATTGGTATGGAACGCATTCCACGTTGCATCAGGCGACGAAGCCGACTCGATGTGCTGCACGATGCCCGTTCCGCCGCTCCACACCACTTCAAGCTGTGCGCCGTTCAGAACCAGGTCGAGCAGTTCGAATGTGGATGAAGCGTCGAGGGGGTCGGTTCCGGCGACGGCTTCATCGCCGTTCAGCACCTGGTCGCTGTCGTAGTCTCCCTGCGCAGAAAGCTGTCGCGATGCGACCGTCTGCGACCATTCGGTCTCCACATGTTCCGACGCCGATGTGAGCACGCCCCGGGCGCGGAAGAAATAGAGGGCACCATCGTCGAGGTTGGTGAAGGTGTGTGAATTCTGAACTGACCACGCGGATTGCAGGGCATCCGAGAACGTCGGATCCTCCGCGCGCTCGACCATGAAAGCATCCGCCGGCACGGCGCTGGTCCATGTCACGGTGTTCTCCGCGCCCAGCGTGAAGGACGGCTCGGGGGTCATTTCAGGGGGCCACGCGTTGGTCACAGTGATCCACTGGGCAAGTGAAGCCACGTTGCCGCACGCGTCTTCGGCAAACCAGGTTCGGACAACGCGGGCCGTGGTGTTGATCGCATCCTGAATCTCATCGGCATGCCACACGGACACCACCGACGCGCAGGCATCCGTCGCCGTCGCGTTGCCTAGGGCCGACGCGCCCAGAGACGATCCCCATGTCACGGTTACGTCCGGCGGTACAGCCAGCAGCGGGGGAACGAGGTCCACGACGGTGATGACTTGCGTCGCCAGGACTTCGCCGCCGCATGAATCCGTCGCGCTCCATTCCCGGTGGATGGCGAAGGCGGAGGAGCAGCCGCCGGACACCAGGGTGTCCGTGTAGCTTACTATCGGTGTCCCGCAGTCCGCTGCGGCAGTCGCCGAGCCGGTTGCGGCGGGACTCGAATCCGATCCGCAGGCGATCTGCACATCCGGCGGCGTCTGCATGGAGATCTGTGGCTCGAGTGGCGCACCTGTGGCGCCTGTCGCAGAGAGGATGTATGGGCCCGCAGTGCCATTCGCGCCCTGAATGCGGACGCGGTAGATCCCGGACACTGTCGCGGTGTGAAGCGCGCGCGCATTGACCCCGTCACCGCCGCTGTTGTCGTCGGTCGCGAGCAGGGAGCCCGTTGGACCATAGAGCTGAAGCACCGGGTCCAGTGCATTGACCACGGGGCTGTTCGTCCCTCGTCCCGGCGTTCCGGTCTTTATGTCGAGCGCATCCCCTGCGACGACATTCAGGAGAACATCGTCCGCGGGAGCTCCGCCGTCCACGCCGCCGAATCCGCCGAAGGGTGATCCATCCCACGCGGGCTTTCGAACAAGATCGAGCGTGTCCGTGCGCAGGACGAGCAGGGGATCGTCGCCGCCCCAATTGCCGATGAACGCCTCGCCACCTGCGAGGCCAAGGGACACCTCGACGCCATCCGGTCGAGGCGACATGAGCTTCTGTTGCAGGATCGCGCCGCCCTGGGGATTGAGCCGGTAGAGCGTGTCGGCCTTCGCCGTGGCGAACACGCTGGTCGTGGCGGGACTGCCTTCAAGGCCGGTGAGCCAGCCGGGAAGGTTGTCGGGGAGGCTCCGCAGCCACGCGAAGGTGTTTCGATTGTAGACTTCGATGGTGTGTTGCTGCGTCCCGAGGAAGAGCTCGCCGTTGAGGCTGGCCAGGCCCTTGAGTGCGGACGGCATATTGACGTCGAACGACGCCACGGCATTGCCCGTTTGCGGATCGACCTTGAACACGCGCTGGACACCGTTGCTGTCCCTGCCGCCGACGTACCAGATCCACTCGCCATCGAACGCCATTTCACCGACCAGCGCTTCGTAGGCTGCGCCGCTGTGGTGCGGGGCGGTGAAAGCACGGCGTATCGACAGCGTGGCGGGATCGATCCGCAGGATGCTTCCGAGATAGATGGACGGCGCCTCGTAGGCATAGAGCACGCCCTCGTTGCTCAGGTCGCCGAACGCGAAGCCGGTGCTCGTGATGTCCGGCGCGGCGGCCTGGCCGTTGTCGGGTTCGACCGCAGCCTGCGCATTGCGCGTGACGAGGAGGGTGTAGTCAACATGGCCACCGCCCTTGATGCGGACGCGCCACATTCCCGCTTTGGGAATCAGCACGTCGTGCAACACTTCGCCGGAGCCGTCCTCCAATGCGTTGCCCGTTCGAAACACGGCATTCGACGCGTCGAGTAGCGATACCTCAAGCCGCGCGTTCGCGTGGGGCGTGAGGAGGATGCCGATGCGCTCGCCGGCAACGGCGGAGAACGCAAACCAGTCCTCCGTGGGCAGCGGCGCGAGGATTTCGAGCAGGTCGAAGCCCGTGCCGTCCGAGGGAAATTCCTGGTTGTCGTACTGCTGGAAGCGGAGCCTGAGTTCCGGAGTCAGCGCCATGCGCGCTGCTGCTGCGTTGGAGCCAAGATCGATGGTGTAGGTCTGCCACTGGCCGACGGTCTGGCGGAAAGGCGGATACCAGACCTGGTGCCACGCGCCGCCTTTGTCGGAGATCGAGATCGCATCGCCGTTGCGATGGTCGTTGAAGCGCTGCGTCAGCCAGATGTTGAGTTCGTCGTTCCACTGCGCGTGTCGGAAGCGAAGCTGCGCTTCATTCACATCGCCGAGGTTCACGACCCATTCCGCCTCGTTCAACGTGTTTGATCCGTCGGTGTTGTCGAAGCGGAGGAACTTCGAACCGCTGGCCGCAGGCGTATTGCTGTCGATCATCACGCGCCCGGCTGCGCGTGACGAGTAGGAGGTCCACGCGCCGCCCCACGTGTGATTCTCGAAGTCCTCCGTGGCGATGACCTGCGTTCCCGTGGATTGGATGGAGCCAACAACGGCCACGCGTGCCGCCGCGCCTGTGCCGAGCGAGAGAAAGCCCGTGTCGAGGGACTCGGCAGTCGCCGCCGAATTGTTGCCGCCCGATCCGCGGTGCTCTTCCTCCAGCAGGGCATTGAGGAATACGCGCGTGATGTATGAACCGGATGAGCCGTTCAACGCGGTGAGGTGGATCTGATAGAGGCCGGATGTGGTGACCGGGACGGATTGGAGCAGAACGGACGCTCCCGCAGCAGGAGCATCATTCGAGACGCCACCGAAAACTGCGCGTATCCAAAGCCCCGTCGATGGTTCGACCAACACGGTCGCGGTTTGTCCGGCGAGCAGCGGCAACGTAAAGGCGTCCTCGTCACCGCTCGTGAGCACGGCTGACCTGGATCCTTCGTACAGCATGCCCCCGAGGGGGACGACAGGGGACAGGGGTGTCGGGAACGTGCCCAGTGCGAAATCGCCGTTCCACGAAAACTCGGCGGGTTCACAGGGATTTCCGAAGGCGTCCTTCAATGCGCCTGTCTGCAGTTTCGCGGAGATCGTGCCTTCCTGGGAAACGTTACGCAGGAAATACCGGACCGTAAACGCATCGAGGGCAACAGCGCTTGTGACGGAGCCCTGGCTGATCGCGAAGTCGAGCAGGCCGATGGATGACGGATCGACGGCTTCGTTGAAGTGAAGCGTGACGTGTTCGAGAGGCAGCGTGACGGTGGAGGCACTTGCCGGCTCGCTCGTCACAACGACCATCGGGACAGCGTCGTAAAGGAACGATGCGCTGTATGGACGATTGGACTGCGGCTGATCAAGTCGCAGGACCGCCCCGTCCGGCACGAACAGCGTTTGAGATCCCTGGTTGGTGACGGGAGACGGGGAGAAGTCGAAACGGACGGTGACAGCATCGGTGGTTGAGAATGAATTCGCAGGAACCCCGTTGAGCAGGCAATCAAACGCGTCAATGGATGAGGCATCAAAAGGATGCGTGAAGGCGACCACGACATTTGTGGGCGGTGCCGCAACAGAAGAACCTGAGCCCGGAATCGTTGCTCGGACACGCATGCCGAGCCCTTGCAGTGCGCCCAGCGCGTTGAGGCGTCCGCCAGTGATCGTCTTGCCCGTGAGCGACGCCTTCGGGTCCACACCTGCGAGGAGAGCGTCCTTGATATCGAGGGAGGATGTTCCGGAAGCCAGCGCTAGCATGAGCGCGGCGGCTCCCGCGACGTGCGGCGTCGCCATCGACGTGCCGCTCTTGATGCCGTAGCCGCCTCCGGGAATGGCGCTGTAGATGGCTGAGCCGGGCGCCGCGAGGTCGACGCTGGTTGCGCCGTAATTGGAGAACGGGGAGAGGTTGTCGTTTCGATCCGTGGAAGCGACGGCGATGATGTTCGCGTTGGTGAAGCCGGATGGATGAAACGCCTGCGCATCGGCGTCTGCTGCATCGTTTCCTGCGGCCGCGATGAAGAGGATATCTTCCTCGGCGTTTTCGCCGATGGCGTCCTGCAGGAATTGCGAAGGCCCGCCGCCTCCCCAACTGTTACTTGTCAGCCTGACGTTGGCCACACCGTTGCGCTTCAAAGCCGCGACGTAGTGCAGGGCCTCCGCGGCGTCGGATGTGGACCCGCTGCCGGCGGCGCCGAGGAACTTGAGCGCGATGAGTCGCGCACTCCAGCACACGCCGACGATACCGGTGCTGTTGTTGCCCGATGCGGCGATGGTTCCTGAGACGTGGGTGCCGTGGCTGTTGTCGTCCTGCGGATTGCCATCGTTGCCGTAGAAATCCCACCCGTACACGTCGTCAATGAGGCCGTTGTTGTCGTTGTCGGTCAGGTCGTCCGGAATCTCGCCCGGGTTGGTCCATAGGTTTGCGACAAGATCCGGGTGCGTGAGATCGATCCCGGTGTCGAGCACGCCGACCACGACGGACGAAGACCCCGTTGTCACGCTCCAGGCCTCCGGCGCATCAATGTCCGCATCGGCCGTGCCGCCTGATTGTCCGGTGTTATGGAGTCCGTAGAGCTGCGTGAACTCGGGATCATTTGGAATGATCTCGGTGGTATGCACGATGTAGTCCGGTTCGGCCAGCGACACGACCGCGGTCTCGGCCATATAGGCTGCGACTGCGCGACGAACGGTCTGAAGATCGGCTTGGGCGAAGCGCACAAGGTATACGTCGGAGAGGGGCAGGCGGCGCAGGATGACGCCGCCGTGCTTCGCGTTGATCGTGCGCAGGTCCGACTCCGAAGCGCCGGGCTTTAGGCGGACGACGATGTGGTCGGCCACCAGCGCGATCGTGCGACCGCGGGATTCTTCGGTCGCGAGCAGGGGGTATTTGAAGTCGGAGGCGAGGAGGCGGCGGGTCGTGACTGTTCCGGCATGGGTGACTGAACGCTCCTCGCGGAGAAGAGTGGCTTGCGCGAGCAGTGGGGGAACTGCCGGATCATGCCGATCGGACTGATCCGACGGATCGGTCCGACCTTTCTGCGAGATCTCAATCGGCGGGCTTTCGAGCGACCCCCTGAGCCCCCCCAAGATCGCCGCGATGAGCAGGGCGATCACCCCTATGTAACCCCAAGCCTTGGTCATGCAACACCGCTGGGAAGATACCACGAATTGAGTTTCGCGGTTACCTCGTGTTTCGGATGGCCGATGCGACTTCGCCGGCTACGCGGCGGAGATCATCGACCGGCGTGTTTAGCGGGGGCATGAGGTAGATGACGTTCCCGAGGGGGCGGAGCAGGATGCCGTTGTCCAGGAGTGCTTTGCGGATTCGATGAGGAAGCGCCACCCCGTCAGCGGATCTTTCGTCGTTCAGCTCGATCGCGGCGATCATGCCAAGGCACCGAACCTCCTTCACGCGGGGAATGGCGGCCAGCGGGGATAGAATTTCCTGCAGGACGCGAGCGCGTTCCTGGACGGATTCGAGGAAGCCGGGCTTCGCGAATTCGTCCAAGGCGGCGAGGGCCGCTGAGCAAGCGATGGGATTCCCGCAAAATGTGTGACCATGTTGCAGGGTGTGGCTGTCGTCGAACGTTTGATAGATGGTATCCTTGGCAATGGTGGCACTGATCGGGAGGTAGCCGCCGGAGAGCGCTTTGCCGACACAGACGAGATCGGGATCAATGCCGGCCTTCTCGAACGCGAACATCGTGCCGGTCCGTCCGAATCCCATGGCGATTTCATCGACGATGAGCAGAGTGCCGGATGCCTTGCACCATGCGGCGAGGTCGCTGAGCCACGTTGCCGGATACATCTTCATTCCTGCCGCGCCGAGGCAGAGGGGTTCCACGATGACAGCGGCGAGCGATTCCTTCACGGGGTCGAGCGTTCGCCGCGTCTCCTCGAAGGTTGATGGGAAGGGCATGGACACGACGGGAGCGAGGACGGATTTGAAGGGCTGGTGAAATTGGTCGAGGTAGCCGACCGACATCGCGCCGAGCGTGTCGCCGTGGTAGGCATCGCGGATGCAGGCAAAGCGAGTTCGCCCCGTTACACCAGTGTTCGCGAAGTATTGCAGCGCGATCTTGAGTGCCTGTTCGACCGCGCTTGATCCGTCGCTTGCGAACAACACGTGTCGATCCGGTGTCGGCATAAGGCGAGCGAGCCGCGCGGCGAGTCGCGCAGCATCCGGGTGGGAGAGGTTGCCGAGGATGCTGTGTTGCAGGGTTTCGGCTTGCCTGCGGATGGCGGAGACGAGTGCGGGATGGCTGTGCCCGAGAGCGCAGCACCACCAGGAGGAGATCGCGTCGAAATAGCGTCGGCCGTCGTCGGCGACAAGGTAGCACCCATCGCCCTGGACGATCATCGGTGGCGGTGTGTCCGTCAGCGTCGAGCGCCGCGTATAGGGATGCCAGACGTGCGCGTGATCCGACTTGCTGGGGTCAAAAGACGACATACGAGGATATTACATGATTCCGTGGAAACGCATAAGCACGAAGCTCGTCACCGCGTCGTCCCTGTGCTAGGGTCTTCAGCGTGTCACGGGTGGAGCCAGATGTGGACAGTCCGGAGCTCAGGCGATTCATTCGCCATCCTGCCGACATTGCCATCGAGGTCGAGCTAGCCTCCCTCGTGTCCGTTCAAAAGGAGTATCTCACCGATATCAGCGAGGGTGGGCTTCGTTTTAAGTCCCGCATCGATCTCCCTGGTGGAACCCTGGTGAAGATTCGCATTCCACTGGTACGTCCCACGTTTGAGTCCACGGGCATCGTCGTGTGGTCGGCGGATCGCGGAGCCTTCTATGAAATCGGCGTGGAGTTTCTCCATCCGCGCGATGTGTTCCGTGCGCGCATGGTGGAGCAGGTCTGCCATATCGAGCACTACAAGCGAGAGGTGCTTGAGCGGGAGGGGCGAACGCTCTCGAGCGAGCAGGCGGCGATGGAGTGGATTGAGAAGTATGCGGCGGAATTTCCGCGGCCGGGAACTGCGAAGGAGCGTTTGGACGAGCGTTACCGGGGAAGCGACGGCTAGAAATTCTCGCAGAAGCAGCAGAGGTGTTTGCCATCGCGGGCGACGCAGCGGATCTTTTCGCTCTGCTCGGGTGCGAGGTCGAGGAACTTGATCCAAACGCGGTAATCCCCCTTCTTCTTCTCCGACTCACAGCGAACCACGGCACCCGTGCATGTGACGTTCTCGGCCTTCTTCTTTCCCTTGGGTTTCACCGCGAGCTTGAATTCCATCAGGGTGTAATCCTTGATGGCGACCGGGGAGTGGAACTGCATGCCCATCGGGCATAGGACGAAGGTCCCGGGTTGCTTCACCTTCTTGCCGCGGCCCAGCACGACGCATACGTCATCCTTTTCGCTCTGCGGGCTTCGTAGCTGCCTTGCCAGTTCTTTGCAACATGCTGCGTTGGACGTCTTGTTCACGGGATTTGAAGGCAATATACGCGCAGAAGGTGCGGCGTCAAATCGTCGCTTTGCGAGTCGGTCACCGCATGCGGAAGACCATGACCAGGCTGATGCCAAGAAACGTCATGTTCGGGAGCCAACCGCCGAGCCAGGCCGGCACGATGGATTCCTTAGCCATCCAGAGGCCGATCAGCGTCAGGCCGTAGTAGCCGAGGAACATCAGGAGAACGAGGCCGATCCCGACGAGGGCGCCTTTGCGTCCGGTCTGGTTTCCGAACGGCACGCCCAGCAGGGTGACGATCAGGCAGGCCCAGGGCATGGCGAGGCGGCTGTGCAGGTCTGCGGTGATGCGGGCGAGGGTGCGCGGTTCCCGTTCCGGGTTCGCGGAGACGTAGGCATAGAGTTCCCTCGCGGAGAAGAGTTCCGGTTCGAGGCCCGGATCCTTGATCTCGTTGAGGAAGTCGCGGGGTGATTCGGTGAGGTTGTTCATCGGACGACTGAGCTCAAAACGTGGCGGACCTTTGGGATTGCCCCACTCGTCGTAGTTCTGGGTCTGGATCTCGGAGAACCACCATCGGCCGTCGATCCATCGACCTGTCTTGGCAAGGAGCTTGTACTCTTCCGAGCGGCCGTCTGGCCGGCGCTGGATGACCTGGATGCCGTTCATCTCAAACGAGCGCATGTTGAAATCGTTGACGTACCACATGCGCTGGGCCGCGGGTCGGGAGAGGGCGAGGTTGGAGACCTGGTAGACATCGACGCCGTGGCCGGTCTTGCGCTGCTGCGAGATGAATTTTCTGCACCAGAAAGCGGCCTTGGGGCCGACCGATTCATGGATCATTGCGACGGTCAGCGACATGCAGAAGCCGACAATAATGAAAGGGAGCATCAGGCGGGACATGCTGAGGCCGCTTACCCGCATCGCCGTCAGTTCGTTGCTTCTCGTCATGGAGTACAGGCTGTACAAGACCGCGCAAAGCAGCGAGATGGGCACGATCCGGACGAGGACGGACGGAAGCAGGATCAGGTAGTACTTCAGCACCAGCAACATGGGCGTCTTGCCCTCGATGAAGTCCGGCAGGTTATCGAAGAGGTCGAAGACGATCGTGATCATCACGAACGCCAGCAGGCAGTAGACCAGCGGCACCAACAGGGTCCGCAGCAGGTATTTATCGATCAACTTCACGGCGCGAGAAGGTACAGGGGCAGGCGGGGCAAAACAAGAGCAGGGGGCGCTGGCGAAACCTGAAACTTGAAACCTGAGTTTCAGAGAATCACGCAGAATAGGCTTTTCCCTTACGATTCTTACAGGGGAAGGGGCAGGGAGTGGACAGTTGACCTGTGGGGTTGCCTGATATACATATCACGGCTCTTGAATCGGTACGAAAAGGGCATTTCGGTTCGAGAAAACAAAAGATCAAGCGTTACAACAACAGGAGTTGATTTGTCATGGCTATCAAGGTGGGCATTAACGGTTTCGGCCGAATCGGCCGTATGGTTTTCCAGGCGCTCTGCGATCAGGGACTTCTGGGCAAGACGATTGACGTCGTAGCGGTTGTCGATGTTTCGACGGATGCCGACTACTTCGCGTACCAGATGAAGTACGATTCCGTGCAGGGCAAGTTCAAGCACGCGGTCTCGACCGAGAAGAGCGATCCTTCGAAGGAAGAGAACGACATCATCGTCGTCAACGGCAACAAGGTCCGCTGCGTCGCAGCGACGAAGACGCCCGCCGAGCTGCCCTGGGGCAAGCTGGGTGTGGATTACGTCATCGAGTCGACGGGCTTGTTCACCGACTCCGAGAAGGCGAAGGGTCACCTGCAGGCCGGTGCAAAGAAGGTCATCATCACGGCCCCGGGCAAGGGTGATGTCAAGACGTTCGTGATCGGTGTGAATGAGAACGACTACAAGTCGGCCGAGCATCACATCGTCTCCAACGCCTCCTGCACGACGAACTGCCTCGCGCCGGTCGTCCACGTTCTCCTTAAGGAAGGTTTCGGCATCGAGACGGGTCTCATGACCACGATTCATGCCTACACGGCCACACAGAAGGTGGTGGATGGTCCTTCCAAGAAGGATTGGCGCGGTGGACGCGCTGCCGCGATCAACGTGATTCCCTCCACGACGGGTGCCGCGAAGGCCGTCGGTGAAGTCCTTCCCGCGACCAAGGGCAAGCTCACGGGCATGGCCTTCCGCGTCCCGACGCCCACGGTTTCCGTGGTTGACCTCACGTTCCGCACGACGCGCGACACATCGATCGAGGAGATCGACGCGGCCCTCAAGAAGGCCTCTCAGACGTATCTCAAGAACATCCTTGGCGTGACGGACGAGGAGCTGGTTTCGACCGACTTCATCCACGACGAGCGTTCCTCGATCTACGACTCGCTCGCTACGCTCCAGAACAACCTGAAGGGCGAGAAGCGCTTCTTCAAGGTCGTGTCCTGGTACGACAACGAGTGGGGCTATTCCAACCGCGTCGTCGATCTCGTTCGCCTCATGGCAGCGAAAGACGGCAAAGCCTAGGACTTCCGGACGGCGGATAGTGTCAGTCAGCAAAGGGAACTCTTGATGAACAAGCTCACGGTTCGCGACATTGAGTTGAAGGGCAAGCGTGTGTTGATGCGCGTGGACTTCAACGTACCGCTCGAGAACGGCAAGGTGTCCGATGATACGCGCATCCGCGCGGCTCTTCCGACGATCAAGTACGTCCTCGATCACGGCGCTTCCGTGGTGCTGATGAGCCACCTGGGCCGACCCAAGGGCGGCAAGTTCGAGCCAGAGTTCTCGCTGCGGCCTGTGGCCGAGCGGTTGTCCGACATTATCCGTCGCCCCGTCCAGTTCGCCCCCGATTGCGTGGGCGACGATGTGAAGCAGATGGCCGATCATCTGCGTCCCGAGCAGCACATCCTGCTGCTCGAGAACCTCCGCTTCCATAAGGAAGAAGAGGGCAAGGTCAAGTTGCCGGAAACCGCGACAGCCGGAGAGAAGCAGGCGGCCAAGGCGGAGATGAAGAAGAAGCAGGAAGAATTTGCCCGGCAGCTCTCCGAACTCGGCGATGTGTACGTGAATGACGCGTTCGGCGCCGCTCACCGCTCGCATGGTTCAACGGCCGTCGTGAACAAGTTTTTCCAGACCTGCGCGGCAGGATTCCTGCTCGAGAAGGAAATCACGTACCTCGGCAAGGCCGTGGCGAATCCGGACCGCCCCTTCGTGGCGATCCTCGGTGGCGCCAAGGTCAGCGACAAGGTCAACGTGATCATGAATCTCCTGACCAAGGTTGACGCGCTCCTGATCGGCGGCGCGATGGCCTACACGTTCTACCGCGCCAAGGGCATCCCGACGGGCAAGTCGCTTGTTGAAGAGGACAAGGTTCCCCTGGCGAAGGAGATCCTCGAAAAGGCCGCAGCGTCGAAGGTCAAGTTCCTGCTGCCGGTGGACCACATCATCGCCGACAAGTTCGATGCGAATGCGCAGACAAAGATCGTCGCCGAAGATGGCATCCAGGACGGCTGGCTGGCGCTCGACATCGGTCCGCGCACGACGGAGCTTTTCGCCGCGGAAATTGCCAAAGCCCGCACTGTTGTCTGGAACGGCCCGATGGGCTGCTTCGAGATGGCGCCGTTCGCCAAGGGCACAATGGGCGTAGCCACGGCCGTGGCGAATGCCAAGTGCATCAGCATCATCGGCGGTGGCGACAGCGTCGCTGCGATCAATAAAAGCGGCCTTGCCGACAAGATCACGCACATCAGCACGGGTGGCGGCGCAAGCCTGGAGTTCCTTGAAGGCAAGGAGCTTCCCGGTGTCGCGGCGCTGACGAACGCACCGTAAGCGGCGTTTGAACCATTCATTCAGTAACCGCCTGCAGGCGGGGTAGGAGACGTATGTTGAAGAAGCGCAAACCGATTGTGGCCGGAAACTGGAAGATGAACAAAACCGTCGGCGACGGCGTGTCGCTGGCCACCGACATCAAGCGCGACCTGGGCGATCTTCGCGATGTCGACATCGTGCTCTGCCCTCCGTTCACTGCGCTGAAGGCTGTTGGCGATGTCATCACCGGCTCCCATGTGGACCTTGGCGCCCAAAACATGCACTGGGAGAAGTCCGGCGCATATACGGGTGAAGTTTCCGCCGAGATGCTCCGCGACATCTACTGCCACTATGTGATCCTCGGCCACAGCGAACGCCGGGCGTACTTCGGCGAGACGGACGCCATCGTGAACAAGAAGGCGAAGGCCGCCCTCGCATCCAACTTGAAGCCCATCGTTTGCGTCGGCGAGACGCTGCAGGAGCGTGAATCGGGGAAGACCGCCGACGTGGTCACGACCCAGGTCCGCGGCAGTCTGGCCGGCCTTTCGGCCCGCGAACTGGTCGACAGCATCATCGCGTACGAGCCGGTTTGGGCGATCGGCACGGGCAAGACCGCGACGACGGCCCAAGCCCAGGAAGTTCACGCCCTGATTCGCGGGTTGATCGCCCAGTTGGCCGATGATACGGTCGCCCAATCCATTCGCATCCAGTACGGCGGAAGCGTCAAGGCATCGAATGCGAAGGAATTGTTCAGTCAGCCGGATATCGATGGCGGCTTGATTGGTGGCGCGGCCCTTGAGGCCCGCTCGTTCGTGGACATCGTGAAGGCTGCGCTGTAGTTGGTTGGAAAGGGTTCGGACGATATGGTCATCTTGAAGTTTCTTTTGATCGCCGTGGAGACGATCTGCTGCTTTCTCCTTGTGGGTGTGATTCTTCTCCAGAAGACGAAGAGCGAAGGCCTCGGCATGGCGTTTGGCGCCGGCGTCGGCGAGACGCTCTTTGGCTCGCGCGCAGGCAACGTCCTGACGAAGTCCACCATCACGCTCGCCATCACCTTCCTCGTCACGACCACGCTGCTGGCCATGATTCTCCCGAATCAGGGTTCACGTTCGATCATCGACGAGAAGCTCGGCGTTTCCTCCGTTCCGATGGAAGCACCCGCGCCTTCCGAAGCGCCGGCTCCCTCCGAACCGTCTCTACAGCCGTCTGCACCTGCCGCCGCGGCGCCTACGCTGATGCCGGGCTCGAGCCTTGAAGACCAGCCCGCGCCAGCAGCAGTGCCCGCACCCGCTGTGGAAACCGCTCCGGAAGCCGTAACGCCGTAAGGGGGTGGCCGGGGCATGCGACTGCGGCCTTCGGCCATCGCATACGTTGTTTTTGCCGCAATGTCCGCGGCCCTCACGGGCTGCGGACATTCGCTTTCTACGTCGAGCGACGCGGAGTCCGTTCTTTATCAGGAAACGCTGAGGACTCGGGGATTCGACCCCGCAAAGGCATCCGACGCCACATCGGCCCAGGCCGTGGCGCGCATCTACGAGACCCTTCTTCAATACGACTATCTCGCACGGCCCTATCGCGTCGTACCTCTGCTCTCCGAGAGCATGCCGAAGATTTCCGATGACGGCCTGACGTACCGCTTCAAGGTCCGGCAGGGCATCTACTTCCAGGACGATCCTTGCTTCACTGGCGGCAAGGGGCGGCAGGTCATTGCCGATGACTTTGTGTATGCGATCAAGCGGGTCGCGGATTCCAAGGTCGCATCCGGCGGATGGTGGGCGTTCAATGGTCGCATTGTCGGACTGAATGAATTCCGCGACCGGTTTGCGAATGAGGCGAACACCGACTACGGCTTCGAAGTGTCGGGCTTAAGAAGCATCGATCGCTATACGCTGCAGATCCAGCTCAAGGATGCGTATCCGCAGCTTCAATGGATCATGGCGATGCACTACGCCGCCGCCGTCCCGCGCGAGGCCGTGGAGCACTACGGAGACGACTTCGTGAACCATCCCGTCGGCTCCGGCCCGTACGTCCTGAAGTCGTGGATCCGGAACTACAAGATGGAGTTCGTGCGGAATCCCAAGTGGAGCGAAACCGGACGCGTCGAACGCTATCCCGACGCTGCGGGCGAAGCCGACGCGGGAAAGCAGATTCCGTTCATCGACCGCATCGTCGATTACATTGTTGCCGACACGACGACGAAGTGGCTGCTCTTCCTGACCGGGCAAATCGACGGCTCCGAAATCTCCCGCGACAACTGGGACGTTGTGATGACGGGCGATGGAAAGCTGGTCGACTCGCTCGTCCAGCAGGGCGTCCAACTCCATAGCATGCCGACGCTGCGCATTGGCTATATCGGCTTCAACATGGACGACCCCGTTGTCGGCACGAACAAGAAGCTTCGCCAGGCCTTGTCCTGCGCGTTCGAGTCGAAAGCGTGGGAGAAGTTCTATAACAACAGGATTCGCCGTCCCAATGGTCCGATTCCCGAAGGCCTGCCCGGCTACGATCCGGCACCTTCGCCCTATGAATTCAACGTGGAGAAGGCTCGTTCGCTGCTTGCCGAGGCGGGTTATCCGGGCGGGCAGGATCCTGCGACGGGACGTCGCCTGCAGGTCACGATTGAGAGCGGCCGCGCGGATGATCCGGAAGCGCGGCAATCCCTGGAGTTGGTCACCGCGTTCTTCGACCGGATCGGTGTGGTTCTGCAGACGAGTTTCAACAACGGTCCGACCTTCTACGACAAGCTGGATCGGCGGCAGGCGCAGCTCTATGCGTTGAGCTGGCTAGGTGACTATCCCGACGCTGAGAATTTCCTCCAGTGCTTCTACGGCGCCAACAGCTCGCCGGGTCCCAATCACAGCAACTACGTGAACCCGGTGTTTGATCGCCTTTACGAAAAAGCGCGCTCGATGCAAGACACGCCGGAGAGGACGGAGCTCTATCGGACGATGGCGGCTGTCGTAGTAGAAGACTGTCCGTGGATTTTCACCTCGCAACCGATCTCCTACGTCCTGCACTCGTCGGCTTTCAAGAATTTCAAACCCACAGATTTCCCATATGGCATGGAGAAGTACTACCGGATTGACCGCAAAGGGGGCGGCCCATGATCCGCTTCCTCGTGCGCCGGATCTTCCACATGATTCCCACGCTGCTGGGCATCCTGGTCATCACCTTCCTGCTCTTCAACCTGGTCGGCGGCAGCCCGGCCTCGATGACGCTGGGCGAAAAGGCGTCGGCGCAAACATTGGAAGACTTTGACGAGCAGCGCGGCTTCAACAAGCCGCTGTTCTTTGGCCACTGGACACGGACGCGCGCGCTGGCGGATTCGGACTTTGCCACGACGGCTGGTCGTTGGGGCGGCCTATCCAATGTGACCTATAGGACGGATAGGTCGGATGTTCTCATCGCACCGGGTGAGACCGTGGTGCCGCTCGCTTTCCCGCTACGTCCCGGAACGTATGAAATCCGGATCAAGGCAAAGGGTGCACTCCAGCTGCGCCAGGGCACAAACGCAGTTCCGCTTTCTACGGAGGGAACTGCGACGGTTCGCGGCGGGCAGGGCGAATTGTCGCTCCTCGTAGTGGGTGAACCGGTGAGTGTTTCGTCGATTCAGTTGCGTCGACGCACGGCGCATGTGCTCGACTCCCAGTTTGTGCATTTCCTGCTTCAGGTCCTCCGGTTTGACCTCGGTGTGTCGAGCACGACGAATCAGCCGGTGCGTCTTATGTTGTGGGAGGGGATTGGTCCCACGCTCATGCTGACGGTTCCGATCCTCGTCCTCGAAACGATCCTGAGCATCGGCCTCGCGTTGGTCTGCGCGTATTTCCGCGGACACTGGCCGGATCGTGTGCTGCTGCTCGGGTGCGTGGCGCTGATGAGCGTGAACTACATCGTGTGGATCATCGCGGGCCAGTATGTGTTCGCGTATCGGCTCGGCTGGTTTCCCGTGTGGGGCTTTGCATCGTGGTCGTATCTCTTGCTGCCCGTACTGATCGGCGTGTTCAGCGGGCTGGGCAGCAACGTCCGCTTCTATCGCACGGTAATGCTGGATGAGATGTACAAGGACTACGTGCGTACGGCCTACGCCAAGGGGCTTGGACCTGTCCAGGTCCTGCTGCGCCATGTCCTGCCGAACGCGATGATCCCGATTGTGACGAACGTTTCCCTTTCGTTGCCGTACCTCTACACGGGCAGCCTTCTGCTGGAGAGCTTCTTTGGCATTCCCGGGCTGGGCTACTTGAGCGTGAACGCGATCAACTCGTCGGATGTCGATGTCGTCCGCGCGGTCGTGCTCGTGGGGTCGGTCCTGTACCTCGTTGTGAACCTGCTGACCGACCTGATGTACTCTTGGGTCGACCCGAGAGTGAGGCTGTCATGAGCAGCACGCTCTGGAGCGATGCGTGGGTGCGGTTGCGGGGTGACCGCATTGCCATGGCCAGCTTGCTGGTGGTTGTCATCTACTCCCTTTGCGCGCTGTATGGCGAGGTCGTGTACCAGTGGCACCAGGTGAAGGACACGACGCCGGCCTACCAGGCGCAGGATCTTGATCATCGGTACGAAGCGCCCAGCTTGTCGCATCCGATGGGGACGGACGGTCTCGGACGCGATGTCGGCCAGCGCCTGCTGCAGGGCGCCCGCATCGCGTTCCGCGTAGGCGTCATCACATCGCTCATCGCCATCCCGATCGGTCTCATCCTCGGCGCACTGGCAGGCTACTTTCGCGGCCGCGTGGATGATTTTATAGTCTGGCTCTACTCGACCTTCGCATCCATTCCCGGGCTCCTGTTCATCCTCGCGATTGCGATGGTTGTGGGGAAGGGGTTGTTGGGAATCTACCTGGGCATTGGACTGACGACGTGGGTCGGGGTTTGCCGCGTCGTGCGGGGCGAGGTCATGAAGCATCGGGAGCGCGAGTACGTGCTTGCTGCGCGGGCGCTTGGTTTCAGTCACGCGCGCATCCTGCTTCGTCACATCCTGCCCAACATCTTTCACGTCATCATCGTGGCCTTCACGCTCCGTTTCCCTGCGGCGATCGGCACGGAAGTGTTTATGAGCTTCCTCGGGATCGGCGTGCAGGGCGAGCCGTCGTGGGGACTGATGATCAACAGCGCCCGGTTCCGGTTGTGGCACGGCGTCTGGTGGGAATTGACATTTGTCACGCTCGCGGTGTTCGCTGTTGTGGTATCGTTCAACGTCCTCGGCGATGCGCTTCGCGACGCGCTCGACCCGAGGCTGCGACAGGAACGTCGATAGGGAGAAGGTCATGCTGAAGAGGTCTCTTGCCGTGTTCACGCTATGCGCCGCGATGGCGCAGGCTGCAGAAGAATCATTCCCCGCCGCCGATTGGCAGGATCGTCCGAATCCGCTCGCCAGTCCCGATGCGGTCGTGGGTGGCGCGTTTACGGTCTACGTCGGGCCTTACCCCAAGAGCTTCAACTACTACCTCGACCTGAACGTGTTTTCGTCGGAGCTGTTCGGCGCGATGTACGAGACGCTGCTGTCACAGGACCCCGTCACGCTCGCGCTGGAACCCGGAGTCGCGGAATCGTGGACGATTTCCGACGACAAGATGACGTACACGTTCAAGATCAACGCGAAGGCCGCATGGAGCGACGGGCAGCCGATGACGGCGCACGATGTCCTCTGGACGTGGCAGACGATTTTGAAGCCGGAGAACATGACCGGGCCTCACAAGATCGATCTCGAACGCTTCGCTGAGCCTGAGGTCGTGGATGATCACACGATCCGGTTTCAAGCCCGCGAGGCGCATTGGAAGAACCTTCTGTCCGTGGGCTTCCTGCAGATCCTCCCGAAGCACGCGTATGAAGGCCAGGACTTCAACAAGATCAACTTCGAGTTCCCCGTGGTGTCAGGCCGGTATCGCCTGGGCGAGATCAAGGAAGGCATCTACGCAAAACTCGAACGCCGGGACGACTGGTGGAACCGTGAATCGAAACGGACCGAAGGCACTGCGAATTTCCAGACCTTGAAGTTCATGTTCTACGAGCAGGACGACAACGCGTTCGAGGCCTTCAAGAAGGGGTTGCTCGACTATTATCCCGTGCACAAGGCGCACTTGTGGGTTTCGCTGGCCACGGGCGAGCGCTTTGATCGCAACTGGATCGTCAAACAGAAGGTGCAGAACTACAACCCGGTCGGGTTCCAGGGCTTCGCCATGAACGCTCGCAAGTCGCCCTTTGACGACCTGCGCGTGCGTCAGGCCATGGCGCACCTGCTGAACCGTGAACGGATGAACGAGACCTTGATGCACAACCAGTATTTCCTGCACCGGTCCTTCTATGAGGATCTCTATGATGCGGAGCATCCGTGTCCGAATCCGCTGATTACGTTCGACAAGGAGAAGGCGCGTGCGCTCCTGAAGGAAGCGGGGTGGGTGGCCAATGAATCAACAGGGATTCTCGAAAAGGATGGAAAACCGTTCACGTTCGAATTCCTGACGCGCGATTCGAACAGCGACAAGTTCCTTGTCATCTACAAAGAGGACTTGAAGGACGTCGGCATCGAGATGTCGATCAACCAGAAGGACTGGGCGGCGTGGCTCAAGGACATGGACGAGTTCAACTACGACATGACGTGGGCCGCGTGGGGCGGGAGCGTCTGGCGCGATCCGGAATCGATGTGGTCTTCGAAGGAAGCGGACCGCACGGCGGGGCAGAACGTGACCGGATTCAAGGATGAACGCGTGGATGCATTGATCGAGAAGCAGAAGACGATTTTCGACCTGCAGGCCCGCAACGAGATCATCCGCGAGATCGACGGAATCGTCTACGCGGCCCAACCGTATGTCCTGCTCTGGAATCTCAACTACTCGCGCATTCTGTACTGGAACAAGTTCGGCACGCCTGACACGGTGCTGGGCAAGTACGGCGACGAGCGCGCGGCGTACTGGTACTGGTGGAATGACGAAGACGCAGCGGCGGAGTTGGAGCAGGCGCAGGCCGACGGTGTGCCGCTCCCTGCCAAGCCTGCGATGGTGACGTTCGACTAAGCCTTTTTAAGGATGGATTGTATGCCTGCGAAGAAGAAGCAATTGGCCGGTGTGCCCGAATGGGCCAAAGACGCGATCTGGTATCAGATCTTCCCGGAGCGATTCCGCAACGGATCGCGCAAGAACGATCCACGGCTGGTCGACATGGGTGTCGACCGGGAGATCAAGGGTTGGGGGATCACGCCCTGGGGTGGTGACTGGTATAAGCAGGCGAAGTGGGAGAAGCCGATCGGCGACTTCTTCCGGTCGGTCTATCTCCGTCGCTACGGCGGCGACTTGATCGGAATCCGCGAGAAGTTGGACTACCTGGAAGAACTAGGCGTCAACGCGATCTACCTCAATCCCGTTTTCCACGCGCAGTCGTTGCACAAATACGACGCCTCGAGCATGCATCACATCGACCCGACGCTCGGGCCTGATCGTGATGGCGACTTCAGGATGATCGCGAAGGCGCGTGAAACCGAGGACCCGAAGACCTGGGTGTGGACCAAGGCGGACCGGTATTTCCTGGAACTTGTCGCCGATATCCATCGCCGCGGCATGCGCGTGATCATCGACGGCGTGTTCAATCACACCGGGCGCGACTTCTTTGCGTTTCGCGACATCTTGAAGAACGGTCGCAAGTCGCGTTACCGCGACTGGTACAAAATCAAGAAGTGGAATCCGGACGGGACGATCGACTACGACGGCTGGTTCGGCCACAAGGCGTTGCCGGAATTCGGCCGCACGGAAGAGAATCTCGCCAGACCTGTTCGCAAGTACATCTTCGACATCACTGCGCGCTGGATGGATCCGGATGGTGACGGCGATCCCTCGGACGGCGTGGATGGATGGCGATTGGACGTGGCGTTCTGCGTTCCGCACTTGTTCTGGAAGCAGTGGCGTCGTCACGTGAAGAAGCTCAATCCCGAAGGTTACACGACGGCGGAGATCGTTACGCTGGCGGAGGATTACCTCAAAGGCGACGAGTTCGATGCCGTCATGAACTACATGTGGCTGTTCCCGACGGTGAACTTCTTCTCACCGAATAAGAACGCCATCCCCGTAAACGATTTCCGCAAGGGCATGGAGTTGATCCGGAAGACGTATCCCGAAGACGTGTCGTATGTGCTGCAGAACCTGACCGACTCCCATGACGTCGGGCGCATCGCAACGATGATCGAGAATGCGTTTCCGCCGATTCACGACTTCGGGCAGTACTTTGAGCTGACGCGCGTTCACAAGCAGCGGGACCTGATCACGACGAAGCCGTCCAGGAAGACTTACGACATCATGCGGCAGATCGCGGTCTTCCAGGCGACGTATCTCGGCGCGCCGATGATTTACTACGGCACGGAAGTGGGCATGTGGGGCGCGAACGATCCGTGTGACCGTCAGCCGATGCTCTGGTCAGATATCAAGTACGAAGCCGAATCCATGACGGTTAACGGGAAGACGAAGTCGCGAAAGCGCGCACCGGACATGGGACTTTTCCGCTTCTACGCGAAGGCGTTTGCATTGCGGACCCAGTCAGCAACGTTGCGACGTGGTACGCTTCACTGGGTCAAGACGGCAAGTGACAGGTTGGCCGCGTATGAGCGACGGCTGGGATCGAGCCGGATCCTGGTGCTGCTCAACGCGAGCGATCGCGAAGTGACCCACGCGATCAAGACATCGGCGATGGATCTTTGGGAGAATGGGCGGGAGGTTTCCAAGGGGATGGTTTCCGTCCCGCCTCGTGGCTGGCGCGTTCTGCAGCTCAGTTTTCGAACATAACCCCGAAGCCGTTTGAGGCGATTTCGCGATCCCATGTGGGCTGGCTCGTCGCCTGGGCCATTCGGCCCGACATATTGACCTTCGCGCGGAATTCGGTGATTCCGCCGCGGTTGAAGTAGTAGGTGGTGATGGCGGACTGGAATATCTTCTCCTGGCCGGGAGGCAGCAGGAAGGAATCGCCCCGATAGCGACCTGTCTGGTCGAAGTCATTGACGAAGTTATCCCGCTTGCCATCGGGGTATACCCAGGTCATCAGGATGTCGGGTTCCTTCGGGATCCAGACCCCCTCGTTTCCCACATTCTTAATTTTGACAGAGAATGTTACGATGTCGCCGATCTTCGCTTTGAACCGATCGGGGATCAGGGTGACTTCAATGCCATTTACAGTGCTATTGTCCTGCAGGGCACCGACTTGCTGCGGCTTATAACGGGGTTCAACATTGGCGCAGCCTGTGACGGAAAGGCCAATGGAAGTGATGAGGAGGAGGCCTCCGAGTCGTACGGCAAATTGGCTGTTTGTCTTCATAGTATCAAGCTCCGATGACCTAAATAGCACAGAGGATGCCAACTGGTTTTGGGTCGCGACTCCTAATGGCGGTAATGCGTTGTTTTGAATGATTTGGCAGAGGGGGAGCGTCTTATCAGGAACTCACGAAATCAGGAAAAGCCATAGGAACCTCTTTCCCTGATTTCCTGAGTTCGTGATAAAACCCCGCTTTTCACCGCCCTGCTGGCAGCCATTGGCAAATCAATTCAAATGACGCACCACCCGGATGACGATTGGGTGGTTCCCGCGGTGTCATCCTGATAGCGTGAAGCCCCATGAATAGGAATACAGGGACGGTTCTCTGGGTTTACATGACGGCCGCGACGAGGGCTGAGGCCAGACGAATTGCGAAGAAGTTGGTCGACGAGCGATTGGCGGCCTGCGTCAACATTCTCGGGCCGATAGAATCAGTCTACTCGTGGAAGGGCAAGGTTTGCGCAGGGCGTGAAGTGGCTCTTGTGGCGAAGACCGCAGTCAGCCGCAAGACTGCTTTGATCCGTGCGGTCAGGACCCTGCATTCCTACGAATGTCCATGCATCGTGTGCCTGCCTATTGACGGCGGCAATCCGGACTTCCTGCGCTGGATTCGCGAGTCGGTCAGGTAGCAGGACCGTCAGTGGTTCCGGCGATTGGCGATCGTCAGGTAGTAGACCAGGGTCAGGATCGCCGTGATGGCCGATGCGAGGTACGTGAGGAACGCGGCGTTCAACACGCGGGAAGCGCTGGCCTGCTCGAGCGGCGATACGATACCGGAACTGACCATGAGTTTCTTCGCCCGCGCTGAGGCATCCCATTCCACGGGCAGCGTAACGATCGAGAAGAGCACGGCGGCGCTGAACAGGGCGATGCCCACATTGATCAACGGGCCGAACTGCATGAAGAACCCTGCCATCAGGATCGGCATCGCAAGGTTGCTGCTCAAGGTGCAGACGGGAACCAGCTTGGAGCGCAGACCGAGAAAGGCATAGGCGTGGGCCTTCTGGAGCGCGTGGCCGGCTTCGTGGCATGCCACGCCAATGGCCGACAGGGAATGGCTGCCATACACTTGCGGAGACAGGCGCAAGACGTTTGCCGTCGGGTCATAGTGGTCGCTCAAGAAGCCTTGAACCTGCTCGATCCGGACGTCGTGAATGCCCTGCGACTCGAGCATCTGGTGTGCGGCTTCGGCGCCGGTGAGTCCTGAAGCGGCCCCGACCTGGGAGTACTTGTTGAAGGTGCTCTTCACCATCCACGAAGCGATCATCGCCAGGATCATCCCGGGCAATACGTAGATAAAGTATGTCATATCCAACATCATGCTCTCCTCCAGTCGCGCGAAATATAGCGCGTCGGATTAGACACGCAAGCGGATGTGGCGTTCAAAAAAATCGATCAAAAATTTGCGAGGGTATCCCGGACGCGCAGGATGACCGACCACATGGCGTTGGCGTCCAGGCCTTTCGCGAGAAGGCGGTGGCCGCCGATGGCCTCGGCTGCCATGGGCGGGCTGATCTCCAGGACGACGGGAATCCCGCGCGAGGCCCATTCCGGGACAAGCTCTCTCGCCGGTTCCAGCAAGGCCGGCCACTTCTTGTGGCTGATCATCTGAACGATCTCGCCTGCCGTCGCGCACTGAAAGTGAACGAGCACGACACGGTCGCGGAAGGCGGACCAGGTCCGCGTGATGCCTTCGATCGACTTCTCGCTCGGCAAAGCCGGGGGAGGCGCGATCTCGGTGGAGTTCAAAAGGTGCAGGCGAACGCGGCGGCGAACGTGGTACGTGTCGAAGACAATCCGGAGATCGCGGTCCTTCACGACCGACTCAAGATCGGGCAGCGTCATCCAGTCGCCATCCTTGCCCAGATCAGGATGGACCTGCAGGGCCGTATGCTTCTGCTGGAAGATCCTTCCCGTGACGGGACTCTCGAGGTTTGAAACGACGAAGGGGCACTGATGGGCGACGGCGAGATCGAGTCCGGTCTTCTCGCTCACGTCGCCGTTGGCGAAGAAGACGGCATCCATGGGGTACGGGATCATGCCGCGGCTCTGCGGTTTGCGGAAAAGGATGCGCGTCAGCTCCTGGGCGAGCGTATCGCGCGGATTCCAGACTTCATGCACGGATACAAGGGGCGCGGGAAAGCGGCGAGCGGCCCCGGCGCGGCAGACCGCCCGCGTGACCAGCAATTCAACGCCCGCGAGGCCTTCTCGCTTTGCCCGTTCGCAAACGCGGTCAATCGAACCCGTCGAAACAGCGGTAAGGGGGAGGAAGCTCGCAGTGGTGACGGCGATGCGGAGGTCGGGACGGCTCATAGGGATGAAAGCTGCAACTCACAATCGTGCAGGACTTCGACGACCGACACGCCGAGGCGGAGCGACGAAAGGTCGCGGTCCGCTGACCGGATCGCCTGGCCGAATTCCTTCACGGCGACTGCAAGCGGCGGCTCGCCATCGATGGCCACCGGATCGCCGATGGAGGGATCCGACTTGATGTCGTGAAACGATCCCGGGCGGATCAATTTATGCGGCGCCAGGTCGTCGTAGAGCAGGAGGCCGCCGCGACCGTGGATCATGAATCGCCGGACACGGTCGGCGACGAGCGTGCTGAGGCGAATTGTCGCGTCGGATCCCGAACCGGGGAATGTCAGGGAGATTTCGATGGTCTCGCCCGTGCCTTCGGCAAGATGCTTTCGCTCCACCACGCGGCCCTCGCGTCGCTTCGGCATTTCGCCGAGCAGGTCCAGACACATGGCGATATCGTGAGGGCCCCAGTCCCAGAGCACGGAAAGCTCGCGACGAATGACAGCCTTGCCGGCATAGGAACTGATCTTCAGGGGAGACCCGAGGGACGGGGCAATCTCCTTCATCTTCCGGTAGGCGGCGCTGTAGAGATGCGTGTGATCCACGCGGATAATGGCCTTTTCGGACTCCGCGACAGACAGGACAGCACGCGCTTCACGGATGTCCAGTGTAACGGGCTTCTCGACCAGCACGGGCAGGCCGCACTTCATGGCCTCGATGGCCATGACCCCGTGTGTCACGGGTGGCGTTGCGATGATGACGCCGTCGAGGTCCCGCGCCATGGCGACGGCTTTCCAGTCGGTTGTGATTTCCGCTTCGTTTGGCGGTAGGTCGTCCCGCTCATTGCGCTTCCGCGCAATCCGTACGAGGTTCATGCCCTCGATGGATGCCAGCGTGCGGATGTAGGCGTGAGACCACTTTCCGGCCCCGATCATCCCTATCCGGAGATCTTGCACGTGAACCTATTGTTTACCGGTGTACGTCGTGTCAGACCAGGCAAAGAAGCGCTTCAGGCCTTCGTGGAGATCAATACGCGGTTCATAGCCGAGTTGTAAACGGGCTTTCCGGATATCAGGGCAGCGACGCTGAGGCTCGTCAGCCGGATAGCTGTCCGGATATTGGGACAGGACGTAGTTGATCGGCTTCCCGAGCGCTTTCTCCATCGCCTTTGCGAGGTCCAGCATGCTGACTTCCGGCACAGGGTTGCCGATGTTGTACGCTTCGCCGGGCACGCCCTTCACAAGGGCGAGGAGGAAACCGACGATCGCATCGGAGATGTAGCAGAAGGTGCGCGTCTGGCTTCCATCACCGTAGATGTTGACCGGGAGGCCACCTTTGATCCGGCTGGCGAAATTCGGAAGAACCCGGTAATCGCTCTCCTGCATGCCGGGTCCGTAGACATTGAAGGGTCGCACCGTGCTGACCGAGACGCCGCTTTCCTGGTGGTAGATGTAGCAGAGGGTCTCGCCAAGGCGCTTGCTCTCGTCGTAACAGGCGCGCGGACCCTGACACGACACGTTGCCTCGGTAGCTTTCCTGAATCGGCACAAAGCGCGGATCCGGATCGCCATAAATCTCACTCGAGCTGAAGAAGAGCGTGCGTGCGCGATGCTTCTTCGCGAGGTCGAGGACGTGTTTGGTTCCCGTCGTGGCGACTTCAAGGGTCTTGAGGGGATAGGCGCGGTAGTAGAACGGGCTGGCGATGCCGGCAGCGTGGAGGATGTAGTCGATGTGGCCCGTGTCGGTGAAGGGCTGGATGATGTCGTGCTGGACGAAGCGGACGTGGGGAAGGGTCTCTTCCTTGCTTCCGTCCTTGCCCGCCGTGATGAGGCTGTCGAGCACGAGGACTTCGCACGGCTTTTCGAGGACGCGGGCATTCAATTCCACGACGGCGCGGGTGAAGTAGCGGCCGAGAAAGCCGCGTCCGCCGGTGATGAGGAGACGCTTGCCGCTCAGCGCCTGTGCGCTATCGCGGAAGCCTTCGACGATTTCTGAGATATCTGAGTCCAGCATGGAAAGCCCTCAATGCACTTCGAGTTTAGGAATCGGTACGATGAAATGTCCGCCCTGGTCCAGGAATGCCTGGTTCTTCTTGATGATCGGTCCGGCAAAATTCCAGGCAAGGATCAACACGTAGTCCGGCTTGCGCTTGTACATCTCATCCTGCGGAACGACCGGGATGTGGAAGCCCGGCGTGAAGAGACCCTGCTTGAGCGGGCTGTCGTCGACGATGAAATCAACGAGGTCGGGTCCGATCTTGAAGTGATGCATCAGCGTCGTGGCCTTGGCGGGCGCACCGAACCCGGCGATGGACTTGCCCTCGGACTTCAGCTTCCTGAGCAGGGCGCCAAGGTCATCACGCAGTTGGTTGATATTCCTGCCGAACTGACGGAAGGTCTCGGCGCGATCCAACCCGATCTTCTCTTCGTAGGCTACGGCTTCAGCGACAGATGAGCCGACTTTGTGCGGTCCGCCTGCAATCTGCGCGATGCCCCGAAGGGACCCGCCGTGGCTGCCGACGCGAATGGCCTCGATCAGTTCCATGCCGTTCGCCTTGAAGAACGCGACAAGCGGCTTCACGGAGTGATAGGCCACATGCTCGTGGTAGATCGTGTCGAAGAGCGTCTTCTCGTAGACGTCGACGAGGTACGAGACCTCGAACGTATAGACACCATCCGGGGCGAGCAGCGTGCGTACACCGTCGACGACGCCTTTCAAGTCGTCGATATGCGCGAACACATTGTTCGCCGTGATCACGGATGCGGCGCCGCGTTCCTTGCGAATGTTTCCGGCAAGGGCGGGCGAGAAGAATGCGGCCATGGTCTCGATGCCGTTCGCCGTGGCATCGGCGGCGATGTTCTTCGCCGGGTCGATGCCGAGGATGCGCATGCCGGCGTCCTTGAAGAAGCGCAGCAGCGTTCCGTCGTTGGAACCAATGTCGAGGACCAGGCTTCCCGGCTTGGGATGGAAACGCGCGAGCACATCCTTCGCATACTGCTCGAAATGAGCGACGAAGCTCGGCGATGTGCCCGAGACATAGACGTAGTCCTCGAAGAGAACGCGCGGATCGACAACATCAAGCAACTGCACGTGGCGACAATCTTCGCAGAAGAAGATGTCGAGGGGGAAGACCGGCTGCTTCTTCGACAGTGCCTCAGCCGGAATAAACGCGTTGGCCGGAGGCGTGGGGGCGAGTTGGAGGACCAGCGTCAGATTGCGAGTGCCGCAGAGGCGACAGGTCTCCCTGCGCCGGCACAAGTCGGTCGACGATGAGTTAGCCATTTGCCGTCAGCCCTTGATCACGTCCACGCGTACGAGGTCCTTCTCATACGCTTCCTGGCTCCGGATGTTCCGCGAAAGCGTGAGGAACACCGTGTCTTTCACGAAGAGCATCGCATGTTCCACCATGGGGGGCGTGAAGAACAATTCGCCCGCGTTGACGCGGACTTTGCGCGGCTTGCGCTTGCTACCGACGGGACGCTCGAAGTAGTCGATGGCGCCTGTGATCACGTAGCAGTAATGCCAATCGGTCTTGTGATAGTGGTTGGCGCGGACCGTTCCCTTGCGGGACGAGATCATGAGGGCGCTCTTCATGTCGACGTCCACCAGCGGCTGAATGATGCCGCGCGCGTCCACGAACGGCTTCTCCATCTTGATGATCGTCTTCTTCGGCCAGGAACGTTTCTCGGCGGCGGTAACAGGTTTGATCTTCATGGTTGGTAGGGTCTCTTCAGCCTTTTTTGGCCGTGGGTGGCTGACACTGTCATCGCTACAGGCATGGGCGATCAAGCAGAAAGCACGCGAGAAAGTGCTTGTTCCATGCGGTGCGACACTGTTTCCTTGCCGCCCTATGCAGTCCGATGCCATCAAGCTTTCGGTCGTCATTCCCACCATGGGCCGGCCGATCCTGCGCAAGACACTCGATTCGCTTTTGTCCACGGAGGGCCACGAATCGATCGAGGTGTTTGTGGTGGGGCCCGTGCCTGAGGGGCCGACGCTGGAGCTGGTGCGCGGCCTCGTGGCCTCGAATCCCCGCGTCCATCACTTGCCGGTTTCCTTCCCGCGTGGCGACGCGAGCGAGAAGCGCAACGCGGGCTACTACAAGAGCGTCGCCGACATCATTGCCTTCATCGACGACGATGTGTATGTGCCGCCGCACTGGACGAACCGCGTGCTGGAGGCCTTCCAGCCGCCCGAGGTGGGCATGGTGAGCGGGCCGTCTCTTGTGCCGACCGATATCCCCTTGCTCGCGCGGCTCGCCGGGTTGGCGTTGTCTTCCAAGGCAGCGGGTTATGTGGCGCACCGCTACATCAAGAACAAGGAATCCGTCCAGCGCGTCAAGTGGTCGCGAACCATCGGCTGCAACATGATCTTCCGTCGCAGCGCGTTTGAGCAGATCAGGAAGTTCGATCCCGACTTCTATCCGGGCGAGGAGATGATCGCCGCGCACGGTGTGACAAAGAACGGCCACGCGCTCGTGTTCGATTCGGAAGCGTACGTGTATCACTACCCGAAGCAGACCTTCCGCGGGTTCTGGCGCCAGATCTTCCGCTACGGCGCGACGCGTATCCGCCTCATTCGCGCGGGGCTCGATGTTGAACTGACACCACTCGTTCCGGCGGCTTGGGTTCTTTCGCTTGTGGTGCTGGGCATCGGTTCCTTCGCGAGTATGTGGTGCTTCTATCTCCTGTTGCTGGACCTCGCGCTGTATTTCCTCGTCAGTGCGTGGATCGCGTTCGGTGTCTTTGCCGAAACGAAGAGGGTCGGGGACCTGCTCCTCTTCTTCATCCAGCCTTTCATGCACCTCGCGTACGGCGTCGGAATCTGGGTGGAAGTGCTTCGTCCGGACAAAGACCTCGGCGACAAGGTGGGCAAGCCGACGACTTGACGAGTTGGCGCAATTCTACGCGCCGACTCGAAGGCTGTAGATGAGATGAGAAGGCCGGCTCCCGAGTGGTAAAACCACTCTACGCACTCA
>CAZCZZ010000039.1:0-37291 GCA_964503335.1 uncultured Verrucomicrobiota bacterium
AACTTCGGGCAGACGCGTTTGAAGTTGCAGGTGCGGCAGATGGCGTCGTCGTCCGTGAGGGCGAACTTCTCTTCCGATGCGCGGTTTGTTGCCGGGTCGTCGAGAAGGGACTTCATGGACGCGATGGATGTGCGGATTGATTCGAGCGCGGCTGAGGTGTTCTCCTTCGTGGTCTGTGCCGAGATGGTTTCACCGGTCGAGAGATTGAATTCGATCGTGGTGACTTCCTCGGCGGGAAGCTTCCAGAAGGAAGATGCATACAAGGCGTAGACGGCGAGTTGTTCCTTCGTTGCGGGCGCGTTGGCCTTGCCGGTCTTCCAGTCGTATATCTCGATGCCCTCGGGTGTGCGACGGGCAAAATCGGGCTGAAGGTAGGCCTTGGTGCTGTCCACGTTGAAGCTAGCGAGCTGCTCAAGGGCCAGCCAGTTTGACGTGGAATCCTTCGCGAAGGATTCCATGTGGGGGCTCGCGTAGAAGGCGGAGACGCATGTGGCCGCGCGCTGCATCGTGTTCTCCCACTGCTCGTCGGTTACATCCTCTTCGTACTCGTGATCGTAGAGCGCACAGAAACTTTTGGGATCTTCCCAGTACAGGCCTTCGCCCGATTCCTGGAAGTCCTTGTTCATGCGGCGCAGCGTGTTTCGCAGCGCGTCTTCTTCCGGTGGCGGCGAACCCGTCTTGCGCAGGGTGTCGAGAACCCAGTTGATGCACTTATGCACTACCTGGCCGGACCAAGCGGGCCGTCGCACAAGCTGCTTCAGAACGTAGAGCGTGCGCGTCTTTGCGTCGGAGCGCTTATCCCATCCACCCCACGAACCGTAGTACGTGAAGAAGTACTGGCGGGGACAGCGACGGAAGGTCGTTTCGCGCGAGTGCGACCAGGAAAATTCGTTCTTGAGTTCAGCCACGCGGCGATGAGAGACCAGCCGGGAGGATGAAGCAATAGGATTTTGTAGTAGCGCCTCCGCGAGGCGCATCGGATGAACACACCGCTCACGGAGCGGTTACTACAGAACTCACGCCGCTCGCCTTTTCGCCGCAGCCTCTTCCTTGCGTTTCATCATCATTTCCTCGACGGGCACCACCGGAACCGTCTTGGCTTCTTCATAAAGCCGCGCCGGCGGCTCGCGCAGATCCCAGACGATGCCGACTTTCGAGAGCAGCTTGAGGATGTAATAGGTGGGGTCGATTTCCCACCAGTACAGGCCCTGGCGCGTGCAGACGGGATAGCGATGATGGTTGTTGTGCCAGCCTTCTCCCATCGTCACGAGAGCGAGGATGAGGCTATTCTTGCTCTCGTCAGACGTGTTGAAGCGCCGCGTTCCGATGATGTGGGTGAGCGAGTTGATGCAGAACGTGGCGTGATAGACGAGCACGGTGCTCAGGAAGAAGGCCCAGAACACCATCTGCCAGCCGTTGGTTCCCCATGTCGGCCGGGCGACGCTTAACCATTCGCCGAAATAGTAGAGCGACACGGCGAGCACGACTGGCGGGATGATGTGGAAGCGATCGAGGAATCGCAGCTCCGGGTATTTCGCGAAGTCACGGATGCGATCGAGTTCCGTCTTTGCGTACTTGCGGCACATGATCCATCCGATGTGCGCCCAGAAGAGTCCGCGCATGCGCGGGGAATGAATGTCCTCGTCGGTGTCGGAATGCTGGTGATGATGGCGATGATGCGAGGCCCACCAGAGCGCGCCCATCTGCGCCGCCATGCCGCCCGTGAACGCGAGGATGAACTGGAAGACGCGGCTGGTCTTGTAGGAGTTGTGGGAGAAGTACCGGTGATAGCCGCCGGTCAACGCGAAGACGCGAAGGAAGTAGAGAAATGCGCACACGCCGAGGGCGATCCAGCTGAAGCCCACGAAGAAGAGGCCGACCAGCATGAGGTGCATGAATAGCAGCGGCGTGCTGTCGATCAGGTTAACATTGTCCTCGTCGCCGAAGAGGTACTGCCGGAACGCGTTCTTCACTCGAACCATGGTGTTCACGTGTGAGATCCCCGAACCGGAACTATCACGACTTTTCCTGAAGCAGGGCAAGCACATCCTCGGGGTGTGTCTCGGCCTGACGAACCGTGGTCCAGTGCTTGATCACCATGCCGTCGGGCCCGATAACCACGGTGGAGCGGATGGTGCCCGTTACTGGTTTCCCGTACATCAGCTTCTCGCCCCACGCCCCGTACGCCTTCATGGTCTCCGTGGATTCATCGGAAAGCAGCACGAACGGGAGCTTGTACTTCGCTATGAACTCACCGTGGGAAGCGATTCCGTCCTTGCTGACGCCAAGAACCACCGCGCGCTTCTTGATCTCCGCGTGCAGGTCGCGGAACGAGCACGCCTCCTTCGTGCACCCCGGGGTGTCGTCCTTCGGATAGAAGTAGAGGACCACCGTCTTCCCCTTGTAGTCCTTGAGGCTGTGCGTTCTGCCATCGCTGCCGGGTAGTGAGAAGTCTGGGGCAATTTTTCCTTCGAGACTCATGCGTGCTCCTTCGTAAGGTGACAAAGCTACCTCAAGATCCCTTGATCTCAAGAGATCAACGGACTTCGCCGAGCAGTCGTTTTCGTGAGTCGGAATGGGTGAAGAGGTGGGCGAGGTAGCCGAGGAGCCACAGGGCGGATGTGATCAGGTGGACGCCGATCCAGATCTGGCGCCAGAGATCGCTGACGGAGGTTTGGAGAAGGTAGCCGGAGAAGATCATCGGGAGGGCTACGGCGAGCATGGTGAGGCCGCTGCGCTTTCCTTCCTTTGTGCCTGATTTCCAGAAGATCAAGGCGTGGTGCCAGGCCATGTGGCCGAAGGCGATGACCAGAAGCGGAGCGAGGACGATGTGAGCGTGCTGGGTGAAGGGTTGCCAGGCGTGATTGACGACGGAGTACTCGTCGACCGGAACAAGCGCGTAGCGCATCCACGCGTAGACCAGACCGGTTCCACCCACGAGGGCGTTCGAGACATAGAGCAACCACCGTTCGAATTTCGTCATGGCTTGCCCTCGTTCAGGACGCGATGGATCGCGAGGGTTTGGCGGACGGCGCGCGTGATGGACCGGGCTGTCAACGTGGCGCCGGTGATGCCGTCGATGTCCTGGCGCAACATCAGGCGTTCGGAAAGCTCGCGGCCGTCGAACTGATCCAGCCAGCGGTCGGATGCCATGTACTCGAGCGGCTCGTTGAAGGCGAGGATCTCAACGCTCCGTACGGTCCCGTCGGTACTCACCACGATGAGGAGTGTTTCGGGAAGCGTGCGGACTTTGTGTACGTCGAAATAGGCTGTGCCGGTGACTTGGCCATCGATGACCGCTTCATACGGGTAGACGAGACGGGAGGACAGGGGGTCGCCGGACAAGGACTCGATGCGAAGTGCCTGCTCGTCGGAGACGGTCACGGCGCGACGCACCACGTCGGCGTTCGGAAAGGCGCGGGCCAGCGCGTCGTCCTTCGTAATGAACGAAGCGGCCGTGGCGGTTCCCGCGAGGAGAACCACCACGACTGCTGCATGGAAACTAGAATACGTAGCCAAGCGAAGCATTAAACTGATCGGACGCTGAGTCCGCCTCATCATCGTAGAACTGGTATTCCGCCTTGATGGCCAGTTCCTGGATGGGCTTGAAGTTAATGCCCGTGGTGATTACGTCGACATCATTCTTGCCGGACTCGTCGAATCCTTCCGGAACGCTGTCTTGCGTGTTGTACTGCTCGTACCGCACGTACGGCGTCAGCGAGGCTTCTCCCGGGCGCAGCACCGTAAGGATGTCGTAGCCGACCTGCAGGTACCAGCCAACCATGTCTTCGCCGATGGAATCGAAGTCCGTCAAGGCGACCTCGCCCTTTTCGGCGAGCACCGTGTTGAGTTCGGCGACGTCATCCACTTCCGCCGCTGCGGCGAGGGCTCTTACATCGAGACCCTTCCACTTCCAGTCGATATGTCCTTCGTAGATCAGCGTCGCGACATCGAGATCCACCTCGCTGCCGGAGTTGCCGTAGTAGGCCGAGCCGCCGACGATCAGGCCGGGGACGTCGGTGTAATCGAGACGGCCGACGTAGGAGAAGTCCTCCGCCGCGGCCTTGGAACCCTTCTGTCGTCCACCGCGAACGCCCGCGGCGGTGAAGCCTTCCGCGTCGAGACCGTTGACGATGTACGCCTTGTAGCTGAAGGGGCCGACATCGCCAAAAACGCCCGCGCCGTTTTCGCGCCAGGTGGTGGGGATGATGCGATTCTCGACATCGGGACGGCGTGCGCTCAGATACGTGATGGGTTCGTGCAGTTCATTCACGAGGCCCATGGGCAGGAGCACCATGCCCGCGCGGAAGTTCAGGGCGGGGTCGTGGAGGTAGTCGATATAGGCAAACTCGACGGCGACTTCGCCTTCTTTGTCGTCCGCCGCGTGTTCGAGCTCGATCTCGCTGTTGAACACGAACTTGTCGTTGTACTTGTAGCCCGCGTAGAGGACCCAGCGGAGGAAGTCGATCTCGTCGCGCTTACTGCTGTCGTCAAAATTCTGGTAGAGCATCTCGCCGTAGCCGCCGATGGAGACGCCGTGCTGCTTGTTGTACACCTTCGAGGCCGACGGACCCATGCCGTACACGCTCTCGCCCGGCTCCGGGATGACATCGCTCAGCTTCGTCTTCTCGACGTCGGACGTCAGCGCCTCAACCGTCTTCTCAAGCTCACGAACCCTCTTCTCAAGCGCTTCCTGCGACTCCGCCGTCACCGGGCCGGCATAAAAACCCGTCAGGGCCGCGAGCGCCAGCACACTCGCGCGAATGGATAACTTGCTCACTACTTCACTCCTTTGTTCCGGATTTATGCCGGGATGCAACGGCTATGCGTCAATCACGCGATTGACTATTCAATCAACGCGGTAGACATACCAAACAAGTTGGAAATCCGTCAAGGTGAGATAAGCGAGGGCCCGCTATGGTCGAGGTGTGAGCCTTGTGCGCAGCTCGGAGAGCTTCTCGGCGTAGAGGTCGGGTCGCTGTCCCTCGGAGGAAGCCATCTCCAGCAGCTCGATGGCGCGGGCGATGTTCCCCTGTTCCTCTTCCAGGGCGGACATGTACGACAGGATCTGGCGGAGGAAGAACAGGTCGGGTTCGGGCGATGCCGCCGCGTTCTTCTTCCATTTCGCGAGCGAAAGCTCCCAGAGGCGGCGTGCGTACTCGGGGTTGTCGCGATTCTCCTTCGCCATGCGACCGAGATCGAAAAGGATCTCATGGCTGTCGGGGTTGGCGCGCAGGCCTTCGCGCAGGAACTGCTCCGCCTCATCCACGCGGCCCATGCGATCGCGCAGCCAGTACGCGGCGACCACATACGATTCCACGCGATGCGGGTCGAGCCCGACGGACATCCGAAGCCAGGGGAGGATCTCGCGGGCCTCATCCAGCGTGACCTCCTCTTCCGCGTGCCCTTCGTGGTCGTGCTCCTCGTCGCCGTGATCGTGTCCGCACGGACAGGTCTCGCCACGTTCACCGAGATGGGTGTGCTCGGACGGGAAGAACTTGCGGTTAAAGGAATCGATCCAGTCCAGCGGCGGCGCGATGAGGGCGCAGGCGTGTCCGCCTTCCGCCGCCCCGGCGGCACTGGCCATCGGAGAGCTTCCTTCTTCGGACTGCTCATCAAAGATCGACGGGTAGTAGCCGCTGTGGAAGTACGCGTCGGCCTTGGCGAAGAAGTGATTGGAGAACATGCGGCGGCTGTCGCCCATGAGCGCGGCCAGCGCGTTCTGGCCGCGGCTTTCGGTCCCCTGCCACGTCTGGAACCAGGGCTCGATCCGGGTCGCGAGCGCGAACGCGGCGGTCAGCAGGAAGATGACGAGGGAAGCGTTCATCCGGCGAGTGACTTGCGGTTGAAAGCGAAGACCGCCGTGGTGAGAAAGACGGCCGTGTACACTGCGGCGTACAGCACTGCCATGCCGAACACCGGCCACGGGATCAGCGGCCAGTTGTGGATGATCAGGTCGCGCACGTCGAAGAACTCGAGGTGGGGGATCACGTAGTACAAGGCGTAGAGGATGGTCTGCTGCGGCTCGGGCTGCTTGATGGCCACCTTGTTCAGATGGCGACCGATCATCAGGATGCCGGTGCAGACGATCAGCAGGATGGTGTTGGTGGACGATGGGGCGGCGAGGACGATGGAACCGAGCAGGGCCATGGCGATGATGATCGCCAGCATCGCCCAGTGCAGCAGCATCGCCTGCGCGTAGTTCATCAAATGCCAGCTCTCCTCGCGCACGACGGTGACGACGCCGAAGAAGACGTACATGAGGAGCAGGGCGATGCCGCAGGCAAGCCAGCAGCCGAGGAACTTGCCGAGCATGACTTCCTTCCGCGTGATCGGTTTCGCAAGCAGCGGGAAGATGGTGCGCGACTCGCGCTCCATCGGGATGTGTCGCGCAGCCATCGTCACGGCGACAACCAGCATCGAGATCCAGATCAGGAGGAGGCAGATCTCCTTCACATAACGGATGATCCTGTCGTCGTTGAAGAAGTTGGCGGACCCCGCCACGAGCGTGATGAGCGCGGTCAGGATGAACAGGACGTAGAAATCCTTCCGGCGATAGAGTTCCTTGATGACGATACCGGCGACGGCGGTAATGTTGTTCATGACGCCACCCCGTTCGCGTAGCCGATCTTTTCAAGGAAGACCTCCTCGAGGTTCTCCTTGCCCTTGGTCAGGTCGGCGATGCTGCCCTCGGCGAGCAGATCGCCCTTGTTGAGGATCGCGACGCGGTCGCAGACCGTCTCGACTTCGCCGAGCTCATGCGACGAAAAGAAGACGGTTTTGCCTTCGCTCTTCAGGCGCTGGATGATTGAGCGGATCTTCATGCGGCCGATAGGGTCGAGGCCACTCGTCGGCTCATCAAGGATGAGTAGGTCCGGATTGTTGATCAGCGCCTGCGCGAGTCCTGCGCGCTGCTGCATGCCCTTGGAGTAGGTCTTGATGAGCTTCTTGCGGGCTCCATCCAGTTCCACCAGCTTGAGGACCTCGTCGATGCGCCGGTCAGCTTCGGCGCCCTTGATCTTGAAAATCCTCGCGTAGAAGCGCAGCAGTTCCTCCGCAGTGAGGAATTTGTAGTAGTAGGTCAGCTCCGGGAGGTAGCCGATGCGCTGGCGGGCGATGGGATTCCTTACGCTGACGTCAAAAATGAACGCATCGCCGGCGGACGGCTGCACAAATCCGAGCAGCACGTTCATCGTGGTGGTTTTGCCCGCCCCGTTCGGGCCGAGGAAACCGAAGGTCTCGCCCTGCCGTACCTTGAGCGAAAGCCCCTTCACAGCAGCATGAACAGCTTGTCCCGCGGCCTTGTATTCAACCCGCAGGTTGTCGATCCGGATCACATCGGCCATGTCCAACATCCCCCTTTTCGATAGCGTGCTCTCAATTAGTCCGAACTTTGAATGGAATGCCATACAAAGTTCGCCCTTCGGGCCGTGATGGATGCGGCTCTGCCGCATCCAAACGGGACTTCACCACGTTCGATTTGGCGCGGAACAACGCGCCAAATCGTCACGTATTTTGGCCACGGAACTTGCGGTGCAAGTATCCGTGCCAAAAGCGCATAGTATAGCGCACTCAAAAGTGCGCTATACTATGCGGGTTAGCAGGAAGCGGGCCAGAGCGTCTGCGTCAGCGGGACTTCTGGCAGGCGCTGCAGATCCCGTAGAGCAGCACCTCGTGTCCCTGCACCTCGAAGCCCGGCGGCGCGAGCTTCTTCAGCGGGCCGGGACAGCCCTTCATCTCGTACACGCGGTCGCACTTCTTGCAGTGAAAGTGGTGATGATGTGACTTTCCCGCCACTTCGTAGCGGGGTGGTTCGCCGGGGATTTCGACTGGAGTCAGGAGCCCCTCATCGACCATGGCCTTGATGGTCCGGTACACCGTAGCGATGCCGATGCCCGGGGTCTGGCGCGACGAGAGGTCGAGAAGCTCCTGCGGGCTCAGCGGCCGATCCGCTTCGCGGAGTGCCGCTGCGATCGCGTCCCGCTGCCTGGTCTTGCGTTCCATGCCGTGAACCTAGCGGATAAACCGAAACGTCGCAGGGAAAATATGCACCGATCACGGACTCGCCGCAAACAGGTCGGCGCCGATCGTGCCGCGCAGGCTTTCGATGTATCCCTTGGTGTTGACCAGCGACAGGCGCTGGCGGACGGACTCAATTCGGGCTGCGATGCCGAGTCGGTCGTACTCCTCCTTGTAGCCCGGGCGCGCGGCAAAGGATTCAAGTGCCTTGGCCATCGTTTCGTGAACGACCTTCTCGCGCTCGCCGCGCTTCTCCAGTCGCTTCGCGTACCAGTTGCTGTTCAGCACCGAGTCCCGCGAGAAGAGCGCCCGCAGGGCGGGGTCGGACAGATCCTTGCCTTCATAGCTTCCCTTCGCCATGACATGCAGCAGGGCCTTCAACGGCGGGACAGCAAGTTCCACCGATCCGTCGCGGAAGTATTGTTCGGCGACCCACTGGTGAGCGGAGACGATGTTGTCCATCGCGTCTGCAAACACCGCGAGGTCCTGCTCCTCCGGACGAAGCATCTCGCGCGTGAAGACCATGTCCGGCGTCGTGAACATGCGGCCGCCGTAGATCTGCATGAAGCGCGCCGTGATGCGATAGCCGAGACGGCTCGAGAGCACGGGCTTGCCCTCGAACTCCAGGTCCTTGCAGCGTTCGAGGCAGCCCTTCGCGAGAAGATCCGCCGCCGTGCGCTCCACAGGTTTCATGCGACTCCATATCTCGGGGACAACCAGGCTCACATCGTGATCCACGCGATAGTGCGGTCCCACGCAGCCCGCCGCCGTGATGAAGGCGTCGCAGCCGCAGACGGCGAGCGAAACAAACGCATTGTTGAGATCGTGGATGGGAAGAAGGGCGTTGAAGGGACCCTTCGTCAACGCGCCTTCGGATCCTGCGCCGGTTGTGGAAGGTGACTTGCCGGTGATGCTGGCGATGAACTCCATGAACAGCTCGGGCAGCTCGAGGAAGTGGACCGGATTAAACACGGACAGCGGGCGTACACCCTGTTCGGGCGGATTGTTCCGTCGTCCCGGCAGCACGGCGTTTACCGGGGCGACGTACGGCTTGTCGGTGGTGAGTCGGCGATAAAGCCGCGCGCCGATTTCGGCGAGATAACGCTGTCGCGGATTCTCGAGGTCCGGACGCGTCTGCAGGTAGCGCGGATTCTTGGTCGGCTTGCCGTCGACGATGCGCGGATGGGCGGACGAGACGGCGTAGGCCGGGGTTTCGCGGGCGAGGTGATCGAGGAACATCTTCTGCATCGGCTCGGAATACTGGCCGAAGCGAATCGTGTCCTCGACGATGTCCTGAGCCTGCTTGCGGTCGAGCGGTTCATAGTTGCAGAAGAAGTTGCCCGGACGCGCCATGTCGGCCTCGGTCTTGAGGTCGTAGCCGCGATGGATCGCATCGTCCGGCCGCTGGAAGAATCTCCCTTCGCAATTCGTCACGAACTTTGCGGAGGGGAAGGGGAACTCCGGGTCGGTCCTGGCGAGGACGCTGCGCGGCACGGTGACGGAGGCCGTGATGTCGTCCTCGGTGGAAATCTTCTCGGACGGAATGAAGTCCTTCCGCACGCCGAAAATGCGCCACGAGCCGTCGCCGGAATAGCCCACGCGCACATAGCGCGTGTTGATCTTGCTGCGGCGATAGCGAAGTTCGTTGCCGGGTTTCCCGTTGATCGAGTCCACGCTGAAACGGTTGCGCCAGTCGGTTCCCCAGTCGGGCTTGTAGTACCGCTTCACGACGAAGACCAGGTCCTTGATGTACTGGGGGATGCTCTCCAGCCACGCGTTGTAAGCGTCGGTGTAGAGCTCCGACGGCGTGAGCAACTTGATGACCGAGCCAAGGCTTCGCTCGTGGCTCAGGATCGGACGATGACGGCGGTCGGGTGGCGACACCTTGAAGCGGTCGAGGTAGTCGCGGTTGATGATCTCCTCGACGAAATCGAAGTCCTTCTTCAGGTCCGCGACGAACACGGGGCCGTCGATCATCGCATCGGAAATCGGCTTCGAGATCTCGGACTTCCCGCCGCCCGACACGGTGCAGGGCTTGTGGCAGAGCGTTCCTTCCGCGGTCTCGCCGATCAAACGCCAGCGGCTGCCGCGCGCGGGCTTGAGCATGCTGATCTTGTAGCCCGACGGCAGCACATACACGTTTTGCGGGAGCAGCTTGATCTGGTGCGACCGGCCATGAGCGCCCCAGGTGACCGTCTGCTTATCGAGCTCGATGTTCGTGTTCTCGGGGACGTAGATGATCTCGGGGAAGCGGCGATCGGTGCCGTAGCCCTTGGGATGGACTTGCATGATGTCGGAGAAGAGGCGGCTCACTTCGGCGAAGGTCTGTCCCTTGTCCGGGATCAGGCTGTTCATCGCAAAGGTTTCGCCCAGATCGTAGCGCGGGAATACGAACGCACCGCCGGAATGCTCCTCTTCCGCGAGACCGTAGAGATTCGCCGCGTAGCTGATCTGCGTTTTCACTTCCTTCTTGCAGTAGCCGAAATAGTTGTCGGCGATGACGGTCACAATCACGCCCCGCTCGTCGCGCGCTGTGATCTTGAACGCGGAGCCGTCGTTGTAGCGCTCGTCGGGCTTCGTCCAGCACATGCCGTCGCGCTTCTGTCGCTCGGTGGCCTTGGACAGCGGGGGGAGGCCCAGCTCCTTCTTCGTGAGCCTTGTCAGGTGTGGCGCGAGGATGACGCAGCCGGTGTGACCACTCCAGTGCTCCGCGTCCAACGCGGCGTTATTTTCGGGCAGGTACGGATCGCCACCGTTTCCGAAGATCGATTCCACGAAGTCGAGGTTGCCCACCATGCTTCCGGGCACGAAGAAGCGGATTTCCATCCGCTTCTCCTCGGTGAAGCCGGGCGCCTCGGGGCAGATGATCGGACGCATGAGCAACGAGACGAGCGCCTCGGCCTTGGCCGGTTGATTGGACGTGAACGGGAGCTGGCGCAGCGAGGCGGGGGGATTCAGGGCATGGCGGACAAGCGCTCCGAAGACGTCCTTGGGAACGGACTTCTTGTCGTCGGCGATGGGCAGTCCTCCGTCGGCCACATGAAACACGCCCTGCGTCGTGCGGCGGTCGTTCACCGGGTTGTGCAGCACGCCGTTGCAGACGCGGTAGCTGCGGATGATATCGGACTCGTAGTAGTCCGCATCCGGCGGCAGGGAAAGGATGCGCGCGATTCCGGGACGATCGAGCACGAACGTCCGCGTGGGCAGGCGCACCGCCGCCGGGTCGCCGAGATAGGCCGCGAGAAAACTCTGGATGCGCTGGTCGGCCGGACACAGGTAGTCGCTGAGCAGGCGCGACTGTTCCTGGTAGTTCGCGAGCAGCGACTTGCTCAAGGCGATGAAAGGGAACGACTCCGTCTGGCCGCAGATGGGACAACCCATCGCGGCCAGCTTCAAATTGATGTACTCGATCAGGATGTGCTCTTCCGCAGCCGAACCACCCTGCGCTGTCGTGTTCACGTTCATGATCATGGGATGCCACACAAGCGGGGCGGGGTCAATCGCAACGCCCGTCAATGAATTGTGAGGCAAACATTGCTCGCGTAACAGTCTCGGCTGCAAGGGGATGTTGCCGGCATCGTGGATTTCCTGACCCGCGTTTCGGGCGCCATGCGCCTCGCCGCTTGATTACTTGCATAATGCAAGTAATATGACGGCGTGAAGCTGAAAGATGAAACGGCGAGGAGGTCCGTCTGTCCGGTGGCCTGCACCCTCGACATCCTGGGAGACCGCTGGACCCTGCTGGTTGTGCGCGACCTGCTGCTCGGCCGGCAGAGATTCCAGGAGTTCCAGGCGTCCCCGGAAGGTATTGCCAGCAACATTCTGGCTGACCGTTTGAAGCGGCTCTGCGATGCCGGGATCGCGGTCTGTTCCGAAGACCCGGACGATGCGCGACGCATGCTCTACCGGCTCACGCCCAAGGGGCGCGCCCTGCGACGTGTTCTGGGAGAAGTGGTCAAATGGGGGTTGAAGTATGTGCCGGGAACGAGCGCGCACTTGAGGAGGACAGCGTATGAACAGCAGCATTGAGCCGAAACTTGCGGCGCCAGGAGCCGGGATTCCATTCTTCGAGCGTATGCTTTCAAACGCGGGGCTGAGGTTCCTGGCCACCGTGAAATCGCGCCAGCTTCTCCAGCAACAGTTCGACGAAGAGGAGTGGCGGCTGCGCGCGCTGGCCGGGGGGCTGTCCGATGAGGAGGGACGGCAACAGATGCTCATATCCCGCATCGCCGGGCTCGAAGACAGCAGCCGGTACTGGTCGCCATGGATGGTTCTGCAGCATCTCGTCATCGTCAATGGCGCCATCACCGGCATCATCCCCGCGCTCGCCGCCGGTCGCACCGGCTTGCCTGCGGCGAGCACCGCGGGCGTAAAGCCGGTGCAGACTGCTGGACCCGAGATGAAGGCGATGTTCGACAAGGTGAACGAGCGCTACCGGAGAACCGTCGACTCCATCGCCGACTTGAAGACGGCTGCAAAGCATCCGCACCCCTGGTTTGGTCCGCTCGACGCACATGGATGGCACGCCCTCGCTGCGGTGCACATGGCTATTCATCGCCGGCAGCTCGCGCTGATCGTTGAAGCGCTGCGCAAACGACGGTAGTTCCAAGGATTGGAAGTCGATGACGCACCGACGTCCAATCCTTGGAAGCGATTGTTCTGTCTCGCGGCGACGCGCGTCCCAAGGCATACTCCGCGACGTGTTCCGCGCCTTCTTGAACCAATGACTCCTCTTATCCTCATCACGGGCTTCCTCGGATCGGGCAAGACGTCGCTCCTGAGGCAGGTGTTGCCCGGGCTCGCAGATCGGGGCATTGATTCCCATGTATTCCTGAACGACTACCGCAATGCGTGGATTGATGCCCGCACGCTTGAAGGGCTCGCGGGGAACATCTTCCCGATCCACGGCTCGTGCATTTGCTGCGGCTCACGCGACGAATTGATGAAGGCGTTGGAAACGACCGGGCTGCGCCCGCGCAGCGTGGCGCTGGTGGAAGCAAACGGGACCGCAGATGCGATCGAAGTCGTGGAAATGCTGACGGCAGACAAACGCGTCGGCCGCTATTCGCTTCCCGTGCAGGTCGCGGTGATTGACGCGAAGCGCTGGCAGAAGCGGCACTGGAACAACGAGATCGAGGAACTGCAGGCTCGGGGCGCTTCATTCCTGGTCATGACGCGGCGGGATGAAGTGACGGCGGAGCGATGCGCCGAAGTGGAGGCGCAGATCGCCAAGTGCAGTCCGAACGCGCAGTGGATTGACGCGGCAGAACTTGTGACGCGGCTGGTGCGCATGGTGGACGAGGCGGCGACCGTTCCACCGCGTCGATTCGACGCGACGCCCCGCAGGACGGAGAACCAGAATCACGCACGCCATCATTTTGCGTCGATGGAGATGAAGCTGCGCGAGGTCGTCGACAGCGACAACCTCCGGGAATTCCTCCGCAGCCTCCCGGCGGAAGTGATCCGCGCCAAAGGCGTGGCCGTGATCGACGGCTTTCCTCCGGAGTCCGTCCTCTTCCAGAAGGTGGAAGGTCGCGACGAACCCGCGCTGATGCGTCTCGGCACGGCCGAGGGCGTGGAACCCGTGATGGTTCTTATCGGTGCCGCCATCTCCGAGGACGACATCTTCCGCATCGCGAGGCGACTGGGTCTTTATTGACAACGCATTATCATTAGCGCATTCTGGTCGCATGAGATGTATCCTTGTCGCACTTGTGTTGCTGCTCGGCCTTCTTCCCGCCGATGCCGGGCAGGGTCGCTTGCAGGTCGTGGCCACGTTCAGTGTGCTGGGCGATTTTGTGAAGGTTGTAGGTGGGGACGATGTAGAACTCGTCACCCTGGTCGGTGCGAACGGCGACGCCCACACCTTTGAGCCGTCGCCGTCGGACGGCGTGAAGCTCCATCGCGCGGCGCTGATCTTCGAGAATGGCCTCGGTTTTGAGCCATGGCTTGATCGCATCGTGAAGGCCTGCGGCACAAAAGCAAAAAGGGTCGTGGTAAGTTCGGGCGTTCAGATTCGCCACGCCGCGGCGTGTGAGCACGAAGGCGAGCATGCACACGATCACGGTGATGCGAACCCGCACATCTGGCAAAGCGTGGCGAGGACGCGGCAGATTGTCGGAACGATTCGTGACGCGTTGTCGCAGCATGACCCCGCGAACGCCGCCGATTTTGCCGAACGTGCGAAGATTTACCTTCAGCAACTTGATGAACTGGACGGATTCATCCGCCAGCGCGTGGCCGCATTACCCGAATCCTCCCGCAAGCTGTTCACAGCGCACGATACGTTCGGCTATTTCGCGGATGACTACGGTTTCGAGATCATGGGCAGCGCGCTGGGTTCCATGTCCACGGAAGTTGCGGACCCCTCCGCGCGCGAATTCGCGTCGCTGATCGATGCCGTCAAAGCCTCGGGCGTGAAGGCGGTATTCGCCGAGAACACACACAGCTCAAAGTTCGCAAAATCGCTCGCCCACAGCGCGGGCGTGAAGGTGGTCGACACGTTGTACACAGACGCCCTCGGCGAGTCCGGCACGCCGGGTGACACCTACCTCGGCATGATGCGTTTCAACGTCGATGCGATTGTCGCGGCCCTGTCGGCCGACTAGTGCCCTGCGTGGGTCTGGGTCGCTTTCGGCGGCATGGCTCCGGTCCGAATCAGTTCTTCGGCGCGCTCGATCGCCTCGATAAGGCTGCCGGGCAGGTTGTCGAGGCCGATCTTCTCAATGAGTCCGGCGTTTTGCAGCACGACCAGCGGCTGCGAGTGAACGCCGGCGAGGAGCAGGTGGATGCCGAGCTTGCGGAAGCGATGCATAACCTCTTCGAGTGCGCGCATGCCGGTGGCGTCCATCACGATCACGTCCTTCATCTGGAGGATCACGACCTTCGGCTTCTTCATGTGGCTGATCGTCTCGCTGAACTTCTGCGCGGCACCGAAGAAGAAGGAGCCGCTGATTTCGTACACTTCGACCTCGGCGGGAATCTTCATGCGCGGCGCTTCGGGTCCCTCGCCATCGACGCCTTCCAACGCGTCCGTGATCGCACGGACCTTCGTGACGTCGGCCATGCGACGCATGAAGAGCAGCGCGGCCAGTACGACGCCGACCTGTATCGCCACGGTCAAGTCGATCAGGATCGTCAGCGCAAACGTGGAGAGCAGGACCAGCACATCGCTGCGCGGCCCGCGGAAGAGACTCACGAAAACTCGCCATTCGCTCATGTTGTAGGCCACGACGACCAGGATGCCTGCGAGTGTCGCCATCGGGATCATCGCCGCCCACTTGCCGGCGAAGAGCAGGATCACGAGAAGCGTTAGCGAGTGAATGATTCCAGCGAACGGTGTGCGACCGCCGTTCTTCACATTGGCTGCGGTACGCGCGATGGCCCCGGTGGCGGGAATGCCGCCGAACAGCGGGGACGCCAGATTCGCGATGCCCTGTGCCACGAGCTCCATGTTCGAGCGATGGCGTCGACCCGTCATGCCGTCCGCCACCACCGCACTGAGCAGTGACTCGATACCGCCAAGCAGGGCGATCGACAGCGCGGGCGAAATCAGTTTGGGAATCAGCGCGATATCGATGTGCGGGATCGACGGCATCGGAAGTGACGTGGGCACGCTCCCGAAGCGGCTGGCGATGGTCTCGACGGGAAGTTTGAAGAGTTGGACCGCGGCGGTTGTGGCCACAAGGGCGATCAGGGGGCCGGGCACGCGGTTTGAGACGCGAGGCCAGAGCGAGATCAACAGGACGGTGAAGGCGAACAGGGATAGGGACCACGGATTGATCTCGCCGGCATGCTCCGCATACGCCGCGAGCTTGTGGATGAACTCGGGCGGTATGGATTCCATCTCGAGACCAAGGCCATCCCGGATCTGCCCGCTCGCGATGATGATGGCGATGCCGGTGGTGAAACCGATCGTCACGGGATACGGAATGAACTGGATCACGGCGCCGAGTCGCGCCAGCCCGAGGCAGACCAACAGCGCGCCCGCGAGAAGTGTTGCCACCGCGAGGCCGTCGTAGCCGTATTCGTGGACGATGCCGTACACGATGACGATGAAAGCACCGGTCGGTCCGCCAATCTGGACCCGGCTCCCGCCCAAGGCGGAAATCAGGAAGCCCGCGACGATGGCGGTGTAAAGCCCCTGCTCGGGGCGAACGCCCGATGCGATGGCGAAGGCAATGGCGAGGGGGAGGGCGATGATGCCGACGACGATCCCGGCTAGAGCGTCCTGCAGAAACTCTTTGGCCGAATACCCTTCACGAAGAACCGAAACCAGTTTCGGCTCGAAATCCCTTGTCTTCATGGTGTTTGAAAATCGGGAAGATTCTGCCCAAGAAGCCGAAGGGTCAAGCGGCATGTAGCCACGGCAAACAGCCGCGATGGCGGGAAGCATTCAGCTCAGCGAAATTTCCCAGCCTCGATGATCTTCTGGAGGTAGTGCTTTTCGGTGAGGGATTTAGGTTTCGCCTTCGTCGCGGGTTTCACAAAGGCGAGGGGCTTGATCTTCGGGAGTTTCGAGCCCTTCACCGGCTTCGGGTTCCACTTCGCATTTACGCCAACGGTTGCGCCCTTGGGGTCGATGACCACCATGACGGTATCCGCTGCTTTCATGGATTGATCGATCGTGTAGGCGTTTCCGAATGCGGGGATGCGCATCTTCACGTTCAGGGGCCTGGTGTGACCTTCAAGGCGCAGGATGAAGACCTCCTTGCCGTGCTGCCGGGTGAACGCGACGTGGAACTGGGCGCCGCGGCCGAAGGGATAGGTTGCGCTGTAGTTGGTCCAATCCTCGGGGACGTGCGGTTCGAATAGAATGACATCGTCCATCAGGCGCGGACGGAACCCGCCGAAATCCTGGTAGGCATTCCGCGTGAACTCAGATGTGCTCCACGCCTGAGCCCAGGTTCCAGACAGTACGAGTTTGCCCTTCTTGTCGGGATACGCGTCGACCAACTCACTCATCGCTCCGCGGCAGCCGAGGTTGAGAATCTGGTCCGCAAGGTTCTGCGCTAGCTTCCAGGCAAGTTCGGTCTGGCCGTGGCGGCACATCGCGGTCACGGCGACGCCTGCGTTCCAGCCCCAGACGATTCCGTTGTGATACGGCGCGTCGAAGTGATGCATCTCGTCGTTGTGATGGACGGGATGAAAGTATGGATCGTTCTGGCTCAGCGACCCGATGCCGTGTGGATAGAGCAATTCGCCGATCGCATTCTGCACCACCTTCTCCTCGATGGCCTCGTCGACAAAGGGACCGTCGAGCGGGACGGATACAAGCATGAGCTGGTTGGGTCGCACCTTGAAGTCCTGCGAGTTGTCCTCGCGAACGCGGTCGGCCATGCGCTTCTTCTTCGGGTCCCAGAAGAGTTTCGGGAAATTCTTCTTCAGCGTCGCAGCGAGGTCGCGCCAGGCCTTGGCCGACTTCTTATCCTTTGCAAGTTCTGCGAGCCGCGCGCCCGCGAGCAGGGCGGCGTGCCACAGCACCTGGATATCGTTGGCGCGATTGCCTCGGGCGGACCAGGGGAGGTTGCCCTCGATGCGGGCGTCCATCCACGTGTCGGCATCGTCGTGCGTGAGGAAGCCCTTCTTGTCGGCGAAGTTCTTGATCGCGCCTTCGAGCGCGAGCTTCACCGCGGGATGCACTTCCTCTGCGAACGCGGTGTCGCCGGTGTAGCCGAGGTATTCATCGATCTCGCGCAGCAGCCACGGCGTGCCGTCGGTCGTGTTGTAGATGATGTCCTGCGGGCCGCAGACGCGGTTCGGGACGCGTCCGTAGTTCTTCGACTTCTTGTCCGTATTCTGCCAGCGCAGAAAAGTACGGAATACATCCTTCGCATCCTCGAACATGCCGCTGACGAGCAGCGTGCCCGAGAGGGCGATGAACGTGTCGCGGCCCCAGTTGTTGTTGAACCACGGGAGTCCGGCCCAGATGCCCTTGCCGTATTCATCGACCACCATGAAGTAGCTCGTGAGCTTGGCCCAGGCGACGGCGCGGTTGTAGTCCATGTCGCTCGTCCAGACGTTGCTCTTCGTCAGGAAGTTGAAAATGCCGGTCTTGTGCGACTTCACGCCGTCGCTCTCGCGCAGTATCCGCGCCTGCTTCAAGGCCTGCTCAGGGTCGCGGGCGAATGCGACGTACAGCGTGAACTCCTGCTCGGGCTGCGCGGTGCGGAAGACAGGTGTGCAATAGCGTTCGTGCTTGTGGAAGCCGTCGTGGCGGAAGGGCTGGCTTGAGCTGACGGCGACATGCACCGACGCTTTTTCGTGCGTGATGAGCATTGCGCCGTCGACTTGGTGCACCGAAACGAGATCGGTGCGCCAGTCGAGCATCGGGGCCAGCGCGAGGCTCATGGGTCGGCGGCTGTACATGCGCAGTGCGACCGCGCGGCGGCGATGGAGGAGCATGAATTCATCCCACCATGTCGGGCCGTGAAGGTGGCGCACACCGTACGGGAAAATGCGCGCGCCCTCGGCGAGCTCGCGATCGTTCAGGCGGTCGCCGGTCCAGCTGAGGAAATCGCGATACACCGCGCGCTGGCGAACGAAGTAGCCATTGCCTTTCGCGTAGGCATGGGTGTGACCTTCGAAGTACCCGTCGAGGTTGTCCCCGAAGAAGAACTGGGCCTCGCGGCCCTTCTTGATGTCGATGGACAACTCTTCGAACAGCCGGTCAAAATCAATGTTCATGGCGGGTAGAAAACCACGAATCCACCTGTTCCCGCAACTGCTTCGGCTAGCTCCCGGTGAATTGCGGTCGCGCGGCGCAGGAGGCCACACGCGGCGGTGCGGGTGCGAGGCGCAGCCAGGTATCGGGGGCCTTTCTGGGCAGGCCGACCACCCAGTGGTTGCGATCCGTGCCCTTGGGCAGTTTCAGCCGGTATTGCTGGATATGGCCCGAGGTGTCGGTGACGACCATATAGCTCTTTCCCGGATCCAGCGGGTTGATGACGACCGAGTAGTCCGGCATGTGCCCCATGCCCATGAAATGGACGGAAGCGATGCCGTCGCTGGCCATGCGGGCTCCCGAGGGGAAGGGGACCGCGATCCTGTCGCTGGTGCCGAGGCGAATGGCTCCCGCGAGCATGTTTCCCTTGAGGATGTGTTTGTCCACCATCTCGCTGTGGACGATGGAGCCCGATCGCTTCCGTGCAGCAAACCCGCTCGCGGGGCCGGTGAAGCCGGACATATCGAGGCCCATCAAATTCGGCGAGAACACCGCAAACTGCACGTGGTCGATGGGGTCGTCCACGGGCGCGTCGGATTGGAGCAGGCTCACCTCGGCGTCTATGGAGACAAGCGAAAGCCTTTCCGCGAGCTCCCTGAACGTGACACCTGCAGCGCCGGTCCGTGGATCAAAGCCGACACGCATGAGCACCTTTTCGAGGTAACGCGGGCATTTCGCCGGGATGAAATGCGGCGGCATGGCCCGGTCGTATATCACGTGTGATGGCCCTTCGATCGCTGCGGCAAGTCCCCGCAACGGTTCCGTGCAGACCAAAGTGCCCGTCGTGTCCTCCGTGAAGATGACCTGCCTCGTCTCTGGATTCCAAAGAAGGGATTCAATACCGCCCGAAGCCGCATACAGGATGTCGATCGTTCCGGTTCTCCAGTCGAGGCGCCTGATGCGACCCGATTCTTCGGCGACCAGAAGGGACCCGTCGGGCAGCGCGCAAACGCCTTCGGGTGAATTGAAGGCGTGATCGCTGACGTGAATCTGCAGCTCCTGGGTTTCCAAGTTGATTCGGCCTGTCTCACCGCTTGCTTCGCAAGCGTAGAAGGCCTCGGTTCCATCGGGCGAGAAGCACACGGCGGAGAAGCTCGCGAATACGCGACGGTAGGGCATCCACCAGTCGCCCTTGCCGTCGCGAAAGAGAATGACGCCCTCGAAGGTCGCGGCGCCATCGGTGCCGGCCGCGCTTTCCAGCGTGGAGCCGGCGAGAAGAATTTCGTCGTGCGGACCGACCGCGACGGACTCCCAAGCGTAACTGTGCCCGGGCAGTCCGAGGTCGATGGTTTCGCCTTGTGCTACGTTTCCGCCTTGATCGATGGGAAAAGCGACAAGGCGCCCGCCCGGCAGATCCTCGGCTACGAGAAGAACCCTCTCCGACGTGATCGCGATGCCTTCCGGTGAGCGCAAGCCGTTCGGCATCGGATCGCCTGCGGGATCGACAACGGCCGTGGCTGGTGTGATGACCCTCTCACGCTTGCCATCCCTCCCGATTCGAACCACACGAGCCGCGTCTTCCTCCGTCACATAGAGGTTACCCGTTGCCCTGTCCCACGCGATGCCGTCGGGGCCCTGGAGATCCCTGGCGACCACATGCGTGGAGAGGAAGCCCTCAACAGACGTCGCGGCGGGCGCGCCGGGGAATTCCATGCCCTGGAACGCGGCGTAGAGCTGGCCCGGTGGTCGGGCACGGACGCGAAGGGACAACCCTGCCGGGCTTATGAAAAGGCAGGCCGCGATGGCAAGGAGGCAAACTCCTGCAATATGCCCATGCGTTGATGGCACCCCGAAGACCCTGCCGTCGTGCCGTATGCCATGTGGATTCATGACGCGTCTCCTTTCCACCCGACGCGGGACGTGCCTGCGTCGGGTGTGAGAACGGCCGGGCCAACGGGTTCTGCGGTGATGCCAGCCCCGGGAAGGGGAAGTGTGCAATACCTCGCGTTGGTGGAGCCTGCTTTCATCTGGTGAAAGCGTAGGTCCGGCGCGCGTTATTAGAATCGGGAGCCGGGCCGCAACTTCCGGGTGGGGCGACTTCTCACGAATGGACGCGTTCTCTTAGGGGTGTCGAGTTGGTGCAGCGGTTCGCCGCAGGCTGCAAGCGTTCGCTATCAACGGGATACTTCTGGTGCGTAGGGCGTCGACCCGGGAACTTTAGGAAGACGCCCTATATGAGTGAGCGCGGGTCGTGAAGCAGCTATCTCGGCCTGGTTTGCACCCACTGCGTGGCCGACTGAATGAGGGCGATGCCATCCCGCAGGTTGAGCTTGTGCTTGATGTTCTCGCGGTGGGTTTCGATGGTCTTGGGACTGATGCCGAGCTGCGCGGCCATGTCGCGCGTGTTCATGCCGGCGCCGATCATCTGGTAGACTTGCAGTTCGCGGTCGGTGAGGGTCTGCGGCGTTGCGTCCTCGGGCGAGGATTTTCCTCCGGCCAGCTTGTGGAGCAGGCGTACGTTCATTTTCCGGCTCACATAGATTTCGCCCGCGAGCACGGCCCGGATGGCATCGAGAAACTCGTCCGTGGCCGAGTGCTTCATAATATAGCCCTTGGCCCCGGCTTTCAGCGCACGCTCAGCATACAGCTCCTCGTCCTGCATGGAAATAACCAGGGAGTAGAGGGACGGATGGAGGACCTTCAGATTCTTGAGCAGATCCATCCCGTCGCCTTCGCGGAGCACGAGATCCAGCACGATCAGGTCCGGCCTGGTGGAGGAGACCGCCTTCAAGGCGTCCGAACAGCTGTCGGCCGTGCCGCACACCTCAAGGTCCTTCTCACGTTCAATCAGGGCAACGAAACCGTCACGGACGACGGCGTGGTCTTCAACGACGAGAATGCGCGACCGCGGCCTCGTATCATTACGCATCGGGTTTGACATATTAGAAGGTCTGCACCGCCGCAGCATTCTATAGCGCGGATTGCGGGCGGTCACGCCATTTCGGGAATATCGCGCCTGCGGACGAACTTCTCCTGGATCGAGCAGGTGACCGTGGTGCCGCCGTTGGCGTTGGGCGTGATCGCGAGCGAGCCGCGAATGATCCTGGCTCGATACATCATATTGTGGATGCCCATGCCCCGCCTGGGTTCCGAACTTGAATTCATGCCGACGCCGTCATCCGCGATCATGAGAATGACCTGGTTGCTGTGGCTGGTGAGTGCCACGGTGACCGTCCTGGATTTGCCGTGCTTGACGGCGTTGTTCACCGCCTCCTGGGCAATCCGGTAAAGATGTATAGCCGTGAACTTGTCCACAGCCTCCGCGGGCTGGTCGGACATGAATACGCAATTTATGCCCATGATGTCGGACGTGGTGTAGGCGAGATCCTGGAGTGCCAGTGCCAGCCCTTCGTCAAGCACCACCGGGTCGAGGCCGCGCGCGATCGCGCGGGCCTGCTGTGATGCCTGGTTGGCGAGGCGCACGATCTCCTGCGCGAGTCCGGCCGGCGGCGCGGTGCCGTCCTTGATGTTCCCCTCGAGCAACTTGCTCTTGTACGCGAGGCCCGTGAGGATCTGGCCGAGGCCGTCGTGGAGATCGTGGGCGATGCGCTCCTGCTCGCGCGTGCTGATCTGGACGATCTGTTGCTCCAGCATGTAGCGCTCGGTCATGTCGCGGGCCGCCGCGTAGATCCGGCGGGTCGAGACATCGGCCGTAGCCGTCCATAGGAAGTAGCGGTAGGTGCCGTCCTTGCAGATGTAGCGGTTCTCGAAGGAGACCAGCTCCTGGCCCAGCGTCAGCTGACGCGCCACCTCCGCGGTCCTGTCGATATCCTCCTCGTGAACGAACGCGAAGTACGGGCGCGACATGAGTTCATCCAGGGTGTATCCGAGCGCCCGCTCGAACGCCGGGTTGAGCTGGATGAAATGGCCTTCGAAATCGGCGATGCAGAGCAGGTCCAGTGATTGAGAGAAGAACGCCTTGCGTTCGTCTTCGAGATGTTTCCGCTCCGTAATGTCCTCGGAGATGCCGAGCAGGTACATCGGCTCGCCGGACGCGTTGAAAATCGGGATCTTCTTCGTGTGCAGGAAGCGCAGGCCGCGGTTTCGTGTCTGGATCGGCTCTTCGGGGATATCGAGCATGCGGCCGCTCGCCAGCACCTCGCGATCCCGCCGCGTGAAGGCGTCCGCCTCTTCGCGGCTGAAGAAGTCGTAGTCATTCTTCCCGATCAGCTCCGCGCGCGTGTAGCCGAGCAGCTCCTCGCCCGCGCGATTGAACCGCACGAAGCGCAACTCCTGCGCGTCCTTCACGAAGATCATGTTGGGCAGGTTCTCGACGATGGAATCGAGGAAGGTTTCCGTGCGACGGGTGATCTCGACCATCGACTCCGTGCGCTGGTGCGAAGCGCTCAGGTTTCCCGCCATCGTGACGAAGGCGCGGCCCAGGGCCGCCACCTCGTCGTTTCCCTCAACATGAAGCGACTTCGCGGCGGCAAAATCCCCTGCGGCGAGGCGCAGCGATGTATCCGTCAGCTTCACGATCGGGGCCGTCATCTTGACCGACTGCCACAGGACAACGAGCACGCCGGCGACCAGGAAAGCCGCAACCACGGCCACCTGTCGCGTCCTGGCCCGGCGGGCATTGGCGAGCATTTCCAGCCGTGCCTGGTCCGCATAGCGGTCGATCGATGCCAGCGAGAAGGCCACCTTGAGCGTTCCCCGGTACTCGTTCCCGACGTGCAGGGTGCGGGTGAATTCCAGGTAGCGCCCGGCGCCATCATTGCGTTCGGCCACGGATTCGCTCGCGGCCTCGCCGGGCCCTGGTTCCGCGGCACCGGGACGCTGCACCAAGTCGGGCTGCTGTGTGTGGACGATGAACCTACCCGATGCATCCGTGAGCGCGATGAAGAGCACGTCCTTCCGGTTGGTGGCCGCTTCGACCAATCTCTGCGAAACGCCGGTCAGGTCGCGCGCGTCAAGGTGGTCCTCGACATGGCCCGCAAGCTCCTCGGAGACGGCCCGTCCGCGCTGGTACAAGACATCTCGTTGCAGCGAGATCCGGAGCTCGAGCTCGCGCTTCATACTCTCGTGCTGGTCCCGGGTGTGCACGATCGAAAGCACGATGACCAGGGCGGTCACGAGGCCGATCATCGTCGTGAGCAACCGCCAGCGGATTCCCTTTCCGGCCGGGAATGCTGGAGCTATGACTTCTCTTTTCGTCGCGTTATCGAGAGACATGATTCTAGGAATCCGGTGTCCGCCTGATCAATCCCAGCTCCCCCAACCGTCGCGTGCATGGATGCATGTCGCGACCGCGGGCAGTCTGCGACCGGGAGACGCGTTTGTCCACCGTTCGGATGAAGTTGCGACAGGGTTGAAGGCGGGTCTCCCAGCATGTGCGACCCCGGCGATCGCATCTCAAACGGATTCACCGGATACGGCTGCTGCACGGCCCGGTGCGCCTGCCGCATTGCGTGAGGAAGAGGGCCGCGGCGTCCCGGCTATGCCCATGGCCGCGTCCAGGTCCCTCATTTGAATGTGCAGGCAATGAGGACAGAAGCCGTGGGTGTATAGTGCGGGGTGTTCTTCCGGCTGCGCGGTTTCCTCAACCCAGTGGCCCGCAATGCGAACGCGGTGGCAGACACAGCACTGGGCGATCATGGCCGTGTCCTCTGCACTTTGACCACCGTGCCCTTGCCCCTCATCGTGGCGTACACGTGGCCTGAGGCCGGATCCACGGTCATGCGTCCGAAGGCCGGGTCGGAGTACAGCCACTCGATGACGGGATCATCGGGAGCAGATACCGCACGGTTGGCTTCCTGCCCGCGCGCGGGCACCTTGGTGGACGCAAACGGGAAGCCGAGGAAGTCGGAACCTTGCTCCACCTGTTCCCATTGCGAGCCGCCGTCTTCCGTATAGATTTCCACGCGTGGCTCCGGATTGCGGCCTCCAACGTCATATGAAATGGCGCAGAGGCGCCCCGTGTCATCGAAGCCGATACATGAATACACTCGCGTCTCGTCGGCTGGCGGACAAGCCACGACCACCGCTTCACTGAAGCCGCGGCGGCGTACGTCGAAGAGGAGGATGCGACCGCCAGGGGCCGATTCTGCAATGAACAGTCGCCCGACTTTGTCACACGCGACATCCACCGGGGAGCGCAGGCGCGAATAGGTCCAGCGCGCCCGGCACCGTGCATCGTTCGAGCTGCTGCAGCGGGACTCGTTGCAGACACGGAACGAGGTGCGAAATGAACCTACGACGGCCTTGCCCTGCACAATGACGATGCGGCCAGCCCCGGGTTCGGCGACAAAGACCGTGCCGCTGAGCGGATCCACAGCGATGCCCACAGGATCCATCAGGTCGCACACCACGGTGTCCACGGAAATGGCGGGGAGGACGAGCTTCTGCTTCAAGCATTCCTGCTCATCGAGAAAAACCGTGGTGGCGGAGAAGGATAGGAGTCCTGCAAGCGATGCGGCCCAGCCATTCATGACGTTCGCCTTCTCCTCGTGGTGACAGAAAACTTCCATTGGCTTGAGGATAGTTGCGCGGCCACGCCACACCATCGGGCTTCTTCCCGCAGATTCGCTCTAAGGGAATCTCCTAGCCCGCATATTTCATCGCACTTTTGAGTGCGATGAAATATGCGCTTTTGGCACGGCAACTTGCACAGCAAGTTCCGTGACCAAAAGACGTGACGATTTGGTGCGCTGCTGCGCGCCAAATCGAACGTGGTGACGCCCCGTTTGGATGCGGCAGCGCCGCATCCATCACGTCCCGAAGGGCGAACATCACATCGCAGTCGATGCAATGTTCGGGCTAGAGGGTTCGCCGCAGTCTGCCAGGTCCAAGATTGACCCTTTTCGCCAAACCCCGCGTCTGCAATGATATGCCGGATGAGAAAAGGGCAGGTACAGCGGAAGCCGACCATTCGCGATATCGCACGCCAGGTCGGGGTTTCAACGACGACGGTGATCAATGTCCTCAAGGGACGCGCATCCGAGGTCTCGCCCGCGACCGCGGAGAAGATCCAGAAGACGGTCCAGCGCCTCGGTTATGTGAAGAACCTCACCGCCTCCGCGCTATCCACCCGGCAGTCGCATGTCATCGCCGTCGTCATCGCGGGTGCGTTCCACCCTGACGAAGAAGAGCGGAGCATGGATATCAACCCGTTCTATGGCGATTTCGTCTTCCGCCTTGAGCATGAGGCGCGGGCTAGGGGCTACTCCCTCAGTCTCTACGCGGGCGATGAAGGCGAGGCGATGAAGTTTCTCCTCGAACGGCAGCACGACGCCGTGGTGGTCCTCGGTGTGACAGGCGCCCACCTTCCGGAACAGATCGCATCCTATCGCATGCACCTGATCCTGATGGACTCCTTCGTCGATCGCGGCGAGTTCACTCGCGTCTGTGGCGATGAAGAGGCTGGCGGCGCGATCGGGGTCCGGCATCTTGCCGAACGCGGCTGCCGGAAACTGGCTTTCGTCGGCGACGCACACCCCGAATGGCCGACCCTCATTCCGACAATCCGCTACAACGCAGCGCTGGCGGCTGCCCGGAAGGCCGGCGTGTCCCTGGACCTCGTGCAGGTCGCCACATCATTCCGCGCCGGTGCCGCTGCGACGGATGCGGTGCTTTCGAAAGGTTACGACGGCGTGGTCGCCGCCGCGGATATCGTGGCCGTTGGACTCGTGCAAGGCCTGCGTCATCAGGGCGTCGATGTGCCCGGCCGAGTGGCCGTGGTGGGTTACGACAACCTGCTCGTTGCCCGCACATGCATTCCCAACCTGACCACGGTGGACCAGAGACTCAATGACAAGGTCCGCGCCGTGCTCGACCTCGTGCAGAATCCCCACCACGGGAAACTCGTCCGCATCCAACCCGAGCTCGTCGTGCGCGAGAGTGCGTAGTATTGTCCCTGGTCATTGGTCCTTCGTCCTTTGCTTCGGACAAATGACAAATGACAAAGGACAAGGGACAAGGGACATCAGTCTTACCACCCGCCCCCGCCGCCACCACCACCTCCGCCGCCGGAACTGCCGCCCCCTCCGCCTCCACTGCTGCTGCCGGAGCTGGAGCCGGGGGCGTGGGAGGATGCTGAAATGGCGCCGGAGAGGGAGGAGCCGAGGGACGTAGCGAAAGTGGAAAAGCCGGTGACTGCGACGGCGCGGCCGCGATACCACACCGGGGAGTAGCCCGTCGATGTAGCTGCGGCGGCGTTGGCGAGGACATCTGTAAACTGCTCGGCCCATTCCTGCTCGACATCGAGCGCGAGGGCGTAGGGGAGGAACTTGTCGAAAAGCTCCGGCGTCTTCGCGGGCGGATTCTCGAAATTCAAGCGATCCCTTTCGGCGACGGTGAGATAGCGTTTGAAGCCCTCAATCTTGTCGAGCGCGTCGCGGCCAAGCCGCGTCGGCGCTTTCAAGAGATGGAAGAAGACGCCGTTCAAGATGATGCCGAGGAGAAAAAGTCCGGCCACCCAGTACGATGTCGACTGGATGAGCGCATAGAGCCCGAAGAGCTCGCCACCGATGAAGGGAATGGAGAAGAGCAGGAGGAACAATCCGCCGCCGTAGCTCCTTGCGCGAAGCTGCGAGACCGCGCTGGATACAAGGGCCGTGACGCCGAGGCTCCAGATGGAAAGCCAGATGGTCATGAATACGGCGCCACCGATCTCCCGCGCGTCGATGAGCGACACCGCAAGCGGAATGAGCGTGAAGAGGATGCCGAACCCCCACAAGCCCGCGTTCTTTACGAAGTGCGACTTCTCCAGCTTCTGCATCACGTTTCCGCGCATCGCGGACTGGGCGCTGCTAATGCGCGCATGATTCTTCTGCTTGAAGGCCAGGGTCGGCTGGATCCCGAAGAGGGCGCTGTGCAGGGCCCTTTCATCCGGAAGCAGAGTCGTGGGCGTCCGCTCGGCCTTGGTCACCGTGTATTCTCCGCCCGCCTCCTGGAGGACGAGTGCGCCTTTGACGCCGAGCTGGATCAGGTTGGCCGCGAAGGCCTTCGGATCGAACTTCATGCGGGTCATCACGCGCACGGCTGCGGGCGAGAACCCCTCGGGCGGTTCGTAGCGCGGAATGATCGTGCCCCTTTCGGGATCGCGCCCGAAAAGCGACCAGACAACGACGTAATAGATGAAGACCAGTCCGAGTCCGATCAACCCCATGGCGAGGCCCGGATTGTCCCGCATCATGACCATCGGATCGTCGGGTTGCATTGCGGGAAAGACCGCACCCTTCGGCCACGTGACGACGATGGTGAGGCCTTCGGTTGCGGCAAGCGGTCGCGTTGTGGCGAAGAGGGCGATGTGCTCGATCGGCGCCTCGGTGATGTAGTCCTGGCCCTTCGATCCCGCGTATCCCGTGTAGGCCTCGCGCGACTGGATGTGGACGCCCTCCGGCAGCCAGACTTCCGCGGTGACCTGCTGCATGGCAAATTCCCAGCCGTTGCCCGTCACATTCCAATACAGCTCATCGTGCGTATCGAAGAACCCGAGCTGCCGGTCGGTGGTGTAGGTCAGCGTGTAGGTGTAGTCGCCCTCGTTGAGGAGCACGTTTGCATCGCCGATGTAGATGCGCTGACCATTCGACCTCTTCTCGCTATGCCACGGTTCGGGTTTGCCGTCGCGCAGGACGCTGACGACTTCAAAGCCCGTCTTCTGGCGAAGGCCCCACTTGCCCCTGTAGAGCTGCGGGAAGTCGCGATAGATGCCGCGCTTGATGCTCTGGCCCTCCGCGCGCACGCGAATCGTTTCCGTCACCGTGAGCTGCGCGTTGGTGGCCACCTCAATGCGGCTGTGGAAGGAGTGGATGATCTCCTCGGCGCGAACCAGGGGAGCGATGAAGAGGAAGAGAAGAAGAATACGCATCATAGCGACACCGTCGGGGTTGCACGTTCGAGGGACGATTCGCATTCAAAGAAGGCCACGGTCTTGAAGCCGACGAGGCTGGCGATGATGTTGCTTGGAATCGACTCGACTAGGTTGTTCATGTCGCGCGCCGACCCGTTGTAGTAACGCCTGGCATATTGGATCTGGTCCTCGATCTCCACCAGTTGATCTGCCAGCTTGCGGAAATTTGCGTCTGCTTTGAGCTCCGGATAATTCTCCGCCACGGCGAAAAGTTGTCGGAGCCCTTTCGACACCTCATTCTCCACGGGACTTGAAGCGCCGGCTTCGTGCACGGTCGCAGCCGCAGCCCTTGAAGCTGTCACGTTCTCGAGCAGCGATTTCTCGTGCGCGCGATAGCCTTCGACGCAGGCGACGATCGACGGGATCAAGTCATGCCTCCGCCGCAACTGCACATCAATCCCGCTCCACGCCTCCTTCAATCCGTTCCGCTGCCGGATCAGACGGTTGAAGGTCCAGATGGCCCACAGGAAGAGAACGCAAACCACGATCCCGAACGTAAGCATGGCGGAGTGTAACCACGAATTAACACGAATGGACACGAAAGTTTATGACGGACCTTAGGGGCCGGAGACGAGGACGCGGTACCACTGTGAGGTTGCGGGGGTGGTGTTGGTCCAGGATTCGAGGTTGGTGGTGGCGGGGCGGGTGAGGAGGTGGGTCCACGTGGTGCCGTCGCCGGCTTCCAGACGGTACGTGCGGCCGGGGACGGCGGTCCATTCGATGATGGTGTCGCGAAGGGTGACGATGGCGAAGACGTCGGTGTGGTGGGTGGGGCTGGTGCCGGCGATGTATTCGCTGGCGTCGGTTTGATGATCGCTGTCGTGGTCGCCGGTGCCGTCGGATTCCACGATGCCGCAGAAGTTCGTGACTTCCCAGCCGTCGATGAGTCCATCGTCATCGAGGTCGTTCGTCACGACATACGGAAGATAGCTGGCCTGCGTCGCATATTCGGCGGCCCAGATGTTGGTGACTTCGGCGATGCCGACCCATCGGAGGTTGGCTTTGTTGGTGTACGCCTGAAGGCGGTTGCTGAAGTCGGCGGTGTAGGCGGGCGTAATGTTGTTCAAGCCAGCCATAAGGTTGCACGTGTAGATGCGGCCCGTGCACAGCAACCCCGCATCGCGCAGCGCGATGAGCTCGTCGAGGTTGGTCCATAGGATGGACTTTCCGCCGTAGCCGCCGACGAGCGGGAGGTTGCCTGTGTGGTGCGTCCAGTAGTTTGTCGCGTCGCGCGGACAGTACACGCCGGAGAACCAAAGATTCGTCTCATTGATGTGCAGGCCGCTCCCGCCACCCCAGAGCACCTTCGGTGTCCACACGGACGTGTTGTACACGGCGCCGGTGAATGGTTGCTGGAAGAGCGGCCACTCGTTGTCCTCCACGGGCATGGCGATATAGCCGCCGGCCACTCCGGACGGCGTGACGCCGCACGCGGTGATCAGCGCGGCGACGTCGGCGTAGTTGTAGATGGATTCGGCGACGTGGTTGTGGGGATCGATCTCGAATCCGAGCGTGTGCTTCATCCACGCGACGATGTTTGTCCCGCCGGTTTCGGGGTGCCCGAGCCGGTCGTAGTTGGTCACGGCGGTCAGGAAGGTCCAGTCGCTCTGGAAGTTGAACATCACGCCGTGGCCGCTGAGCATGGAGGCGAAGCGATACAGGTTCGTGCGGTTGTTTTCGAAAAGGACGGGATTCAGGTCGTAGCGCGCGGACTGTTCGCTGTGCATGACGATGGTCACGTGGATGGGGACGGAGGTCTGTCCGGCCGCGAGAACCGGCGCGAGGGCGAGCAGCAGGGTGATCCATCTCATGGCAGGATAACGTCTTCAACCCATGCTTATTGCAGGATGTTCCTGAGCCCATGTCTTGTAGTAGGATTGCACCACATGGAGCACTCGATGGGCACTGACGCGAAGAACATCCTGATCGTGGAAGACGACCCCCGCGTGGCGGGCAGCCTGAAGAAGGGGTTGGCCGAAGAAGGATTCAATCCCACCCTCGTGCGGACAGCGCAGGATGCAGTTCGCGCGCTTGATGCCGGGTCCTTTGATATCGTCCTGCTCGACATCGGGCTGCCCGACGGCAACGGCCTGGATATCCTCCGCAAGGTCCGCGCCGCAGGGAGCGCGATGCCCGTGCTGGTCCTGACGGCGCGCGATGCCGTGAAAAACCGCGTCGAGGGGCTGGACCTCGGCGCCGACGACTACCTCGTCAAACCCTTTGCGTTTCCCGAATTGCTGGCCCGCATTCGCGCGCTCACCCGCCGCGTCCAGGCCGCCTCATCGCGCACGCTGGGGCTCGGCGATCTTTCGATCGACCTGATCGCGCGACGTGTCGAGCGTGGCGGGAAGGCCATCGAATTGACAGCGCGCGAGTTCGACCTGCTTGTCTATCTTGTGCAGGCCGCGGGCCAGATCGTATCGCGGGAAATGCTCGCGCGCGATGTCTGGAAGGTGCAGGCGCGGGCGACGCCGATGGACAACGTGATCGATGTCCATATCTCACACCTGCGCGACAAGATCGACCGCGGGTATCCGAACCGTCTGTTGCATACGGTCCGCGGCGTCGGGTTTGTGCTGAAGGAGCAGGCGTGACCGCTTCCATCCGATCCCGCTTTGTCTTCTGGCTTCTTTCCCTGTGCGTCCTCTGCTTCATGGTTCAGTTGTTCTTCTTCGGGCTCTTCGAGCTGCACGAGATCCGGAACGATCCGTCGATCGAGCTGGAGGAGGAACAGGAGGAAGCGCTGGTCCTGATCGGCGCGCAGCTCATCTCGCTCCCGTTCCTCGCGCTGATGGTGTGGGTGATCTCCGGTCGCATGCTGCGTCCGCTCAAATCGATCGCACAGACCGCGGAACAGATCCGCACGGGGAAATTCGATGAGCGCATACCGGTGGAAACCCCGGATGACGAGATCGGCATCGTGGCGCGCAGCATCAACGACGCGTTTGATCGCTACCATGACGCAGTGGACCGGCTCGACCGCTTCAGCGCCGACGCGTCGCACCAGATGCGCACGCCGCTCACTGCGATCCGTGCGATGGGCGAAGTCGCGCTGCGGCGAGATCGCGGCATTGCCGAGTACAAGGAATCCATCGCCGAGATGCTCGACGAGGTGCATCGCCTCACGCGGATCGTAGACCAGCTGCTGATGCTGGCCCGACTCGAGACGGCTGAAGTGCGCAAGACCTTTGAGGTAATCGATCTGAGCGCCATCGCAGGCACGGTGGCCGACCGTTTTTCGCCCGCCGCGATTGACAAGGGTGCGGTGCTCCGCGTCGAGGCTGACACGCCTGTGCGCATTATGGGTGACGCGGGCTTGCTCGAGCAGGCCCTTTCGAACCTCGTCGATAACGCGATCCGCTACAGCCCGGTCTCCGGTGCCATCGTTATTCGTATCCGCAGCAACAAGGGCCTCGCGATCATCGAAGTGGTCGACGCCGGCCCCGGCGTGCCCTCCGCGTTCAAGCCGAAACTTTTCGAACGCTTCAGCCGCGCCCAGGGCCCGCAGGGGGAAGGGGCCGGACTCGGCCTCGCCATCGTCGCCGACATCGCACGCGTGCACCGCGGCTCCGTCGAAGTCGCCGACAACACCCCCGCAGGCGCCCTTTTCCGCCTCGTGATTCCAGCCGCAGAAACCCGGTAGAGCCTCCGTTTCCAACCCTTGGAACTCCCGGGCACCCCGGCTTCCAATCCTTGGAAGTTCTACCGCCCCATAAATTTCAGGGCTTTTCATGTCGAAACGATTTTCTTCGTGTTTGGATTCCGTTTGCCGTTGACCGTCCACCCCCACACTACTAGATATGGTGCCCTCACAGGTCTAGAGGCACCATCTGTGGGATTTTTAGGGGATTTGGGGAGGAGGTGCCCGCAGGCTTCATTTCGCGCTCTAGAGGACTCTTTTCATGCAGGAAACTGGCTTTTCATCCGGCGTCTCGACGTCTCAAAACCCCGCCCGCCGCACCCTGAACGTCCGCAAACGGGATGGCCGGTCGGCGGAGTTCGACATGGCTCGCATCCAGAAGGCGATCGAGGCCGCATTCCGGGCAGATGCGGGCGTGGCGGAACACGATTCGACCCCCCATGCGATGACGCAGGAAGTCCATCGTCTCACCGTCGCCGTGACGGATCGCTGCTTTGACCTCGTCGCCGAGGGGCAGCACCTCGAAGTCGAGAAGATCCAGGACCTCGTCGAGAACGAGCTGATGAAGGGGATCCATTTCAGCGTCGCCAAGCGCTACATCCTGTATCGCGAAGAGCGACGCAAGGAACGCGCGCTTCGCGGACAGAACGCGCCCCCGCAGGCCGCAATCCTCGTCGCGAAAAGGGACGGGTCGCGCCAGCCGCTCGACCCCGCGAAGATCCGTCGCCAACTCGCCTACGCCTGCCTCGGCCTTGAAGACCGCTGCTCCGCGGAAGCAATTGCGACCGAGACGCTGAAGCAGTTGTACGACGGGGTGAAAGCCGTCGAGATCGAGCAGGCGATGATCATGGCCGTGAAGGCGCGCATTGAGCGTGAACCGGCCTATTCGTTTGTCGCCGCCCGCCTCCTGCTGCAGAAGCTCTACAAGGAAGTGCTCCCCGCCGGCTGCTTCAAGGACCTGCCCGCCACGCACACGACTCACTTCTCCGCCTACGTCCACGAAGGAATCCGCGTCGAACGCCTCGCGCCGGAAATGGCGGACTTCGACCTCGTGGCGCTTGCGTCTGCGCTGAAACTCGAACGTGACCAGCAGTTCGCGTTCCTTGGTCTGCAGACGTTGTACGACCGCTACCTGATCCATCACAACGGCCGTCGCATGGAGACACCGCAGTACTTCTTCATGCGCGTGGCGATGGGCCTCGCGTTGTTAGAAGGCGACCAGAAGACGAAGCGCGCGATCGAGTTCTACGATGTGTTGTCGTCCTTCCGCTTCATGTCGTCCACCCCGACGCTGTTCAACGCCGGCACGCGCCACCCTCAGCTCAGCAGCTGCTACCTCTCGACGGTCATGGACGACCTCGACAACATTTTTAAGATCGTGGCCGACGACGCGAAGCTGTCCAAGTGGGCGGGCGGGCTCGGCAACGATTGGACGAATGTCCGCGCCACCGGGTCGCGCATCAAGGGCACGAACGGCACGAGCCAGGGCGTCATCCCGTTCCTGAAGGTCGCGAACGATACCGCCGTCGCGGTGAACCAGGGCGGCAAGCGCAAGGGCGCGATGTGCGCTTACCTTGAAACGTGGCATCTCGACGTCGAGGACTTCCTTGAGTTGCGCCGCAACGCCGGCGATGAGCGTCGCCGCACGCACGACATGAACACGGCGAACTGGGTTCCGGACCTGTTCATGAAACGCGTGCAGCAGGATGCGATGTGGACGTTGTTCACGCCGAGCGAAACCCCCGACCTCCACGACCTTTTCGGCATGGCCTTCGAGCAGCGCTACGCGGAATACGAAGCGATGGCGGACCGCGGTGAGATCAAGGCATTCAAGAAAGTCCCCGCGAAGGAACTCTGGCGCAAGATGCTGACGATGGTGTTCGAGACGGGGCATCCGTGGATCACGTTCAAAGATCCTTCGAACGTGCGGTCCCCGCAGGATCACTGCGGCGTCGTACAGAGTTCTAATCTCTGCACCGAAATCCTGCTCAACACGTCGGAAGAAGAAACGGCGGTCTGCAACCTCGGCTCGATCAACCTGCCCGCACACACGAACGATGTGGGCATCGATGAAGCGTTGCTGAGCCGCACGGTCCGCACCGCGATGCGGATGCTCGACAACGTCATCGACATCAACTTCTACCCGATCGTCGAGGCGCGCACGTCCAACCTGCGGCATCGTCCCGTCGGCCTCGGCGTCATGGGTTTCCAGGACGCGCTCTACAAACTGCGCATCCCATACGCGAGCGAGGCGGCGATTGCCTTCGCCGATCGCAGCATGGAGAGCGTTTCGTATTACGCGATCCTGGGTTCGTCGGAGCTCGCCGCCGAGCGCGGCGCGTACTCGACGTACATGGGCTCCAAGTGGCAGCGCGGTCTGCTGCCGATTGACACCGTCAAGCACATGGAAACAGAGCGCGGCCTCCCGGTGAAGATGGACCGGGGCACGACCAAGGATTGGAGCGTCGTGCGCGCGGCGATCCGCAAGAACGGCATGCGGAACAGCAACTGCATGGCCATTGCGCCGACGGCGACGATCTCGAACATCATCGGCATCGGCCAGTCCATCGAGCCGACCTATAAGAACCTCTACGCCAAGTCGAATCTCTCCGGTGAATTCACGACGATCAACACGGCGCTGGTGGAGGACTTGAAGGCGCGCGGTTTGTGGGACGACGAGATGATCGACGACCTGAAGTACTTCGACGGGTCGATCCAGCAGATCGAGCGCATCCCGGAAGACCTGAGGGAGTTATATCGCACCGCCTTCGAGGTCGCGCCGAACTGGGTGATCGACTGCGCCTCGCGTCGCCAGAAGTGGATCGACATGGGCCAGTCGCTGAACCTGTACCTCGCCGAACCGAGCGGCAAGAAGCTGAGCGACATGTATATGTCGGCGTGGGAAGCCGGACTGAAGACGACCTATTACCTGCGCACGCTCGCCGCCACGCAGATCGAGAAGTCCACGATGGACATCAACCGCCGCGGCCTCCAGCCCCGCTGGATGAAGAACAAGTCCGCTTCGAGCAACGTGAAGGTGGGTCGCGAAACGCCCGCCTCGCCCAAGGCGTGCTCGATTGACAATCCGGACTGCGAGAGCTGTCAGTAATTCGAGATTTGAAATTTGAGATTTGAGATACGAAAGGGAGGAACGACCCTATGAGCTGCTGCAACACAACGGGTGAGAAGCCGGAGCCGCGCGATCTTTCAAGGGCTATCAATCCGGACGACAAACGTTTGATCAACTGCAAGACGGTGGATGTGAACCAGCTCATGCCGATCAAGTATCACTGGGCGTGGGAGCACTACATCAACGGCTGCGCGAACCACTGGATGCCGAACGAAGTGCCGATGCAGCGCGACATCGAGTTGTGGAAGTCGGACAAGCTGACGGCGGACGAGCGCAAGGTCATCATGCGCAACCTCGGCTTCTTTAGCACGGCCGAGAGCCTCGTGGGCAACAACATCGTCCTCGCGATCTTCAAGCACATCACAAATCCCGAATGCCGCCAGTACCTGCTGCGCCAGGCCTTCGAGGAAGCGATCCACACGCACACGTTTCATTACATCTGCGAATCGCTGAACCTCGATGACCGCGAGATCTTCAATATGTATCACGAGGTCAACTCGATCCATGACAAGGACGCGTTCGAGATGACGCTGACCGAGGACATCATCCAGGACGGGTTCAAGACGGACACGCCGGAGAACGTCCAGCGCTTTGTGAAGAACCTCGTTGGCTTCTACGTCATCATGGAGGGCATCTTCTTCTATTCCGGCTTTGTCATGATGCTTTCCTTCCTGCGCCAGAACCGCATGAGCGGTGTCGGCGAGCAGTTCCAGTACATCATGCGCGACGAGACGATCCACCTGAACTTCGGCATCGATCTTATCAACGGCATCAAGGAAGAGAACCCGGAGATCTGGACGCCCGAATTCCAGGCGTCGATCGTCGCGATGATCGAGAAGGCCGTGGAACTCGAGATCGCCTACGCGCAGGACTGCCTGCAGAACGGCATCCTTGGCCTCAACGCCGGCCTCTTCCGCGAATACGTCCAGTACATCGCCGACCGCCGTTTCGAGCGCATAGGTCTCGCCGCAAAGTACGGCTCCCGCAACCCCTTCCCCTGGATGAGCGAAACCATCGACCTCCAGAAGGAAAAGAACTTCTTCGAAACCCGTGTGACGGAATACCAGCACGGCAGCGCGCTGAGCTGGTAGGGACCGAGACCCAAGTTTCAGGGAATTCCCGATACCGCGGCCCCTTGTCGGTATTCATTGCCCCTGCTAATCTCCAATAGTTAGTTAAACCTAAACCCATGGAGAACTGCATGAAGAAGGTAATTCTGGCTGCGTTGTTTGCGGGGTTTGTTGTAGGGGCGAACGCGGAGGATGCAGCATCGTCCGGCGCTTCAGCGGGTGCATTCATCGGCGTGACCGCTGGTGGCGATATCGAAGAATCTGAAGCTGCCTATGGTGGCCAAGTGCAGATTCCCCTCGGGAAGGACTTCTTCGTCGAATTGTCCGTCGTGGCGATGAGCGATTCCTACGAAAGTTCCACCGTCAAACTTGATAGCGACCTTACATCCATCGGATTGTCAATTGGGGCAAAGGCGGTAGTCGGGAAGAACTGCGGGATCTACGGCCTCTTTGGCCCGAATTACAACATGGAAGATTCGGACGTCGAGTATAACCAAGACGTGTATCCGGGATTTGAGGCGAACATTGACTCGGACGACGAGATCGGTTTCCACGCCGCCATCGGTTCGACGTACAACATTCGGCCCAACGTGCAGTTCTTCGTCGAGTACCGCTATACGTTCCTCGATATCGAGGGTGAACTTGATATCACCAGCGGTGACGGGAGATCGGCGGGCGATGAAATCGAAGGCAGCTTCGATTTCGGTGTGGCCAAGGCCGGCTTGAACGTCATCTTCTAATCTGATCGCATTTCAGCACTCGTGCGCATTCGGGACATCCGGGTGCGCACGTTTTGCTTTGGGGCACGGCCCCCGCGTCCGGCTTTCGGCATTGACGCTAGGGCTGTCCCTTGGAA
>CAZCZZ010000040.1:0-37208 GCA_964503335.1 uncultured Verrucomicrobiota bacterium
GCCCGTGTTCTGAGAGGTCGATGATGCTGAGGCGGCGGTGGCCGAGAGAGACGTGTTCATCGACATAATGCCCCGACTGATCAGGCCCGCGATGCACGATCTCGTTGGTCATAGCCCTGACCAACGACTCATCCCGCCATGTAAAGCCCGCTATGCCGCACATAAGGTTCTTCGGGAGCGGAGATTGGGACGTGGATATCGCGGGGTCAACCGTTTTGTCCCTGACATGTGCGAGCTTGCGTTTGGGGGCTTCTGCGGCTACATATTTCGGCTCTACGAAAGGGCATTATGGCTGGCGGAAAAGACGATTTGTTGGAAGTAGACGGCGTGGTGGTCAAGGTTCTCCCTGCGACGATGTATCGCGTGAAGCTCACGAGCGGTCAGGAAATCCTGGCCCACATCTCGGGCAAGATGCGCAAGAACTTCATCAAGATTACGAACGGCGACAAAGTCCGCGTCGAAATGTCCGCCTACGACCTGACCAAAGGTCGAATCAACTTCCGCCATCGCGTGTAGGTCGCTCGCCCAAGCGAATTCCTCCTACGCCGGTTCTTTCCACTCGTTCTCCAGCAGGTGCCCTACGAGTTCGCCGATGGGGCAAGTGGCGACACATGCGTACGTGCGGGCTCCGCTGTAATATGCGTGGAGCCGGTCATCGATCACTGCGGCGCCGGTGGGGCGCATGGCGTTGGGCTGTAGGCCGTTCTTTTCGTAGATGGTTGAGGGCTCGAGGATGGGGGCGCGGGTTCTTGCGAGGACGCGAAGAGGGTCCTTGAGATCGAGCAGCATGGCCCCGACGCGGTGTACTCCGCTTGCATCCACCCCATAGTAAAGGAGGATCCAGCCGTCCGGAGTCTTCACGGGGGGAGCGCCGGCGGCGACGGTTTCGCCTTCCCATCTGTAATGTGGCTGGGCCAGAAGGTGGTCCTCGGACCAGATCAGCAGGTCGTCAGAGAACGAGATCCAGATCCCGGGCTTCTTGCAGTTGTACTGAGGGCCGATCCACGACGCCGGCCGGTGAAGCAGGACGAATTCGCCGTCAATTTTATCGGGGAATATCACGACGTCTGTGTCATCCACTCCGGCGTTGGTGATCGGACCGAGCCGAATCCACGATTTGAAGTCCTTCGTGATCGCCAGTGCGCCACGCGACAGGTTGGAGCGCACGGCCAGGGGGGCATCGACCGCGAGTGCCGGCGTGAATTCGGTGAGTGACGACCCCTTCCAGTAATGTCCCGGCGGGAAGGGGCGCGCGGAATACGAAAGAACGAAGAGTTCCCCGAATTTCACGAGGCGTGGCGATTCCATCGTCCCGGCGTCGAAGCCGTCCTTGCTCGGGCCAAACACGGGCTGCTCGCTGACTTTCTGAAAGATGAGGCCGTCGGCGCTTTCGGCCAGCCCCAGCGTCGATCGGTGTTCCGCATCCGTGCCCGAGGCTTGGTAGAGCATGCGGACCTTGCTTCCGTCGTAATGGACAGCCGGATCGCTGACGCCGAGACTCTCCCACGGCGAGCGGGGTGTCGGGGCGAAGATCGGGTTTCGATCGTATCGGGTCAGTTGCATTTCAAGCTCCGGGCGCTTTCACTTTCTTCTCCGCCGACGGGGGACGAAGGCCGAACTGCTTGCAGGTGGACCTGAAATCCTCGGGCACGGGCGCGCTGACATCCACACGGACGCCGGTCACCGGGTGGGGGAAGGCGACGCGGCTTGCATGCAGCATCTGGCGCGGGACGCGGCGCATGAGCGGATCGGAATCCAGGTTGCGGCTGTATTCCTTGTCGCCGAGCACCGGAAACCCTTCGTCGAGCAGATGGCGACGGATCTGGTGGGTGCGGCCCGTCTCGATATCGAGTTCAACGACGCTGGCCTTTGCGTTGCGCTGGAGGACCGTCGCGTGCGTGATCGCGGGCTGGCCGTCGATCGGTGTGCGGATGGTGCGGCGACCTGGGAATGAGCCGGCGACGATCGCGTGATACGTCTTTTCAACGGCCCGCTCGCGGAAGAGGGGGATCATGGCATCGCGGACCGATGCGTCCTTCGCGAGCAGGAGGCAGCCGGTCGTATCGCGGTCAAGGCGGTGGACCGCGTAAATGCGCGGGTTGCCCATCACGGTTCGGAGACGCGACTCCACGCTGTCGCCCTCGTTGCTGAGGATGCCTACGGGTTTGAACGCCACGATCAGGGCGTCGTCCTCGTAGAGAACGGAAATTCCGGCCGCGCCGGTTTTCTTCGCGGCCTTTTCCACGCCGAGGCCCTGCACCTCGATCTTGCTGCTGGCGACGACCTCGTGACGTGCCATCCAGATGCGCTGACCGTCGATAAAGACCACCCTGTCGTCGAGCAAGCGCTTCGCCCTCTTCTTCGAAATGGCCAGCCGGTCGGCGAGGACATCGATCAGGGCATTGCCGTGTTCGCGGCCCGAGACCGTGAAGATGCGTGGCTTTTCGGTGGTCATGCGCCTCGAATCATGCCTGTAACGCATGGCCTCATCAAGCTATGGCAGTGATGTTTATGCCGCGGGCGATAGATTGGCTTGTCATTGCCCGTTTTCACCCTATTCTTGCGCGTTTGGTTCACGGACGGCCTGCGGGCCATCATCGCCTTCTGGGAGAGCGTTATTTACTCATGGAAACCGATACATCAACGTCGACTGGACTCCAAAACGAAGCGTGGTTCCTCGCCGAAATCGAGAAGCCCCATGTCAACCTGCAGGACTTGATTGATTACCTCGAGAGCCTGCGTGCCTCGGGCAAACAGGACGAGGCCGAAGGCCGCGCCGAACTGCTCCAGGACATGCTGGCCGAGAAGAAGAAGGCGGACGACGCCTTGCGCATCCTCGAATTGCGGACGTCCTGGGTGACCGGCAAGAACGGTGTCGCCGCCCTCTGGGAGCAGGAAGCACAAGACATCCTCGGCTCATCGTGGGAACAGAAAGCCCTGATTGAGCAGTCCAAGTCCGAGCGCATCATTTCCGCCCGCGAATCCGTGCGTCGCCTTCGCCTTCTCCGGTCGCTGAAGGATGGCAGCCTTTGCTACGACAAGACGTGGGGCATGGGCTCTGTGACCAAGGTCGATTTTTTCAACAAGAAGGTGGAGATCGATTTTGAGCGCAAGCTCGGCCATAAGCTTTCCCTCTCATATGCCGCTGAGTCCATCCAGATCATCGACGAAAACCACATTCTCGTCTGGAAGCATCGCAAGCTGCTCGACCTGAGGAAGCTGGCCGATGAGAATCCCGCCGAGGTCGTTCGCCTCGCGATCCGCAGTTTTGGCTCCATCAGCACGGCGCAGCTTCAGTCGCTCATGCAAAACGGCATCATCACGGAAGCCGACTGGAAGAAGTTCTGGGACGGCGCTCGCAAAGCCCTCAAGTCCGATCCGCTCGTCCAGCTCCCCGCAAATCGCGGCGAAGCGATTCGTTTCCTGGCCCACGCCACGGCGCGCGAAGACAACTGGTTTGCGGATCTGGCGCGTGAGCGCGATATCATCAAGGTCGTTGCGAAGCTCGAGGAGCTTGCCGACCGCAAGCAGAAGCCGCCGATCGGCGAGACCGAGCGACGGATCCTGATGGACCGCATCTCATTTGTCGTCAAGGGCGCCACCATCAAGCAGCTCGGCCTCAAGGCCCGTACGCTCATGGTCACCAAGCAGCTGGCTCTCGATTCCCAATGCGAGTGGATGCCCGCCGAGCGCCAGGCGCTCCTGCGCGGGGATACGCTGGTCAGCACCATGCGGCAGCTCCTGGCCCGCCATGTGCAGCCCTTCCTTCGCTTCATCGGCGAAGGCGAAGAAGAGCGCACGACGAACCTCGTCATCGCGATCCTGCCGCGGCTCGACCTCATTCCTTTCTCCGAATCCCTCGAATACATGCTGGCCAAGGGCCAGGCTGAAGCGGTCGCCGCGGTGTTCAAGAGCGCGCTCGACATGCGCAAGGCGAGCATCGAGCAGCTGAGCTGGCTTGCGCGCAATATCGATTACCTCAAGTCCTGGTCGCTCGGCAGTTCCGTGCCGTGGGCGAACATGATGGTCGATGGACTGGAAGAAGAGCTCAACGGCGAGAAGCTCAAGGCCCAGAACCAGCTCCGTGAACGATTCAACAAGCAGGATTGGCTTCGCCAGTTACTCGTCGATTTCGACGAACACCAGCGTCGTAAGTTCATCATGCGCATCAAGGAATCGGCAGGATGGTCTACCCTCGACCGCCAGCCGGTGCTTGCCCACATCGTGAAGATGTACCCCGAGCTAGAAGCCGTATTGGCTGCCAAGAAGGAGAAGGCGGACGCCAATGCCTCGCGCATGTTGACCTCGATCCGCAGCTACAGCGAACGCCAGCGCCAGTTGCAGCATCTCATCGGCATCGAAATTCCGCAGATCGCGAAGGACATCGGCATCGCCCGCAGCTACGGCGACCTGCGCGAGAACTTCGAATTCAAGGCGGCGAAGGAAGCGCAGACGGTGGCGATGCGCAAGCGCGACGAGCTCGACGACATGCTGCGCCGCGTTACACCGTCCGATTTCAAGGGCTTCCCCGCGGACGTCGCGGGTATCGCGACCACGGTCAAGCTCCGCTATGCCGACGGACGCGAGGAGCAGTACCACATCCTCGGCGAATGGGATGGGGATACCAACCTCGGCATCATTTCATGCAGCTCGCGCATGGCCATCGCGCTTGCCGGCAAGAAGGCGGGCGACTCCGTCGTCGTCCCGACCGAACAGGGTGAAGTGCAGTGCCTGCTGCTGAGCGTGGATGCGTTGCCTGACGATATTCGCGCCTGGGTTCGTGCCGACGGAATAGCGGTATAGCCGTCGTTCATACAGCCCGACTGAACACCATGCGTGACCTCCTGAAATCATTTCTGCGCAGGGACGCGCATCCCGTCATCCAGTTCATCAAATACGGGATGGCGGGGGGGCTTGCCACGGCGGTGGATATCCTCCTGACCTTCCTGCTGTCGTGGAAGTTCCTGCCGGCGCTGGCTTCGAACGATCCGCTCGTCGAACTCTCCGGCATCATCATCACGCCTGTTGCCGAGTCGATGCGCGACAACAACTACTTCATCAACTGCGCTTTGTCGTTCATGGTGGCTAATCTTGTCGCCTACGTCTCAAACGTCCTCTGGGTGTTCGAGCCCGGCAAGCACAGCCGCAAGAAGGAAATTGCCCTGTTCTACGCCGTCTCGGGCCTCAGCTTCCTGGTCGGAACCGTGATGGCAACGGGATTGATCAAGTACTGGGGCGTCCAGACATCCTATGCGAAGATCGTCAACATCTTCGCGTCCGTCATGATCAACTACGTCGGACGGAAATGCTTTATCTTCAAGGGATAGGTCCATGGTCGAGCAAGTCCTTGTCCGGATGAGGGAACGGGCAGCGGGTCGCGCCGTGTGGGTGATTGCGCTGCTGCTCTTCAGTCTGACCTCCAGCCGTTATCCCTTTCCGCAGGACTCGGCACAGTTCCTGGTGACCCACCTGCAGCTCACACCGTTTCTTTCCATGACCAGTCCCGTCTGGGGCTGGTTCGTTCGAGCGCTGGATTATCTTCGCATGGGCTCGCCTGCGACGCTCCCGAATGCGCTGAGCGTTGCATGCGGCACGGTTTCCGTCTGGTTGCTCTACGACCTTGTGCGGCGGATGTCGTACCCGGATCGCTGGGTGAAAGGCACACCCTACGTCCACGCCATCGCCGGCTGCACTGCTTCTCTCTATTTTGCCGTGTCCTCTCCTTCGCTCCTGGTTCACAACCGCGCCCATCCCATGGCGCTGGGGGTGCTCATGCTCCTGGCGGCTTGCTGGTTCCTCCAGCGCTTCGTGGAGTCGCGGCAGATCCGGCACGCGCTCGCCTCCGCCGCTCTGTGCTCGGTTGGCGGCCTCGAACTGGGCACCGTTGCGCTGTTTGCGCCGTTCCTCATCCTCTACGGGTTCGCAGTGGCCTACGGTCGCCGTCAGGTTCGGGCCGGATTTGTCATCGCGGTGCTGATCGTACTGCTGCTGGGTCCGGGTCTTCTGCTCCTGGCTGCGTGGCAATATCAAGACACGCAAGTTGCCGCCTGGCGTGAGTTCGAGGACTACGGCCAGGTGCTCTACTACTTCTTTATCGAAGCCCTGAACGGCTTGCGGGGCGGGATGGTGAAGCAGGGGTGGCTGATCATCGCCTTGACGACCTTCGTGCCGTGGCTCGCATGCTATGTCATGAGCCGCCAGAAGAGCCACGGAGAAGCGCCGATCGGAACTGTATTCCTGAATCTCATCCTGACGGGCATAGCCGGGGTCGTGCTCTTCGATGGTCCGCTCTCCCCGTTCCGCCTGGCGGGGGCAGGCGCTGCGCTCCTTGTGACGCCCCATCTGTTTGCGGCTGCCACGTTCGGCTACCTGGCCGGCTTCTGGATCTGTTACATCCAGCAGCGCATCTTCCGTCGCCGCCATCACGACTCCCCATGGCCGTCCCGGATCGTTGTCGCGGCGGCATGCATCGCCATCACAACCGCCGGGGTGTTGCATGTACGATCGTTTAATGGCCGTCATGTCGCGGACTTTCATCGCGTAGCGCGCGAGATACTCGGAAGCCTGGAAGGACGGATGCTCCTCGTGACCGACGGGCTGCTCGACTCCGCCCTCCAGATTGAGGCTCATGGGGCCCGGTTGAACTTCAAGCCCGTGAACCTGAAGCTCGCCGACTCCCCGGTGTATCGGAAATACGTCGCCACGCTGACCGATGACCCGGCGCTGCAGAACATGGCGCGCGTGGGCGTCGTGCCCATGCTCCTTGAGTGGCTTCGCAGCAAGGATGACCTGCCGTCGAAACTCGCGTTCCAGATGACGCCGGACTACTGGCTCGCGTCGGGTCACGCGATCCGGCCGTATCAGTCGCTCTATCTGGGCGCGCCGGACTTCAAAGGGCTCGACTACGAGAACCTGCTGGCGAGCCATGTCCGGTTCTGGGAAGCGATCGGTTCACCCTTGGGCCGGCTTACGGCGGGCACGTCCCCCGTACGGGACCATTCGCGCATCATCGCAGCCCATCTTTCGAGTGTGGCCAATGACCTCGGGGTCCTGTTCGAGAATGGCGGACGGCCCGATCTCGCCGTGACGGCCTATGGCCATGCGCTGGACCTCACGTCGGAGAATCTCAGCGCCCTTGTCAATCTCGCCACGGTGCTGCAGCAACTGGGTCGCACAGCGGAGGAACGCGCGGTGCGCGTCGCGCTGCAGACGAGGAAGGATGCCACCAAGGGACAGATCCCCTTGAAGGCGCTCGTTGAAGTCTTCGGACACATACGAAGCCCCGCATCGTTGGTAGCCATCAAGGACGTGCTGGCTGGAGGCACCGGAGGCCAGGATATGGATCCCGCCCTTGGCACAATCATCGCCGCGATCGGCAAACGGGACTATGCCTCTGCCCGTGACGATCTGGAGAAGTTGCTCAAGGATAACCCGGCCACGGAGCAGGGGTGGATTCTCCTCGCAATGGTCGCGTACCACCTCGAAGACGAGGATCTCTTTAAACGCTGCACCACACAGATGTCCGTCATGGAGAAAGAATGGCCCGAGGTGGTGCTGCTCCAGGGCCAGATCGCGCTGAAGAAGGGCGACGTGGATGAAGCGCGGTCTCTTCTGGAACGCGCCGCGGTCATCTGGCCGAACAACATCGGCGTCCATGAAGCGCTCGTGAAGCTCGACCTCGCCGCGAAGGATTACAAGCGGGTGGAGGTGCGCCTTCGCTCCCTGTTGTCCCTTGATCGTGGCAACGTCGTCGGCAATTTTGCGATGGGGCTGATTCTCTACAAGGAGGAGAAACTCGAGTTGGCTGCCGAGTCGTACCGGAAGGCTCTCGAACGGCAGCGGTTTGTGCCGGCAATCAACAACCTCGCCTGGATTCTTGCGAAGCTGGACGATACCGAAAAGGCGCTGGAGCTGGCCGGCGAGGCCATCGTGCTCGATCCCGAATCGTCATCCACGTGGGACACGCTGGGCATCGTCCATATCGCGATGCGTCAGTACGACGAGGCCGAGAAGGCGCTGCAGAAGGCGAGGCAGCTTGCGCCTGATTCGCTTGACCCGAAGGTTCACCTCGTGCTCCTGGAGATCAAGCGCGGTAATCACGGGGCGGCTCACGACATGGCCCGGACCCTCCGTTCCGATCCTGAGAATCGACTCGACCCGGAACAGGACGAGATGCTGTCCAAGGCTCTGCGTGGCGAATATTAGTCCGACGGGCACGCAGCGGCGCGGCCTTCCTGACGGGGGCGCCGTCGGACGACGCCTACATGGCGCGCTTGATGGCGGCGGCCAGCTTTGGCGGTAGCCTGGACTTCTTGCCTGTGCGACGGTTCACACACACGTGGACGGTCTGAACCAGCGCGGCAACCTTTCCGCCGTTGAGAACCCTGAAGTGGATGCTGAACGACGATTGACCCAACTGGTCCGGCGTCGCTTCGATTTCCACCCCGTCTCCCAGCCGCAGTGGAATCGCATAGTCCGCTTCCGCATGCACGATGGGCAGCGCAATCCTGCCTTGTTTCAACACGCCGGCGATGGAGAAGCCGATCGATTCCATAAAGGCCTCGTAAGCCTCGTGGGCCATCGGGAATAGAGCGCCGAAGTAGAGAACACCTGCGGCATCCGTGTCGTGCAGCCTGATCGTCCTGGGGTGTGTGATCATACTATTGTGCAAGCCCGCCACTGGCGGATGCGATCGCGGCGATGATCGCTGCGCCGAACAACGCGAAGCTGATGGCGACCAGAACCGCGATCACGATGTAGCTGATGCCCAACATCTTCATTGAGAATCGCAGCTTCTCGAAGAAGGGCACCAATGCCGCATCGACCGTCGTGATGTTCTGCAGAGCATTCCTTGCGCCGTAAAGTCCGGCGCCCGAGAGAATCATGAAGATCGTATAGACGAGGGATATGCAGCCGATGGAGCCGATGACTCCGCTGATAATGTGGACGATGGCGACGAAGCTCATCCAGCCCGTGATACCTTCCGGGAGGGCCGCGCGGCTGCCGGTGGGTTGCGCTGTCGCGGCAGGTGCAAAGACCGGTGCGGGGGAGGCGAAGGGCGACGGCGATTCAACCGTCGTCAGTTCGGACACTTCTCCAGCGCTTTTCCATGACGCCATGCCGTCGGTCCAGACGAGGTCCGATGCCGAGATGCTGCCGTTTTGCAGCCTGGCCCTGAGTTCGGATTCCGAGATGGGTCCCTGCTTGTCCGTACCGCCCACTGCGTAGAACCAAAGTTTATCCACAGTTATCTCCCCGTCAGCGGCCAGCGTTTGCGTATGCCGTGGCCCTGACTATATGCAGCTTCAAGCGGATGTCCAAACGTCAAATCGCCAGTACGAGGATCGAATCGTAGGGGTAGATCGACGTGTTGTGGCCGTCGCTCCACTGGATCGCCACGGCGTAGTTGCCCATCGGCTGGAACGCGGTGGGATACACATGCTCGCTCACATCCTCCGGCTTCAGGAGGGGGCGACCGCTCATTTCCTCGATGCAGAGGGCGCAGCGGCATTTCCTGCGGAGCGCGGCGGCGTTCACGATCTTCTCCGTTCCGTCGGCCAGGGTTACGACGATTCCACGCCCCGCGGCGTAGGCTACTTTGGGCCGTGCCACGTTGCCGGCCTTGAGCCGGGCGATCTCGCTCGTCACGGCGTCGCCGATTTTCCTGTAGATGTCGTTGATGTCCTTGGCATTCGGTTCCAGGACGAAGGGGCGTCCGGAATCGCCATGGGCGGAAATCTCGGGCCGGATCGGGACTTCGAAGGAGTAGGTCATGCCGAATTGCGCGATGAGTTTCTTGCGCGCACCGCGGCCGAAGAGATACTTCTTCGCCCCGCAGGACTCGCACACGTAGTAGCTCATGTTCTCGACCGCCGCGATCGTCGGCACCTTCAATTTGTCGAACATCTGGATGCCCTTCACGACATCGACAAAGCTCAGCTGCTGCGGCGTGGTCACGATGACCGCGGCCGTCAAGGGGATCAGTTGCAGGAGGGTGAGCTGGATGTCGCCCGTTCCGGGAGGGAAGTCGATCACAAGGTAGTCGAGTTCGCCCCACTTCGTCGTGGTGAGCAACTGGTTGATGACCTGCGTGACCATCGGGCCGCGCATGATCGCGGGTCCTCCGCCGTTGCCGGACGGTCCGCTCACAAAGCCGAACGACATCAACTTCACGCCTTCGAATTCGAGGGGAACAATCATGTCGTCATCGGCATACACATCGGTGTTGTCAGGCGTGACCATCGTCGGGAGGCTGGGGCCGTACACGTCGGCGTCGAAAATGCCGACCTTGTTGCCCATGCGGGACAGGGTGAAGGCGAGGTTCACGGCGACGGTGGATTTCCCGACGCCACCTTTGCAGCTCGATACCGCGAGGATGTTGGTCACCTTGGCGAGTCCCGGCGATGTGGACACAAGCGGATTCGCGCCCTGCCTGGGCTGGGCGGCGAGCATGACGAGGACGGACTGCACCCAGGGCAGGCGACCGACAGCGTCCTCGCACAGTTTCTTGAGCTTCTCGTTCGCAGGCGACGGGGAGCCGGGCGGTGCGATGGAAAAGGAAACATCGCCCGCTTCCGAGATGTTCAAATCCTTCACGTGGCCGGGGCTGGAGAGGACGCCCGCGAGGGCCTTCATCACGTCTTGTTCTCTATTCATGGTTGCCGCCTACGATACGACGCAGGAATTGCGATGCAACATTTGAGCGCAGCAGGTCTTCCGTGTATGTTGCTGCGGCATGGACAATTGCTCATGAGGGGTAAGTCGATCCTGCGAACCGCGATCGCAGTCTTCTGGCTGCTGACGATGGGCTGGTTTGTCCGCTACGAGGCGTTTCCCGCGTACTTCACCAACACGCTGGAGGGCTACCGGGAGGTGCTCTCCGAAGGGCAGCTCTTCGTCGATTCCTGGATGCGCATCCTCTATCGCGGCCAGCCCATCGGCTACAGCCATTCGTCGGTCGAAGTCGTCGATGACGACCCGCTTGAGCATTACCGGATGAGTTCGCGGACGCTGCTGCAAATGAATCTCATGGGCGAGGTGCAGCAGATCAGTGTTCTCGCCGCGGGTGGCCTTGACGTGATGTACCAGCTTCAGTCGTTCAACTTCTCGCTCACGGCGCGCAGGTACAACCTGCGACTCGATGGTGTACGGAAAGGTGGCGACAACTTTGAAGTCCTGATCCGTTCCCCGTCGGGCAAGCAGAAGACGACGGTTGTCGTGCCGAAGGATGTCATCCTGTATTCGCCGATGACCGACCTCGCCATGCGTAATCTTGCAATCGGTTCGTCGCTGCGCGTCCGCACGCTGGACCCCGCCAGCATGTCGGTCATCGACATCATCGTCACGGCGCTCCGGAAGGAAACAATCCGCGTCAACGACGCAGACCACGAGGCCACGGTGCTGAGCGTCGATTACCAGGGGATGAAGACGTTGTCATGGATAGACGCGCAGGGGAAGGTCCTGCGGCAGGAAACGCCGCTCGGCTGGACGCTTGAGGCGTGCGATGCAGAGGATGCGATGGCGATGACGTTCGATCCCGGGCAGGCCCAGGACATGCTTGCGGCGAGCGCTGTGCCGAGCGAAGGAACCATCCGCGATCCCGATGCGTGCAAGGAGGTTGTCCTTGCCCTTGATGACCTGCCGGTTGATTTCGCGCTGCCGGACAGCTCCCGCCAGACGGTCCTGTCGCGCACCGGGACGGTGGCGTCGGTGCGGCTGGCGAGAGCGACATGGCCTGTGGGCGCCGCCGAAGAGCCCGTGGATATGTCGCCCTGGCTTGCGGCGACGCCATTCGTTCAATCCGACCATGCACGCATGCGCGAAACAGCGCGGGGCATTGTCGATCCGACCGCCGACCGGAAATCGCAGGTCGCGGCCTTGTACAACTGGGTCTTCTCGAATGTGGCGAAGCGACCTACGGTCAGCCTTCCCTCCGCGCTCGACGTGTTGGAGCAGCTCGAGGGCGACTGCAACGAGCACACGTACCTGTTTGTGGCGCTCGCGCGCGCGCTGGGGATTCCCGCGCGGATCTGCATCGGCCTGCTCTACAACGAGGGCGCGTGGTACTACCACGCATGGCCGGCGGTGTATGACGGGGGTTGGGTTGAGCTGGACCCGACGAAGGGCGATGAACTGGTCGGGCCGACGCACCTGATGCTGTTGGAAGGTGAGTTGTCGGACCAGTTGAAGCTCATGAGCATCTTCGGCCGGCTCAAGGCGCGGATTGTCGAGCAAACGTACTGAGGCGAACCATGATTGAAATCCTGAACGTGACCAAGCGATTCGGCAGCAAGGTCGCCGTGAACAACCTGTCGCTGTCGATCCCGCGCGGCCAGCTTTTCTGCTTTCTCGGCCCGAACGGGGCTGGGAAGACGACGACGATCAAGATGATGTGCGGCTTGCTGCGTCCCGACTGCGGGACGATCCGGATCGCAGGCCTTCCGATGGAGCGCGACAACATGGAGGTGCGCAAGATCCTCGGTTACATCCCGGATACGCCCTTTCTCTATGAGCGGCTGACCTGCCAGGAATTCATGGAGTTCACCGGCGAGCTGTACCGGCTGCCGCGTGATCAGGTGCAGAAGGAGATCGAGTCGTCGTTTGATCTCTTCGACCTGCAGGGGCACCGTCACGCCCTGATCAAAGACTTGTCGCACGGCCTGCGTCAGCGTCTCGCGTATGCCTCCACGTTCATGCACAACCCGGAGGTGCTGCTCGTCGATGAGCCCTTTATCGGCCTCGATCCGCACAGCATCCGTCTCATCCGTGACCTGCTGCGCGCAAAGACCCGGGCCGGCATGACGATCCTGCTCACCACGCACATCCTTGCGCTGGCCGAGGATCTGGCGGACCGCATCGGCATCATCAGCCGCGGCGAGCTTGCTGCGCTGGGGACGTTGGACGAGTTGATGCAGCAGAGCCGTGTCCAGGGACGCCTGGAAGACGTTTTCCTCCACTTGACCGAGGACTAGTGATGCAGCTTCCCGTGCTCATACGACGAGGTTGGAGCGCCTTCCGCAACAGCGGGCGGATGATGCGTGACCAATCGCTGTTTAAAATGCTCGTTGTGATCTTCTTCGCGGCGGGACTCTTCCTTGGCCTTGGTGCGATTTTCTACGAGGGATTCCATTTCCTGAAGCAGATGGGTGGCGCGGGCCTGATGATCATTCACCGCCTCTTTGCGCTCTTCTTCTTCGGACTCTCGATCATGCTTGTCTTCTCGAGCATCGTGACCAGCTACGCGACGATCTACCGGTCCGATGAAGTGCCGTCGCTCCTCACGCGCCCCGTCTCGTCCGGCGAATTGGTCCTCTACAAGTACTTCGAATCGGCCTTGCTCTCCTCCTGGGCCTTCTTCTTCATGATCGTCCCGTTCGTGGGCGCGTATGCGATCCAGGAGAAGTTGCCGGTCACCTTTGCGCTGTGGACGTTCCTGTACTCCGTCCCCTTCGTGCTGCTCTGTTCCGCGGTGGGCACGATCATGTGCATGGTCCTCGTACGGTGGCTGCCGAGCGGGCGCAGCCTTGGCTTCCTGGTTGCGGGGTTGGCCCTCCTTGTCATCGCCGAGGCGTGGAGCATGTATATCTCGGTTCCGCCCAATGAAGACGAGACTGCGCTTGTGCTGGCGCGACTTATCCCGGGAATGCGCATTTCATCGCATCCGCTTTGGCCAAGCTGGTGGGTCGCGGAAGGCATCATGGCGATGGGGCGGGGGGTGTGGGGAAGGGGGCTGATGCTCTGGGGCGTAGTCATTGCGAACGTGCTGCTCCTTTGCATGGTGATCGAGGCCCTGGGTCGAAGCGTCTTCCACGAAGGCTGGCTGAAGTCGACCTCCGGTGCGTCGAGGACGCGGACCTCGTCGATGGACTTGAAGCTGGTCCGATGGGCGTTGGGATCCATCGCGCCGGATGCCCGCGGCTTGTTGCTCAAGGATATCCGGACGTTCCTGCGCGATCCGATGCAGTGGTCGCAGGCTGCGGTCTTCTTCGGCCTGCTTGCGCTCTATTTCGCCAGCCTCCGCAACCTGCATTACCACACGCTGACGCCGGTCTGGAAGAACCTGATTGTCTTCCTGAACATGTTCAGCGTCTCGGCCGTGATCTGCTCGCTGAACTCACGCTTCGTGTACCCGCAAATGAGCCTGGAGGGTCACGGCTTCTGGATCATCGGCATGTCCCCCATGCGCCTCACGCGCGTGCTGCGCGCCAAGTTTGCCCTCGCGTGCGTTGCCGTGACGTCGGTTAGCATGGTGCTGATGTTTCTCTCGGCACGCATGCTGAATGTGGACGGGCTCCACTTGCGCATCGCGCTGCTCCTCGCCGCCTGTATTTGCATCACGGTCACGGCGCTTTCGATGGGGTTGGGCGCCGTGTTCCTGGACCTGCGCGAGCGGAATCCGTCCGCCATCGTCTCCAGCTTCGGAGGCACGCTGAACCTTGTCCTTTGCATGCTCTTCACGTTCGTCGTGATGATCCCCTTCGGTGCGCTCTTCCATCATCAGGCCATGCAGACGATTTCTGAGGCTTGGTTCAACCGGGCGCTGGCCATCGGACTTATCGTCCTCCTCATCACCACCATCTCGACCACCATGATTCCGCTGAAGCTGGCGGAGCGGAGCCTGGAGCGGCGGGAGTACTGACCCGACACGTCGCGGTAGCTCCGTGCTCCACGGAGTGCGGAGATCCTGCGACGCGTCACAAGATCCGTCTTGGCATCTGTCCCCATGCCTGCAAAGGTTCCGCTTCCCAACAGGAGACGTCGCATGGTCATCATTGATGCAGAGTATCTTGGCGAGTTCCGTTGCCATGCGAAGCATGGTCCTTCCGGTGTCACGCTGGAAACCGACGCGCCGACGGACAACCATGGCAGGGGCCAGCGCTTTTCGCCGACGGATCTCGTCGCCACCGCCCTCTGCACCTGCATCGCCACCACCATGGCCATCAAAGGCGAGCCGAAGGGGTGGAGCCTCAAGGGCATGAAGATGAGCGTCGAGAAAGAGATGTCCAGCGATGCGCCGCGCCGCATCGTGCGCCTTGCCGTCACGCTGTGGATGCCCCCGTCGTTTCCCGTGCTGGACCGCGCAGAAGCCGAGTCGATTGCCAACAACTGCCCAGTCCACAAGAGCATTCATCCCGACATCAAAGCGCCGGTTACCATCCGCTGGTAGCTTACCGCGAGAGCCCGATACCCTGCTTCAACGCAACTGAAATGTAGCGGAATGGGGGTCTGCCTACATAATTGTTGTGTATGGGGCGCTTTCGGACAACAAGTGTATTTCTTCAAGATTGTTGCAAGTCGCTTGCAGTTATGTGGTTGCGGTTTCTCCTTTGGTTGCGCGTGCGAACGATGGCATGACGGCTGCTAAACGCTCTGCCCGTCTACTCGTTTGCTTTTTGTAACAACACCAAGAGGAGAAGTGGAATGTATCGATGGAAGAGAATGATCGTGGCGGGCATCCTGGCGATGACCTGTCTGGGTATGGGCGCGACGGCGTTCGCGCAGGATGTAGCTGAGCCCGTTGCGGAAGTGGCGGCAGAAGTTGTAGCGGAGGCTGCGCCGGCACCGGCTATCGACACGGGCAATACGGCATGGATTCTGGCGAGTTCGGGGCTTGTGCTCCTGATGACGCCGGGCCTTGCATTCTTCTATGGCGGCCTGGTTCGCCGGAAGAACATGCTCTCTGTGCTGATGCAGTGCTTTGCGGCCATGTGCATCGTGACGGTTGCGTGGGTCATCGTGGGCTACACGTTGGCGTTCGGCACATCGGTCAACAACCTGATCGGTGGACTGGACTATCTGTTCCTGAAGGGTGTCGATGGTTCTCCGTGGCCTGGCTACACGATCCCGCACCTGATGTTCATGGCGTTCCAGTTGAAGTTCGCCATCATCACGCCCGCGCTGATCATCGGCGCGTATGCAGAACGCATGAAGTTCTCGGCATTCTGCGTCTTTACGCTCTTGTGGTCGCTGATCGTTTACAGCCCGCTGGCGCATTGGGTCTGGGGCGGCGGATTCATCTTCGATTGGGGTGCGCTGGATTTTGCCGGCGGCACGGTTGTCCATATCAACGCCGGCATGGCGGCCCTTGCGGCGGCCCTGGTCCTTGGCAAGCGCGTCGGCAGCATGTCGCCTCCGCACAATCTCCCGATGGCCGTCCTTGGCGCGGGCATGCTGTGGTTCGGTTGGTTCGGATTCAACGCGGGAAGCTCGCTGGCGGCCGACGGCATTGCGGCGAACGCGTTCGTGACGACCCACATTGCCACGGCGGTGGCGGGTCTGGCCTGGGCGATCATTGACTGGATCTACCACGGCAAGCCGACGACGCTGGGCATCATCACCGGTGCGGTGGCAGGCCTCGTGGCGATCACGCCGGCCTGCGGTTTCGTGACGCCGATGAGCGCGATCTGGATCGGACTCGGCTCCACCGTGATCTGCTGGATCTTTGTATCGGTCATCAAGCCGAGGCTCGGCTACGACGACACCTTGGACGCGTTCGGCGTCCACGGTATTGGCGGAATCTGGGGCGCGCTGGCCACGGGTCTCTTCTGTAGCCCCGTTGTCAACGCGCTGGTCACGAAAGCGCCCGGCGAGCAGTTTGTCGTTCAGCTCAAGGCCACGGTGATCACGATGATCTTCTCCTTCGTCGTGTCGTACATCCTGCTCAAGCTGGTGGACATCACGATCGGCCTTCGTGTCTCGGAGCATGAGGAGCGCGTAGGTCTCGACCTGACCCAGCACCGCGAAACCGCCTACACGATGATTGACTAAGGGAAAGGAACCAACTTCATGAAATACATCATCGCAGTCATACAGCCCGACCGCCTCGATCCCGTCCTGGACGCGCTCGAGAAGAAGGACATCCATTTGGTGACCGTCTCGAACGTCATGGGACGCGGACGCCAGAAGGGCATCTCGGAAGTCTACCGGAGCCACAAGGAAGCCGGCAGCCTTCTTCGCAAGGTGAAACTCGAAATCGCCGTGAACGATGAATTCGTCAAGACCGCGGTCTCCGCGATCACCGAATCCGCGCGCACGGGCCAGATCGGCGACGGGAAGATCTTCGTCCTCGACCTCGCGGAAGTCACGCGCATCCGCACCGGCGAGACAGGATCCATCGCCATCGGGTAAGCAAACGACAGTGCCAAAAGGGAAGGGGCGCTCCGCACAACGGAGCGCCCCTTCTTCGTCTGGCGCTCTGCCGAGCTCCGTTTCCAATCGTTGGAATCCAGCGAGGATGGGATGTCCAAGGATTGGAAACCGGTCCGCGTCACCACGGAACCGGCAGCCCGCAGGCAATCCTGAGTCGCAGCGATGTACTTCGACCGCGAATTTGCGCGAATTGACTCGAATGTGTTCTTCGCCGACGTGGGAGTGTGAGGCGCCGACGTTGGCGAGGACCAGATCGACGATAATTTGGCCTTTGCCAAAAAATCGCTTCGTCACGTATCGACATCAATGTGCCCGTCAACCCGACGGACCGTGTCATCCGGCAACTCGCTCCCCGAAGTAGACTTTACGTGGAGCCCAGAAGCTGGGCGCCCCAGAGCCTGAACGTGGACCAAGAAAGAGAACTGATGCCTATACCACTGAGTGCATACCATGAGGCTGAAGCACTGCTTGATGAGCATTGCCGTACGTCCATCCCACTCACGCTCAGAGCAAGATTCGAATCGGACATTACGCAAAAGGCATGCTGCTTGCCATTTTCACAGAACGTCCCCATTTTCGTGACCCCGATGAGTGGATTCGAAGCGACATCGCGAGATTTCGCTACAAGAGGACTCGTGACGATTGGACCCACTATTGGTGCGATCGAACCCGAAATGGCATGTTTATGAAGACATCGAATCCTCTCACGATGTTGCAGAGGTATTTGAAGAGGTGAAGAAAGATCCCACAGGTATATTCTGGGTATAAGGCGCTAAGAGGTCTAACATAGACCTCCAGAGGGATGCCGTGAAACACGGCGCCCAGAGGGTGGTCGTTAGGCGCGCAGGAACGGAGAAATACGCATGCTTGGGCATCGCATCACAAACCAGACATTGGTCGCAGGACTGTTCCTCGCCATGATCGTTTACTACGGAGCACCGGGCTTGCTTCTCTGGCTAAGTAACCCGGACGGAGCACTGTGGCCTCAGATGAAGCGACTTTTCATACCGACTCTTCTAGCGGCCGCGGGCGTGTTTGGCTCGCTCGCATCACAGCGCTCCTGGAAAAGGCTCGTTTGGCTTCTACCGCTCTATCAAATAGGTCTTTTGACTTACGAAATATTGGCCGGCTCAATCTCAAGTATGTGGCTGTTGATCAGGAGCTTCGCCATTTTAGCCACTTGGACAATGCTCGGAATCCTGGCGAACCGTATCATCACGAGGGAGCGTGCATAACATGCGCTTTCCTCTGGCTGGCGATCCGCGACCGTTTCGCGGCAACGGAAGCTGGACGTTCTGCTTCAGACTTTCGGACGAAGGCTGTCGTTGGGCAGCAAATAGAATCGATAAACGACGAATGAAACGGGAAGTGACCAACAACGCCTTTCAATACCCGCAGAGGCAGGTCTCTGCAGGCTGGCGCTGGCATTGAGACGAATACAAAACGATTTCGCATGAATCGGGCAGTCTACATCAACGGCGTGTGGACAATTGTTGGAATAGCGGCTGGAACGTTTGCTGTGTCACGATTCGACTCCAGGACGCTGAAACACTTCGACACATCTCCGATAGAAAGCGCACTTGAACAGGGAACCTTAGCATCTGGCTCTGAACTCATTATTGCGGTGAAGCCTCGATACTTTGTGTCGACCACTGACGGCAACGGCGGCCGGTGGACCGAATTATTCTACGATGATAGGCGCAGGATGTATTGGATGTTCGCGTATGAAGGGAAACTCTATGCCCTGCGACAATTCACACCCCGTGGACCAGAATGGGTATTCAAGGACGATGGAAAGGTTGTCGATTATTTCAAGTTGCGAGGGAATGGAAAGTGAGGCTGGATTGTTCCGTTAAGGGCTTCCCCACCCAAAAGCTTCCGGCCTTAAGAATGAACCAAGAAGAATACAGGGCAAAGATGCAGCGACTGAAATGGCCGTATGGCCTGCTGCTGTTTGGGACGATGATTCCAGGACTACTACTTGCCCTTGTGATCACAGATCATCTAGCCCGATCTTCGGCTTGGGAAAGACACCACGTCTTCCTCGCCATGCTGCCCACGCTCTTTACGCCAATTCTTGCCGCGATCTGCTTCATGGAAGCAGTTGACAAGAGGGTTGGCATAAAATGCGATCGATGTGGACTGTCACTGAGTTCCGGTCGGCACGTGACACGCCTGCTTCGATACGGCGGGGACTGCCCAAGATGCGGCAATCCTGCCGTTACGAACGAGGTCGGAAGTGGCGGGGAGGGGAAATGAAGGGGCCTCTTCCACAGCCCTGATCCCGCCCCGGCAGGCGAAAGCTCCTGGATATTTGCTCCGCCGTCTCGACATTCGTCTCGTCATTTCCGAGAAGAGAGGAAATCACTTTCAGAATAGGACGAATATGACGGATAACGTTGAGGCGGGCAAAGCGCAGCGCATCATGCCGCCGCATGGCGGGTTTCAGGCACTGAAGTCATTTCAGATGTCGGAGATTGTTTACGACGGAACCGTTCGGTTCTGTGATCGGTTCATAGACCCGCGGTCACGGACGCATGACCAGATGGTGCAGGCGGCTCGGAGCGGACGACAGAATATCGCCGAGGGGAGTCAGGTCAGCGGCGTCTCGAAGAAGATGGAGTTAAAACTCGTGGGCGTGGCCCGTGCGAGTCTGGCAGAACTTCTGCTCGACTACGGCGACTTCCTTCGTCAGCGCGAGCTTGTACTCTGGCCGAAGGAGCATCCGGTTTCGCGGGAAGTCCGGGGCCTGGCCTATGCGCCGAATAGGTCCTATAAGACCTATCAGCGCTTCATCGAAGAGGCTCCAGCCGAGACCGCAGCAAACACATTGGTCTGCCTCGTCCACCAGACAAACTACCTCCTCGATCAGCAGCTCCGACAGCTCGAAGAGGCTTTCATGCAAGAAGGTGGCTTCACGGAGCGCCTGTACAAGGCAAGGCAGGAGGCACGCGTCGTGCCGCCTCGACCGACATTTCAGCGCAGACGCGACTAACGCGACTTCACCTTCGACAACCCGCCATCCACCGCGATGACTTGTCCTGTGATCCAGGAGGATTGCGAGGTGAGGAGAAAGGCGAGGGTGGTGGCGATGTCGGCGGGGGTGCCGATGCGGCCCAAAGGGTGCAGGGCGACGGATGCTTTCAGGGCGGCTTCGTTGTTCGTGATCTTCTCGCTGAGCGGCGTTTGGACCAAGCCGGGGGCGACGCAGTTGACGCGGATTCCCCTCGGGGCGTACGTGGCGGCGGCGGATCGGGTGAGGCCTTCCACGGCGGCTTTCGCGGCGGCGATGGCTTCGTGGTTGGCGAGGCCGAGGGTGGCGGCGACCGACGACACCAAGGCGATCGCGCCGCCGGTGGCCATCATGGCTTTGGCGCCGGAACGGACGACAGCGAACGCGCTGGTCAGGTTCAGGGCAATAGTCTGTAGCAGTTCCTCTTCACTCGTCGTATGCGCGGGCTTCAACAGCATCGACCCTACACAGTTCGCCGCGCCGTCCACCTTGCCGAACTCCTTGATCGCCGACTGAAACCCCTCTTCCACGGATTCGAACGACGTGGCTTCGACGCGATGGAACGGTTGCCAAACCTCATCGGCGAGCGCGTGCAACGTCGCCTCATTCCGTCCCGCCAGCATGACACGGTGCCCCTCGGCAACGAGTACCCGCGTCAGCATCGCACCAATCCCGCCACTCGCACCCAAAATGATGAAATTCGACATAAAGAAGTCCCTTTGCGAACGACCAGATTCGGTTGAAGCAGTATGAACTTACGACCGAATTATGCCCACGGAACACACGGAATACACGGAATGACGAAGAGACATTTGCCCACGGAGGTCACGGATGAAGAGGATCGTAGACTTTGAGTTAAGACTTCGAGGGCCGATTCGTACAAATCATACGATATCCGTGCCATCCGTGAACTCCGTGGGCCACACTCTTCTCCGCGCTCTCGGCGTTCTCCGCAGTAAAACTCCTACTCGTACCGCAGCGCCTCAATCGGATGCAGGGAGGCGGCCTTGCGGGCGGGCCAGAAGCCGAAGGCGAGGCCGGTGAGGGCGGAGCAGCCGAAGGCGAGGGCGACGGATTTTGCGGTGACGATGCTCGTCCAGCCGGCGACATTGCTGAGGGCAACGCTTATGCTCCAGCCGAGCGCGATCCCCAGCAGGCCGCCGGTGATGCTGACGGCGATCGCTTCCACAAGGAACTGACCGAGGATGTCCTGCTTCCGCGCGCCGACGGCTTTACGGAGTCCGATCTCCCGCGTCCGCTCCGCGACCGACACGAGCATGATGTTCATGATGCCGATGCCGCCGACGATCATCGAGATCGCCGCGATCGTGGAGAGCAGCATGCCCATGGTCTTGCTGGTGGCAGTGACGGCCGACAGCATCTCGGCCATGTTCATGATGTTCACCGGGTCCTCTTCGCCTTCGCGGCTGCCCTGTTTGCGGCGCATGAAGTCGACGACGGAAACCTGCACGTTTGAGACAATGTTCGCCGAGGCAACTTCAATCTCCACGTTGTCGATGAACTCCGTGCCCATGAGCCGGTACATCGCCGTCGAAACAGGAATGATCAGGACATCGTCACGGTCGCGCCAACCGCCGCTTCCTTTCGAGGGCAGGACGCCCACGATCTGGAACGGCACGCCGTCCACGCGCACGACTTCTCCAATGGGATTGCGGTCGTCGAACAGCTTCGTCATCGCGGTGCGACCAATCGCCGCCACACGGGCACGCCGCCGCACGTCGTCATCGGTGATGAAGCGTCCGATCGTCTTTTGCAGCGCCCTGATTTCCGCGTAACTGGGCTCTGTGCCGAGGACGTCGGTCTGCCAGTTCTTGTTTCCAGCGACGACACGAAGGCCACGCTGGATCGTTCCGGCCGTGCGCTTGATGCCCGGCAACTCCGCCAACTCCTTGGCATCTTCCAGCTCCAGCCTGCGAAGCGGCTTCGTCGCCGCCGTCGCGTTGCCGCTAGCTCGCCAGTTCTGGCGCACGACCAGCAGGTTCGACCCCATGCTCGAGAACTGTTCCTTGATGGACTCGCTGGCGCCGGCGCCGAGCGCCATCATGGCGATGACGGATGCGGTGCCGATGAGAATGCCGATCATCGAGAGCAGCGCTCGCACCTTGTGGGCGGCCAACGCACGGAACGCGAGGTTGAAGTAGGAGGAAACCGACTGGACGAAAAACCTGATCGCGCCAACCCGCGCGGTCTTCCTCCCTTCCGTCGGATCGGTCTGATCCATCGTATCCGTTCGATTCCGTCCCCGCTCATCCTGGACGATCCGGCCGTCCTTCATGTGGATGATCCGGCTCGCATGGCTCGCGATTTCGCGGTCGTGCGTAACGAGGATGATCGTCATGCCGGCCTGGTTGAGCTTGTGCAAGATGGCGAGGATCTCGGCTGCGCTGGCGGAGTCGAGATTTCCCGTCGGCTCGTCGGCGAGGAGAATGCTGGGTGACGTGGATAATGCCCGCGCAATGGCGACACGCTGCTGCTGGCCGCCGGAGAGCTCCGTGGGCCGGTGTTGGAGTCGTTCCGACAGGCCGAGTTCGCTCAGCACCGCGATCACCTTCTTCGTATCCACCGGCCGTCGTGCGTAGAGTAGGGGAAGCGACGCGTTGTCGATCGCATCCGTTCGGGGCAGCAGATGGAACTGCTGGAACACAAAACCGAAGTCCGCGTTGCGCAGTGCAGCGAGGTCGTCTTCGCTGCGGGCCGTGATAGCGGTGCCGAAAAGGTGATACGAACCGGAGTCGGGCACGTCGAGCAGCCCGATCACGTTCATCATCGTGGATTTGCCGGAGCCGGACGGACCCATGATCGCGAGGAACTCGCCGCGCTGGATCGTCAGCGACGCATCCTGCAGGGCAGGAATGGTGGTCTCGCCCAGCCGGTACGTCCGGCTGACGTTGCGCAGTTCGATGATGGGACCGCGATCGGTCATCGCCTTCTCGACATACGGCCGAACGGGTTTAGCGGATTGGTAGCCTTGCGACCTTCGGCAGCCATTGCGGCTGCCACGTCCTCGACGAGGATTGTGGCGCCTTCTTCGAGCCCTTCGCGGACTTCCACCTGCTTGCCGTCCTCGAGACCTGTGACGATAGGCTTCTCAATAGGCGGCTGCGCCTCAGTCTTCCCGGGCACAAGGACATACCGCTTCACACGATCGCCCTTCACGGCCTCCGTGGGCACGACCAGCACGGCGTTGGTCTCCGCGCCGAAGAAGGTCACCGACGCGGTCATGCCGCTGCGAAGGAAATCGGGAATCCGGTTGGGCAGGATATCCACATCGTATGTCGTGACATTTTCTTCGCTCGTCGCTTCGTACGCCACGTGGGCCACCTTCGCGGCGAGTGGATTGTCGGGATAGGAATCCAGGATGACCTCCGCCTTCTGGTTCTCGCGGATCTGCGAGATGTCGGTCTCGTCCACCGTGGCGAGGATGATCAGTCGGTCCGAAATCACGAGCACGGGTTTGTCGGGAGCAACAGACTGACCGGGTTCCAGCTTGCGTGAGATGATCTGCCCGTCCACGGGGGCGATGAGCGGCGTGGCCTTGTAGAGATCCTCCCAGCGTGCGAGTTCCTCCGCGCTCCGTGCGCGCGCCGCGTCGAGCAGCGTGGCTCGGTCCGTGGAACTGATCCACGCGAGCACGTCGCCCTTCTTCACCTCGTCGCCCTCCTGCACGAGGACGTCTTCAAGGCGTCCGGCCACAGGGCTGGCCAGCTCGATGCGATTCTGCGGCTGGGCAACACCCACGGCTTCGACCTTCACGCGCACGTCGCCGCGCTGCACGGTCAGCTTCGTATAGAAGCTCTTGGGCGCTTCCTCGCCGTTCTTGGAATAGTGCTTCCAGCCGAACCAGCCGGCGGCAGCGATCACGATCAGGATGATGAGCTTTTTCATAGGTCGGGTAGGGGTGAACGGCCGCAGGCGCGGTCCCAGGCGGCTTCGGCGAGGACCGCGTCACGCGACGTGGTCAGCATGGACTTACGCGCAGAGATCAGGTCGTTCTCGATGACGTCCCAATCTTCAAAGGAGAGCAGGCCGCCGGTGTACTGGTTGCGGCCGATTTCCGCGCGCAATTCGGCGGCGTCGAGGAATGCGCGCTGGACGGCGACGCGTTCCACGGCGTCTTTTAAGGCGGACCACGTGGATTCAAGATTCAGGATCAACTCATTCGCCGTCTTGCGCAGCTCCGCTTCCTGGCGACGCACCTCGGCCTTCGCCGCATTGACCCGGTTGAAGTCGCGGCGCGCATCGAAGAACGAGAAGCCGAGCGAAAGTCCCACGGACCACGAGTTGTCCTCGGGCCGCCAGTCATCGCCGCTCCGCGCGACGGAAGCGAAGCCGCCGATTTCGGGATAGAAGGGACTGTTCGCAACCGTGACTTGCGCTTCCGCGCTGCGGATCGATTCGAGCGCCTTGCGGTACTCGGGCGTGTCGAACATGAGGCGACGGAATTCGGGGGCATCACCCGAGACGGTGGCAACAAGGCTTCCGGTTGCGATCAGGACATCGAACATGCTGCGACCCATCGCGCCTGCGAGATCGCGCTGGGCGACGCGGTTGTCGCGTCGTGCCGCCTCGACTTCAAAGAGTGCCTGCTTGTAATTGGCTTGGCTCAGCAAATGGGAGCCCTTGTGCTCCTTGCCGGTCTGGAAGCGAAGGGCCACCAGGTCGGCGTTCTGACCGCGGCGCTCCGCCGTGACCCGTGCAAGGTCCAGCTGCTCCTGCGTGAAGAGCAGCACGGCAAAGGCCCGCCGTACGGCCTCGCCGGATTCTGCCCTGGCCACCTGGTAATCAGCCTCTGCAATGATTTCCTGCGATCTCGCCTGACGAACGCTGGCTTTGAGGGAGTGCCCCGAGAAGAACGTGTGGTCCAGGTTCAGGCCGACACTGCTCTGATCCTGGTCGGATTCGGAGTCATCAGTGCCCGACCGGCTGAAGCGACCGCTGCCCGAAATGGATGGCAGAAGCGCGCCCTCACTGACCTTCACATTGAACTCTGCGCTCTTGAGCGCTTCGAACGACGATTCAACCGAGGGACTCGCCTCCGCCGCAGCCTTGAGGCATTGCTCCAGGGAAAGCTGCTCCTCCGTCTCCGCGCTCGCGCGGGACAAGGCCAGGAACACCAACAAAAATGGTATAAAGTTCTTCACCATCCCTCACTTTGCTGAAAGAAACTCAGAGGTAAAGACATCTTCTGCACGCACGGTGCCTTTCGGGATCATGTCCAGTGACTCGATTTGACGGATCAGTTCGGTCCAGCGTTCAACGGACATGTGGCCGAGTTGCGACTCGTCGGCTAGTCCTTGCATAATCAGCGGCGCCATCGCTGCCGATCCGAAGTCCATGACGTCGGGGGTCATTTCGGGATTCAAGCCGCCGATCAGGGCGTCGGTCTTTGCCCTTTCCTTGAGGTAGTGGCGCCAGCCTTTCGCGCTCGCGTGAACGAGTTTCGCGACGACTTCGGGGCGGTCGCGGCGCATCGCGTCGGAGGTGATGAGCAGACTGGTGTAGGGATTGAAGCCGATGTCGGCGAGGAGCAGCGCGCGAACCTTGGCCCCTTCGCGTGAGGCGACGAAAGGTTCGCTGAAGACGTAGCCCTGCTGGGCGTAATCCTTCCGGGCGAGGAATGCGGCGACGGAGCCGGAGTAGGGCACGACGGTGACGCCTTCAAGCGCGGCGTGCCGTTTGAGGTAGTGCGAGAACGCGCCCTTGGCGGACATCGCCAGGGTCACGTTGCGGAGGTCCTTGAGGTGCTCGATGCCCGACTCCTCATGCACCAAGATGCAGCGGGGACTTGTCTGCAGCGCGGCGAAGACCGCTACGACCGGCGCACCGGCGGCGCGACCAAACAGCAGGTTGTCGGCATTCTCCACGCCGAAGTCCACCTTGCCGGACGCGACCTGCGCAATGACAGGTACATCAGGTCCGCCGGGCAGGATCGTTACGTTGAGTCCCTCTTCGGCAAAGAAGCCTTCGACTTGCGCGGCATAGAAGCCAGCGTGTTCCATCTCGGGGAACCAGTTTAGAGCGACCGTGAGCGCCGCGGGATCGCTCTTCGACTTTGCGCATCCCATGGCGGAGAGGAGCACGCACAGCAGTGCGATAATCTTCATGAGATCGGTTCCTTGTCTTGCCAGCGCGAAAGCACACGATCGCCGGCCCAGCCAACCGTCGTGAAGATGACCAGACCGAGGAAGGTGGACATGAAAATGGCCGCGAAGAGGAGGGCTGTCTTGAGTTGTCCGGATGAGAGGACGATGACGTAGCCGAGTCCGTGTTGCGACGCGCCATAGCCTGCGAAGAATTCACCGACGATGGCTCCGATGACGGACAGTCCGCTCGAAATGCGCGCCCCCGCCACAACGTACGGCACGGCGTGGGGGATTTGAAGTTTCAACAGGGTTTGCACGCGCGTTGCGCGATAGAGCCGGAAAAGATCGCGTGACGCCGCGTCTACCTGCAGCAGGCCGGACGTGACGTTCGTGATGATGGGGAAAAGGCTGATCATGAACGACACCAGCACGACGCTGCGAAAACCTGTCCCGAACCAGAGGATGATCAACGGCGCGATGGCCACAATCGGGACGGTTTGCAGGAAGATCGCGTAGGGATAAAGGCCTCGGCGGATAAGGCGCGATTGCGAGAACGCGAACGCGATCAGCACACCGACGACGAGGCTGGCGACAAAGCCGGCCAGCGCGGCCATGGCGGTCCGCCAGGTGCTGCCGATCAGGACGGAGGCTTGGTCAAGTCCCGCACGGGCGACATCGATCGGCCCCGGCAAGACATAAGGCGGGATGGAGAATGCGAGCACCGCCAGTTGCCAGATCATCATGACAATGACGAAGGAAACGAGGGGCGGTATCACGTCGACACCTCCCGCAGCTTCGCGCTGATCTCACCTGCAATCAGCGCAAACGCAGCGTCGGCACGCAAGTTGGGTGATCGCGGATACGGAAAAGGAATGTCGAACGTCGCTGCGATGTGACCGGGACGGCCCGACATCACGAGTACGCGCTGACTCAGGAACACGGCTTCGAACACGTTGTGCGTGATGAAGAGCGCGGTCCACGCGTCGCGGGTCCAGAGCGAAAGCAGGTCCTCGTTCAGCCGCTGGCGCGTGATTTCATCGAGAGCGCCGAACGGTTCATCGAGCAGCAGAAGGCCCGGCTTCGTGGCGAGAGCCCGGGCGAGGGCGACACGCATCTGCATGCCGCCGGATAGCTGGTGGGGGCGCGACGCGTCGAAGTCCTGAAGTCCCACGAGCCGGATCAACGTGTCGATGTGCCCGGCGGGCGGATACTGGGTGGCGTCGCCCAATTCGAAAGGCAGGGCGACATTGTCGCGCACCGTGCGCCATGGCAGGAGGGTGGGTGACTGAAAAACATAGCCGATCGGGAGGGGTTGCCCTCCGTCCTGTGTTGCGATGCGGCATTCGCCTCCGGTCGGACGAAGCAGGCCGGCGATGAGCTTCAAGAGTGAGGATTTGCCGCAACCGGAGGGGCCGACGATGGAGACAAATTCGTGAGGGTTCAGCGAGAACTCAATCCCTTCCAAAGCGCGCAGGTCGTTCGGATAAACGAGCGACAGGTCACTGGCTCGAACGACAGCGGAGTCGGTTGTCGGTTGGATTTGCACGGCCCACAAGGTACCATGCGGCGGCCTTAATCTCATCCGTGAATGACATAGCTCTTGTTGTTTTTGTCCTGACCTATATCGGCGTCGCCCTCGGCGAAGTGCCGGGGTTGGCCATTGACCGGACCGGCATGGCGATGCTTGGCGCCATCGCGATGGTTGTGCTTGGCGTGGTCCCGATGCAGGAGGCGTTCCTTTCCGTCGATATCCCGACGATCCTCCTCCTGTACAGCCTGATGGTCGTTTCAGCGCAGTTTCGTCTAGGCGGCTTTTACACGCAGGTGGCGCTCTCCATTACCGCGCATCTTGAACGACCGCGACGTTTCATGGCGTCGATGATGCTGGTCAGCGCCGGACTTTCGGCGATCCTCGCGAACGATATCGTGTGCCTCGCGTTTACTCCCGTGCTCTGCGTCACGCTGCTCCGCGCGCGCTTGAATCCTGTCCCGTTCCTCCTCGGACTCGCCATCGCGAGCAATATCGGTTCTGCAGCGACCGTGATCGGGAACCCGCAGAACATGCTGATCGGTCAACTGGGGCAACTTCACTTCGGACGCTTTTTTGCGTGGTGCGTAGTGCCGTCCGTGCTTTCGCTGGGCGCGGCGTACTTGATCCTGATCGGACTGTATCGGAAAACGCTGGCGCAAACTGTGCCGGCTCCTGGAACTATGACCGAAGACTGGCCAGTCTATGATCATCATCAAAGTCGGAAGGGCATGATTATCACAACGGCGATCATGGTTCTGTTCTTCACGCCGATTCCTCGAGAGCTAACGGCCATCGCTGGGGCGGGTCTGCTGCTGTGCAGTCGCCGGATGACGACGCGATCGCTGCTTGGTCATGTCGACTGGCATCTGATCACGCTGTTCTGCGCACTTTTCATGGTGGTCCATGGGCTTGAGTCGGCGGGCTGGCCTGCTAGGGCGATGGAGGCCATGGCGACTTCGGGCGTTGATATGCGTCACCCGTGGGTGCTGACGGGCGTATCGGTCTTTCTGAGCAACATCGTCAGCAATGTTCCGGCGACGATGCTGCTCGTGAAATTCCTGGATCCTGCAGATCAGAAGCTCTGGTACATCCTCGCGCTCTCGAGCACCTTCGCGGGGAACCTGATTACCATCGGCAGCATCGCCAACTTGATCACGATGGAGCAGGCGAAGCCTTATGGTGTCGTGATCTCATTCCGTGAACACGCGAGGGTGGGGGTGCCTGTCACGCTCGCCTCGATCGGGATACTTCTGATCTGGATTGCGGTCGCACCATGAACGTTGTCACATCAACGTCTGATGATGTGTGGTTCAACCTCGCGCTTGAAGAGTCGTTGCTGGCGAAGGCGGCGACGACAGGTCCGATCCTGTACTTCTATGTAAACTCGCCGGCGATTGTCATCGGGAAGAATCAGAATCCCTGGCGCGAGTGCGACGTGGCGCGGCTGCCATCCCTCGGTGTTCGTTTTGCGCGACGCATTTCCGGCGGCGGTGCAGTCTTCCATGACCGCGGCAATCTCAACTACGCCATCCTGATGCCGCGGACGATGTATCAGCAGGACCTCGTATTCGCCGCCGTGATCGAGGCGCTGGCGGCGCTGGGTGTGAATGCTGAACTCCGCCAGCGCACAAACTTGTACGCCGGTGACGTAAAAGTATCCGGTTCGGCCTTCTGCTTCCGGGGTGAATCGGCGCTGCATCACGGAACGATGCTCGTCGATTCGGATCTCACCTTGCTGGCTGAAGTCTTAAAGCCACCTGCGCTGAAACTTAGCGGACATGGCATTCCGTCGCGTCCGGCGGTGACGAAGAACCTGTCCGCGATTTCACCCGACGTGACCATGGAACGGCTTCGGGCGAGTCTCTCCGAAGCGCTGGGCGCGGCCTTAAGGAGTCCACCTGTCGCTTGCGATGCGGATGCATCCGGTGTTCAGGTCGACGCAGCGCGTATCGCCGAGCACGCTTCATGGTCCTGGCAATTCGGTTTCACGCCGGCCTTCCGGGCCGAACTGCCGCTTCGCGAAGATGATTCCCTCGTGTGCGAGGTTGAAAACGGATTGCTTATTGAAGCCGCCGCGGGAATCCGGGATCTGCCGGAAATCGAGGGTGTACGCTTCTCCAAAGCGTTGCTTGCCAGTCGGTTAGGGCCCGACGCGGTGGCGAAATGGCCTGATTTCTAAGTCGGCGTGGCACATCATCTGCTTACAAAAAGATGCGATGACCGACCCAAATGCATACATCGAATTGCTGTCCAGTCGTCCCAATGCGGCGGAGATGATTCTTGCACCGGGATCCAAGCCAGTGCTCCGCGAATTCGGCATGACCTCCTTGATCGGCGCGACCACGCTGGCGCCCGCCGACGTGCAATCGATCCTCGAGACGCTGCAGTCGTTCGCCACATCGCTGCCGCACTCGCTAGGCCAGAGCGGCGTCTTCTATTTCGGGTTGGCGGGAAAGGGCCGGTTCCGTGTCGCCTATGTAACGCAACGCGGTTCGTATGCTGCTTGTCTCTCGCGCATTCCGCAAACGATCTGGCCGGTGACGGAACTTGTGGAAGATGAGGAAGAAGCTGCGGGTTGTACGCGCGAGTTGCTGTCCTTCGGTGGTGGGCTTCTTGTGATCACGGGCCCGAACGACATGCTTTCCAATACGTTTGCCTATTCGCTGCTCGGATTGTTGAACGACGAACGCAAGTGCATCATGTACACGCTCGAGTCTTTCCTGACCCATGTCTTGAACCATCGATCAGCGGTGGTGCTTCAATCGGAATTGGGCGCGGACACGCAGACGCTGCGCGATGGAATCCTGTCGGGCCTCGCTATGGATCCCGACGTGTTCTATATGCGCGACGTCTCATCGGAGGAAGACCTTCGCCTCATCGTCAAGGCGGCGAAGTCCACCGTCCTGAAGATTATCACGGTGGCATCCTATGATCTGGAGACGCTTTTCCCGGGCGGAAAACTTCCGCTGGATGAACGCCACTTCCACGGCTACTGGCACGTGGACCAATCATCGCCCGGTCGCGTCCGCCTGAACATGATGCGGTAGGAGTACACCCAGCTATGCCACAGATTGATGCATTTCTCAGAACCATGGCTTCGCGCGAGGCGAGCGATCTTCATTTGACGTGTACCTTCCGTCCCTTCATCCGCGAGCATGGCGACATGGTCTCGCTGGAGGAGTACCCGGTCATCACGCCGGAAAAGATGAAGGAGATCATCGGCGAGATCATCCCGGAGCATAACCGGAGGCAGCACGCCGAAGATTGGGACACCGACTTTTCGTATCAGCTTGAAGGCGTGGGTCGCTTCCGCGTGAACGTCTTCAACGACCGCTTTGGACCCGGCTCGGTCCTTCGCTTGATTCCGTCGAAGATCCCGAACATGGAAGGGCTGGGACTGCCCAAAGCGCTGCGCGATTTCTGCTTCCTCTCCAAGGGCCTGATCCTGGTCACCGGCCCGACCGGCAGCGGCAAGTCCACGACGCTGGCCGCAATGATCGATTTCATCAACCGCACGCGCACGGAGCACATCATCACGATTGAGGACCCGATCGAATTCGTGCACGAGTCGAAGAAGTGCCTGATCAACCAGCGCGAGGTGCATTCGCACACGAAGAGTTTCCCGAACGCCCTTCGCGCCGCGCTGCGCGAAGACCCGGACATCGTGCTTGTCGGCGAAATGCGCGACCTGGAAACCATCGAAATCGCCATCGAAACCGCGGAAACCGGTCACCTGGTCTTTGCCACGGTACATACCAACAATGCCGCGTCGACTGTGGATCGTATCATCGACAAGTTCCCGACCGACCGGCAGAACCAGATCCGCACGATGTTGGCGGAAACGCTGAAGGGAGTCGTCGCCCAGACGCTGTGCAAGAAGACGACCAAGGGTCGCGCTGCCGCAGTGGAAGTCCTCGTCGTGACGAACGCCGTGTCGAGCAACATCCGTGACGGCAAGACGCACATGATCCCGTCCGCGATGCAGATCGGCAAGAACGTCGGCATGCAGCTCTTCAATGACGCGTTCATCAACCTCGTGAAGGATGGCGTTGTGTCGCCAAAAGAAGCGTACATGAAGGCCATCGACAAGGACGGCCTTGTGAAGAAGTTCCTCGATCTTGGAATTCCGTTCGATGTCGCGAGCTTGAACGACGACGCTGGAGGCGCGGCGTCAGGCGGGGCTTCGCCCGAGAAACTCAAGCAGCGCGAGACGATGATCGCGAGCCTAACGGAATCACTCAAGCGTACGCCCGACAGTCTCGATGCCCTGAACAATCTCGCGTGGCTGCTTTCGACGAGCATCTACGACAAGCTCCGGAACGGAGCGGAGGCAGTGCGCCTGGCCGAGCGGGCCTACGCGCTGACCAAGGGACGGAATCCAGCCATCCTTGACACACTCAGTGCCACGTATGCGGAAGCCGGAAAGTTCGACAAGGCATTGGAATCCGCGAAGCGCGGTCTTGAACTGGCGAAAGCGATGAACGAAGTGCAGCTCGCCGAGCACCTCAAGGTCCGGATTGGCCTCTACGAGAAGGGACAGCCGATCCGCGAGGAGTGATTGTTGGTAGGGACAGCACTCCGCTGCTGTCCGCGCAACGCTAACCGGTCGGGAACGGAGTCCCGACCCTACCTACTCCAGCAGCGTCAGCGTCGCGCAGCCGATTACACCGGCATCATTCGCCAGCTGGGCCGGTCGGATTTCCAACTTCTCTGCAAAGTGCGGGCTAAGACGGCGATTCACATTCTTGCGCAGCAGCTCAAACAGCTGGTCGGCTTCCTCTGCGATACCCCCGCCGATGATGAACGCCTGCGGCTGCAGGGCGTAGGTGAGGGAGGCGAACATCGTGGCGAGGCAGTCCGTCGCGAAGTCGAGGATTTCGATCGCCAGTTCATCGCCCTGCGATGCGGCCTGCTTGATCAGCTTCGGGGAGATCTGGGATCGGTCGCCGCCGCAGAGCGTCTGGAGGACCGACTTGCGACCTTCGTCCAACGCCTTCACAGCGCGCTGGCTCAACTGACGATTGCCTACGTATTGCTCCACACCGCCGAATCCTGTCGGGGACTGAATGCCGTTTCGGTCGATGGAGATGTGACCAATCTCGCCGGCCATCGAATAGGCGCCACGGTAGAGCTGGTTGTTGATGAGCAGTCCGCCACCGACGCCTGTACCCCATGTCACGAAGACGGCGTGCTGGTAGGTGCGGCCGGCGCCGAAGGTGCATTCGCCCACGGCCATTGCGTTCACGTCGTTGTCGATACGGACATGCAGGCCGGTACGCTTGGCCATGATATCTCCGAGATTCACGCCCTTCCAGCCGGGTACGTTCGGCAGGTCGTAGATGTAGCCCTTTTCGAAATCGACAAAGCCCGGCACGCCGATGCCGATGCCTTCCAGCTTTACGGGCTCGGCCCCGTCGCGCTCGCAGAGTTTCTCGATCGCCGTTGCCACGGTATCGACCCAGGCATCCTTGGACGGCAGTTCCTTTGTGACGACGGATTTGCGCGCCTTGATCTGTCCGCGATCATTCACGAGCGCCAGCTTCACGGAAGTCCCGCCGAAATCGACACCCACGGCATGACGAACAATAGTCTCTTTCATCCTCTAAGCTCCAAAAACCTACGGGTTGTGAATGCGACCTTATAGCATCATCGTGGTTCTTCGTCATGCGCTGGTTGTCGGGCGGCAATATCCCAGACGATTTTCGACCGGTTCCGGTTGACGACTCAATTCACCGCGGCATATACCCAACGGTATGCAGGCGCATGACTTCTTTGTGCAGCTGATGGTGATCCTGCTGGGGGCTCGCATTTTCGGGGAGGTTGCGGTTCGACTCAAGGCGCCTTCCGTGATCGGCGAGCTGCTTGCGGGCGTGGTGCTTGGACCCAGCTTGCTGGGGCTGATGACGCCTAACGAGACGATCAAGCTCCTGGCCGAGATCGGCATCATCCTCCTGCTGTTTGAGGTCGGCCTGGAGACGGATATCGCCAAGCTGGCGCGGACCGGTTGGAAGCCGGTGATTGTGGCGCTGACCGGATTCTTCCTTCCCTTTGTCCTGGGTTATTCTCTTGCGCACTATGTTTTCGACATGGCGCAGCTTCCTGCCGCCTTCGTCGGCGGCACACTGACGGCCACGAGCATCGGGATCACGGTGCGCGTGCTGACCGATCTCAAGCGCCAGCAATCGGGGGAATCGCAGATCGTCCTTGGAGCGGCCGTTCTGGACGACATCATGGGCGTCGTCCTGCTTGCCGTGCTCTACCAGTTCTCCATGGGTGGCGGCGTCAGCGTGGGCAATGTCGGCAAGATCATGGGCTTCATTGCCATCTTCATGGTGCTGGCCCCGATTGCAGCCAAGATGCTGTCCCGCACGATCAAGCACTACGACGAAGCGAGCACAATCCCGGGGTTGGTGCCCACGACGATCGTGTCGCTGCTGCTCTTCTTTGCATGGCTGGCCCACAAAGTTGGCGCGCCGCAGCTCCTGGGCGGATTCGCGGCCGGCATGGCGATCTCGCGCTATTTCTCCATGCCGTTCTTCAAGCTTCTGCAGCCGGACGAGCACTTCGCTCACCATGTCGAAGAGGAGATGCGCCCGATCGTCCACCTGTTTACACCCATCTTCTTTGTGCTGGTGGGGTTGTCGCTGAACCTCCGTGAAATTGACTGGGGATCGGCATCGACCTGGACGCTTTCCTTATCGCTCCTGGCCGCGGCGTTTGTGGGCAAGATTCTTGCCGGCTTCTTCATTCGCGGTGAGTCGATGAAGGCGAGGTGGGCGATTGGTCTCGCCATGGTCCCGCGCGGTGAGGTGGGATTGATCTTCGCCGAGTTGGGCCGCACCAGCGGCATTTTTGACGCACCAACCTACGCAGCGATGATTATCGTAATCGCCCTGACTACGCTGTTGCCGCCCTTCATCCTTCGCTGGTTCTACACCAGTGGACCCGGCCGAAATTTGTGAGTCCCTTGCGCAGCTTCTTCCTGCTCACGCTGGTGAGTGTCTTCACCGGCGGGTGTGCTTCTGTGCCGTATCGCATGGCGACACCGCGCTATCCAGACAAGGCGGTACAGCTGAAGGATGATGAGCCGCAGATCGAGCGCGGTCGTCCGGTAGCGCTGGTTGACGCGATAGGCTTTGTTGTCGGACTACCGTCGAAAATCATCCTCCTCAACATGGATATCGACAACCACCGCATCTCCAGTCGAACGGAAACCTTCATTTCGGATTACCTCGCATTCAACAACCTGACCAATGTGAAGGTTCGCTTGAATCAATACGCGCCAGGCGGTGAGTGGAAGAGGCTGGTCCGGAACAAGCGCGTAGCGTGGCCGTGGCGATACACGATCGGGGTGATCAGTTGCGCGTTCTACACCCTGTTACCCGGACGAATCCTCGGCGGCGACAACTACAATCCGTGGACCGACACGATCAGCATCTACTCCGACCACATTGCAGTCGCGGTACACGAGGGAGGGCACGCGAAGGATTTCGCGAAGCGGACCTACCCCGGCTGGTACGGCTTCGCCTACATGCTTCCGCTTGTCGCGCTGCACCATGAGGCCAAGGCCTCGAACGACGCAATTTCGTACATGCGGCTGAACGGCACGGCACAGGAGGAACGTGACGCCTACATGGTGCTCTATCCGGCGTACGCCACGTACATCGGAGGAAGCCTCGCGCAGTACTTCTTCGAGAACAGCCTCGTCGCAATCGCCGCCGTCATTCCCGGCCACATCATCGGACGTACGAAGGCCCACAATCTTCCGGACGATCGACCGGGTGCGCCGGGGTCTGGAATGTAGCAGCCGACCATCGGTCGGCTGCTGAGGAAACGAACGTCGACCGATGGTCGACGGCTACAAGCCCTGCATCGAGGGTTCGGCCACGAGATCGGTTGATGTGGCGAAGAAGTGGTTGGCCTGTTCCAGCATGGCCTCCGGGGTGGGGGCGTTCTGGACGGCGGTCATGAACGTGTGGCCGAAGAGGAAGTTGCGTGCGTAGTATTTTGTGAACAGATCGATGCGACGCATGGACGCTTTGGCCAGGGGAAAATCCTCGCAGGTGTAGTGATAAAAGCGCCGCCAGACTTCTGCGAAGTCGATCGTCATCGGCTTTTCCCACGCGGCGAAGATCCACGGACGTGCAATCGCCATGCGTCCGATCATCAAACCAGATACGTCTGCGAAGAGCTCCCGATTCTTTTCGATCGTCTCGGGGCCCGCGATGTCGCCGTTGGCGATGATCGGAAGTCGCGTGAGCGAAGCGGCCCATTTGAAGAGCTCGTGTTTGGCGCGGCGCTTGAACTTGTCCTCAAAGAACCGCGTATGCAGCGTGATCGCATCGACGCCACTTTCCTCGATAATCCGGATGCGCTCGACGAAGCGGTCTTCCATGCCGATGGTGGAGTGACCGAGACGGATCTTCACCGTAAGCAGACCCGGCCAGCTCTGACGCGCGATCTTCAACGTCTCGGCGAGGGCCTGCGGGTTCTCGAAGAGTCCGCTGCCTGCCGCGATGCGTCGAACGACGGGTGCGTAGCAGGCGAGGTTGATGTCGAGCCCGTCGGGTTCCAGCAGCTTGAGGCGTTCGATGATCTGCTCCACGGGGTCGCCCTGGCAGAGCATCATCTGGTAGATCAGCCGCTTCTCGTGCGAGTTCCGGCGCACGTAAGGCGAGGTCTTCAAGTCCTCTCGCAGGAGATGTTTACCCGAAAGCATCTCGGTGAATTGCGCGCCGCAGCCGCCGAAGTCGGCGACGAGACGGCGGAACGCGCTATGCGTCACCTCGGCGAGAGGCGCGCAGAAAAGTGCCGGCTTGAACGTCAGGCCACGCAGCGTGAGTTCCGAAAAGAGCGGACTCTCGATGAGCGTGTCAGACGCGTTCACGCAAGCGACTACTCTCCGCCTTCGAGGAAGCCCTGTAGCTTACGGATACGCGTCGGGTGACGCATCTTCCGCAGTGCCTTGGCCTCGATCTGGCGAATACGTTCGCGGGTGACGTTGAACTTGCGGCCCACTTCCTCGAGCGTGCGCGAGTAGCCGTCCTGCAGGCCGAAGCGAAGCGTCAGGACTTCCTGTTCGCGCTCGGTCAGCGTCTTGAGGACTTCCTGCAGGCGCTCCTTGAGAAGGCTGTAGGCCGTCATCTCCGACGGATTCTCGGCGCTCTTGTCTTCGATGAAGTCGCCGAAATGGGTGTCGTCGCTGTCGCCCACGGGGCTTTGGAGCGAGATCGGCTGCTGCGCCATCTTGAGGACCGCGCGGACGCGATCGACGGGGAGGTTCATTTCCTCGGCGACTTCTTCCGGCGTGGGTTCGCGACCCAGGTCCTGGACGAGCGCTTACTGGACGCGCAACAGCTAGTTGATCGTCTCGAACATGTGCACGGGGATGCGGAACGTCCGTGCCTGGACG
>CAZCZZ010000041.1:0-36106 GCA_964503335.1 uncultured Verrucomicrobiota bacterium
CGCCTACCTTCTCGGCGGCACGGCGGGACGCACTACTCTGAACGGCGAAGGCTTGCAGCACCAGGACGGACACAGCCATCTGCTGGCGTATCCCATCCCCAACCTGATGTGCTACGACCCGGCCTTTGCGTATGAGATCGCGGTGATTGTGCAGGAAGGCATTCGCCGGATGTACGACGAACAGGAGAGCATTTTCTACTACCTGACCGTCGCCAACGAGAATTACGTCATGCCCGCAATGCCGCCGAATTGCCGCGAAGGCATCCTGAAGGGCATGTACAAGCTCATCCCGTCCGCAGCCAAGGGCGCGAAGCTGAAGGCCCAGTTGCTGGGAAGTGGCTCCATCCTGAACGAGGTCGTGAAGGCGCAGAAGATGCTCGAGGAGAAGTTTGGTGTGGCCGCCGATGTCTGGTCAGTCACGAGCTACAAGGAACTCCGCCGCGACGCGATGGAATGCGACCGCTGGAACATGTTCAACGCGGACAAGCCAGCGAAGGTCCCTTATGTGACCGAGTGCCTGAACGACAGCGAAGGCGTGATCGTTGCCGCATCCGATTACGTGAAGATGCTCCCCGACGCCCTCGCGCGCTGGATGCCGCGCACCCTGCTCTCGCTCGGGACCGAAGGTTACGGCCGCAGCGAGACCCGCAAGGCGCTGCGCGACTTCTTTGAAGTCGATGCCCGCTACATCACCCTCGCCACGCTCGCGGCCTTGGCGCGCGACGGCAAGGTCAAGGCCGACGTCGTCACGAAGGCGATGAAGGACCTTGAGATCGACCCGAACAAACTCAACCCGATGATTTCTTAAGTTCACACGACGAAGGACAAGCCATGGCGATTGAATTCAAACTTCCCGAACTCGGCGAAAACATAGCCGGAGGCGACGTGACCCGCGTTCTGGTCAAGGTCGGCGACGCGATCAAGGCCGAGCAGGCCGTCATTGAGATGGAAACCGGCAAGGCCACGGTTGAAATCCCGTCCTCTGTCGCCGGCGTCGTCACAGCAATCCACGTGAAGGAAGGCTCCAAGGCCAAGGTCGGCCAGGCCATCCTCACCGTCGATGCCGATGCAGCGCCCGCCGCCAAGCCTGCGGCTCCCGCAAAGGCCGCCAAAGCGGCAGCGCCAGCCCCTGCACCCGCTCCGGCGGCAGCACCTGCAGCGCCTGCGCCCTCTCCCGCACCTTTCCGTCCCGCACCAGCCTACGTACCACCCGTGGTCGAGGTTGGCGGCAAGTCGACGATTCCCGCCGCTCCATCCACGCGCAAGTTTGCCCGCGAGATCGGCGTGGATATCACGGCCGTTCCCGGATCGGGTCCTGGTGGACGCGTCTCCGAGGATGATGTGAAGAGCTTCTCCCGCGCCCTGCATCAGGGTGGAGTTCCCGGTGCCGGACGTCCGGTTGCCCCCGCCCTGCCCGACTTCGGTCGCTGGGGTGAGTTCGAGCGTCAGGGCTTGAGCACGATCCGCGTCATCACAGCGGAGCACATGGCCAATTCGTGGTCGAACATTCCGCACGTCACGCTGCACGACAAGGCAGACATCACCGAGCTTGAGAAGCTGCGCAAGCAGCAGAAGGCGAAGTCACCCGGTTCGAAGCTGACGGTCACGGCGTTCCTCGTAAAGATCGCAGCTTCCGCGCTGAAGGTGTTCCCCAACTTCAACGCGAGCCTCGACCTCGGTCGCCAGGAGTTGATCCTCAAGAAGTTCATCAACATCGGCGTCGCGGTGGACACGGAGAAGGGCCTGATGGTTCCTGTGATCCGCAACGCGGACCAGCGGAACGTGACGCAACTCGGCGCGGACCTCACGGCCTTGGCCGAGAAGGCGCGCGCGAAGAAGATTTCGCCCGACGACCTGCAGGGTGGCTGCTTCACGATCACGAACCTGGGCGGCATCGGCGGCACGTTCTTCACGCCGATTGTGAATCTGCCCGAAGTCGCGATCCTCGGCGTGGGCCGCTCGGCCTACGAGCCGGTCCTCGTGGACGGATTCTTCCAGCCGCGCCTGATGATGCCGCTGTCGCTTTCGTTCGATCACCGGGTCATTGACGGCGCGGACGGCGCGCGCTTCATGAAGTGGGTCGTTGACGCGATCCAACAGCCCGCAATGCTTTCCCTGGAGGGTTAATCACCTTGAGTACGACGACTTCGCATTCCCGACTCGTAGTTATTGGCGGCGGCCCTGGCGGCTATCCCGCCGCGTTTCTCGCAGCTGACCTTGGCATCCAGACGACGCTTGTAGACATGGAACAGAAGCCCGGTGGCGTTTGCCTGTACCGTGGCTGTATTCCGTCGAAGGCGCTGCTGCATATCTCCCGCCTGATTTCGGAGAACCACGAAGCGTCGCAGTGGGGCCTCACCTACGGTGAGCCGAAGATCGATCTCGATAAGATGCGCGCGTGGAAGGATTCAGTCGTCTCGAAGCTGACCGGCGGCCTTGGCCAGTTGGTTCGCGCCCGGAAGATCCGTCATGTGGTCGGCCGCGCGAAGTTTCGCGACAGTTCGTCGGTCATCGTGGACAAGAGCGACGGCACGCAGGAGATCATCACGTTCGACAATGCGATCCTTGCGACGGGTTCGCGCCCGATCGTCCCGCCGATGATGGACCTCAAGTCACCGCGCGTGATGGACTCGACGACGGCTCTTAACCTTCCCGACATTCCCGGCACGATGCTCGTCATCGGCGGTGGTTACATTGGCTGCGAACTGGGCAGCGTCTATGCCGCGCTCGGCACCAAGGTGAGCGTGGTTGAGATGCTGGACGGACTCGTGGCCGCGGCGGATCGCGACCTTGCGGCTGTGCTGTCGAAGCGACTCATGAAGCTGTTTTCCAACGTCATGCTTAAGACGAAGGTCGTTGAGATGGCCGTGGCCGGCGACAAGATCCGCGTCAAATTTGAAGGCCTGCATGTGAAGGAGCCGGTGCAGGAGTTTGACCGCGTTCTCGTATCCATCGGCCGCCGTCCAAACTCCGAGGACCTCGGCCTTGAAAACACGCGCGTCAAACTTGATCCAAAAGGCTTTGTGAAGATCGACAAGCAGCGGCGCACGGAAGATCCCGCGATCTTCGCCATCGGCGACGTCGCGGGCGAGCCCATGCTCGCGCACAAGGCATCGCATGAGGGCCGCGTCGCCGTCGAGGCCATCCTGGGCCACCCTTCCGTTTTTGATCCGCGTGCGATTCCGGCGGTGGTATTTACCGACCCCGAAATGGCGTGGTGCGGTTTGAGCGAGAACGATGCGCGCGCGGAAGGCCGCGAGGTCAAAGTCGTCAGCTTCCCCTGGGCCGCTTCGGGCCGAGCCACTTCGATTGGCCGTAATGACGGATTGACCAAGCTGATTCTCGATCCGCGCACCGAGCATGTGCTTGGCGTAGGCATTTGCGGCGTCGGTGCCGGTGAGATGATCGCCGAAGGCGTGCTCGCCGTGGAAATGGGCGCCCGCGCGTCCGATTTAAAGCTGACGATTCACGCACATCCGACCCTGTCGGAAACGATGATGGAAGCGTCGGAGATCTTCTTCGGCCACGCGACGCACGTCCACCACCGCGAGTAGAAGCGCGTTCTTCCGTTCATAATCATAATCTTCCCATCATCCGATTCTGAATCCGATCTTCAGATTCGGATGAGCCGAAGAGCCAAAGATTAAGATTATGATTACGATAGGGACCGCTCCCCATCGGACAATCCCCTATAGGCACATAGGGGCTCCTGCCCGAGCCCCCCGTTCTCGCTTGGGTGTACGCTGCCCTAGAGGAGAGAAAGGGCAGCGTCCGTATGTCGGATCTATCTTTCGTGGATCCACTGGACCAGGTCGAACTGCTTGAGCGGGCTTTGGCCCACTCACCGGCCATGATTGTGCTTTGGCGCAATCTTCCGGGCTGGCCGGTAGCCTACGCATCGTCCTCTGTCGAGCAACTCGGCTATTCCTCCGACGACCTTGCCGCCGGGAGAGTCCGCTGGCAGAGCCTGATCCATCCTGTCGACCAGCCGCGTCTTGAGGCGGACCTGCGGGCATTTGTCCAGCGCGGTGACGAGACGATTCGCCAGGAGTACCGGCTGATCACGCGTGAGGGTCGGGTACTTTGGGTCGAAGACCATTCCCGGATCCTGCGCGATGAGCGTGGAGATCCCGCCTACCTCCAGGGCTTCATCCTCGACTGCACTGCGGCACATGAAGCGCGGCTTCGCCTCCAGGATCTGGTCAAGGAACGAACGGCGCATCTGGACGAGCAGCGTATCTGGCTGGAACGCGAGATTCTGGAGCGGAAGCGGGTCGAGGAGGCGCTGCGGCTGAGCGAGGAGCGCCTGCGCGTCGCAGTGACCGCGGCTCCCATCACGCTGTTCATTCAGGATCAGGCACTTCGGTACACCTGGATGTACAACCCTCCACCGGGCATCACCTTGCCCGGCATCATCGGGCGAATTGATGACGAACTTTTCGGTGAAGAAGCGGCCCCGCTGAACCGGATCAAGCGGAGCGTCCTGAACAGCGGAAGAAGCGCCCAGGAAGATGTCTACCTCACGGTCGCGGGGACCCAACGCTGGTATAAACTGGGCGTTGAAGCCCTTCGCGACGAGCAACAAAAGGTCATCGGCGTTATCTGTGCTGCCGTCGATATTACGAACCTTAAGCAGCATGAGATTGCCCTTGCGGAGCGCGAGGCGCTCTTGAGGACGATCATCGACTGCTTCGACGGCATGATCTACATCAGCTCTTCCAACTACGATCTCGAATTCGTCAGCAACCCGGTGCTGGAGCGAACGGGCCAGAAGTGCGTGGGTCAGAAGTGTCACAAGACGATCTTCGGACAGGACCAGCGATGTCCGTGGTGCACGGCCCCGCAGGTCCTGAACGGACAGACCACGCGCATGGAAGTCCAGAATCCCGTGGATGGCCGCTGGCACTATGTCGTAAACACGCCCGTGCGCCGGAGCGATGGGCGGACGTCGATCCAGAGCGTCGTCATCGATATCACGGAGCGCAAGACAGCGGAGTCCCGACAGCGCGAGACGGATGCGGCACTTCAAAGGGCGCACCGGCTGGAAAGCCTCTCCCGAATGGCGGGCAATATTGCCCATCACATCAACAACCAGCTCACGCCGATCATTGGCTACGCCGACCTCGCCGCAGAGCAGCTGCCCGAGAACAGTCCGATGCGCGGTCACTTGTCGGACATCCGGATTGCGGCCAATCGTGTGGCTTCGCTGGGTACGGAGATGCTCGCGTTCTCGGGTCACTCCTTCATTGACCCGCAGCCCTCCAATATGAATTCGATCATCCTCGGCTGCGAGCGGCTGCTCCGGATCGCATCGGGTATCAATGCACGCCTCGAATTCAGGCTGTCGGCGTGGGCCCCCACGTTCCTCGCGGATGCGCAGCAACTGCAGCGCGCGCTGATCAGCCTTGTGCAGAACAGCAAGGAGGCACTGCCGGATGCAGGCGGTCAGATCATGGTCGAAACAGGCAGCCGGACTTTCTCAGCAGAAGAACTGGTCGCATTCCTTCCTCAGAAGAAAAGGCTAGCGGGTGAATTTGCGTTCGTGCGAGTAAGCGACAATGGCATCGGCGTACCCACCGAATTGCAGAGCCGCCTGTTTGATCCCTTCACGACGAACAAGGATATCGGGCGGGGCCTCGGACTCGCCGTCACGCTTGGCATCGTTCAAAGCCTCGACGGCGGCATCAAGCTCGTCTCGCAGCCCGGCCACGGGTGCGAAGTCACCATGTGCTTCCCCGTGATCGAATAGGGTCTGATCTCCAATTTCAATTTCAGATCTCAAATCTCCCCGGCCCGCCCCGCCTCTTCCCGCCTTGTCGGATCGGTTAGGTTCTGGTATATGCCATGTTCCGAAGAGGTTACACATGGCTACGACTTCCTATCCGATCAAGAACATCGTCAAGCGCGACGGAAACACGGTGGCCTATGACAGGGACCGGATTACCACGGCGATCTTCAAGGCTGCGGCTTCCGTGGGAGGCAATGACCGGAAGACGGCGGAGGAGTTGGCCATCCAAGTGGAACAGGCGCTGGCCGCGACGTATCAGGAGCCCGCGATTCCATCGGTCGAAGACGTGCAGGACCTCGTCGAAGCCACGCTGATCAAGACCGGCCATGTCCATACAGCGCGGGCCTATATCATCTACCGGCATGACCGCGCCCAATCCCGGGCTGCGCGCATGGACCGCTTTGAAGCGACCGACAACATTCCCTACAAGAAGATCTACGAAGTGCTTCGCTGGAACATGGACCACGAATGCGAAACGGTGGACGGCATCAACAAGATCATCGCGGACGGGAAATTCTCCGATCTCGTGCACGCATGCGACGAACGCTATTCCGCCGAGGTGGCCAATGGCGCCTCACATATCATCGAGCGTCTGCCCGACGTGCGCATCATCATCATCGCCGGCCCCTCATCGTCCGGAAAGACCACGACCACGATCAAGATGAGCGAGTCCCTGCAGAAGGCGGGCATGGAGCTCACGGCTCTTACCGTGGATCACTACTTCTATGACCTGGAGATGCATCCCAAGGACGAGTTTGGCGACTACGACTACGAAACGCCTCAAGCCCTCGACCTGGAACTGATCAACAAGCATCTGGTCCAGTTGCTCGAAGGCAAGACCATCAAGACGCCCCACTACGATTTTAAGACCGGCAAGCGCACGCTCGATGTGCACGAAATGACGCTGAAGCCCAATCAACTGCTGTTGATCGACAGCCTTCACGGCCTCTTCGACGGCATGACGTACAGCATCCCCGCGTCGAAGAAGTTCAGGCTCTACATCGAGACGCTCGGGCAGCTGCGCGACAACCACGGCAACTTCATGCGCTGGGCGGACAACCGCCTGCTCCGCCGCATGATCCGCGACAGTTGGCACCGGAACCTGAAGCCCCTGGCGACCCTCGCGCACTGGCACTACGTGCGTCGCAGCGAGCTGAAGAACATCATCCCGTTCATCGGAACGGTTGACTATCTCGTGAACAGCGCCCTGCCCTACGAAATGCCCATCCTGAAGAACAAGCTCTTCGACTATCTCCCCGAAGCCATGAACCAGTATCGCGACGTACCCAAGCGGCAGGATGCCTACATCCGCGCCCGGCGCGTTTATGAGCTATTGAACCAGCTCACGGCATTCACGGACGACAGCGTGGTCCCGAAAAAATCGCTCATCCGCGAGTTCATCGGCGGGAGCGAGTACACGTATTGAGATTGATGAATGCGGATGGCTGAAGCCGAAGCTCATCGATCCGCAATCCGCAATCATCAATCTTGTCACCCCTCGGCGTCCCACGCCATGATGTGACCATGAAATCCTTGCCCCAGCTCCTTCGGGACAGCGCGAAACTTCACGCGGCATCGCCGGCGATTCATGCCGGCGATCGAACGGTCACTCATGGTGAGTTCGACGAGGCGTCGGATCGCGTCGCGGCGTCGATCTCCGGTTGGGGCATCCGGAAGGGTGACCGCGTAGGTTTGTACTGCATCAATGGCGACGCCTTCGCCACGGCTTACTTTGGCATCCTCAAAGCAGGGGCCACGGTCGTGCCGCTGAACCTGATGCTCAACCCTAAAGAGGTCGCATTCATACTCAACGATGCGGGGGCCAAAGGGCTGATCTATCACGAGTTGTTTGCCGAGGCGGTGCGGTCGATTGCCGATTCGCTCTCCAACATCGAGCTTCGCGTCTGTATTGGCGAGAAGAACCCGCTCGCGGATGTCTTGTGGAGCGAGGTGCTGCAGAACGTCTCGCCGTGTCCCCAGCCCGATCTTGATCCGGCCAAGGATCTTGCGGCGATCCTCTACACGGCAGGGACCACAGGCTTTCCGAAGGGCGCGATGCTGACGCACAACAACCTCGCATCGAATGCCGACAGCATTCGCCTCGCCCTGCAACTTGCGCCCGGCAAGGACGTCATTCTGTGCGTCCTGCCCATGTTCCACGCCTTTGCGGCAACCGTGTGCATGATCTTCCCGCTGCTCAATGGATGCTCCCTGGTGGCCTTGCCGAAGTTTGATCCACAGCTTCTCGCCGACGTCGTGGAGCGCCACGGCGTCACGGTTCTCCCCATGGTGCCGAGCATGTTCAATGTCCTCCTGCGGCTGCCGGATGCCGTCGTGGCGAAATTCGCGACCGTTCGCTTCGCCATCTCGGGCGGGGCGGCGATGCCGGTCGAAATTATGCGACAGTTTGAAGCGAAGTTCGGAAAGTTCATTTACGAAGGCGACGGCCCGACGGAGTGTTCGCCCTGCACCTGCGTGAATCCCATCGGGGGCGTCCGCAAGCCTGGCACCGTCGGGGTTTGTGTCCCGAACGTGGACATGGAGATTCGCGATGACGCAGGGAAGGAGCTGCCCCTCGGGCAGGTCGGTGAAATCTGCGTCAAGGGCCCGAACGTCATGAAGGGCTACTGGAATCACCCCGAGGAAACCAAGGCGTCATTCTTCGGGTCATGGTTCCGGACCGGCGATCTCGGCACCGAGGATGCAGATGGATACTTCACCATCGTGGACCGGAAGAAGGACATGATCATAGTCAATGGAATGAACGTCTATCCGCGCATTGTGGAGGAGTGTCTCTACAAGCACCCGTCGATACGGGAAGCCGCCGTCGTGGGAGAACCTGACGAGTTGCATGGCGAGGTTCCGGTGGCCTTTGTGACGTTGAAGGAAGGCACCCAATTGACTCCTGCCGAAGTGCGGGCATATTGCCGTGACAATCTGGGCCGGCACGAAGTACCACGCAAGGCGTTCATTCTGGCCGATCTTCCCAAAAGCGCAGCCGGCAAGATACTCAAACGGGAACTGAGAAAACATGGCGAGTTGGAACGCGGTGTCGATAGCCGGAAGCCGGAGCCATCATAGCGTGCATTGGCATACCGCCTTCGCCGCGCTTTGCCTGGTCACGGCCGCGTTGGCGAATCCGGTCCGGGACGCTCACGTCGAAGTCGAACTCTTTTCCGTATCCGATTCCATCAAGCCGGGCGCGACGAACTACTTCGCCCTGAGCATGACGATCGATCCCGGGTGGCACACGTACTGGATGAATCCCGGCGACAACGGGAAGGAACCAACGCTGGACTGGCAACTCCCCGAAGGTCTTGCGGCCGGCGCTGTGGAATGGCCCACACCGACGCGTATCGTCGCCAGCGGGCTCGTAAGCTACGGCTACGAGGGAGAGACACTGCTCCTGATTCCGATTGTAGCTTCTCCGGATCTCCCTGCGGGCACGGTGCTCAGCCCGAAGGCGCGAGTGCGCTGGCTGGCCTGCAAAGAAGCCTGCGTCGGCGGACGCGCTGACCTTCAATTCGATGTCGCTGTCTCGGAGAAAGCCGAACCGACGGCAGGTCGCGCCGGCAGCGTGGCTGTCGCGCGGGAGCAACTGCCGCGGCCATCCACCGACTGGCGAATGGACGCCCGGCTTGAGGACTCCCATATTGTCCTGGATGTTCGCCCCCCGCCGGGATTTGTCGATGAAGTGACGGGCGTTTACTTCTTTCCCGACCAAATGGAGGTTATCGATCATGCTGCGGATCAGACCTGGCAGCAGGAAAACGGCGTGATCACGCTTCGTCTGACCCCCTCCCCCTACGCCTCTCTCCCGCCGAAAAGACTGCGCGGCGTCTTGAAATTCAACGAAAGTGTGCGATCAGGTGTGAGTGCGGATATCGAAATCCGCCAGCAGTAAAGCAAACCAAGGAGTACCGACCGATGATGAAGCAACTCGCCGTATTGACCGCAGTCGCCCTCGCGTCAGCAACAGCATGCTTTGCTGAAGCCGTTGTGGGTGAAGCAGCTCCAGCGTTCACGCTCACGGACACCAACGGCAAGGATCACAATCTGGGTGACTTCAAGGGCAAGTACATTGTCCTCGAATGGATCAACCATGACTGCCCTTTCGTGAAGAAGCATTACGAGTCGGGGAATATGCAGAAGCACCAGAAAGCCGCCGCTGAGAAGGGCGTTGTCTGGCTTTCCATCAACTCATCGGCTCCCGGGAAACAAGGCAACTATCCGGCGGAGAAGTGGAATGAGATGACGGCTGAAAAAGGCGGCGCGGCCACAGCCGTATTGCTTGATGAGAGCGGCGCAGCGGGCAAGGCGTATGGAGCAAAGACCACACCCCACATGTTCGTGATTAATCCCGAAGGCGTTGTGATCTACGCCGGGGCCATCGACGACAAGCGAGGGACGGATCCCGAAGAAATCGCGTCCGCGAAGAACCTTGTCGATGCAGCTCTTGCCGAAGCCATGGCGGGCCAGCCCGTCAGCGTTCCTTCATCCCAGCCCTACGGCTGCGGCGTGAAGTACGCGGACTAGGCACGACCTAGTTGCACCCGCAGCCGCCGCCACCGACACCTCGTCCGCCGGCGGCGGCTTCGCGGGTGAAGTAGACGTGTTCGGTGAAGACACCCGAAAGAGGGTCTCGATCCGCACGCATGCTGTAATCCGATAGCGTTCCACGCTCCCAGGGCTGAACCACAGCGCAACCCGAACTACCCAGCACGACGGCCAAGGCGGAAAGAATCTGTACTACACGGGTCATGGCTTCTCCGATTCAGTAAGTAGCTCCTCAAGCTTGGCCTTGATCTCCGACTCAGTCTCCTCGCCTTTGAAGCCGCGGAAGATCGCGGCGACCCGCCCCTGCTGATCGAGCAGGAAGGACGTAGGCATCGCTTCAATCTCCACTTGGTTCACAAGACGCTGATCCGTGTCGTGCAGCACCTTGAAAGAGACCGGATGCTCGTCGAGAAACTGCCGCATCGATTCAGCATCTTCATCCACGCTGATGGCGATGATGCTGAACCCGCGCTCGCCGTACTCCTTCTGCATCGCCTCCATGGCGGGAAACGACGCCTTGCAGGGACCGCACCACGACGCCCAGAAGTCCACAAGAACCACACGGCTCTTTGCAGCATCACCTGCATGCGCCAGGGATGGAAACCGGTCGCCCGGCTTGAGAGGCCCGGCTGACGACGTGATGGACAGCGTCAGCCAGAATGCGAGAAAAGCAAAACTACGCCTGCATGTACTCATGGAACTTCCTCGATTGATAACGTTGATCGCCGGTGCAGATGCATCCCTCCGCCTGCTGGCAACCTTCGATGAATTCCATCCCGGCCTGATGTCCGAGGATAAATGCACTCGTAGAAAGAATTCCGGCTTCCGTGCAGGTGGGCGCGATGACGGTCACAGAGCGGCAACCGTTATCGACAGGCAATCCTGAACGCGGGTCGATGATGTGTCCGTAGGTCTTCCCGTTGACGAGGGCGTGGCGGAAATAGTCACCGGACGAACAGACGGCCCGATCTCGGAGATCAACTCCGCCCCAGCACCGACCCGGGTCCAAGGGATCCTCAAGGCCTATGCGCCATGGGCCCGTTTCGGGCGGCTCACCGCGGACCCGCAGGTCGTGCCCGAAATCCACGAGGATGTCATCGATACCGTGCTCAGCCGCCATTTCGAACACGCGATCGACCGCGTATTCCTTGCCGATTCCGCCGAAATCAATCGCCATGCCCGGCTCGGGAAGAAAGATCGATCCCGGCTTGCGCTGAATGCGGCTCCATCCGACAAGACGTTGTCTCGCGGCGATATCCTCATTCTGCGGGATGGCACCGCGACCTGCCGTGATCTCCCATAGTTGGATCAAAGGCAGAGCTGTCGGATCGAAGATTCCCCGCGTGGTCCAGTGATACCAGTCGCAGAGTTTGAGCAGCGCGTCGGTCTCGTCGTCCGTCGTCACCCATGCGAGCCCTGCGCTGCGGTTGATGCGGCTGACGAGGCTGTCTTCCTGGAACCGCGAATAGCGGGCTTCGAACCAGGCCATCCAGCGACAGATATTGACGCGCAGGTCGCGGGCACGCGCCACAGAACGCGACGAGAAGAAGACCTGGCAGTCGGTGCCCAGCGCACGGAAGTTCAGCCGGTGATAATCGCCGTCCGACGTCATCGGCGACTCAAAGAGTCGACGAAAGAAGGTTTCTTCCACTAGAACCACCATCGTGCTCCTGCGGTGACAACATTTGCCGCTGGATAGGCCTCGTCCGGTGTCACGCCATCCGTCCCGCTTTGCTCATACCGTTCGACCGCAAGGTCCACGGAGAAGCGGGATGAGGGGCTCCAGACCAGCTTCAAACCGTAGCCAACCGCCTCGAGAGCGGAGATTCGGTAGTCGGAGGAATACGCGGAAGGACTGCCCTCGAAACGGATCCCGTAAAAGTCGGCTTCGGTCTGCTGGTACCAGCGAAGCATCGGCGTGAGTACCACCTTGCGACCGAGCTTCTGGTGCCACGAGAGCGTGTAGGTGTCGGCGCGAATCCCGAACGTATCGTCGTAGTAGCGATAACTGACCTCGGCCGCGCCTTGAACCGTCTTGAAGAAGTGCGACAGCGAGAGGAAAAGGATCTGCTTGTCCTTGTTGTCCGGTCGCTTTTCGGGAACGAGGACGCCATTCAGTTCCACGATCTTGTATTGGTCGTCGAGGAATCCCGTGACCTGGCTCAGTGTGAGATTCACGGTGAACAGGGTCGCCGGCCCGAGCACCTGCGTGAGGCCGACCATGGCATCGATTGTGTCCTTGTCTTCCGTCGTATCGCGAGCGAACGAGTCCACCAGGTCGTGGGTATACGCACCACCGAACGTCAGCGTCGTGTTCTTCTTGTTGAAATCGATGGCATCGCGAAGGGATAGACCGACGGACTCGTAATCACTCTCCGTGCTGTACGAGAGCATCCCCGAAACGGTGTGGTCCTCGATCTTCTTCGAGAGCTCGATATTGAAGGCTGTCCGTTCGTCTTCGACCTCGGCCGTCGGCAGATCTGTCGAAACCGGCTGTGCCGCAGGTGCCGCGACCGGGGTGCTGGTTGTCCGCGTCGTGGACGTGGACCGCGACGGGCTTGGCGCGGGCGAAGGCGCGGGCCTGGGTTGGGGCTGAGGCTGTGGTTGAGGCGTCGCACCTGCACGGGCATGATAGAGATTCCTCAAGAGCGGGCGATTCAGAGCGAGTCCGGTCCGGGCACCGACTCCACGCAGTTTGCCGAAGCGACGCCCTTCCCTGCTCTCACCGTCCTCGTTCCCGTCGCCCCTCTCCTCGCTGTTGTCATCCTCCTCCGCGCGACCTTCCCGTTCATTTTCGCGGGCCTCGGTGATGTACTGCGAGTAGGACTCCGTAGCTGCCGGCGACGGAGTTCCACCGCGGGTGACTAGCGGTGCCCCTGTGGGCGATGCGCCGCTGATCGCATTGTAGATGCCTTCGATCTTGATGTTGACCGTGGGCGAAAGGTCTCTCTCGATGAGGGCTGCGGGGGTGAGGACCTGGATGCGTCCGTCGTCCTCCTGATAGTACATGTACTTCAGGTCCACTCGGTCTTCCGCACCGGATCTGCGAATGCTGCCGAATTGAATCGCAAGCACGATGACGACGACGACACAACGCTTACGCCATGCGATGGAAGCGAACACCGCGCTTCTTTGCCCAACCCCATCAATCATGGACTACCTCTGCAAATGCATGTGCCATCGTGGTCTCCGATGGGCCTATGCTTACCCGACCTCCGATGAGGACGAGCGCAGATAGTCATGAAGAAATGTTAAGGTAAGGAAGCGGGGCAGCGATCAGATGCGGTCCGGCGTTTCGATCCCCAGAAGATCGAGCCCCTGCTTGAGCGTGCGGGCGATGAGATTGCAGAGCCGGACGCGGCTCTCGCGTATGCCCTCGTCCGCTTTGAGGAACGTCACGTTTTGATAGAACGTGCTGTACGTCTGGGCGAGGTCGAAGAGGTAGTCGCAGAGCACATTGGGCCTGTAGCCGAGGGTCGCGCGGGCCAGGACTTCCGGGAATCGCGCCAGGCGCAGCGCCAGCTTGCGTTCCAGGGGATCCTCAATCCGGATCGAATATTTCGAAAGGTCGCCTTCCGGGAAGCGCTCCGCATACTTGTCCATGACGCTCGCAATGCGCGCGCAGGCGTATTGCAGATAGGGCGCCGTGTTGCCCTCGAGGGCCAGCATCTTCTCCCAGCTGAACACGTAATCGTTCTGGCGGTTGGACATCAGGTCGGCGTACTTGATCGCTCCGATGCCCACCATCCGAGCGATCGCCTTGCGTTGCGGCTCGGGCATATCCGGGCTTTTCCCGGTCACGATGGCCAGCGCGCGTTCCTCGGCCTCGTCCAGCAGGTTGACCAGTTTGACGGTCTCGCCCGAGCGCGTCTTGAAGGGTTTTCCGTCCGCGCCGAGGATGGTGCCAAACCAGACGTGGACCAGCTTCACCTTCGCTTCGGGCTGCCACCGCTGGAACACGCCGAAAATCTGGCGGAAGTGAAGCTGCTGGCGGCCGTCCGTGACGTAGATGATGGTTTCGGGCTGCCACGTCTTGAGCCGGTAGACCAGCGTCGCAAGGTCGGTGGTGGCGTAGTTGAAGCCTCCATCGCTCTTGCGCACAAGGCAGGGGTTGGGCTTCCACTCGCCGTCCTTGTTGATCAGAAACGCGTCATCGTTGGGTGACCCCGTGCCGTCTGAGAAGACACCGACTGCACCTTCGGTCTCGCGCGCGAGACCACGCTGCAGGAGGTCGTCCACGACGCCTGAAAGCTGAGGGTTGTAGAAGCTCTCGCCGAGCGTGACGTCGAACGAGACACCGAGTCGCGAGTAGATCGCGTCAAATTGCGCCTGGGACAGCTCGAGCATGCGATGCCAGATCTCAAGGTTCTCCTTGTCGCCCTGCTGCAGCTTGACGAGTTCGAAGCGGGCTTCTTCGCGAGTTGCGGGGTTCGCCTCGCAGGCGGCATGCACGCTCTTGTAAATGCGCTCCAGTTCAGCGATGGGGTCCGCGGCGAGCGCCTCCTTGTTCAACTCGCACTTCCAGCCGAGGATCAGCATGCCGAACTGAGTACCCCAGTCGCCAAGATGGTTGTCAGCGACTACATTGTAGCCGAGGTACCGATGCATACGGTCAAGGGCGTTACCGATGACCGTCGAGCGGATATGGCCGATGTGCATCGGTTTGGCAACATTCGGGCTGGAATAGTCGATCACGACGGAGCGACCGGATCCGACCTTGGGCACTCCGAGTTCCGGGTCGTCCGCGATGGCCTCAAGGCGTCTCGCAAGCCACGCGTCGTCGAGCTTGAAGTTTATGAACCCGGGGCCGGCCACATCGAGTTTGGCGACACCTTCCGGCAGTACCGCCGAGGCGACCAGTGCATCGGCAATCTTGCGAGGTGCAAGACGAAGGGCTTTGGCCAGTCCCATGGCGGCATTGCATTGGTAATCGCCATAGGTCTCGTCGGCGGCGGATACGACGTCGAGGGCCGCCCCCCCCTGGTCAGCGTCGGGGAATACCTCCCTAAAGCGCCCGTGCATCCACGCCGTGAGTGCCTGTTCAATTGTCGCTGTGGGTCCGGGATTCTTCATGGGTCCATTGTCGCAAAATTGTGCGGTAAAGGGTGTTAAAGCTGCGCAAAGATAGCGCGAAGAAATTGTGTGGCAACCCCCAAAAAACGGGGCTGAAATCCCTTGATATTAGCGTTTTTGTCGCTACATTCGCGCCTTCACATTTCGAACCTGGTAGGAGAATTTTACCATGGCTGATACATCGAAGAAGACAACAGCAAAGAAGAAGACAGCGGCAGCAAAGCCCGCTCCCGTGGCGGCTGCCAAGGCAGCGCCCGCGAAGACGGCACCCTATGAGGTGAAGGCCGCCCCTGCTCCCGCAGCAGTCAAGTCCGCCGCGACCCTGACGCCCGCGAAGCCCTCGACGAAGACCATTTCGCAGGATGACCGCGACGTTATGATCCGCGAAGCGGCCTATTATCTTGCCGAGAAGCGCGGCTTCCAGGGCGATCCCCATGACGATTGGGTTGAAGCCGAGAAGCAGGTCGATGCGCAGCTCGCGGGCAAGAACATCCGCGTCAGCTAGTTCTTCGCGCGGTCATTCTACGGACGGCACGACGACGATGCCGTTCCTCCCCCCGTCGGGAGGGACCGAATCCCGCAGGGTTCGGTCCGTCGCTGTGTTCTGATCTACCGATCAGCGCAGCCCTGTGCTCCAGCGGTAGATCCAGCTTGCTGCGACACATAGCGCGGCAGCCAGGATTGCGATTCTTCCCTCGTTTCGTGACAACGAAACGTCCAGGCGTCGCCTTGTTCCCAGCGCAACCAAGCTGATCACGAACGTCGCCGCAGTCAGGGCGAACGCGGCGAATCCGAGGGGCGATTGCTGAACGCTCCAAAGCCAATCTCCCTTCACTGCGGCACAGAATGAACGCGTCGATCCGCAAAAGGGGCACGGCCGGTTAAACAGGTTGAGAAACCAGCACGGGATCATAGGAATCTGCGTCGGCTTCAGCAGGGCGCCCGCGAGCAGCGCGATACCACTTGCCACTGCGAGGGGCAAATGGAGCGCAGCCGCACTCCACGGATCTTGCGGGCGCTCGAATCCGATCCGCATTACGCGCCGTCAGACAGCCGGGGGCTGAGAGACGCCACCATGAATCTCGCGGTAAGCCACGCCGAGGATACAGGTCGTAATGGGCATCGTAACAAAGATGCCGATGCCGCAGGCAATCAACCCAAGGCACCCGATCACACCCGCCACGGCACAGAAGCCCAGAAAAGGCCAGAAGTTCGACTTCACGACTTCAATGCTCGCCTTGGCAGCCGGCACGAAGTCCATGTTCCTTTCCGCGATGTGGAACAGGGTGAACATCGTAAGTGTGCTGATCGTCATCGAAAGCAGCGTTCCGAGTACGGGTCCGATGCAAGGAATGATGCTCAGGATCTTTGAGCAGATCAGGCTGACGCCCACGATCGAGATGAAGAACAGGAACGACTGGAGGAAGTAGCTGAATCCCTTGAACACGTCGTCCGCCTTGGGCTTCGGATCGCGTTTGTCGATCAGCGCCAGGGTGATCAGGATCATGCCGACGGCCATGGGGCCGGCGAGGACAAAGAATGTAAGGACACTGAGGACAGACGCAATCAGGGAGGCAAGAATGAGGATTCCAGCGTTATCCTTGTAGACGTCAAAGCCCCGCTGAATCCAGTCACCGAATTTAACTTCTACGGCCTGCATGATTGACTCCTTGGTTTCGAATCCTGCCTTCGCGTGGAAGAATTACTAAAGGAGTTGCGGTGGGACAAGACGATATGCAGATGACTTATGAAGCGCGAAGGATGTACTTACGGGCGAGCCTGCAATAGGTTTCGACCTGCTGATCAATCCACGGTCTTCCCTCTCTCAACTCACGCGCCATGATCGCCGCAACGGCAGGTGCCGCTTCGATGCTCGCGGCGGCATCGAGGAGCAGCGCACGGGTACGCCGGGCAAGGACATCTTCGAGCGTGGCGGCCATCTCCTGTCGGACGGCCCATATCACCTCGGCTGCGGTGTAAGGCAGGCGCGGATGGAGCAGCGTGGCGAGCGACGGCTCCATGGCGATCAGTTCCTCAAGCGCTTCCGCGTCCGAGCCGTAGATGGAAAAACGCGCGGAAGTCCTGTCGGTCCAGCCGTGCATAAGCAGGCTTTCGGTTTGCGACGGGCGATGCTCCAAGTGGGCCGATTCAATCACGCGTTCCATGGCATCGAGTCCCATGCGGCGATAGGTCGTCCATTTGCCGCCAGTCAATGTGACCAACCCGGAGTCCGAGACTTCGACTACATGCTCACGCGAGAGCTTGGCCGTGCCCTTGACACCTCCTTCGTTGAACAGCGGGCGGAGTCCTGCGAAGACGCTCAGCACGTCGTTGCGTCCCGGATTGCGCACAAGATAGCGCGCGGCGTGTTCGAGGATGAAGTCGATCTCCTTGCGGAGCGCCACCGGTTCGAGGGAAGGACGCGGAACGGGCGTGTCGGTCGTGCCGAGCACGACGCGGTTATGCCATGGGACCGCGAAGAAGACGCGTCCATCGTCGGTCTTCGGAATCATGATCGCGTGATCGCCGGGCAGGAAGGAGCGATCGAGAACGAGGTGGACGCCCTGGCTCACCCTCACGATCGGTCGCGCCATCGGGTCGTCCAGTTTACGCAAGGTGTCGCAGAAGACGCCTGTCGCATTGACCACCGACTTCGCGCGGATTTTCCGGATCACCTTGCCCTGGCTCTGCTCATCGCGTGCGACGACGCCGACAACGCGTCCCCCCTTCTTCAGGAGGCGGATCACCTTCATGTAATTGATGGGGATTCCGCGTATGTCCGACAGCGTGTGGGCGAGGCCGACGGCGAAGCGCGCGTCATCGAACTGGGCATCGTGGTAGATGACCCCTCCCCTCAGTCCATCGGTCTCAATCGTGGGCAGGTAGGCGCGCGTCTGCTTTGGTGTGAGCTTGCGCGACTTGCCCAGGCCGAGGTCACCGGCGAGCAGGTCGTACATCTTGAAGCCGAGGCCGTAGAACGGACCTTCCCACCAGTCGTACAAGGGGACGACAAAGCTCAAGTCCTTCACGAGGTGCGGTGCGAGCCGTCGCAGGATTCCGCGTTCGTGCAGGGCCTCGCGCACGAGGCCGATGTGGCCTTGTTGCAGGTAGCGCACGCCGCCATGGATCAGCTTCGTGCTCCGGCTCGACGTGCCCTTCGCAAAATCGCATTGCTCGAGCAGCAGGGTGCTGTAGCCACGCGACGCGGCATCGACGGCCGTGCCGAGGCCGCTGGCGCCGCCGCCGACCACGATCACGTCCCACTCGAACGACGCGTCGTCGAGTCGTTTCAGGAACACAGGGCGAATCATGAAGCGGCGGTCCCCGCACGGGCACAGCGAAGGGCCTTGTGCCACGCCTCACGATGCTGGCGAACCGCCCGTTTCCCAATCCTTGGAAGAAACACATGGTCTCTTTTCCAAAGGTTGGAAAGCGCGGTGGTGGACTTCCAGAAGCCGACAGCGAGTCCGGCCAGAAAGGCCGCGCCAAGCGCCGTTGTTTCAGTCACACGCGGCCGTATGACCGGGATACCGAGCACGTCCGCCTGGAACTGCATAAGCAGGTCATTGACGCAGGCACCGCCATCGACGCGCATTTCCCGCAGGGGCATACGGGCATCCTTCCTCATCGCTTCAAGGACGTCGGCGGACTGATGAGCGATGGATTCAAGGGCTGCGCGGGCGATATGACCAGCGTTGGTTCCACGCGTCAGGCCGACGATAGTGCCCCGGGCATACGGGTCCCAGTGAGGCGCTCCGAGCCCCGTGAATGCAGGCACGAAGGTCACGCCGCCGTTGTCCTTCACGGATGCGGCCAGCGCCTCCACGTCGGCGGAGGACGCAATGATGCCCAGCTCGTCGCGGAGCCACTGCACAACGGCTCCGGCGACGAAGACGCTGCCCTCGAGGGCGTAGGTCGTCCTGTTCCCGATGCGCCAGGCCACGGTCGTCAGCAGGCGGTTCTTCGAAACCATCGGCTTGTCACCGGTATTGAGGAGCATGAAGCAGCCGGTCCCGTAGGTGTTCTTGACCATGCCGGGCCGGAGGGCGAGCTGGCCGAACAGGGCCGCCTGCTGGTCACCGGCGATGCCGGCGATCGGGATCTCATGGCCGAGCAGGCTTGAGTCAGCATACCCGTACACCTCGCTCGACGAGCGGACTTCCGGAAGCACGGACCGAGGAATCCGGAGAAGCCGGAGGAGTTCCTCGTCCCAGTCGCCACGGTGGATGTTGAACAGGAGGGTTCGACTGGCGTTCGACGGGTCCGTTACGTGCAGGCGACCCGATGAGAGCTTCCAGGCGATCCATGAGTCCACTGTGCCGAAGGCGAGTCGCCCCTTTGACGCTTTCGTACGCGCACCGGGGACATGATCGAGGATCCACGCCAGCTTGGTTCCGGAGAAGTACGGATCCAGCACAAGGCCCGTTTTTCGGCGGACCAGCGCTTCCTTTCCTGAGCTACGAAGGCGGTCGCAGGCAGCGGCTGTGCGACGGTCCTGCCATACGATCGCCGGATAGATAGGACGGCCCGTGACGCGGTCCCAGACAAGGGTGGTCTCGCGCTGGTTGGTAATGCCAATGGCGGTGACGTCCGACGCGGATATGCCGGACTCCCGAAGGACCCGTCTGGCGGTAAGCAGCTGGGTCTTCCAGATATCCTCCGGGGCATGTTCGACCCAGACAGGATGGGGATAATGCTGGCGATATTCCTTCTGCGCCGTGCCGAGTATGCGTCCGCGCACATCAAAAATGATCGCACGGGAACTCGTTGTGCCTTGATCCAGCGCTAGAACCACCTTCATGCCGTATCACCGCCTTGTCGGCAACGATACCGCTTGCTGGTTGAAACGTGAACGGGAAATCGGCTGCGAAGGAACTAAAGCGCAGCGCGATTCGGTGAGATCACCGACGCTAGCGTCACGACACCCTGCTCTTCCTGCAGGAAGTACTGGTGAAGGGCGCTGGCACGTTGGACGTAGTCACGTGTGGTCGCGGGAAGCCCTGTCAGGCAGAAACCGGCCTCTTTGACGCGTCCGGGCCCGGCATTGTAGCAGGCAAGGAGTAGCGACCGCTCGTCGGCCTTCCAGTCGTGTTTGTGCGATGCCAGGAACGACTTGAGGTACGTGAGGTAGGCTGCGCCGACCTTGCGGTTCACGGCGGGATCAAAGGCAGTCTCAAACGAAACCTTGCGGCCAAAAGCGCGACGGCTCATCTGGTTCCAAGTGTCCTTCTTGACCTGCATCAGGCCACGCTCGCCCGCCTTCCCGACCATGCCGGGGTTTCCACCGGACTCAACTTGAACGATCGCTTCGACGAGGAGGGCTTGGGAATCCTTCTTGCTGACGGTTACGGGCTGCGACTTCGCATGGGGCCTCTGGGCAGGCTGGCTGCTGGCAAGAACGGTGTCGGTCCAGGGACGTTGCAAGGGTTCCACGTCGCGAGCCTGAGAACGCTGGGCGACGATCAATTGCGCGAGCAGCATGGTAATGCCGATCGACATGCAAACCGACCAGATCGCGATTTCAGATTTTACCGACCTCTTCATGACCAGTTCTCCCTCATCCCTTACAGCGTCATGACTCATCACGCGCCTCGCGTGATGATGGATTAGCAATCCCCGTGCCCATCCATGTCCCCTGCAAAAGCCCGAAACGATGCCCCATCCAGCAATTCAAGTAAAGCGTTTTAGCACTTCTGTCGATGTCCCAGTGCTTTACAGAAGTAGGGTCGGGAGTCAGAGACCGCCAAAAGTCCTGACGACATCACGAACGACGTCTGGCACTGGAGTGCAGCGACTGTATCCGAGTGCCGGCAGTTTTGAGGAAATCAACTGGCTATTCACAGGGCGCTGTGCGCGACGCTGAATGACTTCATGGCTTGGAATAAGGTGGGAACTGGAAAATCCAAGGGTCTCCGCCACGAGCTGGGTCCAGTGCCAGCGGGTCCCGCCGACGGGATTGGAGTAATGGAAAACACCGTCGTGTCCGCCATGAACAAGGAACTGCATTACGCGAGCCACATCACGCGTCCAAGTGGGAAAACGAGCGATGACATCATCGACAAGCTGCGGATCCCTGTCGCGTAACTGCTTTATCATAATGGAGATAAAGCCGGACTTGTCCAGCGTCGGACCTGCGCCGATCTGGAGGGGAATTCGAAGGATCGTCGAGTTCCTCCGTTCAGAGACCAAGTCTTCCGCGTCACACTTCGTAGATCCATAGATGCTCAGCGGGTGCCTCTCAGAAGTTTCCGTATACGGAGGTGCCGTGCCGTCGAAAACGTAGTCCGTGCTCACGAACAAGAGGCGGGTACCTGCTGGCAGCAACTCAACGAGATGGCGAACAGACCCCACGTTCAGTCGTCGGGCCTCATCGGGGTGATCTTCACAGAAGTCCGGATCCGGATACGCGGCGAGGTGAACCACGACATCGGGATGGGTTTCCACCACCATGCGCCTCACGGCATCGCGCTCCCGGACGTCGGCTCCGAACCAGCCTTCACGTCCTGACCTGGAAACGGGGATAACCTCCCCATCTCCACGGAAGGCCTGTAGCACTTCCCTGCCGAGAAATCCGCCCGCCCCTGTAATCAGTGTCCTCATTCTTCTTTCCCATGGTTGCAATCCTGAGGCGGTCTGTCTACACTTTCGCCCCTTCTCAAAGGTTTTGGGGGTCTGTTGACTTATGAATATCACTGTCGTTGGAACGGGTTACGTCGGATTGGTTACGGGCGCTTGCTTCTCGGACTGGGGCCACAACGTGCTCTGCGTGGACAACGATGAGAGCAAGGTCGAGATGCTGCGACAGCTTCAGATGCCCATTTACGAAGACGGGCTTGAAGAGCTTGTGCGTCGCAACGTGGCCGCCGGTCGTCTTCGGTTCACCGCATCGATCGAGGAAGGCACCAAGTTCGCCGAGGTCATCTTCATCGCCGTGGGCACGCCTCCCGGGTACCGCGGTGCCGCAAACCTGTCGTATGTCGAGCAGGTTGGCCGGGCCGTTGCAGAAAACATGACCTCCTACCGGCTGCTCGTCGAGAAGAGCACCGTCCCCGTCAACACGGGCGAGCAGTTGAAGCGCACCGTTTCAAAGTACCTGCGTTCGGATATCCCGTTCGATGTCGCTTCCAACCCCGAGTTCCTAAAGGAAGGCACGGCGATCGAGGACGCGTACAACCCGGACCGCATCGTTGTGGGCATCGAGAGCCCGCGGGCCTCCATGCTCCTGAAGGCGATTTACGAGCCCATCGTCAAGAAGACCAATTGCGCCTATCTTGAGATGAACATCGCCAGCGCAGAGCTGACGAAGCATGCCTCGAACAGCTTCCTTGCGATGAAGATCTCGTACATCAACGCTGTAAGTCGCATCTGCGAGCTGGCTGGCGCGAACGTGGAGCAAGTGGCGCAGGGCATGGGCTTGGACAAGCGCATTGGAACGCAATTCCTGAAGGCGGGCGTGGGCTACGGCGGCTCCTGCTTCCCGAAGGACGTGGATGCTTTCGTCCAGATTGCCGACAAGATCGGCTACAACTTCGAGATTCTGAAGGAAGTCCAGCGCATCAACAAGTCGCAGCGCGAACATGTGATGCAGAAGATCCAGCACGAGCTCTGGAACATCCAGGACAAGACCATCTCGATCCTTGGATTGGCCTTCAAGCCGGGCACGGATGACGTGCGCGAGTCCCCTTCCCTCTATTTTGTGCCACAACTCCTTGAGGCGGGCGCGAAGCTCAAGTTGTGGGACCCGGTGGCCGAAGGAAAATTCGCCCAGCTCTATCCGGACCAGAAGTACTGCAAGACGCCGATGGAATGTGTCCAGGACGCGGATCTCCTCCTTATCCTGACGGAATGGCCGGAAGTGAAGTCACTGGATCTCAAGAAGCTCAAGGCGGCGATGCGTTGCCCGGTCATTGTCGATGCCCGCAACGTCTTCAATCCGGCTGCCGTCAGGGCTGAAGGCTTCACGTACCAGAGCGTCGGAAGGCCCTGATATAGTTCATTTGACAGGGTGAAGGGGCTTCACTAGCCTCTGCGCCTCATTCAAAACAGCACCAAGCATTTGCAACACGAGGAAGGGGTGAAGGAAACACCGTGGCAGAAGTAAAAGTTCGAAAAGGTGAGTCAGTAGACAAGGCGCTTCGACGCCTTAAGAAGAAGCTGGACAAAGAAGGCACCATGCGAGAAATCCGCTCGCATCGTTACTACGAAAAGCCCAGTGAGCGGCGCCGCCGCAAGTCAGCACGGGCTCGTATCCGCGCCATTTCCCCGTAATTCAGTACGGTGGTTTGCAAACTCCCGCAGGAGACTGCGGGAGTTTGCCCTTTTTCACCTGGTCCCGATCACGACAGGTTTAGTGCTCGATGGAATTCGCCCTATCCACACATTGGAACGCCGGACGCCACGCCTCCGGCGAGTCGATGATCGAGGAAATCCGTTCACTCGGTTTCACGAGCGTAGAACTGGGCTATGATCTGCGGCTTGAATTGGTCGAAGGCGTTGTCGGCGCCGTCAAGCGTGGCGATGTTAAAGTCGTTAGCCTCCACAATTTCTGTCCAGTCCCCATGGGGGCCACGCGAGGACATCCCGAGATCTACACGCTCGGTGCGATCGACAAACGCGAGCGCGAGAATGCCGTCACGCATACGTCCCGAACGCTCCGCTTTGCCGCAGAAGTGGGCGCACGCTTCGTTGTGACGCACGCGGGCAATATCGAGATGGATCCGATCAGCCGCCAGATGTTCGACCTGATTCATGCTGGCCAGCAGTACGGCGACTTCTACGAGAAGCTGAAGCTGAAAGCGCAGGTTCAGCGCGACAAGAAAGCGCCCAAGCAGATCGACGGACTCAGGACGAGCATCGAGGCTCTCCTTCCCGTCATCGAGGAAACCGGCGTAAAACTCGCGATTGAAAATCTGCCGACGTGGGAAGCGATTCCGACGGAAGTCGAGCTCGAGAAACTGCTGCAAACGTATGGCGATCGAGGGCTACGCTACTGGCACGACATGGGGCATGCCCAGATCCGGCAGAACCTCGGCTTTATCAACATGGAGCGATGGATGGACCGCCTCAAGCCGTGGATGGCGGGGATGCACGTGCATGATGTTACTCCCCCCGCGACGGACCACGTCATGCCCCCGCTCGGCCAGATCGATTTTCAACGTTTTCAACGGTTCGGCACATCGGATATTGTCCGCGTGATCGAACCGACGACGCGAACACCCAAGGAAGAGATAGTCGAGGGGTTGCGGTATCTGCAGGAGACGTGGGCAGTTGCCCCCTCGAACTGAAAGGCGATGGCATGAAGGCATTGATTACGGGAATTACGGGTCAGGACGGGTCCTATCTCGCAGAGTTGCTCCTCGAGAAGGGCTACAAGGTGTACGGCCTCATGCGTCGCTCCAGCACCGAGACCCTTGAACGAATCGAACACATCAAGAACCGCATCGAACTCGTCCAAGGCGACCTGCTTGACGAGATTTCCATGATGCACGCGCTCGAGAATATCCAGCCGGATGAGATCTACAACCTCGCCGCCCAATCCTTCGTGCATACATCCTGGAACCAACCTGTGCTGACGGGCGAATTCACGGCCTTGGGCGTCACGCGACTCCTGGACGCCATGCGCTTCATCTGTCCGAAGGCCAAGTTCTATCAGGCATCCAGCAGCGAGATGTATGGCAAGGTCCACGCCGTTCCGCAAAACGAAGAGACCCCATTCCATCCGCGCAGCCCCTATGCCGTGGCAAAAGTCTACGGCCACTACATTACGCTGAACTACCGTGAGAGCTACGGCCTCTTCGCGGTATCGGGCATTCTTTTCAACCACGAAAGTCCGCGTCGCGGCAAGGAGTTCGTGACCCGCAAGATTACGGACGGTGTCGCCCGCATCAAGTACGGGCTCGCCACGGAACTGCGCATGGGCAACCTCGACGCGAAACGCGACTGGGGATTTGCAGGCGATTACGTGAAGGCCATGTGGCTCATGTTGCAGCAGGACAAGCCCGATGATTACGTCATCTCCACGGGCGAAACCCACTCCGTCCGCGATTTCCTTGATATGGCATTCAGCACTGTAGGACTGAACTACAAGGACTACGTCGTCGTTGATTCTCAATTCCTCCGCCCTGCGGAAGTCGACTTGCTGCTCGGCGACTGCTCGAAGGCGAAGAAGAAGCTCGGCTGGGTCCCGGAGGTCAAACTCGACGGACTCGTCAAGATGATGGTCGACGCCGACATGGAGCGCTACGCCCGCCTCAAGCGATAAGCTGCATGCGCGTCCTCGTCACAGGCGATACGGGTTTCGTCGGTCGCCACGCGGTCAAGGCATTGGCGCAGGCCGGCCACGACGTGATTCCATTCCACATCGACGGTCGCCCTGGTGACTTGCGAATCGTTGGAGAAGTAGATTCCCGCGTTGCATCGGCAAGGCCCGAGGCGTGCCTGCATCTCGGCGGAATCGCATTTGTTCCTGCCTGCTGGGAAGACCCGGCCCTCGCCATGAACGTTAACGTGGTGGGCACAATGAACCTTCTGGAATCCTTCCGCCGCCACGCCCCGTCTGCGCGGATCGTGTTCGTTTCCACGGCCCAGGTTTATGGCAACTCTTCCGATGCGACGCCACTGGATGAAGATGCGCCGCTCCGGCCCGAGAATGCGTATGCGGTGTCAAAGATGGCTGCTGATGTGCAGTGTCTGCTTCACGCAAGGCGATATGGAATGCCGGTCATGACCGCGCGTCCGAGCAATCACATCGGCCCGGGACAGTCACCCGATTTCGTCGTTTCATCATTTGTGCGGCAGGTGGTCGCTATCCGCTCCGGCAAGACTGCACCCGTCATGCGCGTGGGCAATCTGGAAAGTGAGCGGGACTTCCTTGACGTACGCGACATCGTCCGCGGGTACGAGGCGCTCCTTCAAAGTGGCACGGGCGGCCGCGCCTATAATCTGGCGAGCAACCGGTTTGTCTCGATCCGCTGGATGCTCGATACGCTGTGCAGTCTTGCCGGCGTCAGTCCGTCCATCGAGATTGATCCTACGCTCTTCAGACCCACCGATACGCAGCCCCGCTTGAGCACACACCGGATAACGTCCGAGACGGGATGGAAGCCGTCGATTCCGCTTGAGCAAACCTTGCGTGACCTGCTTGACGAAGCGATGTCCGACAGTACCGCGGCTAACTGGTAATCAGACTTCCGAGCGCGTCCCACGCATCCGTGAAATAGATGCTGATTCCGGCTCCGCCCGCCCAAACCAGCGTTCCGAGCTGCGTAGTCCAGACGAGCACCAGAAAGACAAGCGACACCGTCTGCGCATTGGCCGGATTCAACCTCTGCATCTGCGGGAAGAAGAGGGAAAGCACGGGCCAGCCGTCGAACATCGGAATCGGAAGCATATTGAACAGGAAAAGCACCCCATTGGCGGCACTGGCGAGGTAGAAGAACTTGACGATCATTTCGTCCGCGCCCATGGCATCACAAAGCACAACAAGCCCTGCTGTAATCGAGCACAGCAGGAGATTGGCAGCCGGACCTGCCAGCGCAACAATGGCCCCGCTCGCTCTCGATCGCATACGGCGAATATCCACAGGCACGGCGCCCCACGCGATGCCGATGAGGCAGAGCATGATCAGCGACGACCAACCCATCTGGACCAGCGGATTCATGCTGAGGTGCCCAAGATCGGCCGCCGTGCTATCACCTTCCTTAAGCGCAGCACTAGCGTGCGCGAATTCGTGAAAGCAGATCGAAAAGGTCACGATCAGGACCCAGGAAAGAAAATGGTACGGGTCGCTCTGTAAAGTGTTGATGAACAGATTCACAGGGTGGGATGCTACCGATACAACATTTTCGCCGCTACAGAAATGAGCTGGATCAAACAGACATCCGATGGCGTGGAGCTGAGCCTGAGGGTAGTCCCGGGGGGACACAGAAATCGTGTCGAAGGGATACTGGGCGACTGCCTTAAGGTCCGCCTGACTGCGCCACCGGTAGAGGGCAAGGCAAACAAGGCGCTCCTGGCCTTTTTTGCAGACGTCTTCAAAGCATCCCGGCAACAGATTGAACTTATCGGCGGCGAGACATCGCGGAACAAACGTGTCCGGATACGCGGCGCGACAATCGCTGAGGTCGAACGGCTGCTGACCGGATTACATTAGGGCCAGCGCGGCGGAACCGATCATTCCTGCATCGTTTCCAAGGTCAGCGACCTTGATTTCAATTCGTTCCGCAAAGAAGGGACTCAGCCGCTCGTTCAGGTGTTTGCGCAGAGGCGTGAAGAGAACGCGCCCGCTCAGGCTTATTCCACCGCCGACGATGATGGCCTGGGGCTGCAAGAGATAGGTTACCGACGCGAAGGCCGTCGCAAGGCATTCGGCGACGAAGTCGAAAATCTCAAGGGCGAGCGCGTCCCCCTGTTCAGCTGCCTTGTGAATCAACTCCGGCGTGACCAGTGCATAGTCACCGGAACAGAGGTCGCTGATCAACGACTTGCGGCCATCCTTGATCTTCTTCACCGCACGCTCAGCGATGCGGCGGTTTCCCACGTATTGCTCCAGCCCACCCCTGCCCTGCGGCGACTTCAGACCATGCATTTCGATTGGCATGTGACCAACCTCGCCCGCCATGGAGAAGGCGCCACGGTAGAGCGCGTTGTTGATCAGCAAGGCGCCGCCGACACCTGTGCCCAGTGTTACAAAAAGCGCATGCTGGTAAGCGCGACCCGCACCGAAGGTGCACTCTCCGAGCGCCATCGCGTTGACATCGTTGTCGACGCGAACGCGAGTGCCAAGCCGCGCTTCGAGCAATTCCGCGAGGTGAACGCCTGTCCACCCCGGCACATTCGCAAGGTCATAGATATACCCGCGGGCAAAATCCACGAATCCGGGCACCCCGACGCCTACTCCCGAGATGCTGGTCCGGTGACCGTCCTTCTTGAGCAACTCCTCGACAGTATGAGCCACGGCTTCGATCCAAGCCCCTTGGGAAGCAACATCATTCGTCACGATGCGTCTTCGCGCCTTGATCTCACCCTCGTCATTGACGAGGGCAATCTTCACCGATGTGCCTCCGAAATCCACGCCAACAGCCCAGCGACAGTCCTTCTTCATCCTGAGATCCTCCCTGGCAGGCCGAAAAGTCGCTCCGTGTTCCTTGCCGTCTGCAAAGCAATCTCCCCTGGTTCATCGCCGCGGCACACGGCGACTGCCTCCAACACGTGCCTGACGAACGATGGTTCGTTTCTCTTCCCGCGATGCGGAGCAGGTGCCAGATACGGCGCATCGGTTTCGATAAGGAGCCGATCCAGCGGTAGGAACTTCGCCACGTCGCGCAGCTCTCCGGCATTCTTGAACGTCACGATGCCGCTGAGACTGATGTGGAAACCCAGATCAAGGAGTCTCCTTGCGAAAGCGACCGACCCCGTGAAGCAGTGGACCACGCCAACGCGGTCGGCGTCTCCCGGCCACGAGGCGACATGGCCGGACAGCATGTCGTGCGTATCGTCGTCGGCATCACGCGTGTGAACCACCAGCGGCATACGCATATCACGGGCCAGTTCCATCATGCCCAGAAGCAACCGCTTCTGTGCTCCGGCCGATTCGGGCTCATAGTGGTAGTCCAGTCCTGTTTCACCGATGCCGACGACGCCCTGCTGCCTGGCGGTGGAGCGAAGCCTGTCCAGTGTAGGCGCGCTGGAAGCGAGTTCGCGATCGTATCCAACCGTCGCAAAAATCGTGGAAGGATACTTCGCCGCGGCCCGGATCGCCGTCTCGTTGGACTCGTCCGAGCCTCCGATGGCGATGACACGGCTCACGCCTGACTCGCGTGCGCGTGCAATCACCCCCTCAAGGATGCCTTCGCGGACGAATTCGTCCAGGTGGCAATGCGAATCGATGCACTCGTGGCAGCTATGCGTCATGGCTGGGGCAACGACTGCAGCAAGCCCAACAGGCTGCTGTCCTTCCATTTTTCGCGGAGGCTTTTTTCCACCAAGGCTGCTTCGTCCATCCTGTTGTAATGACGCAGGCCGAGCAGAAGCCGCAAGCCGTTGCGAACCGCGGTCTCAGGAGTCGCTGCATCGCGAACGATCGTCTTGTATTCCTCCAGCGCTTCGGCGGTAAGGCCATTGGAGGCATAGAGGTCCGCGATGCGTTCCCGGAGGATGAGGCTGGGATTCGCCTTGTCCTTCTCGCGAAGGTACGCCAAGGCCAGATTGAAGCGACCCTCAAGGACCAACAGGTTCGCTTTCCGTAGATAAGCCCAAACCGCATCAGGATCGCCGGCGCTTTCCAGGTTTGTGATCTGCTGGTCCGCAGACAAGGCAAAGGGAGCAAAGAGCGGGTCGCCGATCACCGTGATCTGCCAGGAAAGTGAGGACAAGGCCATATAGGCACTTCGTCCGAAGTTTATCCCCTGGCACAGGCGATCGGTCAGGATCTGCAGGTCCGGGGTCAATCGCAAGTAGGGCTCGCCCACGGCTCCCAGCGTTGCGGCTGCGCCACGAGCAAGGAGTGGACCGGCCCAGAAGTTTGTGCCCTGACGCAGGACTTTCGCGCTGGCCGAATGAAGGTGATAGGCGATGGCGCCCGGCTTGAAACGAAAGTTGGGTCGCAGGAACGGACCCTCAATGCGCTCCAGATACCACCCGAGGTAGTAGGCCGCGTCTTCCATGGGAAATGCGAGTCCCCACACAGGATCCATTCGGTCGAGATAGCATTCATAGCCCTCCCGCCTCAGACGTTCATAGGCCTCGACAATCCAGAAGTCCCCTTGCCGATATTCATCCGTGTGAGGCGCGCGACTATCGAAGTAGAATCTACCGGTCAAGCCGAAGCGGTCAGCCCGGAGGGAATCGTCAATCATTCGCTTCACATCAGAAGGCAGCGGGGCATCAAGCCGGGCTGCGACAATGACCGGCTTCTGCGTGTCGCCCTGGTCCTCCCAGCGCACGACATTGTACGCGGGGTTCGGCACGCGGCCGCGAATTTCATGCGAGTCCTGCAGGATCAGCGCCAGTTCCGAATCGACAGAACCGCCGTCGCGCAAGACGGCAGCGTTGAACAGCGATGCCACTTTGTTGGCCATGGCACTGCGCGTATCTGCAATGCGAGTCGGGACACCGTACATCGATACGATGTAGCCGAAGGATGTTTTGACCGTGCTCCATTCCGACTCATGGGATGCGAGCTGTTTCGAATCACGCTTGACCTGCTCCACCAAGCCCCGGTCGCGGAGGAAGGAGAGCAAGGGATCCCGCAAGCGAAGCTCATAGAAGTCCCGGGAGATCGTCTCTCCCGCGGGAAGGTCAAGCGTCAGGATATTCGCAGGGTCAAGCCCCCTGCGCTCGACGTAGTATCGCGCCAGCTCAATCGATTCCGGGACATTCCGATTGGCCAGCACCACCACTTCGTTGGATTGCGTTGCGGCAATTGTGCAGCTCGCGGCTAGAACGAAGGAGAGCAGTATCAGGAACAGTCTCATGGCTTGCCTTCAGGCACGATGTAGAACGTCACGGACTCTCCGACGACCAGTCCCTCCTTCTGATTCGCAAAGACCGCATCGTCGTCGCGACCGACCGGCAGATCAATATTGAGGATAGCCCAGGGGTCCCAGTAAGTCGCGATGACACTTTCCTCCGCCAAAGCCTTGAACTTCCCGTCCTCGATGACCGATCCCGTGAAGATCCATCGCGCATCCCTGAGGCGGCGACCATCCGCATCCGTCAGGAAGTCACCGGCAGCTCGCCACGACGCAACGCTGCCACCCTGCGAGACATAGATCCGGACTGCGGATCCATCCGGAGGACTCATCCCCAGGCCGGGCATGGGCTTCCCTGCCTTGCAGCCGACGAGCAGCAGGGACGCCTGAATGTCCACCATGCCTGCCTCGATGACAAATACACTCTCGTGCCGCTTGCCGCGCGGGCCACAGGCGAGCAGCTCAACGGGACCCGACACCTGATTGACAAATCCCGTGACGACGACCACGCGAAGCGCAGGGTCAATCCGTACCGAACCGACGGCCATATCCGCATTCAGGTTCTGCAGATGGCGCGGTCTGACACCCGTTGCGCAGCCCGCGGCACACAAGAAGGCCACGCCGAGTGTGGCAAGGAGCGTAAGCTGACGCGTGACGTCCCTCATTCGAGCAACGCAAAGGCTTCTGCCGCCTTTCGGCACTGGCCGACTTGCTCTTCGTATCGGGTGACATTGGCCTGTGGAGCGCTGTTTGCGATCCCGATACGCAAGGCCTCCTCGGCGGCCTGCAACGCCCGATCGAATTGATGCGCCGAATAGTATGCGGCTGAAAGCGTACTCCAAACCTGATACTGCTTCGGGGCAATCACTATGGCCTGTCGCGCAAGCTGGATGGCGCGTCTTGGATTAAGGAACGCTGCATCCTTGGAGGTCGCGTACATCCACGCCGTGTTGTTCAACAACTCGAAGTCGTCCGGATACTGCTCAAGCAGCTTCTCGTGAATCGCCGCGGCTTCCCGGTATTTTCCCGACTGAATCAGCGCCGTCCCGATCCCGAACTTCGCCTGCTTCAGCCCGGGCTGGATCTCGAGCGCCTTGCGGAATCCTCTGATTGCATCCTCGTTGCGCCCATCGACGAGGAAGCGGTGGGCCAATGAAAGCTCGTCCTTCGCCTCCTGCGAGATCATCTCTTGCACGGGTGAACTGGTTTCCTCGCCGCGAAGCAGAGGTGCGAGGAGCAGCATGAGAGTCAGTGCAACCGTTACGGATCGTTTGTGCATCTACTTCTCGCTCACCTTGTCTTCAACTTCCGACATGACAATCGCAGGCTCGGCGCTGACCAGCTTCACGCCGGGGGGAAGCTGTACCCGAACAGGAAGCTGGGCGCTCTGTCCCGGTTCCAGCCTGGTGCAATCGACAAAGGCCAGCAGGCTGGTCGCGTCGATCTTGAGCACCTCATCGGCCCGTCCTTCAAAGACAATCTTGACCATGGAGGGCTCGATGCGGACCGTCCTCCCCTCATGCGACGGCTGAAGTGCGTTTACCTTGACGCCTTCAATCTCGCGGCGGGATGAGCGCTCGATCAGCGTGACATCGACGTCCACCATCTCGGGCTCCATGCGGGACGTCCACGTCTCACCGGGAGATACGAGGGCTTTGCGCAGCTTAAAGGACCGGATACGTCCTTCAAGATCAATGGGCTCCGTAAGCACGACATCCAGCTCCCTGAGTCGCTGCTCCGGGCCATGCAGGACTACCGACGCGGGCGTGCACGCCACTTTCTCGACCTCAACACCTTCGGGTAGCTGCCCCACGATATCGGCTTTGACGGGGACCTGAATATCGCCCTCCCTGTCCAAGCTCAACACAAGCTCCGAAGGCTCAATGCTGATTGTCCGAGCACCGCCGGGAGACCGGACCATCCGCGGCTTGATCGTCACGGGCATCGAGCCCGCAACGGATTTGCCGCGAACGTCAATATCCACCATGATCTGGTCGCGGTTCAGAAATCGCAAATCCTGCGCCGAGCCGCGGAATTGAATGTCGACATCATTAACCGTGCGGTCGAGCACAGACCATCCCGGATCGAGTCGTATTGTCAGGGGAACATCCTTCACCAGGGTCTCATTGCTTGTTGTGTCCCTGATGGCATACCACGCGGCGATCGAAAGCAGCAGGGCAATAAGCTTAAGCCCACCGTTGTTCCGGATGACCCGGAAAGATTCTTCAAACTTAGGCGGCATGGTCGTGTGATTCCGTTCCTGCGTCGCGCCGCTTGATGCCCAGCGATTGCTGCACGATGCGAACACCGCGCGTTAGCCACGAAACCTTCGGTGTGCCGCGTCGATCACGCAGCAGGACCTTCGTCAGAATCCGGTTCAACCGGTCTTCGTCGATGCCCCGGCGCAGGCGTCCGCGGTAGGCAACCGATATGGATCCGGTCTCTTCCGAAACGACGAGGACAATGGCGTCGGATTCCTCGGTGAGTCCGATCGCCGCACGATGACGCGTTCCGAGCGACTTGCTGAGTCCATCGCGCTGCGAAAGGGGGAAAAGACAACCCGCAGCTGCAATCCGGTCGCCTCGGATAATGACGCCCCCGTCATGAAGCGGGGTGTGGGGATAGAAGATGCTGGCAAGCAACTCGGAAGTCACCGCGCTGTCAATCGGCGTTCCCGTCTCCTCGATGGGTCTTGTACCCACATCCCGCTCAATGGCAATGAGCGCACCGATTTTGCGATCAGCGAGATCCTTGACGCTGCGTATGATTCCCTCGACGACATCCCTGCTCGTCGATGGTGCGAAAAGATGCTGCCTCCCGATCTGGGCGAGCGCCCTTCGAATTTCGGGCTGGAAGATGATCAGGAAGCCAACGGCAAGGTAGACGGAGAAGCGCTGCAGGATCCACGTAAGCGTGTCCAGGCTAAAGACATAGGTCATCGTAAGAAGCGCGATAAGGAGGATCGCGAGACCGGAGAGCACTTGGGCGCCGCGTGTACCGTGGAAGAAGAGAATGATGTAGTAGAGAACGACAGCCATGACGAGGATTTCCAGTATCCCCTTTGCACCGGGCCATGAAATGCTCGCCAGGATAGTCATCACGCTCCCTCGCGCTTGAACATATCCATCAGCCGCGCAACGGCGCAAGATTCCTTTACATCGTGGACTCGAACGACATGCGCGCCCTTGATCATGGCGTATGCAATGCCGGCGAGGCTTGGTGCGAGTCTGTCGGCCACTTCGAGACCCGTAAGTTTCCCGAGGAAGCTCTTCCTTGAGAGTCCCACCAACACGGGGCATCCGAGCGCCACGAGCTTATCGATCCCCGCAAGCAGTCTCACGTTGTGCTCGGTGGTCTTGCCGAAACCGATTCCGGGATCCACGCACACGGACGAACGCCGGACACCCTGACCTTCGAGAACCGTTATCCGTCGATCGAGATAGTCAGCGACCTCCTGCACCACATCCTGGTATGCGGGTGCCGCTTGCATGGTCCTCGGCGTTCCCTGCATGTGCATGATGATCACGCCTGCTCCAGATGACGCCACGACGGAGGTCATTCCGACATCGTGCGTGCAGGCCGAGATGTCATTGACAATATGCGCACCCGCTTCAAGGGCACGCCTTGCGACTTCAGCCTTCGTTGTATCGATTGAGATCAACACGTCTGAACCCAACGAGACAATCCCCTCAATGACCGGGATGGTTCGCCTGAGTTCTTCTTCCAATGATACCGGGAGTGCGCCCGGACGCGATGACTCCCCCCCCACGTCCACGATATCGGCACCCTCGTCGATCATCGCCTTGGCGCGGTCGAGCGCGGAGGATCCAGCAACGTAGGCGCCGCCATCGGAAAAGGAGTCCGGCGTGACGTTGAGAACGCCCATCACGCGGGTGCGCTCGTCCATGGCAAGGACCGATCCACGGACTCTCCACGTTACGGCATTTCGATCAAACGCCGGCTGCCGCATCGCAAAATGCTCCGTTCTAGGCCAGGGATGGACGCGGTGCTTGTGGAGGTATCAACGGGGACGAAGATGGAGCAGGCTTATTCCCGCCGACAGGCGCTTCTGCAGCCGGAACGTCCTTGGTGCCTGATTCAGGTCCATCGATCTCAGAACGTTCAAGGTCTGTCAGAATTCGGCCACCCTTGAGGATCTCTTCGACATCACGCCCGTCCAGCGTTTCGCGCTCAAGCAGCGCGTTCGTTAGATAATCGAGCTTCTCGCGATTGCGGATAAGAATGTCCTTTGCCTGTGCATAGGCCTCCCGGAGCAGGCGGTTCACTTCCGCATCGATCTTCTGCGCGGTCGCCTCGCTGTAATCCTGGTTCCTCGAAACCTCGCGCCCGAGGAACAGGACCTCTTCGCGTTCGCCGAAGGATTGCGGCCCCATCGCATCGCTCATGCCCCAGTCACAGACCATCATGCGCGCGATGCGAGTAGCCTGTTTCAAGTCGTTCTGGGCACCCGTCGTGATATCGCTGCACGCGATCTCCTCGGCTGCCCGGCCACCCATTAGACCGACGAGCATGCCAAGCAACTTGCGTTTGCCCTGCGTGTACGTGTCCTTCTCGGGAAGCTGCATGGTCGAGCCGAGCGACTGTCCGCGGGGAATGATCGTGACCTTGTGCAGCGGCTCCGCCTCTTCCAGTGACGCCAGAACAATGGCGTGACCCGCCTCATGGTAGGCCGTGAGCTTGCGTTCCTTCTCATCGACCATACGACTGCGGCGTTCGCGCCCCCAGCGCACCTTGTCGCGCGCTTCTTCCAGGTCCTTCAACTCCACCGCTTCGGCCCCGCGTTTGGCAGCCAGTAGCGCCGCCTCGTTGAGAAGATTGGCCAGGTCCGCGCCCGAAAACCCGGGCGTACCACGGGCGATTCGCTGGAGAGCACTATCCTGCGCGAGTTTGACCTTCTTCGCGTGGATACGGAGAATTTCAGCACGGCCATCGAGGGACGGAAGGTCAACGACAATCTGCCGGTCGAAGCGACCCGGTCGAAGGAGTGCGTTATCAAGAACGTCGGGGCGGTTCGTCGCCGCGATGATGATCACACCCTCCTGCGTATCGAACCCGTCCATTTCGACGAGCAAGGCGTTCAACGTCTGCTCGCGCTCATCATGTCCGCCGCCGATGCCACTGAAACGGCTCCGGCCCACGGCATCGATTTCGTCGATGAAGATGATGCAGGGCGCATTCTTCTTGCCCTGTTCGAACA
>CAZCZZ010000042.1:0-35527 GCA_964503335.1 uncultured Verrucomicrobiota bacterium
CACGGCATAGCTGCGATACATGCCGCCGCTGCTCGCGCAGGCGCCCATCGCGATGCACCACTTCGGGTTAGGCATCTGGTCCCAGATGCGACGCACGGCGCCGGCCATTTTGTAAACGCACGTCCCCGCGACGATCATCAGGTCGGCCTGGCGTGGCGAGAAGCGCATCACCTCCACGCCGAAGCGCGCGAGGTCGAAGCGACTGGCGCCGGTGGCCATGAGCTCGATCGCGCAGCAGGCGAGTCCCATCGGCATCGGCCAGCATGAATTCTGCCGCGCCCAGTCAATGGCGGCGTCGAGACGGGTCACGATGACTTCACGTCCCTCGATCTTCGGATCAAATCCAGCCGTGGCTACCGAAACACTCATGACGATGTCCCCGTTGACGGGGGTGTCGGTATCGCGCGTCGCGATCCCGGTGCCCAGGTCAGGGCCCCCTGCTTCCAGATGTAGAAATGTCCGATTTCCAGCACGACAATAAAGAGGAGCATGGCAAAGAAGGCCACGGACCCCACTCCGCCGAACTCCACAGGCTGGACGAGGTCCTTAAAGACGGTCGCCCAACTCACCACGAAGACGACCTCGAGGTCGAACAGGATGAAGAGCATCGCCACGAGATAGAATTTCACGCTGAACCGGACGTGCCCGCTCCCCGCGGGCGGCATGCCGCACTCGTAAGGCGTATCCTTGACCGCGCCATAGGTCCGCTTCTTGCCGATCAGGGACGGGAGCAGAATGTTGCCCGCGGCGAAAAGGATCGCCATGATCAGAAGTAGCCCGACCGGAATAAATTGCTGAAGTTCGTAGCTCACAGTGTATGCCGACAAAATCAAATGGCCGCGACGGTAGTGCGAAAAGGTTTTCCGGGCAAGCAGAAGCCCCCCTTTATGGCATCCTTGCCGACATCATCGCAGCCGGGGGCGGAAAACTTACATTCGCCGACTTCATGCGCGAGGCGCTCTACCATCCGCAACACGGCTATTATCAACAGGTTAAATCACCCGTGGGTGTGCGCGGCGATTTCTTTACGGCGGTGTCGGCGACGCCGCTCTTTGGTCGCATCCTCGCCGGATACTTCACCCGCCTGCGCGCCGAAATGGGTCATCCCGCCGCTTTCACCGTCGTCGAGTACGGCGGTCATCGAGGGCAGTTGCGAGACGATGTCCTCTCGGCAGCCCCGGATCTGGCGTACAACTCGATCGACGTGGGTGTTATTGAGCCCGGGTCGATCATCGGATGCGTGTTCTCCAACGAACTCCTCGATGCCTTTCCCGTGCACAGGATGAAGGTCATCGACGGGTCGTGGCAGGAGCTCTACGTGACTGTCGAGGGCGACGGCTTTGCGTGGTCACCGGGACCCTGCTCCGATGATCGACTCCTCAAAGCGCTCGCCGGACTCCCGCTCAAACACATGGAGGGCTACGAAACCGAAGTGAACCTCGAAGCCCCCGCCTGGATCGAACGCATCGGGCAGAAACTGAAACGGGGCCGCGTCGTCACGATCGACTACGGATTCGAGCGGCACGAGTACTACTCCGCCCAGCGACCCCGCGGAACGCTGCGCTGCTATGCAAAGCACACCGTCAGCGACAATCCGCTGGTCAACGTGGGCAAGCAGGACATCACCGCCCACATCGATTTCACCTCGATCATCGAAGCCGGTCGCAAGGTAGGCCTCGAACCCGTGCTCTTCACCGACCTGTCCCACTTCCTGCTCCAAGAAGGTGAACCCATCCTGCGCGAAATCTCCGAACGCACCGCCGGCACCTTCAGCAGCGAGCGCAGCGGAATCCACCAACTCCTCCACCCCGGCCTCATGGGCTCCGCATTTAAAGTGCTGGTCCAGGAGAAGATGGTTCCAATGCTTGGATGACTGGACCGGACAAAAGTCCAAGCATTGGAACAGTCATGCGGAAGGGACGGAAGCCCGAAGGGTTGCGTCCGTCGTAGCTGACCGGAGCGCAGGTGAACGCGCCGGTCGAGCTTGACGAGCCGCAAGAATAGGCGAAGGTACGCACTCCATGGAAAACGTCATCTTGTTTCCTTTTGCCGAGTATTGGTGGTTCTACGGCCTTTTCATGCTGTTCGTCCTCGCCATGCTGGCGCTGGATCTCGGTGTGTTTCATCGCAAGGCGCACGTGGTCGGCTTCAAGGAGTCGGCCATCTGGAGCGCGGTGTGGGTCGTCCTGGCGATGGGTTTCTGCCTGCTTCTTTACCAGTACGCGCTGCACAAGTTTCCCCGGGACCCCCGCTTGCTGGCGGTGGAAGGATTCGATGCCACGGCGGCGGCGCGGCAGACCGCCCTCGAGTTCCTGACCGGATTCGTTGTTGAGAAGTCGCTCGCGGTGGACAACATCTTCGTCTTCGTGGTGGTCTTCAACTTCTTCGGCATCCCCGCGATCTACCAGCATCGGGTCCTGTTCTACGGCATCCTTGGCGCGCTGGTCTTCCGCGTGATCTTCATCGCGCTTGGGTCCGTGCTGATGCAGTACCACTGGGTGGTGATCGTCTTCGGCGTGTTCCTGATCCTGACCGGGGTGAAGATCCTGTTTGCGCCGGAGAAGCCGATCGAGCCGGAGAAGAACCCGCTCATCAAGTTGCTGCGGAAGCTTGTGCCGGTAACGCCGACGCTGGAAGGCCAGTCCTTCTTTCTGCGCATCAACGGGGTGTTGCATGCCACACCCCTGTTCGTGGCGCTGGTGTTCCTTGAGTTGTCCGACATCATCTTCGCCGTCGACTCCGTGCCCGCCATATTCGCCCTCACGAAGGAACCGTTCATCGTGCTGACCTCGAACGTCTTCGCCATCCTCGGCCTGCGCGCGATGTATTTCCTGCTCGCCGGCGTGGTGGACAAGTTCCGCTACCTCAAGTACGGGCTCGGCGTGGTGCTGGTCTTTGTCGGCCTCAAGATGGTCTGGCTGAATGAAGCCTTCGGCGGCAAATTCCCGATCACATGGTCCCTCGGCATCATCGCCGGAGTCCTCGCCTCGTCCATCCTGCTCTCCATACTCGTGCCACCCCGCGCGAACCACACGCGTTGAGTTCGGGACCATTCGACTCGAACCGCGAATTACGCAAATGCATGGTAGGGACGCGACTCCGCTCGCGTCCGTCGGACCGGTGCGGGACGGAGTCCGGAGCCGATGTCCCAAGCTGTCGAGTGTTCGCTTTTTAAGGAGACCCATCAAGGTTTCTGATCCGTTGGCAGCATCACTTCATTGCGGCGCAGTGCAGACGGGGTCCAGGGTGGATCGAAGTAGCCGTAGACCGGAGTCGAAGCAGCCTCTAGTCCCTCCGCTTTCATCCAGGCCTGAAGCTGGGCCAACGTCTCTGACTCCTGGACCGCGCTGCGTGCGCCGCTGAAGCGCAGCACCGCGAAACGCCCGGCTGGCAGCTCGCGCACCGTCACGGCGGCATCCTCCGGCGCAGGCATGTTTCCCATTTTCATGTGGGAGGGCAGGACGAACGCCATGGTTCGATTCGAATCGCTCCCCGACATGAAGACCGGCGTGGTCATGGCGATCTTCTGCTTGGCCGCGTTCTTTCCCGTGATGAAGCCGAACAGTCGGTTGAAGCTCCCGTCCCCATCCTGTCCCCCGCGCTCCATCGCCGTTTCCACCACCATCAACGCCGGGTAATCCCGCACCTCGAACTTGCCATCGGCTCGCACCACCTGGTATGGCGCGGACTCGTAACCTGAGCGCGTAGCCCGACAACCCAGAAGCATGAGTGCCGATCCGATGATCGTCATGGCAACGAGCAACCTGAATTCCTGCATAGCGACTCCTTGTTTCACGCCACTCAACTTGCGAATCCCGGCAGCGGTGGGCTGGCGTGGCTCCGCCGGCAGGGAATCTCACGCTGCAGAGCGGCTTTACGATAGGAAAAGATCCTCTCCACGTCGCGGCGGACGAGCAGCCAATTGAGAAACGCGCCGCCGGGCACGGCATAGGCTGCGTGGTCACGGCATAGAGTACCGCCATCGTGTTCCTCGAACTCATGGGGCTTCATTTAGCGCGGACTCGATTCGGGCCACTTTTGCGGCATCGGTAAGATTTTGGTCGTGTCGTAGCCGATTTCGGCAAGACGCGTCGTGATCGCTTCCATGATCTCGCCGGGAATGGTCGGCTCGCGCGCCATGATCCACAGGTATTTTCGCGTAGGCTCGCCGATGACGGTCCAGCGATATTCGTCGTCGAGGTAGAGGATCAAGAACGCGGCCTTGAACGGCCACAGGAACTGCATCCTCCATTCCGCGTTGTTCTCGCGATTAAAAACGGATCCCGAGGGACGATACGTCTTCAACGGGCCGTCGAAGCCCCCTTTTCGAAAGGTGTACGTCGTCGCGATGGTCCCGTCAGGTTTCAGTTCATACGACTCGATGCCATTGTATGCGTTCCGCTCCAACCAGGTGAACTGGCCCGCCACCACATACCAAGGCCCCATGAACCGCGAGAGGTCCACTGTGCGATCCACGACAGGCGGGGGGTTCTTAACGGTTGCGCATCCGGATGCAAGCACGAGCCAGACTGCTGCAAAGGCGACATGAAGAAGTTTGCTTGGTTTCATCTTTGATTGTAACGCGCCTTCTATTAGGCCGGCACGACAAGGGTTCGCGCGGGCGGCCCAAACCTTACTGGGACAGCAACACGAAAAGGGGGCCATTGGGGTTACAGGGTCGTGACTGAGCGCTACGGCTTCGTGTCCACGTAGCGCGTGTCTTTGACGAGGTTCTTGAGGTGGCGGAAGGTGCCGCCGTTCTTTCGCGCGATCTGGCGGAGGAACTCCTCGTCCTCGGGTAGCGTTTCGTAGCCGATAACGTAGATGCGAGCCTGCTTCTTCTTTTGGTCGAGGTAGAGCTTCTTCTGCAGGGCGTCGATATAGTCGATCATGCTCTCGCGCGGCATCTCGGGCCATTTCAACTCGGCGATGCCGTACTCCATTTCGACCTTCGGAGGCAGGCCTCGTTTTGCGCGTCGCTTGTTTTCGTCTTCGAGCAGCTTCTTTTCCTTTTCGCGCGCGGCGGCGACACGCGCCTTCTCGGCTTCGGACCAGTACTTCTTCTTCCAGTCCTCCCACTCCTCTTCGGTGAGGTGCCGCATCAGGCGCGGCTGGCCGTCGGTCATGATGAACACCGCGTCGGCGCCCTGCGACAGCGCGTGGGCGAGCGCGAGATCCTGTCGCGTCGTGCCGCCCTTGTCGCCCTGCCCCACTTTGTAGGACTCGATCTCGACGGGCAGCTCGCGGTTCGGGCTGTACGTCTCCAGCTTGCCGTTCGGCGTGTTGTACTTCGCGAGCCAGGAAATCGCGGCCTGTTTGTTGTCGGTGCTCGCGAGCACCATGCCGTCCTTGAACTGGTCGAAGCTGTGCGCAAACGTCCCGACGTTGAAGAAGGTTCCCGGCGACAGGTTCTTGATCATGCGCCCGACTTCGTCCTTCACGAGCTTGAACCCGTTGTACCCCCCGCGCAGATCTTCCAGCATGCTGGCGGACACGTCGATGATCAGGAACACGCGCTCGCCGCGGGCGCGTACGCCGAAGAAGTTCACGGAGGATTGTCCCATCGACAACCCCTCGTTGCCCTCGCCGTCGCCGATGCCGGTGCCCACGCCGGAGCTGGAGAAGTTCGCCATGCGCGGGAGGTTCGGGTTCTTGATCGGCGCGATCTCCAGCTTGATATCGGGCAGCGCGAGGTCCGCAACACGGTCCGCTGTGAGGCGCGGCTGCACCTGCGGACGACCGCTCCGCTTCTGCGTCTCCTGCACATGCACCTTGTACTGCAGCTTGCGGGGTTCGAGCCTCCGCTCCGCCTCGGGAGCGGGCTCGAATGTGACTTCGCGACGGAAGAAGTAGGAGTAGAGGACGACCGGGCTCACGAGCAGGATGGCGACGACGTGAAGGAGCAGGCTCGCGATGAACACTTTGTACAGCAACGCGCGATAGCGAATGGGTTTGGCAGCAAGGACGTCTTTCATGACTCTTCGTCATCCCCCATGCCAATCGACACGTTCTTAATGTTGGCCCCGGACGCCGCGTTCAACACATCGATCATCCGCTCATGCTTTGACTTGCCCGAAGCCTGCACGGTCAGCAGAGGCCGCACTTTTGCCAGGTCGCAGGATTGTTTGAAGCGGACCAGGACGGCGGTGAGCTCCGGCATATCCCGCGCTTCGGGCGAGTCATAGAACTGGTTGTTCAGCATCACGCGTCCATCGTCGAGGATCTCGATCACCTGTTCATCAGGCATCATCAGCTGCTCGGACTGCGCGACGCGGCCCGGGAGCTGGATGCCGAGGTCGCTCTCGAACTTGTGCAGCGACGAGGTGACCATGAAGAAGATGAGCAGCAGGAAGACGCAGTCGATCAGCGGAGCCATCTGCAGCTCCTCGTCTTCCTTCGTCGTTTCCAGAATGGCCATCGATATCTTCATGGTGTCCTGCTACTCCGACGCGTGGGCCGAGAAGATGATGTCGGCCACGCCGCCCTCCGCGGAAGCCTGCATGACCTCGCGCACGAACTTGTGCGGCGTCGCCCGGTCGGCACGGAGGAACAATTTGAAATTCGGGTTCTCTTTCACGCGCTGCTTCGCGAGATCGCGCAGCTGGTCCACCGTGACTTTCGTCGATCCCGCAAACACATCGCCATTCTCCTTGATCGAGATCACGCCGCGGCCGCTCGGATCCTTGGGACGAATGGAGTTCGACGCTTGCGGGATTTCGAGCGGCACACGCTCCTGCTGGTTCATGTCCGCGGCGACCATGAAGAAGATGATCAGGAGGAACACAATGTCGATCAGCGGGGCCATCTGGAATCCCGCCGGTCCATCGTCTGGAATCTGGATCTTCATCGCGCGTCGTCTTCTAGGCAGATGTGCGGCTGGCCACGGTCAGGGATTCCAGCACGTCGCCGCAGGCGCGGTTGATCGAGGCCACGATCGCCGTGAAGCGGTTCTTGAAGAAGAAGTACGCCACCATCACCGGGATGCCGATGATCAGTCCCGCCGCCGTGGTGATCAGCGCTTCGCCGATGTTGTTCGCGAGCAGCTCGGGACGACCCATCGCGCCGAAGGCCATCGCCTGGAAGGCCTTGATCATGCCGGACACGGTTCCTAGCAGGCCGATCATCGGGCTGATGGAGGCGATGACGGATAGATAGTTGATCGGCTGCATGTGGCTCGCGATCTCCTGCAGCGACTGCTCCTCCATGCCTTTCTCGATGGACGCCAGATGGAGTTCGTCGCCGCGGATGCGGTCCAGTCCCGCCGCGATGATATTCGTCACCGGCGACGGATTTGCCGCGCACAGCGTGCGGGCCTTCTCGATGTCGAGCGCGCTGGTTGCGTCACGCACCTGGAGCAGTACGGCCGGCTTCAGCATGCGGCCCGGACGGATCACGATGGCGTTGTAGATGGCGAGCCCGATGCCGACCAGCGAACACGCGCCCAGCGGCCACATGCACCAGCCGCCGACTTTGAGCGTCTGTCCGAATGTGAGCTTCTGCGCGGCGATCGGCGGAGGAGCGTCAGCAGTCGCTGCTTCCTGGGCCCTTGCGCCCGCCATCGCCATCCACGTCAGCGTCGCGGCCATTACTGCTATTTTTAATCCACGATTTTTCATGCGTTACTCTCCTGATACGGACCCTCGTAAGACGGGATGCACGGTCTGGTTTGTCGCCGCCGCGAGGCGATCGGCCGCAATCGCGGCCTGCTCTGCGGACGGGAAAAGATTGGTGATCTGGCTATAGACGCTCTCGACCACGCCGGCAAACTGTTCCGCGGTCAGAGGCAATTCCCGGGGCGCCGACCCGTCGTCGCGCACGACGGCCGAATCACGCAGCGCCACCGGCGCTTTGCGTCCGAGTCGCTCGTAACACTCCGCGGTGAGCATCAGCGCCTCCGGATACAGTCCGTTCTCGAGACGCGACAGCGCCGCGGCGCGTGATGACCAGTCCAACGCGTTCTCGTCCTGGTTGCGCGAAAGGGCGATGCGCGCCTGCGCGATCGATGCGGCCGTGAACCCGCGTTCGCGCGGATCGTCCAACTTCAGGTTATCGACGATCCCTTTCGCCGTTTCGAACTCGCGCTGCCGCGTCAGCGCATAGGCGTCCCACGCCAGCGCTTCATTCCGCACGGCGGCATCCGGAGCGGATTGAAGGGCACGGTACACCTTGATGGATTCGCCCCACATGCCACGAAGACGTAGAAGCTCCGCATAGCGGAACGCCGGCTGAATGGCGTTGTTCAAAGGCAGATCAAGGTACGAAAGCGCGGGCGCAACCGCCTCGCGATAGTAGCGCACGGCATCGCTCACCTTGTTGGCGCGCACCGCATTCTCGGCCATACCGATCTTCCCGCCGTCGAGTTCAAAGCGCACCGACTCGACATCCGCAGCCTCGATGTTGATCGCCCCCGCCTCCGCCGTCGCGAGCTTCGCATGGAGCGTCCCGTTGTTTCGCCCGGTGAGCACCACCTCCACCGCGCTCTTCGCATTCCGCGTCAGCACCCGCGCTGGAACGGTCTGGGCGAGCGAAGACATCGCAACGCCCGACAGCACGGCGGTCATCAGGATGGTATGACGGTGAATCTTCATTGCAGGGATGCCAGCCTTCGTCCGGCTTCGACGCCGGGTTCGAGGGTGCGGAACTCCTCGTGCCCCAGCATCTCTTCGTAGGTGGCGATGGCCTCGCGCCGACGGTTGAGCTTTTCCAGCACCACGCCGCTTTGCAGGTAGGCCTTGGCGCACCACTCGGGATAGCCCGTATACATGACGTACACGCGTTGGAAATAGCCGAAAGCCTCCTGCAGCTTTCCCTGGTTCAGCAGCGCGACGCCCACGGCGTACAAGCTCTCGGGCCAGAGCGGTCCGCGCCACTCGCGCATTTCGAGGACGCGCAGGTACTTCTGGATCGCCTCGTCATACTTCTTCATCGACGCAAGCAGGTCCGCCGACCGCTTGACCGCAATGCCCGCCTTGCCGCTGGTCGGGAACGACGCGATGTAGCGCTCAAAGAGTTCCAGAGCCTTGGACTGCTGGTTCGCCGCGGCTTCCAACTCCGCCCACGCAAGGATGCAGTCACCTGCCCACGGGCTGTCGGGATACTGCGTCACGGACTTCTCGAAAGCCGCGCGCGCCACATCGGGCACGTTGGACACGCTGGCGCGACCCATCCACTCGAGGACGGCCGGCGTCGCATCCTCAAGCATCGCTTTCGTAATGGCAGGCGCGGGCTCAAGTCCTGTGATATCCGAAAGCGCCCACTGGAAGCGCAACTCGGCCACCTTGGATCGCTTCAGCTTCGCATCGCCCAACCACTCGCGCAATTTCGCCTCCGGGGGCGCGCCGTGGAGTTGCGTCGTCTGCGTCACCCAATCCTTGATGATGAGATCAATGCCCAGCGCATGGACCTCATGCGCGTAGCGACGGATCGCCTGTTCGTAGGCATTGAGCATGCCGTCTATGTCGCCCTGCATCTTCTTTGCGAAGCCGATGCGATAGATGGCCTCCGTGTACTGGCCCTTGGTCCGGTACGCCTGCATGTACTGGTTGAAATGGTCGGCGAGTTCGTCGTAGCGCTCCTGCAGTTCCAGGATCTTGCCGATCTGGAACACGGCGTGGTCGACCTGGTTCATCCGCTCCGTAAACTTCGACACCTGTCCGTAGTGAACGAGCGCTTCATCGAGTCGCCCGTCAGAGCTTGCGATGTCGCCCAGGAACGAATGGGCCTCGGCTCGGAGCGGACTCGCGGGAAAGTCGGCGATGAATTTCTCGAAGTGCTCGCGCGATGCCTTGAACTCACCGAGACCGTACTCGGCCACCCCGAGGCGGAAGCGCGCGTCCTCATAGTAGATGCCGCCGAGATAGCGGCTGACGAATTCGCTGAACTCGTCGCGGGACGACTCGTACTGCTGCTGGAACAGGTATGTCATGCCGATCCAGTAGTTCGCGCCCTCTTCCGACTCGCTGTCGGGAAAGCGCGTGCGGATTTCCGTGAAGGCTGCGAGCGCTTCGGCGAATCGCTCCGTCTGGAAGAAGCTGTAGCCGGTGATGAAGATCATCCGGTCCTTGAACGCGTGTTCCGGACTCGCCGCAAGCGCCTGCTCGACGACCTTGATCGCGGCGTCGTAGGACTTGTTGCGCAGATGCAGGTTGGCGAGATGAAGCGAGACTTCGTCGAAGTAGTCGCCCACGCCGAACGTGTCGATGAAGGTCTGTCCGAATTCAATCGCGCGGGCATCCATGTTCAGCTCCGCCGCGAGCTCGAACGCGCTGAACAGGGCCTGCCGTCCGTCCTTGCTGTCCGGCAGCGTCTTCCAGATCGACCAGAAGGTCCAGAACGCCTCCCATTTCCGGTTCAGCTCGAAATACGTCTGCCCCGTGCGGAACAGGAGTTCCTCGGTGAAGCTCTCGCGCCGCGCCAGCTCCTCGCGCTGGGCGCGAAGCGTCTTCAGGCGCGTGCGCAGCGACGTCAGGCCTTTGACATTCTGGTAATCCTTCCACGCCTGGATCGTGCGATCGACCCGCTCAACCTGTTCGTCGTGCCAAGCGAGGAGCTCCTCCTTGGTCAGCGCGAGCTGGTACAGCATCAGTGCGTTCGCGTAGTCGCCCGCGTGGTATTTACTGTCGCCGCCGTGGATCAGCATGATGTTGAAATCCACTTCGTAACGCGCCTGCGACACGGCCATCACCTGCGGGAGCAGCCGCACGATCTTGTCCACCTGGTCGAGGGCGAGGTGGGCGCGCACAAGCGTCGTCGCAGCCAGCCCGCGCAGGTCGGGGTCGCGCGTGTCCTCCAGCAACCGGGTCAGGAGCGGCACCGCCTTCTCCCAGTCCTCCAGCCGCGCGAGGCAGACAGCCTCCTTGGCCATCACGTCGTGCAGCTGCACTTCCTTTAAGGTGTATTGCGTGCGCAGCTTCTCGTACGTCGCCGCGGCCTTCCGGAAATCCTCCATCAACCGGTGGCAGTCGCCCAGCCAGTCGAGGATCGTCGGGGCGTCGTTCGACTTCGGGAAGCGCTGGGCCGACTTCTCCAGGATCTCGATGGCCGACTCGTAGTCCTCCGACTGCATCCAGGCCGCGGCGAGGAAGTAGTAGAACCGCTCGAGTTCCTGGTCGAACTTGGCGCCCTTGGACTGGTCGAAGCGATGAACCAGCTCTTCCAGGTAGGGAATGGCTTCCTTCAGCCGGCCCGCGGCAACCAGGCGGTTGACCGTCAGCTTGATGTCCGGCGTGATCGCCTGGGGCAGGGCGTCAACAGGGACCTCAGTCTGGCCGGAGACGGAGAGAACAGACAGAGACAGAACAACGCATCCCGTTGCGAATAAATAACTTGCCGAGTACATAAGCCGAACTTGCCGCCTTCGTGAACTCGCCCCTAACGCAATGCACAGAGATAGATTAAAGCAGTTTACCTACAACGGGGGAATTTGTAATGCGAAATTAATAGAACGTTATCGCAGACACAAAAAAAAGACACTCGCAGGCGACACCGAATCGCCGCGCGAGTGTCTTGAATCAGAACCGGCCGGGCCGGACTATTCGGAGATCTTCTTCGCCGTGAACTTGCCCTTCACCGCCTTGTTGAAGGCTTCGCCCTTCGACTCGGCTTTCAGGACCTCGTCCGCCACTTCCTGCGAGACGTCGGCGTACTCATACGTGCCGCCCTTCTCGAACACGACCGTCAGCACCTTCTTCTCCGCGTCATACGAAACACTGCCGAGGGATCCTTCCTCCGCGAAGGCCTGTCCCGCCAGCAAACCCACCGCAACAACCAACGCTGCCAAGAGATTTCTCTTCATGAACGTTTCTCTCCCCTTTGTTGTTCTACAACGTACCGAGAATACTCCCTCCAACCCCCTTGGCAAGTCCCCCGAAATAGCGCATCAATGCGCGTCATTAGTCCATGACGAACCACGTGCCACAGGTTGATCCGGAACCGCGCCCGCGTCTTCGCGCCGTCGTGCTCCTCGCCCTCGGCATCCTGCTTGTTCTGCCGCCCCTGCTAGTCAGCCTTCCGCGCAGCGACCTTCGCTTTCACATGGAAGTGATGACCGTGGCGTCGAGCCAGTTCACATGGATGAGCGTGAAAGAAGGCAACGCAGGCGCGTGGCTCATTCCGGTATGGAACACGGCGCCCCGCATTCACAAGCCGCCGCTGACGTCGTGGGTCAACATGCTCGGCTGGAGCGATCTCGATCCCGCGACCGTATCGCCCGATGTGCTCGTCGCCCGCGCCCGCTATCTCGGCGTTGCCGCAGCGCTTCTCGGCGTCGTCGGCGCATTTCTTTCCGGCTGGGCGCTTGGCGGACGAACCCTCGCGTGGAGCGCCCTGCTCGCCTGCGGGAGCGCCGTGCTCATGATCAAGCAGGCGCGGCTGGCCTCGTACGACACATACCTGCTCGGCTTCGCCGGCATGGCCATGGCTTGCGGAATCTGGGCGTTGCAGCGCGGCCCGCGCGCCTTGCTGTGGTGGCTCGGATGCGGCGTCTTCTGGGGACTCGCGACGCTCGCGAAGGGGCCGATATCCACCGTGTTCGTGGGCGCGCCGCTTGTGGCGATGATCGTGTGGTCCACGTCGGGCCGACGCGTGAACGCGACGGGCTTTGCCCTCGCTTCGCTCGTCGCCCTGGCCATGTTTGCGCCATGGAAGATCTACATGCTGCAAACCGTGCCCGATGCCACCGTGCGCGTGCTCGAAGAATACCGTTCGCAGCGCGACGAGTTCCAGACTCCGCTCTACTACCTCACGCTGCTACCCATCCTCTTCCCGTGGACGTTTGCGTTCCTGGTGGGGCTGCGCGACGCCTGGAAGCTGCGCCGGGACAGGGAATTCGCAGGCCCTGCCCTCGCGCTCGTCTGGTTCGCCACGGTGTTCTTCATCATGTCGATCCCGGGCGCTAAGCAGCAGCGTTACATCGTGCCGATCCTGCCCGCCGCGGCGCTGCTTGCCGCGTTTGCGTTCAGCGACAGGATTCGCGGCGACGCGCCGTGGCCGAAGCTGCTGCGCGCCCACGGCGGATTACTCATGACGATGTCGGTCATCTTCCCGCTGTTCCTCATCCTGCAACCCCTGCTCGTCGCGAAGGGCGCGCTCAAAGCCCCGGAGCTGGTCGGCATCCCGGCGTGGATTGCAGCCCTATCAAGCGTGGCGCTGCTGGCCCTCGCGTGGTGGTGTCGCGGAGCGATCGCGCAGCGGAGCAGTTCCCGCGTGCTTGTCCTGACCACGTTGTGGATGACGATCGGCGCATCGGTGGGCTACTACGGCTATGTCCAGTCCCATCACGGCATCTACAGGCACCGCGCACAGACGGAGGCCATCCGGAACCTCGTTGGCCAGCACCCGATCCGATCGCTTTATCCGCCCGGTTCCGTTCGCTACCACGAAGAACCGGGCGAGCGCTTCTTCTTTTACGTCCGCCGCACGGCCCCGCGGATCCATCCCGCGGATGTCGCGAACTACGTCCGGTCGGATGAGCCCGCCTTTCTGATCGTGCGGGACACAGAGGAACGAAAAGCCTTCGCGGAAGCAGCCGGCCTGCTCCTGGTCACGAACTTCCACTGCGGCGCGCAGGCCCGCGTGCTCTACGGCAACGCGCCCGCGCTGGCCTCGCTGCCCGGTCGCATGCAGCCCTGATCAGTTCGCGGGACGTGTAGACAGGCGGAAGTACAGCACGGCGGGCGTGTCGTTCGTGTAACCCATGGCTTCGCCTGTGCCCTGCACGTCGTCAAATGCAGGCACCACGGCCCAGTCGCGGAGATCCGTGGAAATCTCAACCGAGTAGAAGTTGTCGGGACTCGTCTCCCAGCTCAGCGAGAATCCCGGTTGCGAGGACGATGTCGTCATCGAACGAAGCTGCGTGCCGCCGGGAGGGGCGGGCGGAACTTCGGGGGTTGCGAAGCTCGCGACAAAGGTGCTCTCTTCCGCGAACGGGTCCGTCGCCGCGGCCGCTTCATCAATGTTCTTAAGGCCGTCCCCGTCGCTGTCCACCTGACGTTCATCCGCCTGACCCGGCGGGAGCAAGGCGTCGCTCGCCTTCTTGGTATCGACAATCACGCCCGTGATGTAGAGGTTCACGTGGAGCGCCTCGGGCGACGTGGTGAAGTACACGTCGGAATGCGGGTTGATGATGCCCGACCCGGTTTCCGTCGTCTCCACGGACTCCCACATGTAGCTGTACGCCACCTCGAACGGATTGCGGATGCGCCAGTATCCCTTGTACACGGCGTGCAGCTTGATGCCGTGGTCGCGCGCATAGTTCACGATGAGCGGGGTGAAGTTGCCGGACGTGTCATACGCGACAATCTTCACGTCGTTGTAGGCGCCGCGCACGCCGTTGACCGTGTACTCCCACGTGTTGCTGCCAACGGGAGTCGCGTCGTGTCCGTTCACCGTGACGACGGCCACGGCGACGTTGTCGGTCACGACGATGCTCATCGTGATGAAGTTGGTGGTCGTCACAAAACCTTCCGGCGGCTGGACCGACACGATGACAGGCGGCCAGATGTCCTGCACCACCGGCTCATACGTTCCCGAGACATCCGTGCCCACTCCCGCGACCACGATCGCGCTGATGTTCGACGGCGTAGTCCACGAGGCAACGGGTTTGAACTCCACCGTATAGGTCCCGCCTGCGAGGTTGAAAAGCGTCGCGCCGCTATCGTTCCAATTCGTGTGCGAGCCTTCCTGCAGGCGCCACCGGGCACCGAGCGCCAGGACAGAATCCGGCAGGATCACGCAGCGCAGCGAGCCCGCGACCGCACCATTCGTGGTCGCTTCATAGGCACCCATATCCACCACGTCCTGCTGGATGCGGGGCTGCCCGTCGATGTCCGTCTCTGCAACCATCCAGCCCCTGTTCGCGCCCGCGTTGATGCACGGCGAGGCGAGCCCGAGCCGGTAATCCGCGTCGGCGAACAGCGGATCGCTTGAGAGGTTGGAGCCAAGGTCGTTCACGGGTCCGAGGCCGTGCGTATCGATCGCGCCAAGTCCTCCTTCGAGATCCGACGACTCGACGCTCAAGGCCATCGCAAACCAGCGGACATCGAAATCCACCTGCTGCGGTTCGTTGTCCCACAGAATGGAGTTCAGCAGCTTGGGATGACTGCTGTAGGACACACTCAAGCCGCCGCCCGTTCCGGCCGTGTTGCCGACGACCGTGACGTTCTCCAGCAGCGGGCTTGCGGCATCGAAGTGCAGGCCGCCGCCCTTCTTCGGCGACGTATTGTCGGCCACCAGCACATTCCGCGTGACCGGGCTGCTGTGATACAGGAGCAGGCCGCCGCCATCGGAATTCGTCGCCACGTTGTTCCTGACAATCACATTCATCAGCGACGGGGCGCCGTAATAGCACCCGATGCCTGCTGCGCCATCGGCTTGATTGAACTCCACCACCGCATTGCGGAGTGCACTGCCTGAATGTTCGAAGTGGATGCCGCCGCCCGTCCCTTGCGCGCGATTGCCGGTGACACGGACGTCCTCGATGCGCGGGCTCGCGTATTGGCACAGGATGCCGCCGCCGCGTTCGAAGGGATACGAACCGGTCGCGTAGCCGTTCGTGATTGTGAAGCCGCGGATCAGCGCGTTCGATGTTTCGCCGTTCACCGCGCGTACAACGTTTCCGTTGCCGGTGCCCTTGATGACCGTGGACGCAATGTCGGCCGGGTCACCGCTGACCGTATACATCGACACCACGCGGATGTTCTTCCCGCTGAAGCTGACGTTGCCTTCATACACGCCGTTCGTGACCCACACCGTGTCGCCATGCACCGCCGCGCCGATTGCGTCCTGGATGCTGTGCGCGGCCATCGCCCAATTCGTGTACGGGTGTTGGTTCGAGCCCGCGTGCGAAACATAGTGGTCGTCCACCACCGGCGGCGGGGTCGTGATCACCACGACCAGCCCCGTGGACCAGGGCGAATTCACGAGCTGGCCGTCGCCGCATCGAGCCTGCGCGCGCACGACGTAACTTCCCGCGGTGCCCCAACTATGCGATGCGCCGGCCACGGCGGACCAACCGGAGAACGTGCCGTCGCCCCAATCGAAGCGGTATTCGAGGATGTATTCGCCCGCACCGGGAACGCTGCAGCTTGATCCACCGGATGTGTAGGCGAGCACCTCGCCCGCGAGCCCCGTGGTGCTTCCGGCAGGAGTGTCCGGCGTCGTGATCGTCGTGCCCTCCGCGGAGGAAGATTCGTAGGCACCCATGTCGACCACGCCGTTGATGATTCGCGCAGCACCCGCAAGGTCCGTCGCATTCGTCATCCACGACCGGTTGTCGCCCGCGTTGATGCAGGGCGACGAGGAGCCGGGCGCGTAGTCGCCGCCGCCGATAAACGCCGGATCGATGTTCAAGTTTCCGGAGAGCCAGTTCAACGGTCCCTTGCCATGGGTGGCCACGCCCGCCGACCCGCCCTGCACGTCAGAGTATTCCACCGTCAGGCTCATGCCGAACCACTGCGTGTCGTACGCGATCTGCTGCGGCGAGTTGCCCCACGCAATCGAGTTCACGAAGCGCGGCGCGCTGCTGTACGACACGTTGAGTCCGCCGCCTGCGCCGGCCGAGTTGTCGGCCACCGTCACGTTCTCCATCACGACATCGCTATCGTCGAAATGGAAGCCGCCGCCTTTCTTGGTCGTCGTGTTCCCCGCCACCAGCGCGTTCCGCAACGTCGCGTTGCAGTGGTAGAAGATGAGTCCGCCGGCATCCGCGTTCGTCGCAACATTGTTCCGCACCGTGAGGCGCTCGAGGCTCGGCAGGCCGTAGTAGCAGGCCACGCCGCCCCCGCCATCCGCGACGTTGTTCTCCGAGACAATGTCGCGCACGCGCGACTGGCTGAAGGTTAGGTACAGGCCGCCGCCCACCTCATCGGCACGATTGCCGCGGAGGCGCAAATGCTCAAGACGCGGGCTGGCATAGCTGACGTAAACACCACCGCCACGCTTGAACTCGCCCGCGGCCGGCCCGTTGGCCCAGCCGTTCGTAATCGTGAAACCGATGAGGGCGGCATTCGTCGTCTCGCCGTTCGCAATGCGCACGACACGCCCGGAGCCGGTGCCCACAATCAGCGTCGAATCGATGTCCGCCTGGTTCGACGTCACAAGGAACATCGACGTGACCCGGATGTTCTTCCCGCTGAACGTGACACTTCCCGTGTAGCTGCCGTTCGTCACCCACACCGTGTCGCCATGTACCGCCGCCCCGATCGCGTCCTGGATGCTATGCGCGGCCATGGCCCAGTTGGTGTACGGATACTGGTTCGCGCCGGAGTGCGACACGTAATGGTCATCGATGGTCGGTGGCGGGTTCGTGATCGTCACGGCGAGGCCCGCTGACCAGGCGGATGCGACCGATGTGCTGACCGCGCTGCGCGCCTGCGCCGCGACGCTGAAAGATCCCGCGGTCGACCACGCATGGCTCACGGTGGTGCTGGTTGACCATGGGGAGACCGTGCCGTCGCCGAAATCCAATCGATACTCGATGTCACCCGATATCGTGGAGGTCGAACCGCCCGTGTCATACGACAACGTCTCGCCCGCCAAGCCTGACGCGGGCCCCGCAGGTGTGAACGGCGCACTCGTCATATCGACAACACCCGTCGACTGCAACTCCCACGCGCCCATGTCGACGGTGGTGTCGGCGATACGCGCCCCGCCGCCGAGGTCCATGGCCCCGGTCATCCACGCGCGATTGGTTCCCGTGTTGACCGACGGGGATGTCGCAAGCAGCCTGAAATCCGACGAACCGTCAAACTGCGGATTAGCCTGCAGGTTGCCCGCGAGCCAGGTCAATGGCCCAAGCCCTGCCGTGGCCACTCCATTCGAGCCACCCTGGATATTCGAGTATTCGACGCGCAGTGACATGCCAACCCATGACGTGTCGTATGCGATTTGCTGAGGCAAATTGCTCCAGAGGACGGAGTTGATGAGCTTCGGGGCGCTGATGAAGGAAACATCCAAGCCGCCGCCGAGCGATGCCGTGTTCCCGACCATGGTCATGTTCTCCATCAGCACATCGCTATCGTCGAAGTGGAAGCCGCCGCCCTTGGTCGGCGTCACATTGTTCGCCACCAGCACATTCCGGCACGTGGCATTGCAATGGTAGAAAAGCGCTCCGCCGGCATCGCTATTTGTAGCGACGTTGCCACGAAGGATGACATTCGCCAGGGACGGATTCCCATAGAAGAAGCCCGCCCCACCGCCGCCATCGCCCCGATTGCTCTCAACGACAACGTTTTCAACTACGCTCGTGGAGAACGTGAAATACATCCCGCCGCCAACCACCGAGGCTCGATTGCCCAGGATCCGGAGCCCCTTGATGCGTGGACTCCCGTTTCGCACATGCAGCCCTCCGCCGCGGTTGAACTCACCCGCGCCACCCAGGACTGCATTCCCGTTCGTCAATGTGAAGCCGCTAAACAACGCTCCCGTCGTGACACCGGCCCCGAACCGCACCACGCTGGTCGTACCGGTTCCGCGGATCTCCGTCGTGATGATGTCCGACTCGTTACCGCTATAGAGATACATCGAAGCCAGCGTAATCGTCTTGCCTGTAACCACGACGTTCTCGTGATAAACGCCGTTCGTAACGAGAACCACATCCCCATTGCCGGCCGCGTTAACCGCAGATTGGATCGAGACGGCCGCCGACTCCCAATTCGTGTAGGGTGGCGTGTTGAGGCCGCTGGGCGAGACATAGCGTGTCGCCGCTCGCGTCATCGACGAAGATACGGCAAGACATGCGAAAACGGCGACAAAGCTCAGGGAGGACTTACTCACGAGGCACCTCTTATTCGTGTAAGGTCTAATATTATGCCAGTATTTTGGATCGGTAAAGCGAAAGTGGCCTTAAATCGTTCGCTGGATTTCCCCGCCTGATACGGTCATGCTCGCGGCTACTTTATGCCAAAGACCCGACTAGCCGAACGCACGGATTTCCTGCCTCTTCCAAAGGACGAACCGCTTGAACTGGCGTGGCCCACGGGGAATCGCACCCTCTTCAAGACGCCGGAATTCTTCACGGCCCGCACGCGTATCAACCCTTCGTACGGAATGCCGGGCTGGACGCGCGACTGCGGAAAGCGCTTTCACCGCGGCTGCGACATCGCCCCCCTCGCCACACGCCGGGCGGGGGTAAAGGTGAAGGTCGTGTTCACCGACTGCGCCACCGGGAAGGACTTTGTGAGCGATGAGCCCGTTCTACTTCCGGGCGAAGACATCTACGCCGCCGCAGAGGGAATCATCTTCGAAGTGAACCGCGACGAAGCCGCGTCCGACTTCGGCATCTTCGTGGTCATCCGCCACACCTGGCCGAAATCGGGCAAACCCTTCTACTCCCTCTACGCCCACCTCGCCGCCGCAACGGTTGCGGAAGGTGACACCATAAAGGCCGGCGGCCACATCGGCGTGATGGGAAACACCAGCCGAAACAAGGATGCCAAGAACTGGATGCTCGTCGCCCCCCACTTGCATTTCGAAGTCTGGAACGAATCCGGCGAACCCTACGACCCGCTGGAATTCCTCCGCATCTTCCTGGCCAAGCAGAGCGATGGTTGATTTTCGGGTTTTGATTTTAGATTTGCGATTGTCGAACGCGCGGCCCGCAAAAATCTTCTCTTCTATTCCCCGCCGTTCCGTGTTCAGGTAGCCGCATGTCGATCAAGCACAAGGAGAAGGATTTTATTCCGCTGTTTCCACTGCCGCTCGTGATCGGGCCGGGGGAGTCGGTGTCGCTCCACATCTTCGAGCCGCGCTACAAACAGATGATGAAGGATATCCGCGCCGCCGTGGCGCCGAAGCACGTGCTGCCCTTCGGGCTCTCGCTCTACCGTGAAAAGCCGGGCAAGATCGCCGACATCGGCTGCACGATCCGCATCGACCAGGTCGTAAAGTCGCACGAGGACGGGAAGATGGACATCATCGGCCACGGCGACTTGCGGTATCAGATGGAGGAAGTCGACCGCGAGCTGCCCTACGCCCGCGCCCGGGTTTCCTACATCGTCGATAGCGAGCCGGAGACCGATCTCGCCATGCTCGCCGAAGCGATGCGCGCCGTGGAGCGACTGCGCAAGGAAGTGATGGATCACAAGGAACTGCCGGAACACCGCAAGGATTACCCTGCGTCGTTCCAGCTCGCCCACGACGCCGGGCTGGACAACGAGGCGAAGTATCAACTCCTCGGCCTCCGCAGCGAGAAGGAACGCCTCCGCCTCGTCCGCGACCAATCACGCCGCGCCCTTCAAACCCTCAAGAAAGCCCGCGCCATCCGAGACCGCGTCCAGCGCAACGGGCACTTCGAAGATTTTCCCTCGGTCGATTTCTGATCCGGATGTTCACCGCGGAGACGCGGAGGACGCGGGAGAAGCCAATGCCAACATTTTTTGTGTCTGCCTCTGCGCACTCTGCGCCTCTGCGGTGAACTATCAGGGCTATCGCCCTCGCCGCTTGGCCTGATCGAAGACGCTTCGCTTTTCTGTCGGAGGTGAATCCATCGAGGGCGGCGGTGGTGATGCTTTTGGTTGTACCGGAAGCGGTGGTGCCTGATGCATGGTCCGGTGGCTTTGTTCGCGTCCCACGGCTCGGGCCGGACGATAGCCGTGAATGCGCGACACGGCGGCTTCGACGAGAAGCACCAGCAGGAGCAGGATTAGAAGCGGCGCTTGAATGTCCGAAAAGTCCTTCCGGCGCGGCGCATCCCACACGGTGGAAAGATCCAATCGCTCTTCGCCTCCGCTTCGCGCTGCAACACGCTTAAGTTCCGCCACGCGCTCTCGATCAAAGGACCATTCGGCGTCCGTGCCGGCATTCAGCGGACCGAACGGCAGCGCCACGTCGGCCACCTGCACCGCGCCCCGCCACCATTCGCCGTCGTCCATGGGAATGGAAACGGAGTAGCGACCCGGCTCCATGCGCTGCCACGTCGGATGCGCTATCGCGTCGCTCGCGCTGCTCACCATCGCAATCGCCGGTGCGTTCCGCGCGAGCTCTTCCTCCCATGACTCGTTGTAGAGCAGGTCCACGAGGATGGTGTTTCCGGCACGCTGCGTCCGCAGCGCAATGCCCGGCGGAGTATCGCGACCCATCAGCCAGCGTCCCATCGTGCGGACAAAATCGCCGCACGCAGGCCACGCGCGGACGAGCTCCGAACCGGGGCCGCCCAGCGGAAACGAAACCGCGGCGACGCGTCCGATCCCACGCTGCCAGAAGGCGACCAGCGGTGCGGCATACTCATCACCCGAAAACGCCGCACCCGTAGCCTCCTCGCGCAAGTAGCTCAAGTTGTAGCCGTCCACCGCGGGCAGCCACTCGATCGGGCGCGCCGCCATTTCCATCCACGCGGCGGTGGCGGAAAGTGCGACGGGTTCGGCCAGATAAGCCGAACGCGCGACGGCGATCGTCTCCTGCGCAAAGACAGCGGGGAGCGTCGCAGGGTCGGCATTGAAGAAGATGCGACCGCCTCCGCGCAGCGCGACATCCTTCAGGAACTCCGCGTCGGTATCCGCCTCCGTGCCCATGCCGATGACACTCACGGTGCCACCATCTGCGGTGATTTCCGCAAGCAGGCGGATGTAGTCGCCCGGCTCCTCGGCGTCGGCGGCATCCGCAAACAGGATGATATGGCGCTGCCCCTGCCCTGCCCCCTTCACTTCCTCCCATCCCGCTTTTAGCCCGGTGTAGACGTATATGCCGCCGCCACTGCTTTGGATGCGACGCGTGGCACTGATGATTTCGTTCCGGTTGTCGCCGAGCCGCGTGAGCGGAACCATGACATGCGGCTCGCTGTCCACGGCGATCACCGACACGGCATCCATCGCGCCAAGCAGCTCAATGCCGCGGGCCGAACCTTCGTTGGCCAGGTCCATTTTGGTCAGGTGCGAGCCGGGAACGCCGACCGCCATGCTGCCGGAGCGATCGAGCACGATGGCCATCGCAACGGCGAGCTTGCGATGTTCCTGTTTGAGTTCCATGGACACCGGAAGCAGAGGGTCGAGCGGTGACTGGAAATATCCGCCCGCGCCGAAGCTGGTCTTGCCACCCGCCATCAACAGACCGGCGCCTTGCGAACGAACATGAAAATCGAGTGCCCGCAGGAAATTCTCCGGCAGCCGCCAGGCGGGTACATTGTTGATCATCACCCCGCGCGCACCGGCGAGCGAGCCGACATCCAGTCCCGTAAAGTCGGTTCGTACGTCCACCTCGAAGCCCTGCCCGCGCAGCGCCGCGGCAAGCGGATCGTCCGTGTAAGCGGTCACCAGCAGGCAGCGCGGACCGCTGATCTGTTCGACCCACCGCTCGGCGACATTGTTTCCGGTACGCGCATCGTTCGTCGCGCTGATCTTGCACACGTAGCGGTGCGCGCCGCCGGCGTTGAGATGATCCGTGAAGCGCAGCAGCGCCGTCCCGTCCTTCACGTCAGCCTCGCCCGACGCAATGAGCGCTCCGTTGCGCTGCATCGCGAAAGGAACCTTCCCGTCCGGCGTGCCGGTGATCCGGGCCTCGACGAGGAACGGCTCCCCGCGCTGCACGCGTGCCGGCACATCGAGGTCCGCCACGCGGTAGTCGCTGGCGTCGGGTTGTCCCACGAGCCGGTAATCCAGCGCGACCTGCTGGTCGCGCAGTTTCTCCTCCACGACGCCGAGCGGTTCTGTGCTGAAGCCGTCGGTCACGACCAAGAGGCGCGCCGCGCGATCCGGATCCAGCTGCGCCAGCGTGTACTGGAGCGCAGAAGCCAGGCGCGTCTGCCGCCGCGTCCCGGGAAACACCTGAGCATCGGCGGCTTCACGGGACACCGCGACGTCGGCGAAGTCCACCCAATGCAGGCGATCGCGCAGCCCCTTGGATCGCTCAAGCAGCGCCTGCATTTCCGGCAGGCGCGGTTGCACCCACTCCTCGGCGGAGTTGGAGCGGTCAGCCAGCACCCACACGTCGAGGCCCGCACCAAGGCGGCGGATTTCCGGTCGCATGAGCAGCAACAACAGAAGCACCACCAGGGTCGCGCGCAGCGGGCGAAGCAGGCCAAGCCGGGGCCAGCGCCAGGCGACGATCGCGATGAGCGGAAGCAGGATGAGCCACTCGGGCGACGCGAAGCGCATCAGCCGGCCCTCCGTTCTGCGACAGCCCACGACGCGAGGAGTATGCCGCCCAGCAGGACGAGCCAGACCGGCGTCAGGAAATCGTCGAGGCTGTTGACCCGCGCAAGCACGCGGCTCCGTTCCTGGATGTTGTCCTTGGATACCGCGTCACGGAAGTTCCCTTCCCGCACATCGGCGAAATGGGTCGCGCCCTCAAGAAGCAGCTTGCGGTCCTGCTGCACGGCGAAGAAGCCGGGCGCGTCAGGCGCGTTGAACGGCGATGCAACCGGCGTCGTGCCGTCGAGCGTAATCGGGCCGCTTGCGGCAATATCCAGCGTCTGGTTCAGCTCCACGTTGCGACGCTCAAACGCAACGGTCTCCGAACGCAGCGATTCGATGAAGCGATGGACGAGTAGCGCGAACGCGGGAAGCCGCTCCGCGTTGGAATGCATCACGTCGAAGTTAAAGAGCAGCTTTCGCGCGCCTTCCGCGTTCCGCAGAAGGATCAACGGACGCCCGCCCTGCCAGAGGAGCACTTCGTCCGTGTTGGTCGTGGCAAAGGTCGTGGTCGCGCGGGCCAGCAGTCCTTGCCAGTTGAGCCCGGTCATCAGCGGGTGCCGCTCAGCGACGATCGCGCCGGAGAACAGTTTCGCGGTGGACTCCTCCTCGTGAAGGAAGACGAGTCCGCGATTGCGGGTATAGGGCGACGATGTGAACGCGAAATCGGGTCGGCCCGATGTGTCGCGGGCGAGTTGCGACTCCGCGGTCGTGATCTTTTTGATGAGTGGGTCCAGGTCCTTGTGCGTGTGCAGCTCAAACGTCAGCTCTTTCGTTTGCGGCACAACCAGGGGCAACACGTCGTCGAGCGGGAACGCGTCCGCATCCATGACGATCCGCAGCTTCTTTTGTCCGGGCGGGAAAATTCCGCGCAGCGAATGCACACCGCGTGGTGCAAGATCCAGTTGCATGGCTGACGTGCGTTCCGTCCCGATTTCGAGGTGATACGAGCGTCGCTGCGGCTCGTCGGAATAGTTCATCGCCAGGGCATGCCACACCGTTTCATTCGTCTCCACGTTCACGCGCACGCCGGCAAACCCGGCGTTGGCGACGGGATGACCCACGGCGACGAGGTCCACGCCCGGTGGCAGGGCCTCCGGGACGCGGTCGGTGACGTAGACGACAACACCTTGCGGTCCCGCCACTCCTTGCGCGATGCGAAGGGCGGACTGGATGTCGTGCTGCCCGGTTCGCGGCTGCCATGCATCAATGGCTTTCAGCAACTCGTAGGTCTGGTCGCCCGAGTAGACCTGGCGGCGGGCTGTGTCCGATTCAATCACCGTCCACGCGCACTTCTTCGCCGTCTTCTCCAGTTGTCGCGCCGCGCGCGCGATGCCGGAGCGTGCTTCATCGAGGAACGACTGCATCGAGACGGAGCTGTCCAGGACGATGGCCACCGGTTGGACGGAATCCGCGCGCAACCACATCGGCCGCGCGAGCAGGAACGACAGCAGCGCCACGGCGAGGAGTTGCAGCCAGAGCACGGGTGAGTGGCGCAGGCGTTCGAATACTCCGCCGCGCTCGCTCTCGCGAGTGACCTGCTCCAGCAGGAACAGCGTGCTGATTTCCAGGCGCCGCGTCTTGTTCTGGAAACAGTGGATGAGCAGGATGACGGGAATGCCCAGCAGGGCCCACGCACCGAGCGGATTGGCGAAGGTCAGGTCCATACCTCCGCAGCTCCTTCGACGAGGGCGTTGGTGCGGAGGACGTCCGACAGCGACGGCTCGGCCGGCACGCGCACGAGGGGAATCGCGAGCCGCCGCGCGGCCTCACGCCAGAGTTCGAAGTGCCGCCGGTACGCCTCTGCGTAGCGCTCGCGAACGGCCGCGTCCACGCGCTGGATCCGCCCGCCGCTGGTTTCGCAATCCACGAATTCAAGGTTTCCATCCCAGTCGGGATCCGATTCGGCGACATCGTACGGCGCAAAGACAATCGCGCGGCCTTTCACGAAGCGCAGCACGTGCAGGTCCCTGTCGGGATCGCCCGGGAAGAGCAGGTCCGATACGAGAACGCGCAGCGAGCCGGGACGCCACGGAATAGTTCCAAGGGTTGGAAAATGTTGCGCGGGAATTTCCAAGGATTGGAAGAAGGACGGCGCCGGATCCGCACCGAGCGCGTAAACCCGTAGCGCCGCGCCGCAGCGTCGCGCGCTTTCGTAGCAGAAGTAGAACAGCTCGAGCGCGCGCTCCGTCTTTTCGGGCGTGAGCCGCATGGACGCGGAGTTGTCGAGCACGAGGTCGAGTCGCGGGCTGACCTCCTCGCGGTAGAGCTTCATGACATAGTGGCCGGAGCGCGCGTAAGCCTGCCAGTCGATGTAGCGAGGATCGTCGCCGGGAAGATACGGGCGGTGATCCTGGAAATCGATGGAGCTGCCGACACCGGTGCCGGCCCAGTTGCCGACGGTGCCGCTCCACGTCGATGATTGAAAAGGCAGGCGGAAATGTCGTGCCGCGTCGCCGGCCCTTGCGCGCACGCGCTGGAGGACATCGAGCTCAGGCCACGTTTTCATACCTGTGGCGGGAGCGGCGGCGGCACGGCGGGGGCTGATCCGCCGCTTGTGCGCGCCGTGACGGCCAGCTCCAGTTGTCCGATGTGACGCAAGGGACGAACCATCAGGAAGGCGAGGACGAGCGCGCTGACGCCGGAGATTCCGGCGGTGATGGGAAAGAGTTCCATCGGGTAGTCATTCACCAACTGCGAGACGAACGCGGCGATGGGAATGGACTTCACGGCTTCGATGGGGAAGTTCGCATAAGCCGCGTGGACACCGCTCGTGACGGAGAACAAGACGACGAGGCCGATCTGGATGAACGTGTACGCCGCCATCAGCTTCTCCGTGCGCGGTCGGACCAGAAGGATCAGGGAGAGCGGAAGGCAGATGGCGCCGACAAGCGATACGAAGATGACGATGAGCCTTTCCGTGAAGCCAACCTCGCTCGCAATCATCAGGAAGAGCAGGGTCAAGGTCAGCGCGCTGTACAGGAATCCGCTGGGCCAGCCCGGATACAGGTGCCGCCCGACAAACCGGGCGAAGAAGCCCCGCTTGCCGAAGGGCACGTAGAGGGACGGCAGCGCGCGCGGCTGGCTGCAGAGAGCGTCCACGCAGACGGGGATGAGGAACGCGAGCGAGAGGTAGAGGATGTGCTCGCTTCCGCCGAGCTTGGCGACGATGAATGCGACGAGAATAATGATCAGGGTCGTGATGCGCTTTCGCGAGTCGTGATTCTCCGCCTGCGGGGCGATGCGTCCCGCGCCCCACTGCAGGAAGAGCAGCGACAGGAGGCCTGTGAAGGCGACGACGCTGACCAGCGTCAGGACGCCGAACGAGCCGAAGAGGGACGATGAGCGGCTCATTCCTCCGAACAGGAGCCCCGGTATGATGTTGAAACCGAAGATGAACACGAGGACGTAAAGGCCGCGGACGAAATGCAGGCGAAGCGTCGAGCAGGCGACACTGGCCGCGGTCAGGAGCGATGAGACACAGAGCAGGAAGCCCAGCGTGAGCAGGTTCTCGGCGACGTTCACGGACCCGAGGAAGTAACGCAGCACGGCGTACGGCAGGATGGCGCACGCGATGAGCAGGGTCTGCGTGAAGAGCGATGCCCACTTGCCGAGGATGATGCGCCACGCGCTCAGCCGCGTGAGAAGGATGAGCTCCAGCGTCTTCTCCTTCACCTCGCCCTGGATCGCGTTGTTCCCCCGCATCGGCATGATGAGCACCAGCGGAATACTGACGCAGGCCCAGAAGAGGGCGTCAAAGAACTGCCGGTCGCTCGCGTTGTCGAGCGCAAGGAGGTACATGAGCACGCAGAAAACCATCAGGCCCTGCATCAGCATGAAGGAGATCGCGAACGCGCGGGACTTGATGCCCTGCCGCAATTCCTTGACGAGCATGGGGCTCAACCGGTCGTCGAGCCGGTCCAGCAGCGCGATCATGATGAGCCCCCGATCTCGTTGAGCATGTTGACGAAGGCGTCCTCCAGCTTGGCCTTGTGGATGTGAAAGTCCGTGACCTCGATGCCGTCCATCACCATGCGCTTGAGCAGGTGCGCCATCTGCCCGGGCGAAGTCTCCGCGACCTTCATGCGGACACCGTTCTTCGTCGCCTCGAAGAACTCCACGCCGGGCTGCAGTGCAATCCAGTTGATGAGCGCGTCCGTGCTGCCCGACACCTCGACGGTCAGGATGCCGCTCCCGTCGCTCTTCTTCATGCTCTCGGCCGTGCCGTGATGGACGATGCGGCCGGCGTCGATGAACAGCATCGAATCGCACATCTCCTCCAGCTCGGTCAGGATGTGCGAGCTGATGAAGAGCGTCTTCCCCTGCCCCGCCAGCAGGCGAACGAGATGTTTGAACTCGATGCGCGCCTTCGGGTCGAGCCCTGCGGCGGGCTCATCAAGGATCATCAGCGAGGGATCGTGCAGAAGCGTGCGACCGAGGCAAAGACGCTGCGACATGCCCTTGGACAATTTGTTCATGGGCCGGTCCGCGATGGGGACGAGATCGGTGAAGTCCATCACCTCTGCCACGCGATTGCGACGCGCGGCGCCGCGAAAGCCGAAAGCGCGCGCGTAGAAGTCGAGGTACTCATGGACCGTCATATTGTCATACGCGCCATAGGCGTCCGGCATCCATCCGATGCGACGGCGCACTTCGTCCGGCTGATCCATCACGTCGAAGCCGTCGATGTGGATCGATCCCCCGTCGGGCACATCGAGCGTGGCCATCATGCGCATCGTCGTGGTCTTGCCGGCCCCGTTGGCGCCGATGAAGCCGACGACACTTCCGCGCTGGATATCGAACGAGACGTGCTCCACGGCGCGCACGGTACCGAAGACGCGGACAAGCCCTCGCACCTGTACGATGGGATCGCTCATGGCGCCGATCCCTCCGTGACGGCCGGTCCGAAGAAGCCGAGCGACACCTGTCGCCACCGTATGCTGGGCAGCGTGGGAATCGCGTGGTTCTCTGCCTGCTCGCCCGCGGCGTAGAAGAAGCCGGGCCGCGCGGAAATGCCGTCCACCAGCTGCCTCACACGTTTTTCCGTGGGATTCTTAAGCTGGGTCCAGAAGTTGACGAACGTTCCCGGATCGGATGGCTCCATCTCACGCCGCTCCCCGGTCTTCAATCCAATGGCACGCCAGTACTTACCCGCCGGGTCGCAGTAGAAGATCTCCCGGACATCCGTGTTCAAACCGCACACGATTTCGGGCGGTCGTCCCTCGCGCGGCGAGCTGACTTCAACGCGATCCCGCCCCGGCTTGACCTGGGCGAGGTAGTGGCCCTGCACGGAGCGGCTGACAAACCAGTCGCCCGCGAGTCGGTTGTCGGCCACGTCGTACTGCCGATTTCGTCCCTTCGAGGCGTTGGACTTCCTGGTGTCCACCTCCATCTCCGCCATCAGGAAGCGCTGCGATACGGGGAAGCTCCGGTTCAGGAGCAAACCGGTCAGCGAGATCTGCTCCTGCACCGTGTACGACTTGTGGCTGGCGGGGTCCACGTAGATAAAGGTCGTCCTCCGGCCTTCGCCACCCGTCCCGTCCTGCAGGATGATCATCACGGTCAGGCCCACGCTCGCTGCGATGGAGAGGAGCGGCGTGGTGATGAAGATGAGTTTGTGCTGCCTGCGCTTTGCCAGCACGAAGAGATTTAGTGGACCCACGAGGAACGCAAACATGAACACGAAGATCAGGATCAACGTCCTGTTGACCACGATCTCGCCCAGGTCGCCGCGCAGCGGGTTGTCAAATGACCTTGCGGAATCCAACGTGTCCCGCAGATTCTGCGAATTCACCGTGAGCTGATGCTGGAAGGCGACAGGTTCGATGTCGGGAAGCCCCGCGGCGTAGATCGTGCGGATGATGCCGAACCCTGACCGGGTATAGGGCGCGTCTTCTTCTCGGCCATGCGATTTGGCGCAGAGGAAAAGGCGTCCGCCAAGATTGACCCAGTCCGTGATCGCTCCGCGCGCGGCCGGTTCCATGGCATCCCACTCCTCGCGGGTCAGCCATATGGCGTCGACGCCGGTCCATCCGATGGAATCAAGCGGCGCCGCAGAGGGATTGAATCGCGTGCCCGCGAGGGACACGCGATTCGAGCCGAGAAACTCATTCAACGACTCCCAGTTCGCCACGGCGAGGCTTTCCGAGAGTGCGACATACGCGGATCGGATTGAGCCGCCGGAGTACCCATAGTTCCCGACGCGGCGATACTCCGCGCCCCGCATCCCGTAGCCGATCACGTCGATATCGACACCGGAATAACCCCTGTTGAGCATCTGCTGGGCCAGCGGCACGTACACGTCGAACGTCCGCGTCGCGCGGGCTTCGACCGTGAGATCACGGTATGAGCGGCAGGACGAGCGCTTGTCGTAGTAGTACGGATAGGATGTGCACTGGAAAGTCCAGGTATGGTCCTTGTCCGAATCGTTACGGATCGTGATCCGCACGGGCCACGCGCCCAGCGGCGGCACGTCACCCAACAGGGGCAGCATCGTGATTTCAATGCCGCTCTGCGGATCAACGTCGGAGAGCTTTTCGGCATTCACCGGTGCCGTAATCTGCGCAGCGGATGTGACGATCGCGGAACACGGGATCGCAACGATCCACGCCATGAACAGCAGCGATCGCAGGGTGTATGGCTTCATGCCGTGGCGTTCTTCAGCGTGCCGGGCAGCGCGCGGTCTTGGGCCGGGATTTCCTTCAGCAGTTCCGCCACGATAAGGGCGCCCGTCTTGCCTTCGAGCTTCGCGGGATAGTCAAGCACCAGCCGGTGCTGGAGCACGGCCGTGGAGATGGCTTTCACATCTTCGAAGGACGCGTTCATGCGTCCGTGCAACAACGCCCGCGCACGCGCTCCGGCTGCAAGCCCGATGGCCGCACGCGGACTCGCGCCGTATTTGACCGAAGTCGCGGCGGCCGAATTCCCGGGGTGCGTCGCGTCCACAAGGCGGGCGATGTAGTTGGCCACGACGCCCGGAAGGTAGATGCGACCGGCGAGCGCGATGAGGTTGCCCAGCTCCGCGCGCGACCACACGCGCGGCACCGCGGGTTCTTCGCCGAGCCGGCGGTGATTCACGATCCGCTCCAGCACATCAGCCCGGCCCACATGCACGTTCAGCTTGAAGAGGAACCGGTCCAGCTGCGCTTCTGGCAACGGATACGTGCCTTCCAGCTCAATCGGATTCTGCGTGGCGAGCACGAAAAAGGGATCGGGCAGCGCGTGCGATTCGCCCATCGCGGTGACGCGACGCTCCTGCATCGCCTCCAGCATCGCGGACTGCGTCTTCGGCGACGCGCGGTTGATTTCATCAGCCAGCACAAGGTTCGCGAAAAGCGGGCCGCGCTGGAAAATGAACCGGCGCTGGCCGTCCACATCCTGCAGCATCGGGTTGCCCGTGATATCGCCCGGCAGCAGGTCCGGCGTGAACTGGATGCGCCGCGCGTCGAGCTCCAGCGCCTTCCCGAGCGCCTTCACCAGCTCCGTCTTGCCCAGCCCGGGCAGGCCTTCAAGGAGGATGTGCCCGCGAGCGAGCAGCCCCGTGATGACCTGGTCCACCAGCTCTTCCTGGCCGAAGAGCGCCTGGTTCAGCGTGTCACGAAGGACACGCAGTTGCTCGCCTGCGCGAAGCACTTCGGCTTCGGTGGGCGCGTTCGGGTTTTCATTCATGGAAGTATTTCTGCAGGACGGCCTGCTCATCCGGATTGGTTTCGTTCCGCCACACGGTTTCGCCTGCTCCACCTTCGACCGACAAACCGCCGCCCGCGTTCACGGAATTCTGCGTTTTGTCCAAATCGTGCTCGATGACTTGTTCGCCGATCACGTCGCCGAACGCCGCCTGCCGGAGATCGGTATTGGAGACACCCTCCAGCGTTTTTGTTTCGGCGCCCGTCTCGGTGTCGCTCAACGTCAGCGGCGCCGTGCCCGGTCCGCGTGAAATGCCGCCCTTGCCCGGTTGCATGCCCATCGCCAGCAGCGCAGCCTGTCCCTCTTGTCCCAAGCATTTTCCAGAGCACTTCTTGCACTGCGCGAGCTTGTCCTGGATGTCCTTTAACTCCTCCTTGGAAAGCTGCTTCAGCTTGGAAAGGTCCATCTTCTGCAGCGCCTTGAGCATCTCGGGGTTGAGCGAAAGCGGCTCGCTCTTCAGACCCTTGAGCGACTGGTTCCACGCCTGCTGGAGCGCGTTCATCGTCTCCGCGTCGAGCGGGATGCCGGATTCCATCGCCTGCGCCGCCTGCGCCATCGCGGCGGCGGCCATCGCAAGGTCGCGATCGAGGTCGCGGATGGATTGCTCCGTCTGCTCGCGCAGGTGATCGCCCGCCTCGATGCTGTTGTGTTGGTACCACTCATTCTGCGGCTGGCGTCGAAGGGCGGCGAGCTGCTCCTCGATCTGCTTTAGCGATTCATCTGCGGCCACTTCTTCTTCCCGCAGCGTATCCACCCACTCCTCCACCCGCGTCCACGAGGAAGGTTCCTGGATCAGGGTGGCTTCAACGACGGGGCGTCCGATCGGAACAAACGCCGCGGCAAAAAGGCAGGCCATGGCGACCCCGAGCGGGGTGAGGAGCGCGGTCCACCGCCAGCGGATCTTCGCGTCCACGCGCGCATCGTACTCCGGCCACGAGCCCACCCCGTCCGCTGCGGACGTGAGCCTGTTGTTCAACCCGTTCTCCGCGTCCAGCCGCACCAGCGCATCGGTCCGGCGAAAGAAGAGTTTCCGCGTCCGGTACCACGCGTAAAGAGCGCCCAGCGCGACCACAACCGCCAGCCAGGGGGCATGGGTCGTGACGTCAACCTGCTGTGTACGAGCGATTAGAATAAGAACCGACAGGGAGAAGGACAGCGCCAGCGCAACGGGCAGGAACGCCGCCAACCACCATCCGGCATTCACGCGCGCCGCTACCGCCAGCGCCCTGCGCCGCCACTTCTGTTCCGCACTCGCTGTGGGTGTCGCCATATCCTGTCGTCAGCCTGTCACCGCTTTGACACCAAAGCAAGTGCGGCCGTTCATACATAAGGACTAACTTTAAGATAATGCCCACGGAGGTCACGGATGAAGAGGATGTTCGGAATTCTGCCAAACCAAATATCAGACTCGGATCTTCCTATCCGTGCTATCCGTGAACTCCGTGGGCAAATCTCTTGTCGGACTTCCGTGTATTCCGTGTGTTCCGTGGGCAAATCCTACCGACTCAACCCGTTCGCTTTTGCACCGTTTCGGCCTATAGTTGCTATATGAAAGCAATCCCTTCGCGCTGTCTTTCCGGGGCTATCATCGCCCTGCTAACCCTATGCCTGCTCGCCCCGGTCTCCAGCGCAAAGGATGCCAAACCGGGTCCGGCGCAGGTCTACGGGAAGATCAAGTACGTCACCGCATTCCCCGACGTGAAGGTTCGCGTCGTGGAATCGTTCGGCGACCTGAAGGTGCAGGTTGTCAAAGCCTTCGCCGACTCCCCCGGCGAGTGGGAGATCGTGGACAACTTCGAAGACTTCAAAGTTGAAATCGTCACCGCCTTCGAAGACTTCACCATCGAATACGTCGACGCATTTCCCGGGCCGGCGAAGTAGAGATGCGAGTCTAGCTATTCCAACGGGACGCCATGCGCTGTTTCATGCGACGCGCAACTTTGTGGAGGGGTAGCTCCAGGAGGTAGTATGTGGCGATGCCGGTGGCGATGGTGGCGACGGACATCAGGATGGCCCCGACTGCGGGCGTTTCGCGCGCACCCGGCGATTTGCTCCAGGCCAAGGCGACGGCCAGGATGATGGGAACGTGTGTGAGGTACAGGGAATACGATATGTCGCCGATGAAGCGAAGCCAGCGCGGGAACCTCAGCGTGTGCGTGACTTCCATACCGCAGGCTCCATAGACGATCAGCGTCGCCGGCACACCGAAGAGAGCCACGCGCAGCCAGCCGTCCGGAATTTCGCCCAATGCAAACGTGCAGTAGCCAGCCGGGAGAAGGACAGTTCCCGCGATCAACGCAAGGACGGCATACTGGCGGTATCCCGCCTGGATAAGCCGTGCGATCAGACATCCGGCGACGAATTCCAGAGTCAAGGGATGCGTGATATGCCCGACCGTGGGTCCCACTGCACCCACCGCAAGTCCGGCAACGGTGGCGGCCACGCCCCACAAGATCACGGCGTGGATAAAGAAGCGCTCAGGCAACAAGAGCAAAAGTCCCGTCACGACATAGAAGTACATTTCGTGCTCAAGCGTCCAACCGACCACAAGAACGGGAAGCTCGTCTTGCGGTAACAGGAGCAGGGAGCGCATCACGTCCCGGTTCTGCCAGTGCTGTGATATCGCCGGCGGAAAGGCGTCGTGTGACGCCAGGAAGGCGAGGCTGACCAGCACGTAGACAGGATAGATTCTCGCCGCGCGCGCAAAGAGAAACGTCACGACGCTGCCCGGCTTGCGAAACTCACCGCTAACGATCGTGGCCATGATGAAGCCACTGATCACAAAGAAGATATCCACCCCGGAAAGCCCGACATTCAACCACTGCGGCGCCCCATCCCACCGGCCAAACCAAGCCACCGCACTCCCGATATGCACAAACAGCACCAGAAGAATGGCAACACCGCGCAAGCCTTGAATGTTCTGCAGCAACCCCGTCATGAGAACGGGATTAATAGCCGCTGGCGTCATCCAATCGCAAATCGCAATTCCAAAATCGCAAATACACCACGCTGCTCACCCAACTCCCGCGCGTTTTAGAACCGCCCTCACCGCATCGCTTCCATACGGATGCTCGGGAAGCTCCGCGCCGGCGGCGATCAGCGCGTTTACAATCGCCGGATAGTCGCCGCGTGGATTCTGGCAATGTTGTGAGCCGTGGACGGCGTAGCCCATCGGAGTGGATTGGTAGGTGATGTCCTTGATGTTCACGGGCGCGCCGAGGGACAGCAGCAGGCGAACGATTTTCGCCTGACCGAACCAGCAGGCCCAGTGCAGCGGTGTCGCGCCATCGCGCCCGGGGGTGTCGACGGCCCATCCCGCCTTCAACATCACGCGAACCGCGTCGATCTTTCCTTCGCTCGCGGCGCTGTGAATCAGTCCCCGTTCTTCGACAGTCAACGAAGCACAAAGGTCAGGCGTCCGTTTCAGGATCGCGCGCACAGTCTTCCCGTCGCCACGCGCACACGCGGCGAGAAATTCATCCTTCTCACTGAGTTCGACACCAGCTCCATGTTCACGCAGCCAATCGACGGCCTCCGTGTTACCGCGGAGCTGCGCGAGTTCAAAGGCGGTCTTCCCGTCCTTGCGTTGAACCCCTAGATCGGCGCCATGTCGGAGCAGCAGCTCAAGCAGTTCGGCGCCCCACCCGTTCGCGGCGGCAAGGTGAATAGGACGTTCCTTCTGTTCATAGCTGGGCGCATTCGGATCGGCGCCATGTTCGAGCAGCCAGCGCATCCCTTTGAATGCGTTCGCAGCACCGCCACTGGATCGATGATAGCCGAGAATGAAATAGAGCGGCGTGTTGTTCCACGGCTGGAACGGTCCACTGAGATTCGCGCCGAACTCGTGCAGCAGATCGAGGCACTCAACGTGATATTTCTCCGCGCAATGATAGACCGATTCGCTGTCGTTGGGATTCGCACCCGCTTCGAGCAACACACGCGACAGCGCCGGATTGTTCGCTTCGGACGTCGCCGCCCACAGTGCCGGTAATTTGACGTTCTCATTCTGATCCCACGGATAAAATCCGTTGGGGTCAGCGCCGTAAGCCAGCAGCAGTTTCGCCACTCGCACAATCCCCGCCGCACGTTTCCGGCCCTCAAGATGAAAGCGCGAGAAGCTGACATAGAGCAGCGGATACCAGTTCTTTGGTCCAACCCTTTTCGTAACCAGCGCCGGGTCACGCTTCAGCATGGCTTCCACCACATCCGCCTCACCAAGCATCGCCGCCACGCTGATATCGCTTTCGATGATCGCCGGATTCGCTGCAAGTGCTCGTTGAGCCTCCATCTGGTTTCCTTCGCAGGCCGCCAACAGAAAGTCATTCACCGATGACTCAACGTCATCGGTTATGGCAGTCCCCGCCGTCCCGACATGCGTCACAAACTTAGGCCAACTCTCAAACCCATTCTCACGCGCAATCACACATTGCGCATCCGCCAGCGCGACGGAGGCATTGAGACGATCCGGGTGAGGATGATGCGCCTTGAGGCGCGTGAGCGAAGCCGCATCGCCGGCTTTGCACGCCTTGAGCAGACGCTTGGCCTCTTTGCGATGGTACTCGAGGTTGGGACGTGAGGGCCGTGGACTTGTACTCACAACGAACTTCCTTTCATTGCTGCCTGGAGTCCGCCCGAATCAGGCCGAAAGAAGGTTCGCAGCCTTCATTCTAAAACAAGGTGGGTAAAACCCTTCCCGCGGACTGGAAGCGCCCTTAACGCTG
>CAZCZZ010000043.1:0-10044 GCA_964503335.1 uncultured Verrucomicrobiota bacterium
TTCTTCGCCGGCCCGGATGAGCCGCGCACTGTTGAATACGACAATGAGGGAGCCGGCGTTGTGCATGATTGTGGCGACGATGGGGTTCATCAGGCCGAGGCCGGACAGGGCAAGGCCGCCGAGGATGAAGAGGCCGCCGACGCCGAGGTTCTGATAGACCACGTTGCGGGCCATGCGGGAGAGGCGGACGAGGAAGGGGAGTCGACGAAGGTCGTTGTTCATCAGCGCGATTGTTGCACTGTGGATGGCGATGTCGCTACCGGCGGCGCCCATGGCAATTCCGGTGTCGCTCGCGGCCAGCGCGGGCGCGTCGTTCACGCCGTCGCCGACGAAGGCGACGCGATAGCCGTCCTTCTTGACCTGCGTGACGAATTCAACCTTCTGGTGCGGCAGGCATTCCGCCTGCACGTCTCGGATGCCGAGGGATTCTGATACCTGCGTAGCGACCGAGGTCCGGTCGCCGGTTATCATCGCGATACGCTTAATGCCTAGTTCGGTGAGTTCTTCGATGGCCGACTTCGCGTCGGGCCGCAGTTGGTCGCGCAGGCCGATCCAGCCCAGATACTTCCCCGCCTTCGCCACGAAAATCGCACTCAACCCCTCGGTATCCTGCGCATCGGTCTTCTCCAGCGCGGTATCGGCAATGCCCTGCTTCCGCAGCCATGAGGCGCGACCGCATTGGACGAGTTCACCCTGCACGTTGGCGTGGGCGCCTTGGCCCGATTCCTCACGGAACGCTTCGGGTTCGGAGAGTTGGAGCTTGGACTTTGCGGCAAGCGCCTGAAGGGCCTGGGCCACGGGATGCTTGCTGTACTTCTCGGCGCTGGCTGCGGAGTGGAGCAGGGCGGACGGTGTGACGCCCTCGCACGGCGCTAGGCGAACGACGCCCAGCTCGCCGGTGCTCAGCGTGCCGGTCTTGTCGAAGACGAAAGCGGAGATGCGGGACGCGGCTTCGAGGTCGGCGACATTCTTCACAAGGATGCCGAGACGCGCGGACGCGGAGAGCGCTGCGACCATCGCGGTGGGCGTGGCGAGGATCAGGGCGCAGGGGCAGGAGATCACGAGGATGGAGACGACGCGATTCCAGTCGTCGGTAAAGAACCACACCAGCGCGGCGATCATCAATACAGCCGGCGTGTAGTACGCCATATAGCGATCGATGATTCGCATGATCGGCAGCTTCGTGTTTTCGGCGGCGAGGATCAGTTCGCGCACCCGGCCCAGCGTGGTGTCGGCTCCCACGCGGGTGACTTCGATCTCGATTGCCCCGGTCAGGTTCTGTGTGCCGGCAAAGACATCCTCGCCGATCACTTTGTCGCGCGGGATGGATTCACCGGTGATGCTGGCTTCGTTCAGCGTGGTCTGGCCCGAAACGATGCGTCCGTCGGCGGGGACGCTGTCGCCGGGGCGAGCGCGTATGCGGTCGCCGATGGACAGGCTGGACGCAGCGACTTCCTCTTCGGTCCCGTCCTTGCGGATCCGCATCGCCTTGGTCGGCGTCATCCGGATCAGGCCTTCAATCGCTGCGTGCGCGCCCTGCGCGGTGCGGGTCTCGATGACGAGGGACATCAACATGAAGAACGCGACGACGCCAGCCGTCCGGAAATCGCCCTGTGCCATCGCCGCGAGGACGGCCAGTGCAACGAGTTCATCGACGTGCATGTGGCCGTGCAGCAGGTCGCGGATGGCCGACCAGATGATCGGTGCGGCGAGGATGATGGCGCCGATCGCTGCGCTCATGTCGGCGACGAGCGGGTTCCCGTGGTACACATAATCGGCAAGGTACGCGTTCAATACGAAGGCGGTGCCGAGGAAGATCCAAAAGACGCGAAAACGCTGCGCGCCCTCGCTCCCCGGTCCGTGGTCATGTCCATGGCAACAAGCCTGCATCGATGCTACTCCTCCGACTCCGATTCGGGTCCCAACTGCAGGCGAATTTCCTGCGCCTTGTTGGCTGTGCCCTGTACAACGTACTTCTGTTCCACATTCGCGAGTGCACGGCGTAGCGTGTCCTGCAGCAGCGTGTTCATGAACACGTCCGGGCTCCGGCGATACTTCACGAGCATCTGCTTGAAGGTGTCGGCATCGGCCTTGATCTCGCCCAGCAAGCGTCGGCTATACGTCTCGCCTTCGACGCGTATACGGGCGGCTTCGCCCTGCGCCTCGTTCACGGTGCGGGCGGAGTAAGCGCGGGCTTCGCTGACCTGCTGGTCCCGCTCCTGTTCGGCTCGAATCACATCGTCGAATGCTCCGGCGACTTGGAGCGGGGGCGTAATGCCGAGGAGATCCACGCCTTGAATGCGGACGCCAAGATCGAGTTCGGCGCAGCGGCGTGTCAGCTCACTTTCCACGGCTTCACGGAGCGACGCAATGTCGGTGCGAAGGGCACGGTCGGCGGGGAAGCGTCCGGTGACGTGCAGGATGGCGCGATCCAATTCGCGCAGGAGCGTCTCATCAGCCTTTTCGTAGTTGAACAGGTAATGCGTCGGATTGCTCAATGTGAAGCGCACGGTCCAGCGGGCGTGGAGCATGTTCGCGTCGCCGGTGAGCAGATAGCCATCGCGCTCGGGGTTCAGTGTCTCCGCGATCATCGAATCGTCATCGCGCTGGAATCCCGCCGGCGGCGAACTCCAGAACGTGGACGAGGTGAGCGACTGCACGCGTTCGACAGGGAGGCGGATGATTTCCGAGAAGGGGCGGGGCAGGGTCCAATGGAGCCCGGGTTCTTTCACCCGCTCTTCACCGGTGCCCGTCAGCTTGCCGAGAAGCAGGACGAAGGCCTTTTCGTGCTGGCGTACGACGAAGACGCCCGAGCCGAGGTACGCAATGAAAAGCGCCAGAATAAGCCAGCGGAGCAGGCGCAGGCTTGTGCCGAGTGCTTCTTGCAGCGCCTGCATTCCAGCTTCGTTGCTTTGGGTCGGTTCAGTCATGGATCCCATCAAGGCTGCTTCGCGTCAGGCGACCGGCCGGAACCGCTCTTCAGGAGATCGAACGGCTCGGTGTCCGCGCTGAGCACCACCGTGGACTTCACCTTCAGCGTTTCCTCAAGGACTTCCAGCTTGCGCAGGAACATCGCGAGCTCGGGATTCTGTTCGAAGACTTCGTAGAACTCGGCGGCAGCGGCATCGCCCTCGGCCTTTGTGCGCTTTGCATCGGCTTCCGCGGCGGAGAGCAGCTTGTCGCGTGCGCTGTCGGCTTCGGCGCGGATACGAATCGCCTCGCCTTCGCCTTCGGCCGTGTAGCGGTCGGCGAGTTCCTGTCGCTCGGCGCGCATGCGTTCGAAGACCGACTGTGTGATGGCTTCGGGGAGTCCGATGCGACGAATGCCCGCGAACTGGAGCGTGATGCCGTAGCGCGACAGCGCCTCGGGGGCTGCGGCGGCGAGGAGGGCGGACTCGATATCGGTCAGCTTCAGTTCCTTTGCATCGACGTTGATGAGGTTGGAGAACTTGTATTGTCCGAGGATCGAATTCTTGTACGTGCGGAGAAGTCCATCGATGCTCGACTCGGCCTGCTGGCGCGTGCCGACGCGCTCGAGGAACTTCAGGGGCTCGGCGATGCGCCAGCCTGCGTAGATGCCGACGAGCACGTTCTTGCCGTCCTGTGTCAGCGCTTCCTCGAAACTGCCTTCGACGGTCTGCGTGCGGTTGTCGAACGTGTAGACGCGCTGGATCGGCCACGGCCAGCGCTTGTAGAGGCCGGGCGCTTCAATCGCGCGCACGGGCTTGCCGAGCATCGTGACCACGGCGACCTCGCCCTGGCGCACGATGAAGAGGACCTGCAGCAGCACGAAAAGCGCTGCGATCAGGAGCCCCAGGGTGATCATCGACCAGTTTCTCTTCATAGGTTCACGTCCTCAAGTTCGGTGGGCGCAAGGTCCAGCACGGAGGGGAAGCCGGGATTGCGGAAGTTCAGGTAGATCACTTCGCGCGACGCCGGGGCATCGATGATGTACTTGCGCACAGGGGCGAGCGTGGTCTCCAGTGTTTCGAGGTAGGAGCGCATGCGATAGACCTCGGGCGCTTTCTTGTAGGCGATGAGGCGGCTGGTGAATTGCTGCGACTCGGCCTTCGCGACGTGCTCGCGGCGATAGCGATAGGCGTCGGCTTCGATGCGCGCCAAATGCGCATCCGCGCGCGCGACCGGCAGGACCTGATTGGTGTAAGCGCGGGCTTGGAGGATCGATGCCTCGCGCTGCTCCATGGCTCCGACGACCGACTGGAACGCGGGGGCGACGGCGACGGGCGGGTGTACGCCGGCGAGGGCGACGGAGATGATCTCGATGCCGAGGTTGTGCGTCTCGGCGGACGCTTGGATCGAATCCTTCAAATGCTGCGCCGCGACAAGCCGGTTTGCGCCGAGCAGGTCGAAGAGGTCCTGTCCGGCCGCTTCACGGGTCAGGGCCTGGTATGCAAGGTGACGGAGCACGGCGTCGGGATTGGCGCAGGAGTAGGCGTACGACTGCAGGTTTGTGATGCGATACTCGATCGGCACGTTCATCGTCACGAGGTTGACCGGCACCACGGCGCTGCCGTCGTTCTCGCGGGACGCGTTGCCCTTGCTCGGCACGAGGAACTGATCCTCCGCGCGGAAATGGGGAACGGTCCAGAGGATCACGGTCGGTCTGCGGTCGGTGGATTCGGCCTCGTAGCCGATGTGCGCGGTCAGCACGCGGCGCGCGGGGAAGCGTCGGACGGTCTCAAACGGCCACGGCAGCTTTGCGTGGAATCCGCTCGTGAGATGCCAGCCATGTTCCTTCGGTGCGCCGAAGCGTTCGAGGACCGCTTCTTCCTCGGGTCCGAGGAAGACGAAGGCCGACATCGCGTAGAGCAGCGTGCCCTGGAAGACGAGCAGCGGCACGATCGCGGAGCGGAAGAAGCGGTAGAAGCCGGTCTCGGACACCTTGTAGCCGAACTGGTAGTCAAGGGATTGTGCCACGCTGCGCGCCCAGCCGGCCGGATCGGTCAGGAGGCTTCCGAGCTTGCTTTCGTAGGACGTGTTGACCGCGCCTTTGCGGCGTGGCGAGTAGAGGGCGACGAGGAAGCGCAGGGCAGATTCGATGGCGAGGACGCCGACGATGATCAGCAGGGCCAACGCGACGAAGCGGTCGGTCGGCGCGTGAGCCGAGGAGATGCCGGCGCCGACGGCGGCGATCAGCGACGCGAGGCAGGTGAGACCCGCCGTAATGCCCGGGCCGCGAACGAGGCGGTAGTCGGCGTGGCGCGAGAGGCCGAGAAGGTATCGGCTCGCGAGGAAGAAGAAGAACGCCTGCGCGCCGAGGAATGCTGCGCCGAGGAATTGCTCGGCGGGGATCGCAGTGACCCACGGCAGCTTCTTGTATAGCCGCCAGGACCAGAGTGCCTGGGCGACGGCGAGGATCAGGGACGCGGCGGGGACCGCGAAGCGTTCAAACTGGTCACGGCTGCGGGAGATGGAGAACGGTTCCGACTCGGTGTCGGTGGTGAAGATGGAGCTGGTCGCTGCGGAGGCCGAGGCCTGACGCAGGTCGCGCTGCTCTTCTTCGGAGAGTCGTGCGAGTCGGACGCGGAAGAATACGAACGCGCCGACGGTCAGGGTGAGGTAGTGGAATGGGAGCAGGGCGGAAACCGAGAGGAGCCCGGTGCGGCGAGCGAGCAGCGCATCGACGACAAGCGCGACGAGGCTGAGAATCAGCACGACCCCGACAGCTCTTTCGGATGCTTTATGCATAAGCGACAACTAGCGAACTTCCACGCGGTAAACGGCGAATATACCGAGCGAGAGCAGGCCCGCCAAGTAGAAGGCCGCGTAAAGGGCGGCCTTTGCGAGATATACCCACGGAATGCCGCCCGCGTTCAATGCGTCGAGCGTCCAGAAGTGCTGCCAGTTCGGCAGGATTCCGTAGAGGACGCGCGACAGCGTGGAGGTCTCGGCGAAGCGGCCGAAGAGGTAGTCCGACATGAGTCCGAGCATCAGCGCGACGCTGCACGCGACGAGCACCGGGACGACTTGGAGCCGTGTGGCGAGTGCACAGGCGAGGCCGGAGAGGACGAGGATCGCGAGGGTCACGAGCAGGCTGACGGGGAGGAGATCCCATGCATAGGCCGTTTCCTGTCCGAACAGGCCAGGGGCCATCGACACCGGAAGCAGGATGAAAAGCCATCCGAAAGCGCGGGAGGGGAAGGGCACCTGGGTGAAGTAGTTCTGAAGCGCGGCGAGAATCATCGCGAGGACGATGGAGCCGAAGAGAGGAATTCCGGCGCGCCAATCGACCATGAAGTCCTCTCCGCACATCTTCACGGCGAGAAGGGTTGTGCAGAGCATGATGAGCGAAAAGGCGACCATGACCACGGCCACGCCGGCGTACTTGGCGAGGAAGAATACGACGCGGTTGACAGGCTTGCTGAGGATTGCCGCGCCCGTTCCGCTGCGGAACTCGCGGCTGAGGGACGAGCAGGCCGCGAAGCCGCCGAGGACCATGCCGGCGACGAGGTGAAGCGCGAGGACGCTGTCGCGCACCAGCTTTGAGGCGTCGCCCAGGTCATACATAATGAGCAGCGGCAGAACCCCGGAGAAGAGTACGATCATCGTCGTCAGCAGAATCGTCACCGGCTGCCGGATTGCCTCCAGCGCCGTCAGGCCGGATATCGCGAAGAACTGGTTTATGCTGCGTCGCAATCGGTTTTCTCCATAGAACGTCCGCGCGAAATGTACCATGCCGGGGCACGTTTGGCACCCCAGCCGACATAGTGCATGATGCGAGGCCGCTGTGCAGGGTCTTTCGACTGCTGTCGCGGGTGAACGGGAGAATCCTGTGCTCGGGGCTCGGTGTGCTGGAGCTGTGGCGGGCTACTTCGGCGCTGCGTAGAAGATGCCGAAGAAGCCGTCATGTTCCTGCTGCCAGACGATCCTTCCGCCAGCGGTCTTCGGGTCGCGGTCTTCGTATTCGTTGTCGGTCAGCCGCAGGGGGTCGCCCTTCATGTCCCATGCGTAAATCTCCGCGTCCCAATTGTCGAAGTTTCCTATCCAAACGGCCAGCCCATCGCGCAGGTCGGGATTTGCGTCGTCGTAGAGGTTGCTTGTCAGCTTGATCGTCTTTTCCCCGTCAAAGAAGTAGATCTCGTAGTCATCTCCGTCGAAGCCCTGCCAGATCACCTGGCCATTCCAGATGCGCGGATTGAAGTCATCTTCGATGTTGTCGCTAATCTTGCGGATTTCCTGTCCGGGCTTCCAGAAATACACATCGGACTCGGCGGCGGGATATCCTTCCCATGCGATGGCGCCATCCCAGATGACCGGTGAAACATCGTCAAACTGATTCGACGTGATTTGGGTCGTCTCTTCCTTATCGCGATCATGGAGGAAGATCTCGAAGTCATGTCCGTCCCATCCGTACCAGACGATCTGCCGCTTGTGGACCTTCGGCGCCATGTCATAGTAGAAGTTTGTGGTAAGCTGGACGAACTTGCCGTCGTCCCAAGCCATGATTTCCCAACCAAACGGGAAGCCCTTTTCAATCTGCCAGGAGATCAGGCGCCCCGAAACTGAGGGAGCAAAGTCGTGTCGCCCGTCGGATGTGATGCGTATCGGATCTTTGCCTTTCTGCCAGAAGACCACTTCATCGTATCCGCTGGGATGCCGCCGGATTTCGTTCGTTGCACCGATCGCGGTTGCCTGCGGCTCCGCTGTGGGGTTGTTTGTGTCAGTGGCGGAAAATTCGTTCGTGTTCTGGTTTATGGCTACCAATTCCTGTACGCCACCGATCTCTTCGGCACGGTAAAGTGCAGGTAGTTCCACGGCGCCTTCGTCACGGGTGGGAACCTCGACCAGTTGCCACGATATGAACTCTCTCTTGCTGTAGCCTGCGACCCATACGGCGGTCTCGCTGTCGATGACGGGCTTGACGCTTCCGAAGACGACCAGCGGGTTATCCTCGGTTACGAGTATGAGCTTCCCGTCTTGATAGGATGCCACGTCGGAGGTGCCGAGTTCGGATTCGTTTGTCTTTGAGGTGATCCAAAGGGCGATACCTGTGTCGCCTATCGTTACGTCGGAATTGGCGCGTGTTTCGTCGGCGACCTGCTGAATCGAGTACTCGATGGCAGCCGCATCGATGCCTGTGAACATGCATACGGCGCAAAGGATAATGACACCCCAACGCATGGTCGAAGCGACTGCAAGCGATCTAGCCCCCTGAGATTCCAAAAGCATCACTCGTAAAAAACGGAAAGAAAAAACCTGATTTGCGTAAAACCGTGACATCCTATGCAATACGGCGGGACGATGGCAACCTTTAGGAACGCATAACGGCAAAACGTCTTGTGGCCCAATAGGGTGTGAGCATGGGTCACAGATGCAGGCAGGAACTACAGCGGTTGTGATACCGCAGGCGCGGATTCCGGCGACACTGGCGCAGACTGCGTCTCAGTCGTCCCGTTCGTAGGAGCTGCGATGGGCCAGTTAGGGCCCCAGCGATGGGCGTCGCTCCAATAGTGAAGGGGACTCTTGGATTTCATGCGCGCGTCGACGAGCCGGGGGTCCAGTCGTTCGTCCAGGGATCCGCGAGTTTGAGCCATATCCCTGCCCATGCGTTCAATCGTCTTGAGCACGGCGTTTACCATTACGCGCTCGAAGGTCACGCTCATGCGCAGGATATTCTGCTCCTTCTCGACAACGGCATTATCAATTGTATTCCCGAACTCGTAGGCCCACCAAGGGTCGATGACCGGGCCCCATTCCGTTTGCTGCACCTGACCTTTCATCTTTGCCCTCAGCCAGACAAGGGCGGCCACGCGAATGTCGTGGAGAAGGGAGAGGGAGTAGTTTGCCGACTCGGGGGATTTTGCGAGGATAATGTGTTCAAAGCTGCCGTCAGCCTGCGCAAGGTGCCCCTTGAGAATCATGGCCTGAATGTGTTTGCGCATCTGGGGTGGGACAATGCGCTCCGGGTCGGGGAAAACGATGTTGTAGTAGAGCGGTCTGGCTACGACATTCTGGGCCAACGGGACGATTTCACCGGACAAGATGGACTCGATGAGTTCCTCCTGTTTGCGCGTCTTGTCGTCGGAATCGCTGAACACGACGATATCGCGGCCGACGAGGCTCAGCATGGTATTGCCTGTTTGCCAGAGCCGCTCATCCAGTTGATGGGCGAAATACCCATCCTTGTGGAAACCGGGCTTGCGTTTGCCGAGCGAGAATCCACCCACGGCGTGGACCACGACGTCTTCGGCCTTGCCATCCTGGTTGCGATGGTATGTGACGACGAGAGCAGCTACTTCGCCGAGGTTGAGGCTGGGATCATCGTACAGGCCGCGATCGACTGCGCTCTTTATCTGGTCGAGTAGTTCGGGATCACCGCCGAACATGGCGTCCAGGAAGTCTGTACCGAAGGTCTCTGATGCGGGGGCTTCACCAATGGTGCCGCCTTCTTGCAGGAGATAGCGTATATCTGTCCGCCAGTCGCGGGCGACGTTCACAAGGCGGACCGAGCGGTAAACGACAAAAGCCGCCGCGAACCCGCCAATCAAGGCAAGGACTATCATGCAGCGACGAAATGACTTGAGAAACGACATGCCGACCCAACCCCCGCTTTGAGCGCACAAACACTCATTTAAAGACTACCCCGCCTGTTGGCTACCGACAAGGGCAAACTGGCCGGGAAGGGGGCGCGCGGAGGTCGTCATGCCCCGGCGTGCCAGCACGCAGAGGATCGTTCTGCCGGACCTTTGCCCGGTTGATGGCTGCCGATCAGGCGGCTGACGTAACAGCGTCATTCGAAACCAGTTTACACTTGCGGTCCTGCCTGAAGTTTGCGAAATGCATAGGGGCTTGAGCGTTGCAGTATGCACACGGAAAGGGGTTCTTCATGAGCATTTTGAGGTGGGCGGCGATTATTCTCGTTGGACTGGTTGCGGTCGGTTGTTCAAACACGAGTCGGAAGATCAGCAAGCTTCAACTGGGCATGTCGCCGGACGATGTCCTGGACAAGGCCGGCGAGCCCTTCACGCGTCGCGCGGCGAAGGTCTACGAAGACGGCCGGACCACGGAAATCTGGGAGTATGT
>CAZCZZ010000043.1:10144-11341 GCA_964503335.1 uncultured Verrucomicrobiota bacterium
TCTCGCATGGCGTTTCCGGGCAGATTGATCTTGGGGGCGGGAGTGATCCTGCTCTGTGCGGCACTTCCAGCAAGTGCCCAATTCCTTCGTGTCGGGACCTTCGACATCTACTCCCGGTTGAAGGCTGAACTCGAGTACACGACGAACGTCGATGGTGTGCGCGACTCCGAGAAGGACGAGATCGAGCAGAAAGATCTGATCTACCGAGCAGGTATTACGCTCAGCGCTGGCAAGACCATTGGAAAGGGATCCAGTATCCGGTTGTCGACTGGCCTCGAGATGGAGCGCTATGTTGAGAGGACGGATCTCAATCAGGACACGGTGGGGGATCCGACGGGTGAAACTAGACTGCTTCTGGAGAATGACTACGGACGGCTCAAGCTTGCGGGTTTTGTCTCGTTCAAAAATGTGGACGAGTACGAAGAACCGGACGTGACGAACAGGACTTACCGGTACACGCCGGGCGAATTTCAACAATCGGACCGGGTCCAGACCTTTAAGTACGGGCTGATCAGTTCATACGACTACTTATTCTTCTCGTCGCTCCTGAACTACGACTACACGCAAGAGCGTCATCAGTTCGACGAGTTCGTGCCCGGGGACGAGGATGAGGAGCTGTTCAGAGTTAAATTCCGTGAGACGCTTTCGCGGCGTATAGCGTTGATTCAAAGCTTCGAGGAAATCCGCACAACCCAAGTGGCCCTACCCGATGAGCCGCTTACGATTGAACGCACTACGGTAATTGGCGCGGAGTACAAGATCCTGTTCAAGCCATCCTTCCGCTACACATTTGCCTTCGAAAAGGAAGAAAACTCCAGCACGGAGCAGGATGAAGTGTGGGACCCGACACACACTTGGAACCTGGCGGACCTCATTGACCTGACCCCCCGGCTTGACCTCGATTACGCGGTTTCCTACTCGATCGAAGAGGAGGAGGAGGTTGATGACGTCGGCTTCCAATACAATATCGGGCTAAGGCACGAAATCAATTCGAGTACCCGCCAGGGACTACGTCTAAGCCGTGAGCCCGTGGACACCTTTGGATCGACGACGGATACAGACAGCACAACCTACACCTACTCGCTCCAGAAAACCGACCTTTTCATCAACGCATTGATGCTTAACGTCAGGATAGAGTATTCTATCGACAAGCCGGTTATTGGGCCGGAGGAGAAGGTATGGGACTACACCGTCTCT
>CAZCZZ010000043.1:11441-18584 GCA_964503335.1 uncultured Verrucomicrobiota bacterium
CCCGTACTTGCAGGAGACCGCCTGCAGATCGAGATTCGCGAGTCACCGGACATGAACGGCACCTACAGTGTCGCCGGTGACGGCTCCATTGATTTTCCACTGCTGGGTCGCGTCAGCGTGGCGGAGTTGCTTCCCGAGGAGGTGGCCGAGAAGATTGAAACAATGCTGGAGAACAAGGATTTCAAGCGGGCCACGGTTTCTTTGAGGGTAGCGGAATTTGTCGAGGGTGGAGTACTCGTTCAGGGCGAGGTGAACACCCCTCAGGAGTTGGGGTTGAGTGATGGAAGCTTTCTCACGCTTATGGAGGCGATCGCAAAATGCGGAGGCTTAACGACTCGCGCAGCGCCTGATCGTGTCCGGATCATTCGCTGGAAACCGGCTGGAGGGCTTCAGCGCGAAGTTATCACGGTTGATGTCAGCGCGATGATCAATGACCAGGACTTTCGAAACGATCAGTTCCTGCGTCCGCGCGATATCGTGCTTGTACCGTCTCTCGGGGCTGAAGGAGGCGGGGAGTATCTCGTGCTGGGGCAGGTGGGCAGCGCCGGGTTCTATCCAGCGACAGAAGGGATCACCATCATCAGGGCAATAACCATGGCGGGGGGGGTCACGCTCAACGCCAAAATGGAATCGGCGCGCATCCTTCGTCCGGAGAAGAGCGGCCAATACCGGGTGATGCCTGTAGACTTGGCCCGGCTGTTCGGCGCTGCGGATATGTCGATGAACTACCCGGTGCTTTCGGGTGATATCCTTTTTGTTCCGTCGACGTCACAAGGGGCGGGAGACCGTGTCTATCTCCTGGGCGCAGTTGGGAAAACCGGGGCGATCGACATTCCTTCGGGAAAGGACGCAACATTGGCCAAGATCATACTTGGTGTGGGCGGCATGTCGCAGTTCGCAGACGGCAGCAAAGTGAAGATCCTCCGGACTGCACCGGACGGCAGCAAGCAGTCGCTTCTTGTCGATGTGGAGCGTATATTGAAGAAAGGCCTCTTTGAGGAGGATGTCCAGCTGCGCAATGAAGATGTGATCATCGTTCCCGAGAGAGGGTTCCTGTAGTCGTATGAGTCCCGGAGTATTTAGTCCACCAACGCTGCCGCCGATCTCCGGACGGCCAGTACCACCTTTGGGCGATACGGCAAACGTTCCCGCGCCGAAGACCTTCGGCATTGCGGATTTGAAGCAGTATTTCCATGTCGTTGTGAAGCGGATATGGCTCGTTGCGCTTTGCTTTGTCGTATCGCTTGCCGTCACGGTTTCCATGCTGGTCCGTCAGGTTGCAGTGTACCGCAGCCGGGTATCGATGCTCTTTACCGAGGGGTTGAAGCTACCGGCTGTCATGAAGCAGCAGGAGATTGAAGTCCGTGGTGAATTCATCGAAACCACCCTGCAGATCATACAGAGCAACCTGATCATCTCACGGGCGCGCGAGAGGATGAACCGGCCGGCCGAGGAGATTTCGTCGAAACTCGTGCGCGTTTGGGCCGACATGGGCTGGAAGACGGCCATTATGTATATCCAGTGCGAAAGCACAGATCCTGTGTTCGCCTCTGAATTTGCAAACGCCATGGCCGCTGAATTCCTCGAATTCAAGACGGAAGAGAGAACCGGGGCGTCGCAGACTTCCGTCGTAAGCCTGACCCAGCAGGCCACCCGCCTGAGGGACGAACTGAAGAAGGCGGAGGAACGGGTTCTGGCCTTCGAGAAGGAGAACAGTGTTGTGGCGCTCCTGGAGAGGGGAAATATCGCGGCAAAGAACCTGGCGGGTTTGGCCACTCAAGCGGCTGACTACCGCACCAAGCGGTTGCTGCTGGAGGCGCAGAGACCGATGCTGACGAGTGCTTCCGACGAGATCGTGCTCAGCACGCTAAGCGCGCCGAGAATCTCGCAACTCATCGACTTCGGACAACCGCCCATTGCCATGGCGTCAAACCGCGAACCAGGCACCGGACCTGCCACGGAGGCTCGGTCGCCTCCCGAGGCGTTTGTGGATCAAGGTTTTGCGCAAATGTCCGGATGGGAAGGGTTGAAGCGACAGCGGGCAATGCTCGACCTGAAGCTCGCGGACTTGCGTGAACGTTTCCGTGATACGCACCCAGCCGTCGAGAAGATTCTCGCAGAAATCAGGTCAACCGAAAAGGAGATCGACCTGGAGCTGCAGTTTGCGTTGAAACAATTCTACAATGAGCTCGAAGCCCTCAATATCAAGGAACAATCGGCGCGGCGGGTCTTGATGGATTGGGAGGATGAAGCGATATCGCTTTCCCGCAAAGAGCGTGAGTACGAGACGCTTCGTAAGGATGTCGACCGATTGACCGGCCTCTATGACTTGATTTTTAGCCGGCTTAAGGAGGTTGACGTATCCATCGGGGTTGAACCGGAAAGCATCCGGATACTAGAACCCGCCGTTCCCAGCTACTCACCCGTCACGCCGCGCAAGCTTCAGAGCATTTTTACGGCAGCTCTGATTGGCCTCGGCATAGGTCTTGGACTTGTGTTCGGTATTGAGTTTCTGGATGACTCCATTCGCTATCCTGAGGAAGTGGCCAAGGATCTCAACACGCGATTCCTTGGCGTGATACCAGCTGCAAACTGGGACCCCGATGATTTGCGGACGCACCTGCTATCGAACATGGACCAGAAGAGCGGATTGTCTGAAGCCTATCGCAATATCCGTTCGGCGCTGCTTTTCATTACGAAGGCGCAGAACCTGCACACGATCGCCGTCACATCGGCAATCCCGAAGGAAGGCAAGACGACAACGTGCCTCAATCTTTCCGTAAGTCTTGCTCAGGCGGGTATGCGCGTTCTCCTGATCGACGGCGATATGCGGCGCGGCGAACTGCATAAGTTCTTTGGACTCGAGGCGGGCCGCGGCTTTTCCGACGTGCTAATCGGTCAGGCAAAGCCCGAGTCGGTCATCCAGCGCACTGGCATCCCGAATCTTGACCTCGTTGCCACCGGGGCGTTCCCTCCGAATCCTGCAGAATTGATTCTTCGCAATGAGTTCACCAGCTTCATCGACTATGCCCGCAGGACATACGATAAGATCCTTATTGATTGTCCGCCGGTAATGGCTGTGTCGGAAGCCAGTACGCTGGCGTCACTTACAGACGGTGTGATCATGGTGGTTTGGGCCGGGCAGACATCCCGGAAGCTGTCACGCCAGGCTCTCAACATCATCCAGCAGCGGGGTGCAAACGTCATTGGGTGTGTGATGAACAATCTCGAATTCGGTCGGGTGGGGTACTACTATTACTCAACGTACTACGGCTACTACGACTACGACTATCGGTATGATCGTCCCAGATCTTCACGAACGTAGTGCGTTTGGCAGCTTTCATCGGGGGATGGACTAATGTTTCAGCGGGGGCGCGAAATTTCATTGCGACGGACAGTTCTCCTGTCCGCTGACGTGATTTGCATCGCGATATCCATTGTTCTTTCCGCCGTGATCCGGCTCAGGCCGGAGGCTGGACTTGAGTATGCTGCAAGGCATTTGCCATCGCTGGCCGGCTCCTTGGTCATCTTCCTGATCGTATTCTACGCAGGGGGCATGTATGAGCGGCAGTCACTTACCAAGAAGTCGGCATCCTATCTTCTGCCTCTGGTAACGGTCCTGATCAGTCTGGCCATCATCATTCTCGTCTTCTACGCACGTTTTCAGTTGCACATCGGCCGGGGCATACTTCTCCTCGCCGGTGCGTTTGTGTTTCTCGGAACCTGGGTAATCCGGCACATGTATCGTGCCGCTGTGGGTATGGGATTCCTGTCCAAGAACACCCTGATAGTCGGCGACGACCGCGAGGTCCGAGACGTGCTTCATCTGATCGCCAGCACGCCCGATACAGGTATCAAGGTGCTTGGCGTTGTATCATGCAGCGCGGTCGAACCAGGGGTGTTCATCGATGGCGTGCCTGTCATCGGGACGATCGACAAGCTGCGCGAGCTGTCGGATGCGTTCTCCACCGAAACGATTATCGTGGCCACCTCGCTGTCGAAGGAGCCGTCGGTGCTCCGTCTCCTCCGGCCGCTGCGCTGCGCGGGCACGGAGGTCATGGATTATGTGGCGCTCCATGAGAGCCTCGCGCAGGAAATCCCACTCAATCACATCAACGACGAATGGCTGATGAGTGCCGCCATGAACAGCTCCGTGATCCACATTCGCAAGATCAAGCGAATCATGGATGTCAGCGTCGCGCTTGTGGGACTCCTTGTGACGTCGCCGATCTGTTTGATCACCGCACTCTTGATCAGGCTGGAATCCCACGGGCAGATTCTTTACAGGCAACGCCGCTGCGGCCTCGACGGGTGCCACTATACACTGCTCAAGTTCCGCACCATGCGTCAGGACGCTGAGGCGGGCACGGGTGCCGTTTGGGCCGGTCAATTCGACAATCGGGTGACACGCATAGGTCGATTCCTCAGAAAGTGGAGAATCGACGAGATCCCGCAATTGGTGAATGTCCTCAAAGGCGAAATGAGCCTGGTTGGACCGCGCCCCGAGCGCCCGGAGTTTGTTGAGACGCTGGCCCAGGCCATACCATTCTACAAAGAGAGGTTACTGGTATCGCCCGGGGTGACGGGATGGGCACAGGTCAAGTATCCCTACGCGGCGAGCATTGAAGCAGCGAGGCACAAGCTCCAGTACGACTTGTACTACATCAAGCACATGAGTTTCTTTCTCGACTGCCTGATACTCTTGAGGACTTTCCGGACGATTATCGTGGGACTTCGACACAGTGAAGGGGATATGCCTCCCGCGTCCAGTGAGGGCGCACGCGTTCTGACTGTCTTGAAACGTGAGGACGTCAACGGCCGGAGCAAGACGGCATAGGACGACAGTTCGGCCGCATCCGCGTGGTATGGGGTGCGTTGTTCGCTTCCGCAATCTTCCCACACCCGCCACAGCCTGATAATCTCTAACCCATGCCAGACTTGATCAATTTCCCCACCGGGGATTCGGAGTGGATTGTCCTTCATGCAAGGCCGCGCTGCGAAAAGCGAATTCTGGAAGTCTGCCAGCAGCAGGGCGCTGTGGGCTATCTGCCGGTCAGACGCAAGACGCACAAGTATGGAGGAAGAGTTCGTGAATTCACTTCACCGCTCTTCTCGGGCTACGCCTTCGCCTTGGTCGATCCCAGGCAGAAGGCTTTCCTGCGCCAGAACCGGAACGTGGCGAATATCCTCGATGTGGTTGACCAGGAGACCCTCGTCCGGCAGCTGCAGCAGATCAGGGTAGCGCTGGAGTCAGGGAATGACATCGAGGTTCTTCCTTATCTTGAGATCGGCAGAATCGTCCGCCTCGCACATGGTCCTCTCAGAGGCCTAGAGGGTAGGGTGACTCGCATCAAGGGTCGTTCGCGGATCGTCGTGAATGTCGACATGATCAGGGAGTCAGTCGCTGTTGAGATAGATCTGTCATGGCTGGATCCTGCTTCGTAATTCACGCATATGGAAGGTCTTGCACGTTGCGCGTACAGCGTTCCCACGGTGCCCGGTCGTCTTGACAGTGACCGCGCCATTTGTCATCGTTTAAAAAGTTCTAAACGGTGCAAATTGTGATCGAACCACATGCTGCGGTATGGGAGATGATCGAAGCCGGGGGGCGAACCGTTCAATCGTTCGGACTCAATCGACTTCTCGGCCAGATATATGTCCTGCTCTATCTATCGCGGGAGCCTCTTGCCCTTGAGGTTGTTGCGGCTGAACTTGGAGTCAGCAAGGCGAGTGTAAGCATAGCCTGCCGCCAGTTGGAGTCCTGGGGAGCCATTCGATGCACGTGGCGTAAAGGGGACCGCAGGGACTATTATGAAGCTGAGTCTGATGTGGGCGTCATTCTCAAGTCAGGCTTGCTGACATCCCTGTCCAAGAAATTGGAGTCCGCGAAGGTTCAGATCGAACGAAGCCTGCGTCTCCTGTCCGAAGGCGATTTGGACCCCGAACGCGTCGAGTTCCTTCGCAAGAAGCTGAAGGATGCGGAAAATCGGCGCTCTCGCCTTGCCAGACTGCTCAATAACCCTGTTGTTCGAAGAATGTTGTGATCTCTCATGCGGGCACCTATGCCGCGCAGTAGTGAAATACTGATGCTACGCCGTGTTGGTTCCATCCCGGGAAGCGACGGGGGCGAAGCCTGCCGTGAGTCCATGTGCCTGCCCGTGATACCGGGTGATCCTTTGCTGCGACTGCTAGAGCGCGAGATCCCATGAGCGCATGGTCCCTGCGATTTACGATGTGGTACATGGCTGTCCTGCTAACACAGCCACAGAACCGCTTTCTATTCCTCTATCCCTTTCACATTGCCGACATTGCGGTCATGGGGGCTTTGGGCTTCCATGTGCTGGCGTGCGGACAGGGTGAGGCCCAGCTGCTGAGAATGGGCCGCGCCACGGTCCTGTGTCTGACGGTACTGATCCTCGCGACCATCTCGAATTACACGGGGCCACTCCAGGCGGTCTATGGCTGGAACCCGTATATGGACATCCTCTTCAAGAATGCCCTGGTGCTGCTATTGGTCGAGGCGGCATGCACTTCGATCGCAAGGGTTTGGATGGTTCAAGCGACATTGGCGATATGCACTCTCTGGTGGATCAAGGGCGGGCTTCGGCTCGCGGCTGCCGGCGCAACCCACGCAGGTGACCGACTGATGGGACCCGGCGTATCCCTGGTCGAGAACCCCAACGGGTTTGCCTACATGCTTTGTGTGATGATTCCCATCTACTTCTACTTCTTTCAGCAGTCGAAACAGAAATGGTTGAAGTATGCATGGTTGTTCGTGGCCATAGCGTCCATTTTCATCGTGCTGAAGACAGGCAGCAGGACCGGCATGCTCTGCTTGATCGGCTGTGCCGCGTTCGTCATTCCGAAGTATCTGATGAAGTACAAGATGGTGCTTGGCATATCGGCGACGTCTCTCTTCCTGCTCTGGGGCAGTATCGGGGAGAGCAATATCGAACGATTCAAATCGATCCCCCAATCCTTTATGCACTTCTTCATGGGCTCGGCGGATGAAAAGCGACCGGAGGAAATGGGGCAGGATGAACAGAGCGCCTGGGAAAGGCGCATGAAGAACAAACACACGAAGGAACTGATCATGATGTATCCGCTCTTCGGCAGCGGAATGTACACAAATGACAAGTTGAT
>CAZCZZ010000043.1:18684-31819 GCA_964503335.1 uncultured Verrucomicrobiota bacterium
TTTGAATCCCAGCACTTCATCCTGGGCCCGGTGGTGCAGGCCTGCGAGAAGGCCATTGCTGAATACTCCGGCTGCAAGCACGGTGTGGGTGTATCATCCGGCACCGACGCCCTTCTCGCGGTGCTCATGGCCGAGGGCATCGGTGCAAACGACGAGGTCATCACCACGCCGTATACATTCTTCGCGACGGCAGGATGTATTGCCCGGTTGGGCGCGCTGCCCGTCTTCGTGGACATCGATCCCGCGACGTTCAACATAGATCCCCATCTCATTGAAAAGGCCGTAACCTCTAGGACAAAGGCCATCATGCCGGTCCATCTCTATGGCCAGTGCGCCGACATGGACCCCATTCTCGCAGTGGCCGCGAAACATAACCTTGTGGTGATTGAAGACGCCGCGCAGGCCATCGGGTCCGAATACAAGGGTCGCCGGGCCGGATCCATGGGCCACTACGGCTGCTTCTCCTTCTTCCCGTCAAAGAACCTGGGCTGTGCCGGGGATGGTGGCATGGTGACTACGAATGATCCGGCAAGAGCCGAGCGCGTAGCGCTCATGCGCACCCACGGCTCGAAGCCGAAGTACTACCACAAAGTTGTCGGCGGAAATTTCCGCCTCGACGCGCTGCAGGCCGCCGTGGTGAACGTGAAACTCAAGTATCTGGACGGATGGACGAGGGGAAGGCAGGCCAATGCCCTGCGCTACAACCGGCTCCTTGAGGAAGCTGGGCTTGCTTCGGGCCCCATCGGGCTTCCGCGCATTCCCCGGTCGACGGCCGCGCACGCCGCGGGACGACCCCCGGAATCAGGTGATTGCCGATGCCGGCACATCTTCAACCAGTATGTCATCCGCGCCAGGGACCGCGACGGGTTGATGGAACACTTGAAGAAGAACCAGATCGGCTCCGAGATCTACTATCCCGTGCCCATGCATGAGCAGGAGTGCTTTGCCTATCTCGGGTACAAGGCGGGAAGCATGCCCGAGAGCGAGCGGGCCGCGCGCGAAACGATGGCGCTGCCCGTGTATCCCGAACTCACGGATGAGCAGGCGACGTATGTCGTGGCTTGCATCAAGTCCTTCTATGGCGGCTGAGTTGACGCGACGAGTTCCCGAAGGCGTGAATACTTTTCCCGAGCCCATGCAACGCGCACGACTCATCTGTAGCGCAATTTTCGGACTGGCCGTCATCGCCTTGTCCTTCCACGTGCATCGTGAAGCGGGTTTGACACTGCCAACACCGTGGAACGATGAAGCCTGGCATGCGTGGGAGGGTCATGCGGTTGCGGAGACGGGTGGCGTGCTTTCACCGGAAATCAATCCGGATCGCCCGACAATTTTTAAGGGCCACGGCTATTCCTACTTCCTCGGATTGGTATTCAAGCTGTTCGGCTTTTCACTTGAAACGGCGCGGTGGTCGTCATGGGCATGCACCGTCGCAATCCTGATCGGGTTTCTCGTTCTCTACGGACGTATGCCCATGCCGTGGCTGAGCTATCCCATCGTCGGCGCGTACTTCCTCGGATCGTCTTACGTGGTCGCGGGCAATATCGTGCGCGAGGATGCGCTGACCATCGCCCTGGCCGTTGCGGCTTATGTTCTTCTCCAGCGGGAACAGGTGTTCAAGGCCGCGTGCATTGCTTCGCTCGCCGTCCTTGTTCATCCGAACGGACTCTACTTCCTCCTGCCGCTCCTCGCTGTCCTGGTCTACGAGTGGGTGACGCGAGGCGTTCGGTTGAAGCGAAGCGATGTTGTGCTGGCAATCGTATGCGGAGCGTGCGTCGCGGCGAGCGCCTGCCTCGTCATCAGCAACTGGACGCACTTCATGAGCGACTTTTTCGGCGCCGGGCTCGGGGTTCAGTCGCAACGCGATCCTGCGGGGTCCATCGCATCGCCCGGAAGCATCGTTGCCTACCTATGGTTCGGCATCCTGTTCGCCGCGGCCTACTTCCTCGATCGGCGCTGGATGATCCCGCTGACGTTCGGCCTCTGCTGTCTTGCGCCGCCCATCCTGAACCAGGAAATGTGGTATGCCGTATATCGCGTAACGGCTTTCATGACACTGATCGTGGTCACGGTGCAGATGGTCGCCCTGCTTGGTCGTCGTGTACTGCCTGCGACATGGAGCGTCGCGCCCGGCGTTGCGGGAATTGCATGCGCGCTGCCGCTCTTGGTATTCAGCCTGAAACACGGCTTCATCGAGGGACCCCGCGGATACCCCGCAGACATGACGTGGGGGTGGGGCATGCGGATGGAAGAGGCCGGTGTGCCATACCTTGAGCAGGGCGATGTTGACGCAGTTGCCGGGCTCCTCCGACTCGAACTGGCCAGCGTGGCTGAACCCGTGGCGGAATTCCACAACCTTGGCGCCGACTCGCTGTTCTTTAAGGCCGCGCTGCAGGGCATCCAGGTGCGCCATCGCGTGTATACAGAGCACGGCGGACATGTTATCGTTTTTCACGTGTCGCGCTACCAGCCGTCGTGGTTTCAGTCGCAGTTGCTCGAGGCGATGACCTCCCGGGGCGTTGATCTGGCCCAACCGGCCTATGTCCGCCATGAAACGGAAAAGTGGTATATCCTGCGCACATCGAAACCGCGCGGAATCGCGGGCCAACAGCTGCAAAATCCGGTGACCTGAATGCACAAGGAACTCGTCAAACGATTTAAGTGTCCGGCCTGCAACGCTGATGCGTCCCGGCTTGAAGTGACGACGTTTCGTGAACAGGGCGACGTCGTGCTCGATGGCGTCCTGATCTGCCCTGCATGCAAGGGCTGGTATCCGATCGAGGATGCCTTGCTGGAACTGGTGGTGCCCGACCTGCTGGACAAAGAGGGTCTGGCCGGGTTCTTCCACGCATACGAAGCGAAGCTGATCGCCGCAGGTTGCCGATTGCCCGACATGGCGAAAATCGCCGCGGGCCATGAAGCCCAGATCGAGCAGCGGAAGCACTTTGACTGGTACGCCGACAACGAGCAGCAGGACTACAACGCGTACCAGAATACTCCCTTCTGGCGCGCCGCCGATACCATCGCGTTCTCCCGGTGGAAGACCATGGTCCGCAAGGACGCGTGGATCCTTGACGTGGGCAGCGCCGACGGTCGCAGCTCGTTTCAATGGACGGACCTCGTCGATCACGTCGTCGGGTTCGACATATCAAAGAAGATGATCCGGAAGGCCATCCTGCGTGCCCGCAAGGCGGGATTGGAACAGCGCACCAGCTTCTTCGTGGGTGATGCGGACCGGATTCCCGTTCGTGACGCGGCCTTCGAGTATGCGTGCACCTACGGCGTGCTCCATCATGTCCCTAAGCCCGATGCAACGTATCGCGAGATCATCCGCTTGATTAAGCCGGACGGTATCTTCTTTGCCTCGGAGAACAACAAATCCGCGTTTCGCGCAGTCTTCGACTGGCTGATGAGAATCTCGCCCCTCTGGACGGAACTCGCCGGCGAGGAGCCCTTGATTTCATTGGCCATGGTGAATGACTGGGCGAAAGGCCAGCCGGTCAGGGTCTCGACAAGGACCGCAGTATTCCTTCCACCGCATGTCTTCAACATCGTCGGTAACTCGGTGGCGAAGCCGCTCATGCGCCTGACGGATTGCCTGAATCAAGGGCTGCCCTGGTTCAGGCATCAGGGCGGATTGATCGTGTTTGAATCCCAGAAAACGACCGGGGCTTCCGCATTATGAACTCCAAGAATCACCCTCTTTCCGGGAGTCGCTGCCTGGTCACCGGCGGGCTCGGATTCATCGGCAGCAATCTCTGCCATCGCCTTGTGGGCCTCGGAGCCAAGGTCACGATCATCGACGCGATGATACCGGAGTTCGGCGGCAACCTGTTCAACATCGAGTCCATACACGATCGCGTGACGATCAACTACGGGGACATCTGCGATGCGCGCGCCATGGATTGGCTCATTCGCGGTCAGGATTACGTCTTCCACCTGGCCGGACAGGTTTCGCATGTGCGAAGCCTGACCGATCCCTACCTGGATATCGATTTCAACATCAAGGGAACGGCCGTGGTGGTCGAGGCCATGCGACGATTTAATCCCAAGGCGCGCATTGTCTTCACGGGTACGCGTGGTCAATACGGGCCGGCTACGAAGCTACCGGTCAGCGAGGACGCGCCCACCAATCCGAAGGGCATCTACGAGCTTTCCAACCTGACCGCGGAAAAGATCATCAAGGTCTACTTCGAAACGCACGGCATTCCAGCAGTCATGCTTCGCCTGACGAATATCTACGGACCGCGCGCGCAGATGAAACACTCGCAGTACGGCGTGGTGAACTGGTTCGTGCGGCTTGCCCTCGACGGGAAGATGATTCCCGTCTTCGGCGACGGCAAGATTCTTCGCGATTTCCTCTATGTCGACGATTGCGTCGAGGCGATTCTGCAATCGGCTTGCAGCGACGCCGTACTTGGCGAAGTGCTCAATGTGGGTGTCGATACGCCAACGAGTTTCATCGACCTCGTTCAACTGCTCGTGAAGACGGCCGGAACGGGAAGTTGGCAGTACGCGGAATTCAGCGCGGAGAGAAAAGCGCAGGAGCCGGGCGATTTCTATTCGGACATCACGAAGATCCGCAAGCTGCTCGGCTGGTCTCCCTCCGTATCGCTGGAGGAGGGAATTCGTCGCACCCTCGATTTCTACAGGCAGAACAAGTCGTACTACTGGGCATGAGCCGACTCCCCGAAGACCCGTCGTTCGAGCTTATCGCGAACCACTGCGCTGTTTCCCGCTTGAGCACGGTTTCGCGTGATGCCTGGCTTGGTCACGCGGTCACGATCTATCCGAAATGTACCATTGGCTCGCGAACCGCGCTGATGGATGGCGCGGTGATTGGCAGGCCGCCGCTGCCGACACCCACGCTTAGCCTTGCGGTTTCAGTCGGCTACAGGGACCTGAAGATCGGAGCCGACTGCCGTATCGGCGCCCATGCCGTCATCTATACGGGTTGCGAGATCGGATCGTCGGTTCTCGTGGGCGATCTTGCGAGTATGCGCGAGGACTGCAAGGTCGCCGACGGGTCCGTCGTGGGCCGTGGTGTCATGATGCTGGCCGGCGTTTCCGTGGGCGCCCGCAGCAGGATTCAGGACCAGGTGCATCTCGCCGGAGACACGGTTGTGGAAGCCGATGTGTTCATTGGGATGGGTGTTGTGACGACCAACGACAACGACATCTACCTGTCCCGCTTCGGACTCGTGGAGCCGCGCATCCGTGGCGTGATCATCCGTAGATTCTCCGTCGCTGGCGCCGGTGCCACGATACTTCCCGGCGTCGAGATTGGTCAGGGCGCCATGGTTGCGGCCGGCTCTGTCGTCACGCGCGATGTGCCTCCCTGGACGATCGTGGCGGGCTCACCTGCAAAGAAGCTGAAGGATGTGCCGTCGGAGTGGCGTCGATGTGTCGAACAGCGGTTCTCCGAGGAGAAGCAGGTGTGATGGATATCAAGTTCGGAGACCTCTCGCGGGAGTTTCACGAGCTGGAGGAACCGCTCTCCACGGCCGTCCTTGGCGTTATGCGGCGCGGGTGGTTCGTGCTTGGCCCCGAGGTGGAGCAGTTTGAAACGGCCTTCGCACGTCATCACCGGATGGCGCATGCCGTCGGCGTCGCGTCCGGGACCGATGCACTGGCCCTCGCGCTTCGCGCCTGCGGGGTGGGCGCCGGGGATGAGGTGCTGACGGTTCCACTGACAGCAGTGCCCACGGCGAGCGCCATCTCGATGACGGGTGCCACGCCTCGCTTCGTTGATTGTGAACGCAAGACGAGGCTGATGGATATTACCAGGGTCGAGGCGTGCCTTACGTCAAGGACCAAGGCCATCATTCCCGTGCACCTGTACGGGCTGTGCGTGGACATGGATCCGCTGCTTGAGATCGCGGCGCGACGGGGTCTGCCGGTGATCGAGGATTGTGCCCAGAGCCAGGGCGCAATGTACAAGGGTCGCATGGCGGGCACGATGGGGTTATTCGGTTGCTTCAGCTTCTATCCGAGCAAGAACCTCGGGTGCTACGGCGACGGCGGTGCCATCGTCACGAATGCATCGCCGATGGCCGACATGCTTCGCAAGCTGCGCAACTATGGCCAACGGGAGCGCTACCGCCACGAGATCAAGGGCGTCAACAGCCGGCTCGATGAAGTGCAGGCGGCGATTCTTCGCGTGAAGCTACCTCATGTGGACGCATGGAACGAACGCCGACGCCTTCTTGCGGCGAGGTACGCTGCGGCACTCGCGAACATGCCTTTGGAATTACCGTCGGACGTCGACGCAAGAAGGCACGTCTACCACTTGTATGCCGTCAACGCCGAGAAGAGGGACGAGCTGCAGGCGCACCTGGCCCGCTCGGGCGTTCAGACGCTGATCCATTACCCCCGTGCTGTCCACCTCCAGGAGGCCTATTCCGACCTCGGTTATCGAGCAGGCTCCTTTCCCGTGGCCGAACAATTGGCTGCAACCACCGTCTCGCTGCCTCTCTATCCGCAACTGAAGGACGAAGAGGTTGACTATGTAGCCGGGGAAGTGAGGTCGTTCTTCAAGTCATGAAATCCATTTCCATCGTGGTTCCTGTCTACTTTAACTCCGCAACGCTGCCGACGCTCGTGTCGCGCGTGGAAGCTGCGCTTAAGGGACGCTTCAAGCCGGATGAGATTGATATCGTGCTGGTCGATGACGGCTCAGGCGACGATTCGTTCAAGGTCATACGTGAACTCACCGCAAAGCATCCTTCTGTTGTCGGCGTCCGTCTTTCGCGCAACTTCGGGAGCAACTGTGCCATTCTTGCCGGTTTGACTTACGCGACGGGACGAGCAGCGTGCGTGCTTAGCGCCGATCTCCAGGATCCACCTGAGTTCATTCCCGAGTTGATCTCCGCGTGGGAGGCGGGCTCCCAGGTGGTTGTGGCTGCGCGGAAATCGCGAAAGGATCCGTTTCTTTCCAAACTGGTGGCGAATTTCACGAACCGCCTTTTCCGTCGCTTCGTCTTCAAGGACTACCCTCCGCAGGGGTTCGATTTTATGCTCATCGACAGGGCTGTTATCGACATCCTGACCAAGCTGATGGAGAAGAACTCCTACATCTTCGGCCAGGCCTTGTGGGTTGGTTTTCGGCGAAGCGTAATCTATTACGACCGCGAAGAGCGCGAGCACGGGCGCTCGCGCTGGACGCTGGCGAAGAAGTGCAAGTACTTCGTCGATATCTTCACGGCGTTTTCCTATCTGCCCCTGCGCGCTTCGTCGCTGCTGGGTTTTCTGCTCGCTGCATCCGGGTTCCTTTATGCGGCGTTTATTGCCGTGCTGCGGTGGCAGGGTGGGGTGCCCGTGCCGGGATGGTCTGCGCTGACGATCATTGTGCTGCTGGCTTCCGGGTTCCAACTCATCATCCTGGGAATTCTCGGCGAGTACGTCTGGCGCACGCTTGACGAAGTCCGTCGCCGCCCTCCGTTCATCGTGGCGGAGAACACGCGGTCGACGAGTGAGGATGTTGCAAATCGTCCCTGAGCTGGCTGCGCGTGATGAATGATCGGCCTCAACTGCCCCTCGTCTCCGCCTGCATCGGCGCGTACAACCGCGAGGGATACATACGAGAGACGATCGATAGCGTTCTTGCGCAGACGTATCCGAATATCGAAGTCGTCGTGGTGGACGATGCGTCGACGGATGGAACGGTCGATGTCGTTGCATCCTATGGCGACCGCGTGCGCCTGATCCGGCGCGATACCAATTCCGGAATCTGCCCTGTCACACGGAACCAGGCGACTCGCGCAGCGAAGGGCGCGTACATTGCGTATCTCGATTCAGACGATGCATGGTTCCCCACCAAGATCGAGAAGCAGGTCGAGTTCATGGAGAGCCATCCCGCGATACCTGTCTGCCACACGTATGCGGAGCTTATCGACGCCGAATCGCGTCCTTATGGCATCAGGCATGAAGGAAGGCTGGCGGCGACAAGCAACCTGTTCCGGTCACTTCTGGACCACTGCTGGGTGACCATCAGCTCGGTCATGGTGCGGGCGGACATCTTTGGCCGCGTCGGTGGATACTTCACGGAGGATCGGCGTTACGGCATCTGGGGTGAGGAGCATGAGTTCCTGCTTCGCGTCTCCCGCCAGTTCGAGATCGGTCTCGTGTCCGAGGTGCTCGCGAAATACCGCAGGCATCCCGACAACATCGCCTCGGGCAACTGGAAGTGCACGCCGGAGTCTGTTCCGTTCAACAAGATGATCATTGATCGCCGCGATATCTGGGAAGGCGTTGCCTCGCGCGCCGAGGTTGTTGAGGCATTTGTGGCAAACTGCCACGCAAACGCCGAGCACTGGTTCTATCAGGGTTACGGTTCCCGCTGCATGTGGTTTGCCACCGAGGCACTCAAAGTTAAGCCCAACGACCCGCGCGCCTGGCGCGATCTCGGTAGAGGACTGCTGCGAGCGACGCTTCCCCGCCGCGACAAGTAGTTCGCCCATGACGGACAAGAATTACAGTCGGTCTGCTGTGCGCTATCTCATCCTGGCGGTGCTGACCTCGTTTCTGGTCGTGCTAAACATCAAACTGCGATGGGAGGACGGCGACGAGGGTCGGTACGTGGTGCTCGCGCAAGCTGTCGCGCAGGGGGCGGGGCAGACGAATATCCAGCTGCCGGAACCCACGCCGGAAGGCATCGTTCCACCGGGCTACCTGTATGCCCTTGCCGGCACGATGAAGTTGGCCGGTCTTGACAACATCGTAGCGCTCTTCTGGCTGTCCGCCATTTTCTATGTCGTGTTTGTCCTGCTTTATCACGCGTGGCTCCGGCGCGAGGAGGGCTTGCACGACGCGATGAAGTGGTGTGTCTTCCTCATCGGCGGTTTCTCGGTGTTCAACCTTTCGTACGGGTGGCGCATCCACACGGAAGCGATGTACTTCGCCACCACCGCGGCGGCACTGTTCTTCTCGGCAGTCCATGCGACAAAGGGCGGCCTGGCGTTCGCCGCGTGCGTGGGCATCGCCACGGCAGTCAGCGCGCTTACGCGCCCCGTGGGCATCGTCCTCATCCCGGCGGTGACGGGCTACATGCTCCTGCAGCGGCGCTGGCGTGATGCTGCGTGCTGCGTTGTGATGATCGTGGTCTGCTACCTCCCGACGGTGTTCCGCTCCTACGACATCTTCGGCGTGCCGATCGCCTACCTGTCCATGTACGGCGAGAAACAGGGCGCAGGGCTGGCCGATACGATCAAGACCGTCTTTGTGTTTCTTCCCTACTACTTCTTTGATGCGCTTCCGCGTCACATGTTCTACTACCTCTTCGACGGGGACTGCCTGCTCTGCAAGGCGGGAATTGGTTTCCTTGCGAAGCCCGCGTGCTACGCCATGGCCGTCCTGATTGCGGTCGGCTTCTTCTCGCGCTTGCGCAAACCGACCGCGGTCGAGTTGTACTGGGCGCTCTACTGGCCGCTCATCAGCACATTCAACCAGCCGAATTACATCAGCCGCGGCATCCACCTGTTCCAGGAACGCTACGTTCTGCCGATGATCCCTCTGGCCGCGTGGTATCTCGGGCTCGGGATCAGCGTGGTTTCGGGCGTGTTGTTCCAGCGAAATCCCGCGCGCGCACGGGCAGTTTCGCTGACCCTGATGGCGGGAATGGCTGCGTATGTGATGGTGACAGCGGTTGCCGCGGGGTGGGTGCGGACGAAGAAGGAGATGGAACTTGCGGGACAGCATCCCTGGTCACCCGCACGGCACTTTGTAACCGGCGACTATTACGATTCGACATGGGCCCGGTACGTCGAGGCGGCGCTGTGGATCGGCAGCAACACGCCTCCGGACAGTGTCGTCGTATGCCGCCACTCGTTTCACCTCTACTTGATGGCCGGACGGAAGTCGGTTCGATACGATGGCGTGGAGATTCCAAATCAGGACGCATGGCAGATTATCGAAGGGCAGGCGAAGTTCGGACCCGTGTATGTGATCCAGGATGCATTTCCTGAAAAATCCGGGTATGGATACGACCGCGTGACCATGCTGGATCCTGTCCTCCATGGCGCGAAGGACCGATTTGAGTTGGCGTTCCAAACGCCTGAACCGGTGACAAAGGTCTGGAAACTGAGGGTCTCACCGCCGAACGGGTGAGAAATGATATGAAAGTGCTGAAGCAGATCCATACCGCGAAGCCCTTGGGCGATGCCTACAAGGGCCGGCGGGTTTTTCTCACCGGTGCCACCGGATTCAAGGGAAGCTGGCTGGCCTGGTGGTTGACGCAAATCGGCGCGGAGGTTCATGGCTACAGCCTTGCGCCGGAACAGAAACTGGGACCGTATGTCCGCGGCGAACTGCAGAAAGTCATGCGACACGACACGGAAGACATCCGGGACTCGGCTGCTCTGGAGCGGGCGGTGAGGTTGGCGCGCGCGGATTTCGTCTTCCACCTTGCCGCGCAGCCCATCGTTCGCGCGTCGTACAAAAACCCCGCCGAAACGTTTGCCACCAATGTGATGGGAACGGTGCACCTGCTTGAGGCGGTCAGGAAAGCCGGACGCCCCTGCGCGGTCGTCGTGGTGACCAGTGACAAGTGTTACGAGAACAAGGAATGGGATTACAGCTATCGCGAGAATGATGCGATGGGAGGCTTCGATCCGTACAGCGCGTCGAAAGGTTGCGCGGAACTGGTGACGGCCAGTCTGCGCCGCGCGATGCTTGCGCCGCTCGGCATCCAGGTTGCGACTGCCCGGGCCGGAAATGTGATCGGACCCGGCGACTGGGCCGCTGACCGGATTGTTCCGGATGCAATTCGTGCCTTCCACGCGGGCAAGTCGCTGCTTGTGAGAAATCCCTCCGCCGTACGACCATGGCAGCATGTGCTGGAACCCCTTGCCGGTTATCTCACGCTTGGAGCCAGCCTTGCGTCGAAGAACGGACCCGGGTATGCCGAGGGATGGAATTTCGGGCCCGGGGCAGATGGTCCTCAACCTGTCGGACGGCTTGTCGACGAGCTGGCGAGGACGTGGGGCGGGGCAGCGTGGCATGCTCCGCAGCTCAAGGGACAGCCGCACGAAGCGGGCCTGCTGCGCCTGAACATCGAGAAGAGTCTGGCCCGCCTGACTTGGCGGCCCGTGTGGAACTTCCGCCAGACCGTCACACACACCGTAAGGGGCTATCGCTCGTTTCTCGACGCGTCGAAAGATGCGAGGGCTATTCGCGCCATCATGGACGCGGAGATCAAGGCGTATGAGCGAGACGCGGCCAAGCTGAATTAGGAGTCCATTGCTATGAGTCGGTCGAAAGCCAAGCGTTCCCCAACACGAAGCATCACGCCCGCGGATATACCGGTTGTGATTTTTGCCGGTGGTCGCGGCACACGCCTGATGGAGGAGACGCAACTGATTCCGAAGCCGATGGTGACGATTGGCGGCATGCCGATCCTGCTTCACATCATGCGTTACTACAGCACCTATGGGTTCAGGAAGTTCATCATATGCCTCGGCTACAAGGGGTCGGTCATCAAGAACTACTTCCTCGACCTGCCGAAACATATGCAGAGCCTGGTGATCAATGTCGGATCGGGCCGCAGCGAATTTCATCGCGCGGAGATCAGCGACTGGACCATCAGCCTGATCGAGACGGGCGAGAACAGCCTGACGGGGACGCGCCTTCGCAAGGTAGCGCAATACATCGATGCCCCGCATTTCTGCCTGACGTATGGCGATGGTGTGGGAACGATCGACCTCGACAAAGAGCTCGCGTTTCATCTCAAGCACGGTCGCCTTGGCACGGTATCCGCAGTGCATCCGCCATCCCGTTTCGGCCGGTTGGAGATCAGCGGAAGCGGAGTCGTGACGTCCTTCCGTGAGAAGGAAATGCTTCCAAACGATCACATCAACGGTGGCTTCTTCATGTTCCGCAAGGAGTTCCTGAAGCGTCTCCCGAAGAACGAAAATGTGAGCCTGGAGGCGGAACCCCTCGTGCAATTGGCTGAAGATGGTGAATTGTCCGCGTACCGGCACGAGGGCTTCTGGATGTGCATGGACACGTTGCGTGACCGCGAGACGCTGGAACAGCTTGTGGACTCCGGCAATGCGCCGTGGATGCGCTGGAAATGACGATTGCGGTCACGGGATCGTCGGGTTTCATCGGCGGTCATCTTGTTGCGGAACTCGAAAAGGCGGGATCGGAGACCTTCGCCATTCCACGCGACCTGCTGTATCAGCCCGAAAAACTGTCCGAAGCCCTTCACGCGAAGAAAGTGAAATCGATGGTCCACCTCGCATGGTCGGTCGCGAGAACAGCGCGGCAGGATGATGAGCAGGCGGAATGTGTCCGACTGAATGAAGTCGTGCTTGAGGCCGCCGGGCGGGCCGGGGTTGCAAGGGTGCTGTCGTTGGGAACGGCCGACGAGTTCGGGAGCAGGGGCGGCGTGCTTCGTCCGGAAGATGCGGCGGCTGGAACGTTGAGCGCATACGGCATCGGGAAATCCAAAGCTCGCGAGGCCGGCCGTGCGTGGGCGAGTGGAGGGAATCGCTCTTTCCTGTGGCTCAGGCCCTTTTCGGTTTACGGTCCAGGACAGCAGGGAACGATGGCGATTCCCTATGCCATAGCATGTGCGCGGAATCGGAAAGACGCGGAGTTTTCCGACGCATTACAGCAGCGGGATTTTATTATCGTGTCGGATGTCGTGTCGGCTGTCGTCTGCGCCCTGAAGTCCAAGCTCACTGGATTCCACGTGTTCAATGTAGGCACGGGGACAGGTGTTTCGCTGCGGGATGTGCTGGAACTTATTGCGAGCCACTTCGGGGCGACGGAGTGCTTCCACTTCGGGCGGAAAGCGCGACGACCGGGTGAGCCGGATCTGCTGATCGCCGACATCGCCGACACGACGCGCCTTCTGGGATGGTCGCCCCGGATCGCCTGGCGCGATGGCATTGAACTCACCTGCAGGCACGCCGCAGGATAGACCCTTTCGGGAAGAAGCACGATGAAGTCAGAACACCAGTCCGTTTCCACGTCCAAACCGCTGCTGATGATCCTCACGAGTCACCGGCTTGACTGCCTCAAGATTGCCATGGAGTTACTGTTCAAGTCGGACAATCTTCAGGAGTTCGAGCGGGTGGTTTTCCTCCTGAACGGCGTGAGTGGCGCACATCTGGAGTACGTGAAGCGCATCATG
>CAZCZZ010000043.1:31919-35368 GCA_964503335.1 uncultured Verrucomicrobiota bacterium
TCCTCTTCGCCGAGGAGGATGCGGTTCGCGGCTTCGACGCCCTGCATGATCGAGTGGTCCATGTTCGCAACTTCGTATTTCCAGCCGCCGAACCGGCCGCGGCTGTAGATGTTCATTTCATGAAGCTTCGGAAGCACATCGTTGAGGATGGGGTCGCGGTCGACCGTGGGGATAGGGTAGCCGTAGTCGGCGACGATGAAGTTGGTGTGCGCATTCGCGAGGTCGATATCCACGAGTCCGATTTCGCGCAGGCCCTTGACCGTTTCGGCCGTCAGGTACTCGCGTGTGTAGTGCTTGTCCGGGGTGGCCGAGATCTCGCAGAGGAAGGAGCACCACTTCTCGGGATCGGGGACATGCGCCGGCGAGAAGATCGAAAACGGTGTGACGCGGTAGAAGATGCAGCGGTCCTCGGGGCAATAGACCCACGTCTTGTCTTCCAGGATCTTTGGAATCTTGAAATTGGGGGCCAGGCAGACCACGTAGACGCGCGTGTGCTTGAGTTGGGACGCGCGGCTGTGGATGGCCTTGTCGCCGATCATCGCGGTCAGCTTCACGATCGGCATGGTCGATATCAAGTGGTCGTATTTCTCGACCGTCCCGTCGGAGAACTCGGCGACCTTGTTCTTCGCGTCGAGCTTTACGAGCGATGTGGAGAGCTTGATGCATCCCTCCGGGAGCCTGCGCGCCATCTCGTTCCAGATGGCGCCCGTGCCGCCTGTCTTCGGGAACTGGAACGTGGAGTTCGGGCCCCAGGCCACGTCATCGCGACCTTCGGCGATGTTTCGAAGCACGCGCTCGACGTCCACCTTGGGAACCCGGTCGCCGAGCCAGGTGTGGTTCATCTGCGACGGGTCAACCGTCCAGATCTTCTTGTTGTAGGGAACCATGAAGTGCTTTGCGATGCCTTCGCCTGCAGTGGCGAGGATCCACTCCTTGAAGTTGGTGACCGGCGGCGTGGGGCCTTTGTGATCGCGGAGCTTGAGAAGTCCATCGACGCACTCCTGCCTCTCGTCATGCGGAAGGTGGCGGATGTTGTTCTGGAAGGGATAGGGGATGAAGGTCCCGTACTCGCGCACCCAGGACATGCGGATGTGGTGATAGAAGCCGTCGGGCAGGAGGCTGTCCATCAGCTTGTCGACGTAGTGGTAATGCGAGTGGGCGACATGGACCGCGATGTCCCAGGTGAATCCCTTTTCGTCATAGAACGACGTGGCGAGGCCGCCGACGTGGTTGTTGGAGTCGTAGACTTTAAAATCCGTGTGGCCCAGTTCGTTCAGTCGATGTGCCGCGCCGAGTCCGCAGGGCCCGGCGCCGATGATGACAATTCGCATAGTTTCGATCCCCGTGGCCGCGTACTTAACTCGATTCCGCGGATGCCCGCAACGAAAGACTTGCCGCGCGCAGCGCGGCTCCGCCGCCGATGAGGGTAGATTTCCTCGTATCGGATGTGAGCAGCCCGGTGATCGGTCCGGTGACGACGTTGGCCCGGCATCTGGAAGCGACGCATCAAGTCCGGATTGTGGGCCCCGATCTCGGTCATGGGGTGTGCGCGATGTACCGGGATTCGTTCCCTTACACGGTGCTGCCTCTGCCAAGGATGTATCGCTTCCCGAACTATTTTACCGCCGCACGTAAGCTGAGCGCTGAACTCACGGGTGATGTCATCATCGCCGTCAAGGCGGTCGGCAATACAATTCCCGTCGCGCTTTGGACGCGTCGTCGCACGGGCTGCAAAGTAATGGCCTATCTCGACGAGTGGGATGGTGCCGTGACGCGGATGAAGCCGCCGGGCGCGCGGGCGATGGACTGGCTGCGGCATGCTCATCACCCGATGGAAGACAACTACACCTCTTTCGTAGAGGGTCTCATTCCCCGCGTGGACCACGTCATCTCCACGACGACGTTTCTCCAGGCGAAGTTCGGCGGCAGCGTGCTGCCTGTGGGTGTGGACTGCGATCATTTCAAACCCGCGCCGGAGTCGGATGTGCGGGCGCTCAAGTTGTCGCTCGGACTCGAAGGGTTCAAGCTGATCGTGTTCGGCGGCGTGGCCAGGCCCCACAAAGGGCTGGAGTGGATTCTCGAGGCGATGGCAGAGACGGGGCGGACGGACCTGCGGTTTCTGGTGGTGGGGCCGCGCAACGAGCATGCGGGTGAACTTACGCGCCACCCGAAATGGGGTTCGCACGTTATCCTTGCAGGCCCCCAGCCTCACGACCGGATGCCGCTGTACCTGAGCCTGGCGGACCTGATCGTCCTGCCCCAGAAGGACAATCTGCTGGCGCAATCCCAGATGCCCTGCAAGGTTTTCGAAGCCATGGCGATGGAACGTCCTGTAATTGCCTCCGCGGTGGCCGACTTGCCAGCCGTCCTGAACGGTTGCGGCCTGACGGTGCCTGCAGGCGATGTGCAGGCGCTTGCCCGGGCGATGGGCGAATTGCTTGGCGATCCGGGCCGTGCTCGCTCGCTCGGGGAACGCGCCCGGAAGAAGTGTATCGAGAAATACAGTGACATGGTGACGCGCAGGGACCTTTTGGCTATTCTTGACCGATTCACAGTGTCGGAGACACAGGGGGCGAAGTCTTTGTGACCAAGACCGGAAAATCAGGTGCGGCATCAGCAGAGCGATACGTCGCGGTGGTCGGCATGGGCTATTGGGGCAAGAACCTTGTCCGCGTATTCAATGAACTCGGGGTTCTTCGCACCGTCTGCGAGCGCAACGAAGCGCTGGCCCAAACGGTGAAGACGCAGTATCCGGGCGTCGGTTTCGCCGCCGAGTACGAGGACGTCCTGGCCGATCCGGCGATCCGTGCCGTAGTGCTCGCCACGCCTGCGGCGGCTCATTTCGCGATGGCGTCGCGCGCCCTGCGAGCCGACAAGGATGTTTTTGTGGAGAAGCCGCTGGCGCTGACCGTCGAAGACGGGGAGGCTTTGGTCGAGTTGGCCCGGCGCAACCAGCGCATCCTCATGGTGGGGCATATCCTCCAGTATCACCCTGCGGTCAAAAAGCTGTCGCAACTGATTTCAAAGGGGGAACTCGGCCAGATCCGTTACCTCTACTCCAACCGTCTGAACATCGGAAAGATCCGGTCGGAGGAGAACATCCTCTGGAGTTTCGCCCCGCACGACATCTCGGTCATGCTGGCCCTGCTCGGCGAGGAACCGACGCACGTGGTCTGCTGGGGCGGCGCCTACCTCAGTCATCAGATCTACGATGTGACGATGAGCCAGTTTGTATTCCCCAGCGGCGTGGAGGCCCACATCTTCGTGAGCTGGCTGCATCCTTTCAAGGAGCAGCGCCTTGTTGTGGTCGGCTCCGAAAAGATGGCGGTATTTGATGACACCGCGGAACACAAGCTGGTCCTCTATCCGCACAAGGTGGAGTGGAAGAACCGGGTGCCCACGGCTGTGAAGGCCGAGGGCCAGGCGGTGGAGATCGATGTCGCGGAGCC
>CAZCZZ010000044.1:0-34424 GCA_964503335.1 uncultured Verrucomicrobiota bacterium
GTAAGGTTCGAAACCGTGACCCAGCGGCCGAGGTTGAATGTCATGCCCGCGGGCTCAGATTGGACGCCACGCTGCACGAGCGTGCTTCCGCCGGCGCAGCGATTGGTGCTGCCAACAATCACCACGGGTGATGTCGAAATGCCGCTGTTCAGCCTTCCGAAACCGAGATTCGCCGTGCTCGTGTAGACGCCGGTATCGATGAAGACCCTGTCACCCGGCTCCAGATTGAAGACATTCAGGACCGACTGCAGTGAATTCAGCGGCGCGGCGGCCGAAGCCACCCAGTTCGTCGCCCCGGCTACACCCGTGGCGAAGGCATTCCCGTTCGTGACTCCGTCATCAACATAGATGTTCAGCGGCGCGTTGCGAATCGAGAAGAAGTTGGTTGTCTGGCTGGACACGTTTGTATCGGACAACAGGATGACGCGCCAGTAGCAGGCCGGACTGTCGGCCACAAGCGTGGTGTTCCAGGTAACAGATTCCGACAATCCGCTGATGTTGTTGCTCAGCACGGTCCACGAGGCGCCACCGTTGGTCGTGTAGTCAACACGAACCAGATCACTCGTCGAGATGTTGCCAGCCACCCAATGCAGACGGCTCGTACCCTGCACCCATCCCCCGCCCCCGAGACTGGCCGCAAGCAGCCAGGGATCGGAGCGTCCGCGGCTCGCCTCCGCCGTATTGCCGAAGAGTCCGATGTTAATGCGCGCGCCATTGGCACCCGCTTCATTGGTGTACACGGAGGACTTTGCCCCTGCGTCGATTAGCGGAGACGTTCGAATGTCATTCTGCAAGCCGATGCAGGCCTTATGGCGGCCCTGCGAGGTCTCCGTCTCTTCATGGAAATCGCCGCCGTCAGGGTCTTCAAAGAGAGGATCGGCATCGAGGCTGCTGCCGTCCCGTCCTGTGAATGCAGTCCAGGCAGAAAGCGTATCTGCATTGCGTCCGACTGATGCAATGGTGGCCACCACGGCATTGCTCTCTACAAATAGGCAGTTGAAGTCGCTGATCACATTGGTCGTCGTCGCCGCCGATATGGCCTGGGCGCGCTGTCCGGATGCACCGATCACGCTATTGGTCATGGTCACCACGCCGGCCGCGACACTCAGCCCCGACTCGTTGTTCTTCCACATGACGGAATTCTCGATGGCGACCCCCGAATTGCCACTCACCGAAATACCGCTACCCTCATTGGCCCGGGCGAGAATACGACGCATAGAAACACCCGATGCGCCCGCAACGGAGATGCCGGACAACCCATTGGAGATTACAGAAATCCCCTCGAATACAAGTCCCGTCGCGCCTGCCTCTACGCCGATTCCGTTCAATCGACGCAGTACCGTCAAGTTCTTAAGATGCACATGGGCAGCGCTGGAGGCGAATCGCACACCATCAAATACGGCACCAAGGGTGGTCGCGCGTATGATGGTGCTGCCCCCGGCGCAAACGTTCGTGCTACCGACAATAAGAACAGGCTCCGCCGCCGTACCGCTGTCCCCCGAATCGATCGTCACAGAAAGATCAGCAGGGAACAGGCCGGTATCGATCAGGATGATGTCGCCCGGCTCAAGGTCATGCGTCGAGAGCACGGACGAGATACTGGCCTTGGGGCTGGCGGGTGCGGTTCCAAGGTTGGCGTCATTGCCTTGCGCCGTGCAGTACATATCGCCTGCGCCAAGCGCATCATTGACGTAGTAAACGAATGGACCGTTGCGATAGGTGAAGTTTGTTACCGTCGTTGCACTGAGGACGTTCGTATCGCTCTGGCTAACCACCCGCCAGCGGGCAAACCGGCTCGACGGATAGTTTGTGTTGCTCCACAGGTATGATCCCGCTGTGGCGGGAATATTCGTTTGAACCGTCAACCACGAGTTGCCGGAATCCAATGACACTTCGATGCTCACCAAGGCACCTGTCGGGAAGTTCCCCGAGGTCCAATACACATAGTCCGTCGAGCCCGTCGCCGCATTCAGTGTGCCACCGTCCGTGAACGACAGGACCTGCAGCCACGCGTTCGTGCGACTCTTGCTCGCCTCCACCGTGTCACCGTAGTTGCCGATATTGATACGACCACCGTTCGGCGAAGGCTCATTGGTGAATGAGGCTGAAGGTGCGCCAAGGTCGATGCACGGACTGTGCTCGGCATACGTGGAAAACGTTCCGTTGCTATAGGTGCCGACCACGCTGCGAGGATGGAATAATCCAGCAGATGGATTCGCGAGCAGGGGATCCAGGACCGTACTGTTCAAAAAGATGCCGAGTCCTTCCTGCAGCTCATTCAGGGTCGGATACCCGAGAGCGGTCTTCCAGAATATATTGTAATCGCCCGAAGACGGGTAATTGATGGAGAACGCCGTGCCCCCCACAATGATGCTGTTGCTCAGCGCTACGCCGGGCGAAATGCTGAACGCCGTGTCATTGCTCCAAGCCACGAAATTCTCAAAGGACGCACCCACCCCGGCAGAATCGACCTGGGCCCCGATCGCATTGTTTGCGGCGACACAGCGAATGAACCGGTTGCTGGGCGACGTGGAATAGAACCCGCGGCTGTTCCCGAACGATCGCACATCGAAGACCTCGACATCGATGCTTGCCGAGCCGATGTTGATCCCGAAACGACCATCGCGAACTTCCATGTTCCGAATCTCCACGAAGCGGGAGCCGTTCAGCACCAGCACATCGGAACTCACAAGATTGCGGTCCAAAACCGTGATGCCTGTAAAGATGTTCGTGCTTCCCTGGATGGTCATGTGCGCATGGGCTGAGCCCGAATCCGTGGGAGGAACGGTAGTCGTCTCGTTGGAGTAGACGCCGGTGTCAACGTACACAATGTCGCCCGGACCCAGTACGTGTGCGGTAAAGAGCGCTTGCAGGGTCAGCATCGGCGACCCCGGAGTCAACCCCGTGTTGGTCGTACTGCCCGCGGCCGTGCAGTAGGTGTCGCCTGCTGTTGATGCGTCGTTTACGTAGTACGGCGGTCGCGCGCCGTTGATCGCCAACCTTTTGGCGCCGACAGCAAACGTATTGGAGTCCGTGGCGCTGACCACCCGCCAACTCGCGACGATGCTGCCCAGACCCGTGACATTCCAGTTCACCTGGCGGTTGGTCACCGGCACGTTATTCGATATGGAGGTCCAGCTCGAAGACCCGTTGGTCGAGTACTGAACGTTGACCAGCGAACCGTTAGTGAACGCGCCATACCGCCAGCGCAGGATGTTGGTTGCACCGGAAAGCAGGCCGCCGTCATTGTAGGACAGGGCGAGCAGCCACCGATTCGTCCGACTGCGAGCCGCCAGTGCCGTATTGCCATAGGTCCCCACGTTGACGTTTGAACCGTTGGGCGCCGTTTCGTTCGTGAACACGGCCACGGGATCACCAAAGTCGATGGCCGGACTGTGGTTCGTGTACGTCACAAAGGTGCCGTTCGAGTAGGTTCCCACGACGCTTCGGAGATGAAGGTTTGTCGCCGAGGCATTGACAAAGAGCGGGTCCATCACCGTCGAGTTGAAGAAAGATCCCCTGTCCGCCTGCATTTCGCTGAGCAGTCCCCATGAGAATCCAAGATCGGTATCCCAGAAGATATTGTAGTCGCCAGCCGTCGGCTTGTTCTGCCGGAACGCCGTGCCACCCACGATGATACTATTACTGATCGTTACACGCTCGAAGTTGTCGATCGCAAACGAGTTGTTCCAGAAGATCGACTGATCCCAACTCGTGTTCGTGGCGCTCGGTGCGTTCCATGTGCCAATCGTTGTGTTGAGGACAGCGCACCGTCGCAGCATGACGTTCGGCGTCCCGTTGATGTAGAATCCTACCTGGTTGCAGTCCGAAATCCTGACACTCTCATAATCCAGGTTTCCGCCGCCTGTGCTGATGATGCCGAAGTTCGCCGTTTTGATGGCCAGGTTGCGGAATCGAAGGTACGACGCACTGGTCAGGACGAACCCGTTCGCTCCGGTGTTCGCACGGTCGATGATCGTTCCGCCGTCCGTCGTGCTTCCCTGGAATGTCACGTAGCCTGACGACGAGCCCGAATCGTCCGAGCCGATGCTGATCGTATAGTTCGTGTAGGACCCGGTGTCGATGTACACGACGTCGTTAGGCTCCAGATCCTTCGTCGAAATAAGCGTCGCGATGGAGAGAAGTGGCGACGAGGCCGACGTGCCCGTGTTGGTGTCGTTTCCCGGCGCCGAACAATAAACATCACCGTTCGTGACAGTATCGTTCACGTAGTAATCCGCAGACCAGGACGCCAGCGGAATGAACGCCAGAACGCTCACGGTCATGCTCCGGGTGATGGATAGCAAAAGGGATGAAGATTCTCGTTTCATAGAAATGCAAAGCGCAGAATGCCGGCGCGGCGATGGTACACGTTCTCCTTGCCCCCAAAAGATGCACAGATTCGGCATTCGCTTAACCCCGTGAACCTGAATAAAAAGCCTTCTACAACAAGAAGATACCTTCGGTTACCAATACCTGTAAAGGACATCCCATAGAACGGGGCGGGAATGGCAAGACGGGTGTAGTGGCTCCCTACGAAGCAGATACGACAGGAGAGCGCTGCCAGCGGGCTTCGAATCGGCCCGATAAAGCGTCGCCCCATGCAAGTAACGTCGTAAAATTCATGGATACAAACGCACGTGCGATACCGGCAAGACGTCCAGGAAGACCGCTACGGGCACTGCGCCGTGATCCTGCCAGCGCTGCAAGGTAGACAGCGGCCTGACCATATGCCACGGACTCAGCCCACCGCCAATCGGGTGCAAGCCAGAGACTGGACACCAGCAGTCCCAATAGAAGGAACGGAGAAAAGAGCCTCGACACCTTGTGCGAGACGAATTGAAACCAGATGGGGTTTCGCCAAGGAAGGAGATAGCCGGGGAAAAGGCGGATAAGCTGGATGTTGCCCGCGATCGTTCGCCTCTTACGCACAGACTCGGTCGAGATGTCGCTGCTGACTTGATCGAACGCGGCCGCGCGCTCATCAAACACGCAACGCCATCCCTGCATGACAGCCTGCATGGGGATGGCTACGTCATCCAGCAGCGTGCTGGATGGAATGGGTCTGACGAGCGATCTTCGAATCGCATACAGCGCTCCGGTTGCACCCGGCACCGAACCCGCGGCGGACTCGCTCTTCCGGATCCACTTCTCGTATCGCCAATACGCCCCCACCCCGCCTGCCCCGACGCGATCCACCGGCTCCTCCAGATGCAGTTCGCCGGAAACCACCCCGACCTTCTCGTCGGCAAAGTTCTCCAATAGTCTCGCAATCGCCTCACGATCCAATCGTTGACGGACGTCGCAGAAGACCAGGATCTCGGAACGGCACAGGGCGATGAGATCGTTGAGCACGGACGCCTTCCCGCGACGCGCGGGAAAATCGACCAGACGCACCTTGCTATCAAGCCCGCGCCTGATTTGCTCCATGGAACCATCCGTCGAGCCATCGGATCCCACCAGGATCTCGTCGATGGTGCTGTACGCCGCCGCATCGCGAAAAGCCTTCAGCTTGCGTGCAAGAGCCTCGCCCTCGTTGTAGGAGGACATCAGCACCGTGGCAGTCCCGGTGAACGTGCCGCGGCGCACGGGCTTCGTCCTGAGTCGGGCCCACAGGGCGATCAGGCAGGGATAGCCGACATAGATGTAGATCAAGCCGAGCAGCGAGAACCAGAATAGGGTCTTCATGCACTCACCCGGAAGATCACTTCACTCCAGCGGAGTAGTTCTCCCGTGCCGGAGGATCTTCGTGCCCTTCGCGAACAGCCGGACAAAGAACGGCGACTCGTCGACGAACTTGTCGACCAAGACCTTGTTGTAATAGGCGAAATCACACTTCTCGCTCATGCGAAGCCACAGTTCGTAGTCGTCGAAGTAGTAGTCAGGGTTCCAGCCGCCCACTTCCTCGATCAGCGACTTCTCGTGGACCATGCAGTCCGTGTCGATAAAGTTGTACTTCTTGAGCTTTTCGCGCGAGTACCCATGCAGCCATCGCTGGAACGGGTTGCCCCAGATCCGCTTGCCTGACTTCTTGTCGAGGTACTGGCAACGGCAATAGGCAGCGCGGGCCTTCGGAACGGACTTGATGAAGGCCATCATCGAAGAGAGGAAGTTCGGGTGATACACGTCATCGTCATCCAGATAGGCGATGTAGGGCGCCGTGGACATCTTGAAGATGGCGTGGTTCTTCGCAATGGAACCGTGACTGCGGGGCGGCGACTTCACCGGGAGATTGTAGAACTTCAAGCGGGCATCGCCGAAACTCCTCACAACGGCTTCTGTGTGATCCGGCGTACAGTCCCCCACCACACACATTTCCCACGCAGTGAAGTCCTGTGCCCGGACAGATTCAATCGCCTTGCGCACAATCTCCGCGCGATTGTAGGTGCTGGTTACGATGCTGACTTCGGGATTACTCATGTCGCCCACTTACAACCATGGATGAATACGGATCGGAAGATATTGCCCACGAAACACACGGAAAGAGGAAGAAGTTGTGGCCCACGGAGGTCACGGATGCGGAGGATGTTCAGAAAAGGAAAAAGAGAAAGCTCTGCTCTGTCGGCTATCCTCGTCATCCGCGCCCTCCGTGGGCAAACAACTTCTCTGCGGTCTCCGACGTCCGTGTAGTCCGTGTGTTCCGTGGGCATACGATCATTCTTCCATCAGGAAGCCGCAGGCTGGATAGCCTTCAGCTGGCGACGCAACTCAAATGCCTTGCCGCCGAAATTGGAGAGTTTCACCGTGGGCTCGCCGCCATAGCGCTCCCGGAAATGAATCTGCACATAACCCGTGCGTACGGAATGATCCTTCCGCAGGAGGACCGAGAGCGCAACGTTGGCGAGAAAGAAATCGGGTCCGATTCTATGGATATGTTTCGCCACGACGTCCGTCCGCATAAGGCGGTACGGCACATTCGCGTCACGGCACATCGCGCCGGTTACGGCGAAAAGGAAATAGCGGAGAACGAAGCTCGCAAGGATTCGACGGAACCCGTCGTCACGCCGCGTGCGCACGCCATAGATCACATCGTGTTTCTCGCGCATACGCCACAGGCGGAAGAAAAACTGGGGATCACACTGTCCGTCGGAATCGAGCTGGAAGATCCAGGGAATGCCGCGCTCGATCGCCATGCGGTAGCCAGCGAGGCACGTCTGGCCATGTCCCCTGTTGGTATGCGATACGACTTCGAACCTCGGGCCAAGTTGCTCGCGGAGCCGGTTCAGGATCTTTAAGGAGCCGTCCTTGGAACCGTCATCGATGGCAAGAAAGACGAAGTTCTCAGTCCAGTCGCTGACCTCCTGGAACCACTCAGTCACGACCTTACGAACAGAAGCCTGTTCGTTGTACACCGGCATGACTAGAAGGATTTCAGGAGTCCCGTCCATGAATAGCACCACCTGCCGACGAGCATACGCGAAAGCCGAAGCCTTGGGCAACAATCCCGTTCATGCCGAAGGGCCAACAGGATGCAAGTGACACGTCGTCGCCGGGACCGCTAAGATGGTTGTGTGATTACACCCGTCCCCATGCGCGTTGCGATCTGGTTAATGGCACTTGCCGCTCTTGCAGCAACGCTGCTCGGGATCGTTCCCATGCGCTATCTGGCATCCTTGCTGTCCGAAGACGGGCATCTCGCCGACGAACAGATTCGCCTCCTGAACACCTCACAACTCAGCTTGACCGCGCTACTGGCCCTCTCCCTGGCGCCGGGCATCTTCGATGGAATTTGGCGAAGCATGCGGGCATGCTGGAACTGGACGTTGGGATTGTCGCTCGCGCGTTTTGCTTCTGCGACAGCGATGCTCGCCGGCGTGGCGGGATATGCCGTCCAGGCATTCGTCTTCGACGGGATTCCCCACGTAACCGACGCGGTGAGCCAGCATTTTCAGGCCAAGATCCTCGCCCTGGGTTTGTGGACTGCGCCCACGCCTCCCTGCCCCGAATTCTTCATCCAGTACAACGTAAACATGCTGGATGGAAGCCGCTGGTTCTCGAAGTATTTTCTCGGCCACTCGCTCTGGCTCGCCGCATGGATGAAAGTCGGCGCGGAGATTCTGGCGCTGCCCGTTGCACACGCGGTTGGCACAGCGTGTCTGGCCTACATCGGCGAAAAGGTCTCGGAGCGAACGGTCTCCAGACCCGCCACATTGCTCTTCGTCCTTTCCCCCCTCGCACTCCTCTTGAGCGGCTCCTTCATGTCTCATACGACCTTCCTCATGTACGGCCTGCTGGCGGCGGCGCTGTGGATCCATGCGAACGCCAGGGAAGAAGCCGGCCGTTCGTCACACGCAGCATTTGCGGGCATGGGCATGGCGGCCGGACTGTGCATGATCACGAGGCCGCAGGATGCCCCCGCCCTGGCAATCCCTCTCCTGATGGTCTTCTATTTCCTCCGCGGAAGCGGGCTTCGCCGAACCATGGCAGGGCTTCCATCCATCATCCTCGGCGCGCTTCTTCCCCTCGCATTCCAGGCGGCCGGCAACAAGGCCATGCTGGGTTCCTTCCTCGGTTCAGGATATGACCTGGCATTGTTGAATCCCCTGTCTCCCAAGATGAGCCCCGCCATGGGCTTCATCGGGGGTTATACCGTCGCGGCGGCGATAGACCAGGGCCTCTGGACCCTGCTGCGCTTCAACAAAGTTCTTTTCGGCTGGCCTTCGTCGCTCGCTCCCCTGCTGTTCCTCGTGCTGGGTGGCCGACTGAATCGCGTCGAGGCAACGTGCCTGGTCGCGACGCTATGCGTCCCCGCCTGGTACTTCTTCTATTCGTACTACGGCCTGGAGTACGAGGCCCGCTATTACTTCATGGCGCTGCCGTTTGTCGTGATTCTGGTGGCCAGCTCGCTCCGACGTGGTTTCGTCGCATTCCAAGCCGGACGAGGACCTGCGCCGAAGTCCGATACGGCTGCGGCCGTCCTTGCGATCCTTCTTGTCGTCTCAACCGTGCACGGGCTGGTCCACTATTGGCCACAATACATCTGGCCGCGCTATTCCGGGGCCTACGAAGGCGCGGACGCCGGACTCAGCAAGGCGGTCTCAGCGGCAGGGATTTCCAAGGCTGTGGTTCTCTACGGCAGTCCCGATCCACAGGATCTGCGGTACTCATCCGGCTTCGTCTTTAATGACCCGCTGCTGCGCGGCAACGTGATCTACGGCAGGAGCCTTGAGGGATCCGCCCTGGAGTGTCTCGCCCGCGCCTTTGAGGGGCGTACGGTTTTCAGGGCCGTTATCGGATCCGATGGTTCGTACTCCTTTCGCAAGGAGTAACGCGCGAATCACGCCCGACCTGGTTTTCGCGCAAGCACCATGTATTGGGCGCCCAGCGGCAGTGGCGTCATGATCCGTTCGAGCGAACGGAGTATCTTCAGGAATCGGGGAAAGACGAAAAGGAAATCCGTGCGTTCGATCTCAAATCCGGCGGCGCGCAGAAGCCGCTTCGCCCCGGTCGGGGAAATCTTGACCGCGTCGCGGTCGAACGGGATGCGCGCCATGACCCACTGCGTTCCCGGATTCCATGGATTGTTCTCCCAGAACGCAAAGCATGCCCCGGGCTTCAGGCTGTCGTAGACATACGACAGGGCCTTCGGTCGCTCCGATGGCGGTATGTGATGAAACACGCCGTTGCAGAATGCCAGATCCACACTTTCGCCCGGCAACGGGGCCGCGATTGTTTCGAAGGCGACCCGTTCCGATCCGAACTCCTGTCGCGCCACGTCAACCGAGCGACCGGACACATCGACGCCAAGCAGTCGCTTCGGGCCAAGGGACTCCAGCAGGTACGGCGTTGCCGTGCCCGTGCCGCAGCCATAGTCGAGAATGAGTCCGAGCGACGGCGGAGGTTCGCCAAGGCACTGCCGCAACCATTCCACGCGCGCCCTGGCAAAGTACTCCTTGCTTTCGCCTGAAACGGAAATGCCCTTTGCAAGAGCCTTCTCGTAGTCGTCGGCGTATTCGTCAAACTCGGAGGGCGACTGCATCGTGGGCTACTTCTTCTTCATGCCAAGGATGCTGACAAAGAAGCTCGAGAAGACGGTCTGGACACCCAAAGCCGTGAGCATGGCGCCCGGGATCACCCAACGCATGGTCCGCGCATAGTCCATGGCCCCGAAATCGTTCAGCCGCCACAGATTGACCGCCCACAGCAGGAGCGCTGCCCCTGCGGCAGCTCCGGTGAATCCAAGGATGATGCCTCGCTCAAGGTTCAGCACCTTGAAAATCTTCATGAACCGCGAGTCAGGGGGAAGGAGCCCTTCATTGATTGCGTACGTCTTCGTGAAAATCGCGAACAGGATGGCCTGGTATCCGATCAGGATGGCGAGCGTGGAGAAAAGCAGTGTATGCGCGTCAAAGATCACACCCCGGATTTCAACCGCCGGCAGCGCCAGCACATACCCTATGAAGCCCAGCAGGATCAGGAGTATTCCGGGAACGAGGAAAAGCCAGCGGGGCGTATACATCAGGAAAAACCGCAGGGTGCGCCAGCCGTCGCGAAAGGTCTTCAGATGCGGCGGATGAGCGATACGTCCATCTTTGTGGAGCGTGATCGGCACCTCGGCCATCCTGCAGCGGTAGAGGCTGGACTTGATGATCATCTCCGTGGCGAACTCCATGCCCGTACAGCGCTGGTGAAGGCTTTCGTAGTGCGCCTTGGTAAAGCCGCGCATGCCGCAGTAGATGTCGTGGATCGGCGCGTGATACCACCAGCGCGACAAGACCGAGAACATCGGGTTGCCGATCCATCGGTGCGACCAGGGCATCGCACCGGGCATGATGGTCCCCCCGCCCCACGGCAGACGACAACCTTGGACGAGGTCATACCCTTCCCGGAGCTTGGCCACGAACTTCGGCGTCTCCAGGAAATCGTAACTGTCGTCGGCGTCCCCCATGATGACAAATTTTCCCTGGGCGGCCTGTATCCCGCCCATGAGTGCGCTGCCGTATCCCTTCGCCGCGACGTCTACAACGCGGGCGCCCTCTTTTCGCGCAAGGTCCTGCGAACCATCCTTGCTGCCATTGTCGGCAACAATGACCTCGCCGTGAATCCCGGCATCCTTCAAGGCCTTGACCGCCTTCCGGACGCAGGTCACGACGGTGTCCGCCTCATTCAGGCAGGGCATGACGATGGAAACTTCAACCATGCTTCGCCTTCCTTGTGCGCTGGATGGGCAACGCAGCTTTGAGCGTGAACAATCGGGCCTCGTCAAGCCACGAGAGACGCTGAAGCGGAGTCAGACGTCCGAATTGGACGAGTTGCTCATCGGGCACATCATACGGTGCCGACCGATCCAGGTCGTCACTCGGAGCTTTCAGGATTGTCCACTCACGTTTCATGTTGAATCCGTCGCAGATGATTCAGATCACTCAAATCCTTTGCCCTTCCAGCCGCTCGCTTCATCGCCATCAGATCGTCTATGCCGATTAGCGGTAGACTCACTCCGTCAACGTCCGTGGTGCGTCTTCGAGCATACAACTCACCAAATGGGCCAGGCAGGTCAAAAAGGATATCCACCGCAGGTGTTTCAGGGTCGAGACCGACAAGCCCGAATGCGATCAGATTCTTCTCCCGCTTAAGCCTCGTGCGAACGACAGGATCATAGATGTCCTTCCAGCCAACAGGCACGCGAGTCTGCAATCTCAATCGTTGCAGAACCGCGGGCCACAGGTGTGCCTGATCAGGATCCGGATCCACAGCAATGTCGACGTCCATCGTGAGCCGCACGACCCCATACAGGTTCACCGCCACCCCGCCCACGACAAGGTACCGTAAGCCTTCTTCGTTCAGAGTCTTGAAAAGGTCGAGATAGAACATATACAGCGACTCGTTCGGGCCGTTGCGCTTATACACCGCGTCAACAGCTCAAGCAAAGCCACAATCGGGCAAGGGGGCGGTTTGAATCCGTCCCTTCACCCGGTAGGGACGCGACTCCGCTCGCGTCCGCTCTTCGGCCCGGACCGGAGTCCGGGCCCTTCCAAAACCGCTTGACTCTTCAAGATGACGCACTACCCACAATCGCAACGCAATTAGCGCGCGTGAAGTGATTTCAGTTCTGCGGCCATGACGCCGGCGAACTTCTTGCTGCCCTCGACAGAAAAATGGCCCTGGTCAATGAAGTCTGCCTCGTCCCAGGTTTGTGTCAGGATGGCGCCCGCAAAGCGGACCTCATTCGCCGCAGCCGCCTCGCGCATGGCCTCGTTGTACCGCGACATGACATCCTGGAGTTCCGAATCCTTCACATAAGGCATCCATCCGTACGACGCATAGTTCGTCAGCATGGTGTAGTTCAGCACCTGCGGAATGAAGACCGGCTCAATGTTTTGCGACCGGCATACGGCGGCAAGCGAGCCCAGGTTGCGCCGGTACAGGACCAGCGCACGATCCATATTGTCGTCCGACCTCTCCGCTTGGACCTTGATCGTGTCCGGCGGCGTCTTCATCAGCCAGCCCGCTTTTTGGAAAGCCCTGACTACAAGCCGCATCAGCGCGAAATCAGGGCCCGTCCAGACGCGGGGAAGACTCAGCGCGTCATAGAGTTGTTTGCCGTGGTAGTCGGAGTAGTCCTGCGCCAGATCCTTCACACCCAGGGATCGGGCATCATTCCACCCGCAGTAGATAAGGGCGACGTCCGGTGCCAGATCACGGAGACGCAGCGCCGCCATGACGACATGCTCAACACTGCTGTGTCCCGGGGTTCCCAGGTTGGCAACCTCCCAGCTCTCACCAAGACCGACCGCAAGCTGCTCAGGCCATGTATCGCCCTCGCCAAGCCCCGTGCAGTACGTTGAAGAGCCGCCTAGCGTGACGACGCGACGTTTGCCCTCCGCTTTCGATGCGGGCAGGATTGGTCCGCGATAGCCGTCCGCATTGTGCACGATATGGACATCGCGTCGGACCACATCGACTCCGGGCTTCGGGAGGCCGACAAGGTACGGGTGCTGCACCATCATCGCAGGCAGCGACGACTGATCCCAGAAATGCCACCCGTGCCGACTCATGCGGAACAACAAGGCACAGACACCTTCCAAGAGACCCAGAAGAACCAGCACATAAAGAGCGACACCGAATCGCCGCCGGGCATTGCCCGCAGGCACGAGGCATACGAAGGCCGTCAAGAGCAGTCCGATCCGGAAGAACGTGATATAGGCCCGGATGGCGTTGCTCTCGATGTTCCCGTCTGAACTCAGCAACCTCGCCACATGATGCTGAGTGGCCAGCACTGACAGGCCCAGCAGCAAGAGACCCACGATATGTCGCATCTTCATTGCATCACCTACTCCGCCCCGGCGCCAGCCTGCGGAGCGAGCACGGCTGCATCGCCCGCTTCGAAAACGGCTACGAACCCTGCTGCCTTTGCCATGGTCTCCAACGCCCGTTCATCATGCTGCCTGAACGCGGGAACCCCGACAAGATCACCGCTGAGCAATACGTAGCCGGGGAATCCAGCCAGCGATGCTCCCGTATCCATTGGCGCCGGCATCACCATCCTATCGGCAAGAATCGTGGCGAGGCGTGGAAAGGAGGAAAGGATCCTGGCGTTCTCAGGCGTCTGAGTCCGGAGCCACTCCGCGCACTGCTCGAGACCGGTCATGTTCTTTGCGCGAAGCGCCTCGCCCGTTTGCTGACTCTTCCATCGATGAAAGAGAAGCATTCCGCTATGCGCGAAGTTCAAGGCCGGAAGCGCGATCATGAGAGCGCACACAATGGGTCCCATCCGAAGCGGCCGGACAGACTGAACAATGCAGAGGCAATACAGGACCGCACAGACGACGAACTGGGCCGCCTGGTATCGTTCCTCCAAGGACTCGCCGGGAACGAAATCCGCCCCTGTGCGCCATGTGATCGTCAACCCCATCAGCCCCGTGAGCAGGAACAGCAAACGCTGTCCCGGTCTTCCGTCACCAAGGAACGCTGCGCCCTCGACGGCAAAGAGGTAGAGCAGCGGGCCGACGACGTAGAGATATCGAGGATAGCTCGTGACCCACGATGTCAGACTGAAAACGACGAGAGACACCGCCAGGTATAAGGCCAGCGGAGACGAACGATGTCGGCTCATGTGCACACACGCACCGGTCACCACGCAGAACGCGAGAAGCATGGCGAGAGGTCCAAAGTTATCGCCAGGCCGGGCCGCGGACGCAAGGTACTCGCCGACTTCATGAACGAGATGGAGGCATCGACCGCCCCACGTCGCCGTCGCATCGGTAACGCCTTCGCCGGGATTTGCTGCGACCAACGTTCCCTCGCCGGTTGACAACCCGAGGAACCGCGCAGCCCACAGGAAATAGGACTCGCGGGCATCCGGATTCATGACCGCTGCGCGCACTTCCCAGAAGAGGAAGAATCCCCCGCCGGCGATCGCGGACGCAACAGCAAGTTTGAAGCCGGATCGTTTGTCGTTCAGCAAGGCATGGAGTACGCCGGCCAGGAAGAGCGCGGCGGTCAAGGCCACTGCGCCCGATCGGGTCATCGCGGACAAGAGAAGACCCACCGCGACCCCTGCAGGCCAGTATCGCCACCTCGAATCTCCATTCAACCCCCGCCACGCGCACCCGAGCGCGAAGAAGCTACCAAGCAGGAACAGCGGCTCGGAAATAAGATACCGGGTCGAAAAACTCCAACTGTAGTACGAGCCCAATGCAAGCCAGCCCGCGAGTTTCCCAGGGGTTCCGAACGATCGACGTATCCATGTCGCGGCGATGACACACGCCAGCGATCCGCAGAGCGCGTTCAGCATGTACATCCACGCCCACCCCCGGGGATCAAGGCGATGGATGATCGAAAGGAGCAACGGATACGCCGGTGGATACAGCGTGTGCGTAACGCCCTCCATGGTGTAGCCGTCTCCCGCGGCGAGCGATCGGGCCAGTCCCACATAGTCCAATTCGTCGAAGCTCTCAAACTGCCAGCTCTGCGGCGACGTCAGGAGATACACGACGACAAGGGCGACGCACGCAATTCTCCAGACGACCTCCCCGCGTGAAGCGTTCATCGCAAGGCCTCGTACAATCGCAGGTGTTCGCCCACCATTCGTTCCAGCGCAAACTCCCCCAGGAACTTCATGCGACCGGACGCCCCCATGCGCTGCGCCAGCGCAGGGTCCTTCACCAGCTTGATCACGGCCTCGGCAAGTGCTTCCTTGGTTTCCGGGACCAGGAATCCCGTTTCACCGGAATCAACGAGATCGCCCAACCCTCCCACGTTGGTTGCAACAACCGGCCGACTGCACGCCATGGCTTCCATGATCGAGTACGGGAGGTTCTCGATACGCGACGAAAGCACGACCACATGCGCCCGCTTGAGGAAATCCTCTCGCGACACGAATCCCGGGGCAGACACGAGACTCTGCAGCCCAAGCGCTTCGATGCGCTGTTGGATTCTCTCCTTTTCCGGACCATCGCCGGCTATGAGAAACCGACAGGGAACGCCAGCTTTTCGGATCAACGACGCAGCATCGAGGAACAAACCGTGGTTCTTTTCCCAACTCAATCGTCCGATGATGCCCACCTCAGGCGTGCGACCCCAGTCCGGACGTCTGATGCGATCAAGCTCTGCGGTCGCGATGCCCGAGGGAATGCGGTACAGACGCTCGCGCCGGATGCCTTCGCGCAACAGACGATCCTCGTAATACCGGGACAAGGTCACCACGGCGGTAGCCCGACGCATCACCTGTACATCCAGCCAACCGTAGAACCGTTCCTTCAGGTCCGGCCGGAAAAGCCAGCCGTGTACGGTGCAGACGTGCGGGACGTCGCGCCCCCACCGCGTCGCCGCGCCGGCATGAAGATTGGCCTTGTAGCCGACACTGTGAAGGACGGTTCCGCCCGACGAGCGAATGTCATCGCGGATGGATTGCACCAGGGCTCGGGAGAACCGTCCGGCCACCCTGTGACGAAGGACGGGCACATTCAGCGCTTCAAACGCCTGCCTCAATGGACTGGAGGAGAGGTTCAGCCGATCTTCTTCGATGAGGGAAATCGTGCAGGTCGCGCCCGCCCTGCAAAGCCCTCCGACAAGGTCCAGCGTGGCACGTTCCGCACCGTGGATCGCCCCGGTATCCTGCAGGAGAAAAACAATGCTCACAAATTCATAACCCGATATGATGACGACACATGCCGCCTGAAACCCAAACTCTGCACACGCTATCCGTTATCGCCGTCGTTTTCAATGAGGCGAAACATGTCGCAGGGCTTCAGCGAGCCATAGAGCAGCTTATTCTCCCCGAAGGCGTGAACGTCGAGACCATCCTTGTGGATGGAGGTAGCAGCGACGGCACCCCCGATATCGCGAGGAACGCGGGCTTCAGCGTGGTCCTGTCGCTCCCCGGCGCCAACATCCCGGTCTGCCGCAACGCGGGCATTAAGGCGTCGAAGGGCGACTGGATCGCCTTCCTGGATGGCGATTGTGAACCGGATCAGAACTGGCTGATGGAGGCCTGCAGTTTCCTTGCGTCCGATTCACCCGTCCTCCTGGGCTGGCCGGCGCGCCCGCCAGAACCCATGACCTGGGTTCAATCCGCGTGGCTCTTTCATTGGCTGAAGAAGAATCATCGCACCGAGGACTTCGCAGGCAAACAGGTGGTCCTCCACGAGGCCTTCCGACTTTCGACGACTCGGAATATGCTGTTTCAGCGACGTGTCGCCGAGAACCTCGGAGGCTTCAACGAGGAGCTAGCGACCGGGGAAGATACCGACTTTGCGTATCGCGCGTACCTAAGCGGCGTGCGCGTCATCGCCCTGCCCTCACTGGTGGTGATCCACCACGGCGAACCCGCAACGCTCCGCCAATTCTACCGGCAGCAACTCTGGCATGCGAATCGCCGCAGTTACGAACACATCTACAAACTCAGCGGCGGAAAAGTCGGCGGAAACGCGCCCAGGTTTGCTGCAGCGTTTCTCTCAACTTTCGTTCTTGCCGTGCTCAGTCTTCTCGGGACACTGGTCACAGGTCACTGGTCACTCGCGGCGCTCTGCACGCCGCTCATCGCCGTGATCACGCTTCCCGCCGCCATCATCTGCGCCCGGGCGAAGGAGTGGACGCACTTCCCCGCGCTCTGCGTCCTCTATGCGGCGTACGGCCTCGCGCGGTCCATCGACCTCGCGGGCCTTCACAAGGCAAAGCCGAGCTGGAAAAGCAAAAAGGCCACGTAGCGTGATCAACGCCCGTGGCCTTCCGCCGCTGTCGGAAAGTTAGCGAATTGTCGTGGTGGTTCCGGCCACAAGCGCTTCGAACGCCGGGCCGGCATGATTTCCCGTCACGTTGAATCGCGGCAGCCGATAGAAATCGGCACTGCTGTCGATCATGCCCGAGGTGGTTGTGACTGCGGCACGAAGACCTTCGCTTTTCAGAACCGAGATCGCTGCGTCGGAGACATCGTCGGGCCGTCCATACGGATACGAAAAAACGGGCGACACGTTGCCGGCACGATTCCTTATCAACTCCACAGACTGGCGGACCTCGCTGCGTATCACATCCTCGCCTTCGTGCCCCAGCGAGGGATGGGTGTGGGTGTGTGCGCCGATCTCGAAGCCGTGCTCGCTCAAGCCCTTGATGTCGCCCCACGTCATGAATGGGTAGTGCGTGACAGGATTCTCGACACCGCAGGAGTTGAGGATGGATCGAAGCGCCATGTCACGAGAACCGGATGCCATCGACTTCATTTTGGATTCCAGTCGCTGGACAGCCTCTCGTTTTGCATCGGGCGAATCCACCACGATTGAGTCACCGTTGTAGCGGATTCTCGCTTCGCGCGTCTCGGCGATTGCACTGCGCAGGACGTACCACCACGGACGATGCGTACCGTCGATGAAACCCGTCGTGACGAAGAACGTGGCTGGTATTCCCATGCGGCGGAGCAGTGGAGAAACCCAGGTCAGGTTGTTCAGGTAGCCGTCGTCAAACGTGATGACCACGGAGCCGGGAAGGATTTCGCGTCCCTCCAGCAACCGCGCCACCGCGTCGCCGAGCGACACCGGTCGAAAGCACCGGGCCACGTGTTCCATTTGGGCGAGGAACACATCGGGCGCGACATGGAACCCGTCGAAGTTGATGAGGGACGGTTTCGGCTCATCCACGCCATGGTATGCGAGGATGCGAAGTCGCGATCGCGTGGCGTTCCTCATGGCGAGGTTCACGCCACCGAAGCGCGCAGCGGCCAGTGCGAACTTCTTAAGCGGTCGCATGCTCTTCGAGTTCCATCCGTCCGCGCCATCCAAAAGGTGCCGCAAAGCGGAATCCGGGTTTTCCGCGAAGTTCTACCAGGGTGCAGTCGTGCCCGTTCACGCGGACACCAACCGAACCGAAATCGCACGAGCCGGGGGCCCAGCGACCGATACGGAACGCATCGCGCAGCAGGGGAATCTTCTCCGGCTCAAAACCCATCCACACCGCGGCCGCGGCATCCAACGCCACGATATCGTCGCCGAAAACCACGGTTCCCGCGGCAACCGGCGTCGCCTCCAACGGCCCTTCGTTCTCGCCAGCAACAATACCGTCAACAAACGTCAGCACCGTGCGCGCCCTGTGGTCCTTCATCGCGCCTGTCGCATCGGCAAAGTGCGCAATGCGCACCAGATCCAGCGTCATGCGCCAGCATGTGTCGTTGCCGTACCAGCCTCCGTCGCGAACGGGATTGATCTTGAGCTCTCGAATCAGGCGTTCGTTGATGCGAAACAGGAGGTTCAATGCGGACCGCTTCAAAGGATTGCGCGCTCCGTCGATCCGACGCTCCAGATGCTCGCTGAAGCTCTTCAGGCGGCTCCGGCCTGGAAACTCATCGCCGCCATCCTCCGCCCCACCCTCCCGATGATGAGCCAGGCATTGTTTCCTGCCGACCGTCCCGACGAAATTCTTCATGCCGAGCGTCACGCCGACCTTGCAGTGCGTCTTGAGCTTCGGAAGGCTGATAATCACATCGGCATTGAGCACGGACTTTGCGATGACGTAGGCATGTGAGCCGGCCTTGTGATACTGCCGCGTGTCCGCCGCTTCGTAGTTCGATACACGAAACCGGTCGCTGCCTTCCGAAATCGCAGCAAGCATGCTGTCGCTGCCGAGATCGATCCTGCAATAGCCGGCAGGATCCCCCGCCGTCTCGCGCCACTGCCGGATATGTCCCCACTCGTCGCGATCGGAAACGACTTTCCGGAAATCGATCACATCGACCGGCACGCGGGCGACACTGCGCAGATAGGCCGCCACATCTCCAACCCCGGTGCGGCGCAACACGGTCTCGAAATCCGTCGTCTGGATGGGCGAATCACCGATGACAAGGCGTCCGCTTCCATTCAACGCGATCAGGACGTATTCCGCGACAGCGCGTACGACGGAGCCGTGTGCCACGAGGCATTGAAGGTCACCTCCACGCGGATGCGTATCGAGGACGAGGTTCGGTTTGATCAGAACAGTTTGCCCGGGGCGGATATGGCGACCGAGCGGATTCCATTTCGGCGAGCCGTAGTTCTCGCGATCCAAGCCGGATTGCTGGAGCACGGTTCGGACCGCCTCGAATGCGTCGTTACCCGCCTCCGTGACGGGAAGTCCTGCCATTTCCGGATAGTGCTGACCGGGATGAAAGGGAGGCGTCGCGGGATACGACCGACCGGCGGCCGCGGTGATGAATACATCTGACATGTGAAGTCCGGCAAGATTTGCAGCGCGCCGGGTACGCCACATAGAGGACCGGCAACTACTGCCCGGGGGGGCGACTGAGCGCTTCCTGAAGCGCACGACCTTCGACGGGTTGAACACCCTCGCCCTTGGTAGGATCACCGCGCTCCGTGTTCCGTTGCATGCTCTCGTAATCAACCGCTTGCTTGGCCTTCAATACATCCATGCCTTGGTCCACAAGCCGCTGTACGCGAGCTTCCTTCTCGTGTTTCAGCTCCTTGGATTGGTCGTACCATGTCGGCTCGCTGGAGCAAGCCGATAGCACCACGGCAACAAACGCCAAGCTCACCAATTCGAGGGCCCTATGCATCTTTCTCATCCCACCATGAATTCTACCCTCGCCACTCCCGGTGTCAATCGGTCGACGAATTGCGAACCCTGCCCGATTGTCCCGCGATGCAACACCCGGAGGCTTGAACGATCCGATCCAATTCCCACACACCGATGGTCCTGTCGGGGCGTCCACCCATGTCCGGATGCGGACAGGACCACGTGGCATCTGGAAAACCGAACGGTGGCTTCTGGACATTAACGGGGCGATGGTCCCCCGTCGCTGTATCAAAATTCTCGAGCATCAGAGGGCAAGTCGTCAACGCAACGTAACGCGCACCCGACGCCGCTATCTCGCGAAGGATCCTCGAAGCCTCACGGAACGGGACACGCTCGACGAAACCGAGACACGCCACAAGGTCCACGCGGGGAAGTCCTCCGTAGATCGGGATGATGTGCACGAATCGAAGTCCGGTTCCGCGGTGCGCCAGGCGATTCCTTCGGATCGCTGCACGCGAAGGATCCGCGCCGATGTAGCGGATGCTCGGGTCCATCGCATCGGAGAACACCTCGCCGCAGGGAAACTCGCAGAGCGTGTGGACGCCCAACTTGCGCACGATCTGCAACAACTCTGCTGCAGCGCTGACCCGCCGCGACTGGAGGTCTTGAGCCTCGGCCATAAGCTCATGAGGATGCTTGGCGAAAAGGCTGTAATAGACACGCGCCGCGCCGCGCCATCGTGAACGCGATACCGGTCCCCTCGCCATCACGGGACCTTGCGCCCCCGCGCGTTCCTTGTCGTCCGTTCGCCATGAACCCCGGTAATGCCACTTGATCATCGACTTCGATTTCGCGAGATCCGTCCGCTCGACTGCGGGATCGTCTTTACCGAAGCGATCGTACGCGGTGCTCGCGCCGGCATTGCCGGTGATGAACAGGATGTCATAGTCCTTCTGCGGTGTGTGCTTCCTGACCCTCTCCGCGAGGAAATCGATGACACGTTTCACATACGCTGCGCCCGCGACCGCGGAAAACACCTGGATCAACACCCGGGTTGCTTCCTCCGGTTCGCCATTCCTGATCGGCTCCGATGCCGAACGCCGGCACTGCTCCGGCGTCAACTCAAATTCGGTGAACAGCCGCACGGACTTTCCCGGCGACGGAAGATACGAACGCATCGCCGCCAGCGGCGTCGTGTTCATCTGCCAGTAGATGCCGCCCATATGGTGAACCACCACCCATCGGAGCACGTCGAGCAGCATCACCGGACGCGAAACGTTCTGAAGCGCCTTCCAGACATCCGGATACTCGCGTTCGCAAAGAGCGCGCGCTTCAGGATACGTCCACAGTTTGACCTCGAAATCCGGCGCGTAATCCCGCATGGCCAGATACGGATCCTTGTCGAACTGGTTGGGATCATCCAGCAGCTTGTGATCCCTGTCCCACGGGAAGTGCATCATGTGGATGATCGCGGGAGCTGAAGTCATTTGGATCACGCCTGCAGATGCGAATAGAAGTCGCAATACTGGCCTGCGATGAGGCTCCAGTCGAACCGCCCGGCCCATGTGCGGGCTTCAAGCCTCATGCTAGCGATTTCAGATCGACGCTCTTCAAGGTGCGTCAGCCGGTCCACCCAGTCTTCGACATGTTTCCCGTCAACAATCCACCCCACGGAATCGGCGACATACTCGGGAATTCCGCCGATCCTGTTTGCGATCACGGGGGTACCGCACGCCATCGCTTCCATGACCGCGTTGTTGGCCGTACAATCGAGCAGCGGGATCGTCAAGATGTCGGCGTGCTGGTAGAGTTTCAGGAGCGCTTCGTCGCCGACGAAGGAATGGATCGTCGCGTGCGGCAGACCGCTGTAGTGGTGGTGATGGATGGAGCCGGCGCAGACGTCCAGGTGGAATCGCGCGGGCGGGAGTGACTTCAAGACACGGGCCATGAATTCATGGTCGCGCTCCGTGTTCCCGACGATCAGCATGCGCAGCGGGCCGTCACCAGTTGGCCGCGAGGGATCGGGCGCAAAGTAGCGCGCGTCGACGCCGTGGAGGATGACACGAAGCCGATCCTCGGGGTAGCCGCGCTCGACGAAGAACGGGATCTGCGTGCGGGACATCAGTGTGATGCCGTCGTATTCCCGGAAGTCCCGCCAGGAAGCCATCACGTTCCGCTGCCTCCTCGCGCTGCAATGGAACGTGCCGACGAGCGACCTTGCGCCGCGCTTCCGGTAGGAGCGAATGCGTTTAGGCGATGCGAACTCGCCGAACATGAAGTGAACAACTCCAGGCCGCCGCTTGTTCAGCCGGCGCAGAAATCGGAACTCATCCCAATAGGGAATGATCGCATTCCAAGTGCTCCCGTAGTGGCTATCGCCCCACCGCTTCAACGCATCGCCCATGCGCCAACTGAAGTCCTGCAGGTGTTCCCAGCTGATCTTGTAGAAGATCGGCTCCGCAGCAAGGGCTTCGACCAAGGGGAACAAGCCGGAGCGGGCCGCGTAGATCCGCGGATGATGTAGGATCGCATAAATGGGGGCGCGATCCTGCGGAACGCCCTGCGTCATCGCCTCGAATCCTTGACGCGCTTGATCGCAGACCGGATCAACGCGCGAAGGCCGATGTTTTGGAGGAGCGTGTCTTCGTCCACCAGGGTAAGGCAATTGCGACGGGGCTGCGCCGCCAGGTCGGCGAACCTCGGATCGCGCAGGACATCCTCGCGCGCATACACGAAAATGTTCTGGCGATAGTGGATGAAGATCTCCTCGGATTGCCAGATCGCCGGACGCACGAAATCAAAGCACGCAAAACCGCGCTTCTTGAATTCCTCATTCCAGAATCCGTGCCAGCGCGCGTTGATGTGATCATTTCCGGGCTGGCCAGGAATCGCCGCCGAAAAAAGACTCACCGGCGCAAGCGCCGTCACAAAATCCATAAATGCGCCCGTGCAGCGCGCGGGGAGATGTTCGGCGACTTCAAGGCAAACGGATAAATCGAAGGTGCGATCCGGCTTCGGCGGCTTCTGCAGGTCCGTGTCGACGAACGCAGAATCAGGAATCGCGAGGCTGGAGCGGTCGATATACGACCCGTCCATGCCCACGACATCGTTCACGCCCTGGTCCATGAACGCCTTCAGCCAGTAGCCATGACCACAACCCACGTCGACCACTGAGTTCACCGGCGTCACCTTCATCAGCATCGGTGCGATACGTGAAGCCGACGCAACCGTGCGTTCGGCATACGTGTCGTGAAACTCGTTCTTGTAGGTGATCGTCATAGCAGGTCGCCATGGTTGGGATTGTGGCAGAAGAAGAGAGACTGGTACGCGAGCAGCCCTTTGAACATGCGCGTCGCGCCATGGAAGAGCGCCAGAGACCAGCGGAACGCCGGCTTCGTGATGAAGGGGAAAAGGATGCCGAACGGAATCGCCGTGACGTCTCGCCGATCCACGATCCAACCCGTCCGCTCAAGCATCTCCTCCGCGGTCTTCAGCGTGAAGCAGTGGAGATGCGTCCTGTCCAGCAAGCCCTTGGAGTGAAGCGGAAAGCGTCCGAGCAGCAGGTTGAGCCGGACGTAGGCATTGGCGATATTCGGCAGGGAAACAACAAGATGTCCGCCTTTTCTCAATCGCGGTTTGACCCGGGAAAGGAAGTGTGACGGGTTGCGCAGATGCTCAAGCACATCGGCGGCGATGACAAGGTCGTACACTTCATCGGTCGGAATCGGCGATGGTGCATCCATGTCCTGCAAATACACGTGACGGCAGAACGGACGCGCCATTTCAAGCGACGGCGGGTCGATCTCGATGCCATCCACGATCGCGCCCGCCTCTTTGAGTCGGCGCGTAAGCGAAGCATCACCGACGCCTAGTTCCAGAACCTTCACGCCCTCCAGCGGACGTTCGCTCAGCCACTTCCAAATCTTCGAGTGGCTCGAATACGGATCGTTGAACTTCTCCGTGTATTTGCGGCCCCGCTGGGCCAGGTCAAAGACCCTGCTGTAGAAGAGGCCCGACCGGTGCAGCGCGAAAGACAGCGATGTGAGCAGGCACATCATGCCATACGCGAGACCGCGGACGTGGCTGATTTCGGCGCCGTAGTAGACGGGAACAGGGACTTCGACGACGCGGGCTCCGCGCAGAACGAATTGCAGGAGGATCTGCGTGTCGAAATGCCAGTCATCCGAATTGTCCCAGAACGGAATATCGCGAAGAAGGCTCGTGCTGTAGACCCTGAACCCGCAGTGGTATTCCGAGAAATCCGTCCGCGCAAACGCATTCTGCAACATCGTCAGGAATCGATTCGCGGCGTATCGCAACGCGGGCATGCCCTCTTTGATGGCCGCCGTGCCCCTGTCCATTCGCGTTCCCATGGCCACGTCGGCTTCACGGGTCAGGACGGATGCGAACATCGCCTCAAGTCGGTCCGGCGCATAGCGGCCGTCCGTGTCCAGCAGCGCGACGAAATCAAGCCCGCGATCGAGGGAGAACTGAAGTCCAGCCTTCTGGTTCCCGCCATGGCTCAAGCTGATCCTGTTCCGATAGACTTCGAGCTTCGGGTACCTGGATTTCAAGGGAAGTATGCGCGCAACCGTTTCATCGGTACTGCAATCATCGACGACGTACACGGTCTCCACCCTGTCCCAAACCGATGCCGGAATGGCCGCCAGCGTGGTTTCGATACGGCTTTCCGCATTGGAAGCCACAAGGAAGATGCCGATGCGTGGATCAGCCGAAATGGAGGTCATGGCGTTACCCCTGCTGTCGCATCTTCGGCGCCTTCCGGATCCGTGCGTCGATAGACGAGATACTGCTCTTCGCGATATCCGAGCCGCTTGTCTTCCGTGGCAAAGCGGACGCGGTCAAGCAGGACCCAGTTCGCCGGCGGCACACCACAGTCGAACAACCGTTGGATGGGCCAGTGCGGGTACGACGAGGATCCGACGACGACGACATCCACATCTTTTCTCCTGCAGTATTCCTCTAGAATGTCCACGGACTTCGAGTAGCGCAAGTCCGTCCATCTGTCGACATGCTTGCGATAGAAGTTGATCGCGATGTTGGGCCCCGGAACCATGATGACATCCTCATCGCTGCATCCGAGTTCCCACATCCTCACCGCAAGTTTCTCCTGGTTGAAATACCGCCAGCTTTCGTCGGCGACCCGGAACTTGGCGGCGGTCACGTTCTGTGTCGCCGCGAAACACAGGACCAGAACCGCAGCGAACAGCAATGCTCTCCGATCGCGAGGAAGATTCGCTGCGACTGCATCAGCCAGGATCAGGACCGCGTAAGGCAGCGCGGGAACCATCCAGCGCGGGTGGACAAACGACAGACTGAGCAGCATCGGCATGGCAAGGATGAGCCCGGCAGGCAGGCACCAGGCGGAAAGGAATCCGCGCTTCCATCCCGTGGCCAGCGCGAAGGCGGCGAAGAGCACGGTCCAGAACATGCCGATGCGGAGCGACGCAGGGAAAAGGGTGTCATTCAGGAACCGCGCCGCCCTGCCCATGTTCACGAACCATCCGCGCGCGATGCTTTCTTTATACTTCCACATGAATCCAACAACGCCCAACTCCACGAGATCCTGTCCCCTCCGACCGAATTCCGCCCCCGTGTCCGCGTCGAGGGACTTCATGGCCTTTGAATCGTAACCGAAATCGCCGAAGGCGATATTGACCAATTTGCCGCTGAGAGGCACCGGCGACTCTTGCCTCATCGAGTTCAACTGAAGCGGCATGGCAAGCAGCACAAAGGCAACGGGCGGAAGGATGAAATGCCACCACGACAGGATCCTCTCGCTCCACCCGTAGCGCCATACAAGGAACAGCAGCGCCACACCGAGCGCGACTGCAGACTCGAAGGGACGCGAATAGATTCCCATTCCGTAAAGCGCACCTCCTGCCAGAAGCCAGGGCCCCATCCATCCGCGCCGTTCGACCGCCCGCAAAAACATGCAGAGGCCTGCGATGGAACACGCCATGAATGGCATTTCGCCAAGGCTGTTCACAGAGTACTCAACCGCGATGGGAGTCGTCGCGAGGATGACACCGGTCATGAAGCCCGTAGTCCAGCGCCTGAGAAGAAGATGCGACAGCAGCAGCATCAACGGCGGGACGGCAATGCCCGCAAGCAATGTGATCATCTGCATCGCGCGCTTCGGGTCGAATCCGTTTTCAAGTGCCCACGCGCCCACGAAGATAGGCAGTTGCGACCAGTGAGGCGAGAAACCCTTCGGGTCTCCCTGCGCCATCAGCATCGCGCTCTCCACAAAATGTCCGGCGTCCCCCTGCACAGGGTACGAAAGAGCTGCGGCCTGGATTCTGACCGCGACCGTCAAGGCAAGAACCAGCAGGAAACCCCACAGCCGGTCGGATGCCGTATCGCCGCGAAGAATCGCGATCGCCTTGTCGCCGACAACCGAAATGCGTTCAGTCAACTTCATGGTTTGAGACCCGATTTTTCCCCGCCAGGGACCGCGTGGCCACCAAGGCGGACCCGATGGCACAAAGCACGATGCCCGACACGGTAAACCATGCGGCTGGCGCACCCAAGAACCTTCGCGGGAAGTAGCCAATCGTCACGAATGCCGCGACGAGCCCCCACGTCAGAGGTTGCACGGCTGCGAGCACGATCCAAGGAATGACGATGACATCCGCGAGCAGGCGATATTTGGATCCCTGCCACCACGCAACAATCGTGGCCGGCCCCATGATCATCGCGACAAACACCACCATAAAGAGGATCCACGCAGGGGCACATTGCCTGAGCGAGTACGCCACTCCCAGTGGAAGAAGGAGGAGGACAAGAATATGCGCTGAGTCGGCCAGCGATTGGAGTGACCGCAGATCCTTATGCATGGCCTCGTGAAGATAGAACTGCGGCGGTGCCGAGACTTGTCGCCGCAATTCCGTCCAGCACGTCCGAATGACCCAACTCGTATTGGTGGCCATGAACGCCTTACTTTCCCCGATCAGTTGCCTGTATGCCGGCCCCACGCGCGATATGTCGTTGCCGTGGTTGTGGAAATCCTTCCAAACCTGCGACGACCGCGCTTTCTCCTGCTCTTCGGCAAATAGTACAGAGAGCGGAGCAGGCTCTGTCAGGTTGCGCTGCTCCGTCTTGATACGCGGCAGCATCCAGACCCACAGGTTCTCCGCCTGAAGAAGTGATGGCGACGCCACATCGTGCGCGCGCCAATTGTGTGATGCCATGACCGTCGGAACAACCAGAAGGCTGGCGATCAGCGCCACGGCAGATCGCCAGGTCCCGTATCGCCTGACAACATCGATGGCAAGGATCGCCAAAGGGACGACAGCCAGATACATCGTCGGGCGCAGAAGCTGCAGCAGAATCCACAAGGGAATAGCGCCGGCCAAGGCCCTTCCCCGTCCCTCCTTCCACCAACAAAATGTCGCCGTCAGCGCGACAACGGTGAGTTGCGCATGCAGCATGTCCGTGTCAACCAAGCCGCCCCTCCCGTACGAATTGGGATAGAACACGTATGCGAGCGCAGACAACCCGGCGATCCATGGATTGCCAAAAAGCTTCCACGCGAAGAAGCCGAGGCAGTAAACCACGAGCGGTTCGAGGAGGACGACAACCCAGAGGACCGATTGCGGCTCTGCGCCAGCTTTCTGGAAAGCTGCGATGAGCAGCGGAAGCAGAACACGCTCGCGATAGACCGGGTTAGGCGGATTACCGCGCACAAGGGCGTCGGCATACCCGAGATAAGTCCCCGTATCACCGCTCGCCCAAAGATCGACACCGGTCGCTGCCGACAGATCGAATAGACGCACGAGATATGCCGCGTGCAGAACAAGCGAGAGCAGCCCCGCTATAACCAGCGTGCGTTTTAAGATCGTGCTCACGAACGCTCGGCTCCCAGGCTCTCCATGACCGCCGCTTTCACGTCTTCGACGCCGATCGCCTTCATACATGCACCGTCATGCCGGCACTTTTCTTCGACATGCCACGGGCGGCAGTCAGGGCAACTCTTCACCTTGCGGATCACCCGATGCATTGGGCCGCGCGGCGCCCACCGGCTGACTTCGGTCGGGCCGAACATCGAAACCGTCGGCGTGCCCACCGCCGCCGCCAGATGCATCGGGCCGCAGTCGTTCGTCACACAAATCCGCGCGCCTTCAAGCAGCGCGGCAAGTTGAGCCCAAGTCGTCTTCCCGGCTAGGTTCAACACCGAGTTCGAGGAGATTCCAGACGACACGTGGGAACAAAGTTCCGCCTCGTCTTTCGAGCCCGCAAGGACGACTTGAAGCTTCAGCTCTCGTTCCATCCATTGACCCAGTTCGGCAAACCGCGCGTGCGGCCATCGCTTCCCATCCCACCCTGCGCCGGGAATCAGCACGGCGAACCCGGGGGCCAGCCCCGCGATCGCACGAACCTCCGCCCTGGCCGCGTCGGTTACAGGAAACGTCAATACCGGCTGGCCTCCGCGTACTCCGACGAGGTCGGCCAGTGCGGCAATTCGTTCCGCTTCATACCGTGCGGGGTCGTATTGCGGAACCAGCCACTTCACGCGCGGTGGATACAGCTCGTCGTCGGGCCTGGGCCCGATGATTGTTCCGCATCCGGCGGCGCGCATCAGGACTGCATCCGGGATATTGGCCACCAAACCGGCGTCGATGACCAGTTCGTAACCGCGTGACCTCAAGCTGCGCAGAAACTCCACTTCCGCAGACAGTCCCAGACAGCGGCTCGTATCGCCCCTGTTGTAGATCTTCACGCGCGGCGCGTACGGGATGACCGACGCGGCAAACCCGTAGTGGCGAGCAACTGATTCGCACCACGGTCCAACGAGGATATCGGTCGCGTAGTCGGCTCCAAGCCGCTGCACAAGCGGCATCGTATGCAGCAGGTCGCCGAAATGACCGAGTTGAATGACAAGCGCCCGACGCTCCTCCGTCGCGGCGCGCTTCTCCAGCGCCAACGCGTCCGCCTGCTCCATCAGCCAGAGTTGGCGGATAACGTCGAAGTACGATTCGTTCGCAATGGAGTCCCACCAGGTCTTCCTGAACGACGAGAATCCCTCGGCTCGGTAAAGGCAACGGCGACGGCTCACCGCGTCATCGCCGGACGCACCCGGCCCCGGCGCAGCAAGTGCAACGGCCAACAACTGCTCACCCCACCGGGCAGCACTTCGCATCACTTTAGACATCCGTTTAGGTCCGGTGCGCTACCATGATGCCCAGAGCCGGAATGATTCGGAAAGAAACCGCGAATTACGCGAATTGACGCGAATTTGGCAGATGCGCCCCATGATTTCTGTACCCGCCGAACTTCTTCTCACCACCCGCTTTGCTTAAGGTCGCGAAGGCCATAAGGTCTACTTCGCTACCTTCGCGAACTTCCTGTGGAAACTCATCTGCCGAATGCTCACCTTTACGTGAGCGAACAATGTACTCGGTCAGATACGTCATGCTCCAATCGGAATTGGCGCGAATTCGCGGTTCGACTTCATCGGTCCATCTTCGGCGCAGCCCACACGGAACGATGCAGGAGATCGGCCACAAATGCCGTGAGCTTTCCGCTTCCGACTGAATTGAGATGGGTCGCGTCGGCCCAATCCTCAGGGGGATTCTCAAAAGGCTGGCTGTTTTCCGGAACAAACGTCACACCCAGTTGCGGCAACCGCGCACTCAAGTAGTCGGCGAGGCGCCCCTGCATGGCGATCTCTTTGTCATCCAAATGCGCCGGATTCATTCGTCCCTCCACCACCACGACGCGCGATGCTTTCGACGCCAGCAGTTGTAGCGACCGGTCCAGGGCGCGGAACTGCAGGTCGACAAGCTTCTCCTCTTCCCCGGCGGTGATACCAAGATCGGCATCAAGATCCCGCTGAAGCATTTGTTGTCCGGCGGACACTCCTGAAGAAGCGACAAGAAGACGGTCTGTGACATGCCGGACATAGTCCCGCGACCTCCACATCTCAAGAACCGCGGCGAGGGCAAGGTCAATGGCCTGCGTCCATTCGGCAACGATCCGGCGTGGTCCAAGGATGCCGAGAAGTTCGCGGGCGCCTTCCGGTGATGCAAAGGGTCTCATCCAGTTCATCGTGAACGGCATACTCGCCGCCACGTCGCGCGAAGAAAGATAGAGGATCGCGGTGTCGGTTGGCCCGATATCGAGGTAGTTCATGGCCAGAAGGATTCGTCGCGCGTCCATGTCGCCGATGCCGCGCATGACAACCTTCCGCCCGCCCAGCGCCTCGGCCAGCTTCTTCTGGTCGAAGCCGGCGGCGGCCTGGCTCGAACCCACGATGACAACCTTCCCCGTCGGCGCGGGTTCGCCACGCGCTGCCATCTCCAGGCGTATGCGCGCAACGTTGCCGACGAACCAATCGGCGGGTCCGAGGCGGGAGTTGACGGCACGCCAGAGGGTCGACTGCACCGCGTCCGTTCGCATCAACACTTCGCAGCCGACTACGCCCCCCAACGTGAGGATCAGCGCGGCCGAAACGCTGCGCGATCGGTTCACGCAGGACTTCGTTTTCCCAAGTAACAACTTCCACGCAAGGGCATACGCAAACGCCGCAAGCGCAGCTGCGGCCGCGATAGCGATGTCAGCATGTGCAAAGGGAATCCTGATTGCATCTCGATCAAGCGTGACGAGAACGGGCTCAACCGACCTCCACGCAAGCACGCCTATCGACACCAGGATGGGTAGAACCCAGACGCCCGAATTCGTGATACGCGCCTCCGCCTCCGCAATAGGGTCCGTCGCTGTGGTGGTGTCGTCGATGACGTCAGCCCTCCCCGCCTGATGACGGTCCCCGGGGCACACGCTTCTGCAGAAGGCCGGCCACGAATCTCGACAGGCGCTCCTTACCCCTCTCGTTCAGATGCACCGAATCGGCCCAATCGTTCAACGGATCCTCCCAGTCCTGCTCGGACCGGGCGATGAACTCAGCACCCTTATCCGAGGAAATCCGCGACAGGTCTTCCGCCACCATGGTGCGGCGCGCCACATCCTTCTCACTCTCGTAAGCCGGATTGACTCGTCCTTCGATGATGATCACCCGGGCACCTGCTTCGCTCGCAAGTTCCAGCATACGCGTCAGGGCCAGCTTGTGCGCGTCGTAGTAGCGCGCTGAAGCCGCCGGAGACTCATCAAGAACCGTGGGAGGCTGCGCGGCCAGCCTGTCCGTATTGCCCCAGCGCGCGAAGTACCCGAAGCAGAGCTCCCTCACATTGTCGCGCTGTGACCAAAGGCTTGATGTGGATGCGGCAAAGACGTCGGTGACGTCGCGCCAGTCCTCGACGATCTGCTTTCCTGAAAGTGTCGAGCACAAGTTCATGGAACCGCGCCACGTCGCCATGGACCGATGCCAGTTTCCAACTACACCTTCAGGCCACATCATGTCGAAGTCGGACAAGTACAAGACAAGGGTGTCGCCTTTGCCGACATCGAGCAGCGGCCACACAGAGTAGATGCGCATCGGGAACATGCCCGCGATCGCACGTCGCCGGACCTCCGCGTCCGGCAAGGCAGACCGAACGACGTCGTAGTCGATCCCGAAAACCAGCTGGCTGGATCCCGCAAACGTAACAACCGGCTTCCCGCGGAACCCGTCCGGTGAGGGCACATGGGTCAGCAACGGCAGCACATCGCGCATAAACCAACTCGTCGTTCGTTTCCACACGCCGAATAGGAACGGCTGACGGACTACCGGAATCCTGAACGCCGTGTCGATAGTCGCCAGCGCCAGCAGGGTAGCGATCGCCGCGCACGCGACACGACGCCCCTTGATAACGCGGCTCTCGAAGAACATTCCCGCCGCCCAGGCTACAGGCACCAGCGCCGAGGCGAGGAGTATCAGACTATAGGGTGCGCGGAAGGCCGTTCGCCAATCCCACGGGGGCAGAGCGGCCGCCTCGGCCCACGCCCAGGTCCAGGAGCCAAGGGAGGCGGCGACGAAAAAACCGGCGACGGGGAACATCCACCATGCTCGCCGGAGGAATCTGCTTTCTCGCGGATAGGACATTGATTAGATCAAAATTGGAAGTAGATGAATGTGCGGCTCCCTGTATTCCCCAACACCAGAAGCATCACGACCAGGATCGTGTAAAGCGTCGCGCGGGGCACAAGCGAAAGGCGATGAACAACCATATCGTCGTCCGTCTTCTCCTGCATCCACTCGACCAGCCAGATCGGCCAGCAGAGAAGTCCCATCAAAGCCAGTCCCGACCAGAAGACAGCTCCGAGTTCCGGATGCACGACAGCGGACAGCATGCTCCACGCCTGGGTGAACGTTGTGGCCCGGAAGAATACCCAGCCAACGCAGACCGCGTGGAACATCCCGACCATGCAAAGTATGCGGCTCCACCGTCCGTGACTTGCCTGCTTTCGCTCGTCGCCCGCAACGAACCGGTGCGCGGCGAGGAACAAGCCGTGGAAGGCGCCCCACACCACGAACGTCCAGTTTGCGCCATGCCATAACCCGCCGAGCAGCATCGTGATCGTTAGATTCACGTAGGTGCGGCCCGGGCCCTTCCGGCTGCCACCGAGCGGAATGTAGAGATAGTCCCGCAGCCACGTGGAAAGGCTGATGTGCCAGCGCCGCCAGAAGTCGCTGGGATTCACCGCGAAGTACGGGTTCCGGAAGTTCACCATCAGCTCGAATCCCATGAACTTGCTGATGCCCCGCGCGATGTCGCTATAGCCCGAGAAGTCGCAGTAGATCTGGAAAGCGAACGCATAGACGGCAATCAGCATCGAGCCGAGCGTGTGCTCCACTCCGTCGGCAAAGCCGGCGTCCGCGATCGTTGCAAGGTTGTCCGCAACCACGACCTTCTTGAACAAGCCCCACAGGCAGAGCCACGCGCCGTCGCTGATCTGCTGCCAGGTGACCGTGCGCTTGTTGTTCACCTGCGGCAGGAGCACGTTTGCGCGCATGATCGGTCCGGCCACGAGATGCGGGAAGAACGACACGAAGACGGCGAAGTTGAAGAGGTTGCGACAGGGCTCCATGTGGCGGCGATACACGTCGATCGTGTAGTTCATCGTCTGGAACGTATAGAACGAGATGCCCCACGGGAGGATGATGTTGAGGTGGGATGCCTGGATGTCCCAGCCCATGCTTTGAAGCAGTGAAGCCAGGCTGTCCGCGAAGAAGTTGAAGTACTTGAAGAATCCGAGCACACCGAGGCTGACGCACATGCTCGCGATCAGGTAGCGCTTTCTCAAGACAGGCGATTCGCTCTCGCTGATCTTCAGCGCGAGGATGTAGTCCACCGCCGTGGAGAGAAACAGCAGCGAAAGGAATCGCCAATCCCAGCACGCATAGAACGCGTAGCTGGCAAGCAGGAGCAAAAAGTTCTGCCCCCTGTGAGGCAGCACGACGTAAAGGCCGTAAACAACGGCGAAGAAGGCAACGAAATCGAGGCTGTTAAAGACCATGGAGGAATCCTGCGCGGTGAATCAGAGCAGTTTCGATATTCTGTAGCCGCGGCACGCTGCTGCCGCATCTTCTGAATTGCACGCCAGCAGAGTGGCGTGGCTACATCGTCGATGCAACGGATCTAACCGACATAACGACGGTTCATGGGCACGCCTGCGATCGCGTCGTAGTAGCCCTTCATGCAGGCATGCCAAAGCTTCTGTCGCTTGTTGCGCGGACGGTACTCTTCCCAGACGTGCCTGGCGTAGAAGAGCGGCGTCCGCGGGTTCAGCGGCACCTGCTTCTTCCAGCCGCGATGGATGAGCAAGCGGGCTGCGCAGTACTGGCTCGTGTAGAGCAGCCGGACCATATAATCGAACTCCAGCCTGTGCCGCGGAACGATGTGGAGGAACTTCAAACGGTCCGAGCACGCGCAGGCATACCCCAGTTCCACCGTCGTGTACGCCATGTCGGTGTCTTCGCTGCCGCTCAGCGAGTTCCCCTTGCGACCGAGGTCCTTGCTGAAATCGTCCTTCTCCACACGGGCGCGGTACACGGCAGCGATGTTCGAGCGGATCGACATGCCGGCGCCGACCGGTATCCACGGACCGTACTGCCGGGTCATCGCATACTGAAAGCCCATCCTGCGGTCGTCGTTTCCCGCGTGGTCGAGATAGAATCCGCGGAAATCCTCCAGCCAGATAGGCAGCGGCACCTCATACTCGGCGGTTCCGAATCCGCCGAGCATACCGATGAACGGGTGCTTGTCGTAAATGTCGGAGGCGGACGCGAGATAGTCCGGTTCGGCCACCATATCGTCATCCACGAACAGAAAGATGTCGCCCTTCGCCACCGACATCCCGCGCAGGCGCGCCCTCGTCAGACCTGTCTCGGGCTCCACGATGATTTGTCCGAGCGGATGCCATGAAAGATCGACGGCACCCTGGAGCGGAGGAGCCGATGCATTGTCCACCAGGATGAACTCCCACTCCGCTCGCGGGAGTGTCTGCTTCTTCAACCCCTCCAGCGTACGGTCAAGACGACCACGGTGCGGGTTATGCGTGCAGAGAATGACGGAGAGTTTCATAGCTTG
>CAZCZZ010000045.1:0-3182 GCA_964503335.1 uncultured Verrucomicrobiota bacterium
GAGTCCCCTGCTCTACCACTGAGCTACCCAGCCGCTGGAAAGGGGCGGTAAACTAGGGGAAACAGTGCTTTTCTGTCAATCGTTGTAGCCACGCCACTCCGCTGGCGTGTTCCTCCAGAATGCACGCCAGCAGAGTGGCATGGCTGCAGCTTCTTGCATTCGTGGACGGCGGTCCTATACTTTTTCCCTTCTTTAAGGGGTTCCCGCGAATGAATGAATTCTCTGTACGCCATATCGGGCCGAGTTCTTCCGACATGGATTCCATGTTACGCACGATCGGGGTGGCCGACCTCGACACGTTGATTGACCAGACGGTTCCGAAGGCGATCCGGTTGAAGAAGCCGCTTCGCCTTCCCGCGGGCGAGTCCGAGGCGGCCTACCTCGCGCGGCTTCGCGGCATTGGGGCGAAGAACAAGGTCTTCCGCAATTTCATCGGCCTCGGCTACCACGATTGCATCACGCCGCCGGTCATCCAGCGCTGCGTGCTGGAGAACCCGAGCTGGTACACGCCGTACACGCCGTATCAGGCGGAAATCGCGCAGGGACGCCTCGAAGCGCTGCTCAATTTCCAGACGATGGTGAAGGACCTGACGGGCATGGACATTGCCAATGCGTCGCTTCTGGATGAAGCAACCGCGGCGGCTGAGGCGATGACGATGCTGCATCGCATCCACGAGCGGACCGCCCGCAAGGCGCACGCCAACGTGTTCCTCGTCTCCGACAAGGTGTTTCCGCAAACGCTCGCCGTTCTGCAGTCCCGCGCAGAGCCGCTCGGCATCGAACTCCGCATCGGTCAGTTCCGCACCTTTGAATTCACCGACCACGTGTTCGGCGCCCTCGTCCAGTTCCCCGACGCCGACGGCAACGTGTGCGACATCGCCAACTTCATCGAACGCGCCCACAAGGCCGGCGCCTTCGTCGCAGTCGCCACCGACCTCCTCGCGCTGACGATCCTCACCCCGCCCGGCGAAGTCGGCGCGGATGTCGTTTTCGGCAACGCCCAGCGCTTCGGCGTCCCTATGGGCTTCGGCGGCCCCCACGCCGCATTCTTCGCGACCCGCGAAAAGTACGTCCGCGAAGCGCCCGGCCGCATCATCGGCATCTCCGTCGACGCCCAGGGCAACCGCGCGTACCGGATGTCCCTCCAAACCCGCGAACAACACATCCGCCGCGAGAAGGCCAAATCCAATATCTGCACCGCCCAAGCCCTCCTCGCCAACATCTCCGGCTTCTACGCGGTGTATCATGGCCCCGAGGGACTCAAACAAATCGGGCTTCGCGTCCACAAGTTCGCACGAATCCTAGAATCATCCCTCAAGACTTTAGGTTTTGTGCAGGAGAATCCGTACTTCTTCGACACCTTGAAGGTGCTTCCGCCCGGACAGAGCGACGTGGCGCAGGAGCGCGTGCGCAGCGAGGCCTTGAAGCGTCGCATCAACCTCCGTTTCACGCACGAAGGAGCCATCGGCATATCCCTTCACGAGTCCACCGAAGTCGCTGATTTGCAGGACCTTGTGGATGTGTTTGCAGCTGCTGCGGGTCAAACAGCACCCATCGTGGACATTCAGGCCTTGTGGAACGATGTCGAACCCAACTTCCACAACAACCTACAACGCAGCACCCCCTACCTGACCCACCCCGTCTTCAACCTCCACCGTTCAGAAACGGGCATGATGCGCTATCTGAAAACGCTGGAGCGCAAGGACTTGGGCCTGGACACCGCGATGATCCCCCTGGGTTCGTGCACGATGAAGCTGAACGCGGCGGCGGAGATGATGCCCGTGACGTGGCCTGAATTCGGCAAGTTGCACCCCTTTGCGCCTGCCGACCAGACAAGGGGCTATGCACAGATCTTCAAGGAATTGGAGAAGGCTCTCTGCGAAGTGACGGGTTTCGCCGCGGTCTCGCTCCAGCCAAACGCCGGATCACAGGGTGAGTATGCGGGCCTTATGGCGATCCGCGCCTATCACCAAAGCCGGAAGGAAGGACATCGAAAGATCGTGCTTATTCCGGCGTCGGCCCACGGCACGAACCCGGCGTCGGCCGTGATGGCCGGATTCGAAGTGGTCGTGGTCGCGTGCGACAAGGACGGGCACATCGATCATGCCGATCTCGACGCGAAGATCGCGACGCATCGCGACAACCTTGGCGCTTTGATGGTGACCTATCCCTCCACCTACGGCGTCTTCGAGGAGGGTATCCGCGAAATCTGCAAGGCTATCCACAAGGCAGGCGGACAGGTCTACATGGACGGCGCGAACATGAACGCGCAGGTCGGCCTCACGTCGCCCGCGACGATCGGCGCCGATGTGTGTCACCTCAACCTGCACAAGACGTTCGCGATTCCGCATGGCGGCGGAGGACCGGGCATTGGACCCATCGGCGTGGCCAAACATCTCGCGCCGTTCCTTCCCGGACATCCCGTGGTAAAGACCGGCGGCGATCAAGCCGTACACGCCGTGGCCGCGGCTCCCTGGGGCAGCGCGAGCATCCTGCTCATCTCATACGGCTACATCCGCATGCTCGGCGGCGACGGCATGACGCTCGCCACCAAGGCGGCGATCCTCAACGCAAACTACATCAAGGCGCGGCTCGAGAAGCATTACGAAGTCCACTACGTCGGGAAAGAAGGCCGCGTGGCGCACGAGATGATCTTCGACCTGCGCCCGCTCAAAGAGAAGTCGGGTATCGATGAATCCGATGTCGCCAAGCGCCTGATGGACTACGGCTTCCACGCCCCCACGGTGTCCTGGCCCGTTCCAGGCACGATGATGATTGAACCGACCGAGAGCGAACCGCTGTCGGAACTCGATCGCTTCTGCGACGCGATGATCTCCATCCGCGGCGAAATCCAGGCCGTGATCAACGGCGAGGCGGATCGGTCCGACAACGTACTGAAGAACGCCCCGCATACCGCGGCCGTCGTAACCGCCGATACCTGGTCGCACGGCTACTCGCGCGAAAGCGCCGCCTTCCCGGCCCCGGGATTGAAGGACGCCAAGTTCTGGCCCAGCGTCGGAAGGATCGACAACACGCACGGCGACAAGAACCTCGTCTGCTCGTGTCCGCCGATGGAAGCGTACGCCGCCCCGGGGTCCGCGTGATCAGTGATCAGTATGGAGCGCGGAGCTATGCGACGCGTCTTCGCTGGACTTCGATCAAGACCGACGTATCTTCCACGA
>CAZCZZ010000045.1:3282-34141 GCA_964503335.1 uncultured Verrucomicrobiota bacterium
AGCTATGCGACGCGTCTTCGCTGGACTTCGATCAAGACCGACGTATCTTCCACGACAATTGGTTGAAAGGTTCACCCCGATGAAACAGCTTCTTTCGCTACTCGCCTTGGTCATCTTTGCGTCACCCGCCCTCGCCTTCGACTCCCTCGAAGCGCTCACCACCGACTTCCACAAGAAGGAAGCGGAGGCGATCAAGGCTTACCTTCAGGCGAATCCCGAGGCGGAAGACCGCGATGAAGCCGAGAGCCGGCTCTCGTACGACTTGATGGCGTCGGGCCAGGACGACGAAGCGATCGCCCTCCTGCGCAAGAAGTACGACGCGCTGCGGGCCGGTCCGGACAAGGACGAGGTCCAGATGGTGTTCGGTCAGGCCGTCGCCCCGCTCGCTTCGCTCTACGAGCGCACGGGCAAGCGTGAAGAAGGAAAGGCCTTCCTCGCACAAGTCAGCGCCGATTTTGCCGACCATCCGATGGCCGAGGAACTCGGCAGCGCCTTGAAAGGCATGGCGTCCGCGTACAATCAGCCCACCGTAGGCGACACGATGGAGATCGCGTTCACCGCGCTCGACGGCACGGAGATCGATCTCGCGAAGATGACCGACAAGGTTGTGCTCGTGGACTTCTGGGCCACGTGGTGCGGCCCGTGCGTGAAGGAATTGCCGCACGTGAAAGCCGCCTACGACAAGTACCACGACAAAGGTTTCGAGATCCTCGGCATCTCGCTCGATGACGACAAGGACAAGCTCGATAGCTTCATCAAGGATCGCGGACTCACCTGGCCCATGTTCTACGACGGCAACGGCTGGGAAACGGAACTTGTGACGAAGTACGGCATCTCCGGGATTCCCGCCACGTTCCTCGTCGGCAAGGACGGCAAGATCGCCGCCACCAACCTCCGCGGCAAAGCCCTGGAGACGAAGCTGGCGGAATTACTCGGCGCGGCGGAGTAGAGCCAGGCTAGCTGGAGCCCCGAGCTACGCGAGGGGCATTCCAAGCGCGTCGCAGTAGCTCCGCGCTCCATGCCCGGATCGCGTGCGACGCGTCTTGTAGCGGCCCGAACCGACCGCTACTATCCCCGACCGCATGTCTAAAAGGGAAATCACGCTCTGGTTCTTGGTTTCATGCGGCTATCTGGCGGTCGGCTTGACGCTTTTGGCTTTCGGATCACCTCTCCACTGGATTCTCGACCTGATCGCACATCTGCGGGTCCAGTACATGATCGCCCTCGCCGTCCTTATCCCCGTGGCGCTCATCGCGAGGGACAGGCCGGCGGCTCTCGTCTTTCTAGGCGCAGTCCTGGTCAACGCTGCGGTTGTTGTCCCCTGGTCCTACGTGGGCGCAAAAGCGACAACCCTCGAGCCCGCGTTGAAGTTCGTCACGGTAAATGTCCACAGTGGAAATCGCCGGCACGAGAAGGTCCTTTCGTGGTTGAGGAAGGAAGACCCGGATGTGCTGCTCCTGCTGGAAGTCGATGCGGATTGGACCCGCGCGTTCATGCCCCTCACCAATTCGCATCCGCACTTCTTCACGCACCCCCAGAACGACATCTTCGGGGTCGCGATCTTCAGTCGCTATCCTCTCGGCCGCGCCGAACTGGTGTCCCCCGGCGAGGGCTATGTGCCATCGATCCTCGCCCGCATCGATTCACCCCGGGGTGCGGTGCATCTGCTGGGCATGCACGCGATCCCGCCCTCGAACGCGGAGTTCGCGGCGCTTCGCAACGACATGTTGTCCAGCGTTCCTGCACTGGTCCGGGATCTGCCCCGACCCGTCATCGTCGCCGGCGACTTGCAGGTGGCCACCTGGTCCACCCATTTCCGGCGACTCCTGGACAACGCAAACCTGGTCGATTCGGCACGGGGCAAAGGTCTCCAGCCGACCTGGCCCATGCCGGTCCCCTGGCCCGGACGCATCACGGTGGACCATGTTGTCGCGTCGGACGACCTCGTCGCGGTCGCGCGGCGCAACGGACCCGACATCGGCTCCGATCACCTTCCGGTGATTGTCGATTACGCATTCAGGGAGTAGCATTTTGCCATGCTGAATTCCGGCCACCTCATCTCCGCCACGGCGAGCTGCCTCTTGGCGTTCCCGGTGCTGGCCGCCGAGCTTACGCTGGAAGAGGCGATCAACCAGGCCCTCGCCAACAACCGCGATCTTGCCCAGGCCGCGCTCTCCATCCAGAGCAGCGCGATCGACCTGCGCGCAGCCCATTTCGAGTTTCTTCCCACCATCGCGCCCGACGGATCGCTCGGGTACGACGAAGACGGGCGCGCCGCTCGCGCCGGACTCACCGCGTCCACGAAGCTGAAGTGGGGCACACAGGTGGAAGCCGGCGTGTCGGCCGGCGAGCAGACTTCAGAATTCGAGGAGGACCAGATCGATGGCGCGCTTCGCGTCCAGGTTCGCCAGCCGCTCCTTCGTGACCGCGGTCGGCTTGTCCAGGAGGAGCCCATACGTCGTGCCGAATCCGGCTATCTTTCCGTCCGCCGCCGCTACGAGCAGAGCCGCGCCGACCTTGTCGTCCAGGTGGCCCGCACCCACCAGGACCTCGCCCGCCTCCAGCAGCAGGTGATCTACGACGAACAGAGCCTCGAACGCTACCTTCAGCTCGAGAAGCTCACACGGGTCCGCTCGGCACAGGGTCGTGCAACGCGGATCGACACCTTGCGCGTCGAATTCCAGCGCGGCTCGGCGGAATTCGACCTGTCGTCCACGCGCGAACAGCTTCGCTCCGTGCAGCAGGACCTCGCCGAGTTGCTCGGCATTGCGGCCAGCGCGGATATCGTCGCCGTCGCATCGCCCGCGCTGGACCTCGTGCTTCCGGCCCCCGACGAGGCGGAAGTCATCGCATTCTCCAACCGCCTCGATTTCGCCGATGGCCTCCAGCGCATGAAGGATTCCGAACGCGGCGTGCTGGTCGCCCGCAACGGCGTCCTGCCTACGCTGGATCTCGTGACCCGCTACGAAAGAACCGGCGAAGGCGAGGATCTGGGCGAAGCCTTCTCGTTCGACGAGGAAATGTGGTTCCTGGGGCTGTCGGGTGATTCCGACGTGTTTCGACGCAACGAGAAGGCCTCGCTGGGTCGCGCCCGCATTGACGTCCTCAGCACCGAGCAGCAGCTCGAAGCCTTGAAGGCCAACATCCGTCGCCAGGTCCAGCAGGCCCTCCTGCAGTACCAGCGCTCCCGCGAGCAGGCGGTCTTCGCCGAGCGCAACGTCACGCTCGCCAACGACAGGGCGCGCCTTGCGCGTCGCCTTTTCCAGCTCGGCCGTGGCGACAACTTCACGGTCACCGACGCCGAGGCCGAATTGCTGCAGGCGCAGAGCCGGCTGCTGCAATCCCAAACCGAGTCCACCATCGCGGCGTACAGCGTATTGCGTTCGCTGGGTACGCTGGTGGAGAGTCCGCAGGAACTGAAACCGGAGTCGATTTGAAGCTCACGCGCAAACAAGGATTCATCATCGCCGCGCTGCTGCTCGGCAGCGTCATGTTCGTGGCGTGGGCGGGGCTGCGCAACGGGAAGCAAACCGGGGAAGCCGTCGATGTGGAGCGCGGACCGATCAAGATCTGGTCCTCCTACGAGGGCTATCTCGAATCGCGCTTCGTCCGGAACATCTTCTCCCGGCTCGGCGGCTCCGTGGCGATTGTTGAGATCGCGCCGGAGGGACTCGCCGTCGCGGAGGGCGACCTGCTTGTCCGCTTTGATTCCACGGCGCTGGAGAACGATCTGGTCCAGCGCGAGCGCGACTATACGCTGGCCAAGGCGGAACTTGAGGGCCTGCGGGACGCGCGTCTCCCGCTCGAGTTGCGCGACCTCGAGCTGCGCCTTCTGCAGTCCAAGTCCGATCTCGCCGCGGAAGAGCAATTCCTGAAGGACAGTCACCAATTGCTTGAAGAAGGCCTCGTCGCGGAAGCCGAAGTGGCGCAACAGGCCAAGAAGGTGGACTCGCTGCGCCTGCAGAGCGAGAACATGGAGCAGCAACTCTCGCTCACGCGCGAGTACCTCCATCCCTCGCAGATCGAGAAGGCCGAGGCGGGCGCCCGCGCGGCCGAGCGCGCGCTGCTCAACTTGCAGCAGGCGATTGCGGACTGCTCCATTCTTGCGCCCGCCCCCGGCGTCGTGGTGTACAAGCCGCTCAACGTGGGCGGCGAATTCCGGACCGTCCGCGTCGGAGATTCCATTTTCAAGAACCAGAGCTTCATGGCACTTCCCGACATGACGAACCTGATTGTTCACATCGACGTTCCCGAGGCGGAGCTCGGACTCGTGGGCGAAGGACAGAAGGTGACGATCTCGCCCAAGGCGTTTCCCGACCTCAAGTTGGATGGCTCCGTGGAGTCCGTCGCGTCCATCGCACAGAACCGGATGGACCGTCCAAGCTGGCAGAAGTTCTTCCACGCCACGATCAAGCTGAACGAATCGAATCCTCGCCTGCGCTCCGGCATGTCGGTGCTGTGCAAGGTGCTGAATGAGGAGAAGGCCGACGCCGTGCTTATTCCGCGCCGCGCGGTCCGGTGGGAAAAGGAAGAGCCCGTCTGCAAGGTCGTACGCGGTTCGCGCGTCGAGTCGCGCATCCTGAAGCTCGGCAAGGCCGACGAGCAACGCCACATCGTGCTTGAAGGTGTCGAACCCGGAGACCGTGTGCTCGTCGAATGATTGCGCCTGCGCCAGTCCTGGAGATGCGCGCGGTGACGAAGAGTTTTCCTTCGCCGCGCGGACGCGTAGACGTGCTCTGCGGCGTCGACCTGACCATACAGCGCGGCGAATTCGTCGCCGTGACAGGTCCGTCCGGCTCCGGCAAATCCACACTCCTGCATCTCGCCGCGCTGCTTGATCAACCCACGTCAGGCGAGGTGTTGCTGGAAGGAACGTCCTTCGCCGGCAACGATCCGGACGCCGCGTGTGAAGTACGCATGAACAAGATCGGCATGATCTTCCAACGCTTTCATCTTCTCCCGCACCGCAGCGCCCTTGAGAATGTGCTCTTCCGTTTCCGGTACACGGACCGCGATGCCGCCATGTCGCGGCGCGACGCCGAGGCAGCGCTGGAACGTGTCGGCATGTTGCACGCGGCGGATCGCCCCGCGCGGCTGCTCTCCGGTGGCGAGATGCAGCGCGTGGCCGTGGCCCGCGCCGTGGCGCTTCGGCCTGCCCTGCTCGTGGCGGATGAGCCGACGGGAAACCTCGACCATGCCTCCGCCACGATTGTGATGGATCATATCCGCGACTTGAACCGCGAAGGACTTCCCGTCCTCCTCGTAACGCACAACCCGACGCTCCTCGCCTACTGCAACCGTCACCACATCTGTGACGAGGGACGCTTGAAGGAGCATGCGTTGTTGTGAAGGTTCGTCATCCACTCTGGCAGGATCTGATCGACGGCTTGCGCTCACAGCCCGCCCGGGCGGGCCTCTCCTTTTTTGCGATCACCGTGGGCATCCTTGCACTGAGCCTCCTCGTTTCCGTGCTGGAGGGACTGAACGAAAAGGCCCGTTCGCTCGTGCAGGATCTCGGTGTGCAAGTGCTCGCGCTCGTTCCCCCGAAGGAGTCGGGCGAAGAGGATGCGCGGCTTTCGACAAAACAATTCGGTGTCTTGTCCGCGAATCTTCCGGACTGCCATGTCGCGCCGATGCGACGCCACGAGATCCCGGTGGAGGGACTTTCGGGACAACTCACCGTCATCGCGACGGACGAGATGCTGGCCCGCGTTCGACAGTGGAAGCCCACCGCGGGTCGCTTTCTCGACCAGGCCGATATCCTGCACGGCCAGCGTCACGCCGTCATAACCGCGGCGTTGAGCCGGCGCATGGACTGGAACGTCGGCTCCGTGATCTCCCTCTACGGAACGCCGCTGACCGTCGTGGGCATCGTGGGTGGTGACGGCGGGTCGGCCGAGCAGGAGAGCCAGGATGAGCGGCTTGCTATCGGCGACATGGCCGCGTTCGTGCCGTGGTCGCTTACCATGTCCGCCGCGAGTCGTGCGGGAAGCCAGGGCGAGCGACTCGACGCCATCTTCATCCGCGCCCCTGCCGACGCGGATTTGCGGCGCGTACAGGCTCGCGCAGAAGGACTCCTCTCCGGGCCGGATCTGGCAGTGGCCGACGCGAGTTGGGTTTCGCCCGAAACACTGTTAGCGGGAATCCGCCGCCTTCAACGCATGATGAAACTTTCGCTCGGCGGCATCGCGGCGCTGTGCATGCTGCTCGGCGGCACAACCCTCATGAGCCTCATGGTCGCGAACGTGAGGGATCGCGTGGCGGAGATCGGATTGCGACGCGCGCTCGGCGCCCGCGCGCGGGACGTGGCGATGCTTTTTGTCCTCGAATCGGGCCTGATCACGCTCGCCGCGGCAGCGGCCGGGGGCGTCGTGGCCTTCCTGCTTGTGACCTTTGCAGGCGCCGCCTTTCCAGCGCCCTTGAAAACCAGCGTGGGCACCTTTATGCTCCCGGTTCTTGTGTCATTGCTCATGGGTGCTGCTTTTTCGTACTGGCCCGCCAGCGTCGCTGCGCGTATATCGCCTGCAGAAGCACTGCGCAACGAATGACGCGGGGGCGGCTTTTCGACGGTGGAACGCAACAAGGATGGATGGTTGATGAATCCGATACTTCGAAGTTTGGTGACAGTCGTGCTTTGCTCGCATATGGCCGCTCTTCCCCTCCTCGCCGAGGATGCGAAGCCGAACGCCGCGCCGGAGATCGTGCATGAGCCGGTGGCGCAGGGCGTACGGGGCCAGGCCCTGACGCTGAAGGCGAAGGTCACGGACGATAAGAACGACGTCGCATCGGTCACGATGTACTACACGCTGGCGAAGGACGCCGCGCCGTTCAAGATTCCGCTGAAGCCGGCCGGACTCGACTTCTACATCGGAACGATCGAAGGCGGCGTGCTCGGCGATATCGCGTCGATGTCCTACTACGTCGAGGCACAGGACGGCTGGGGCGCGACGCGCGAGACGCCGTGGTATGTCGTCTCCTTCAAGGACCCCAAGCAGGTGGCCGCACCGCCCACCACGGCTGTGCCCCTGAAGCCGGTCGGCGGCCCCACGGGCAAGTCCACGAAGGACAAGGATGGCATTCCCCTCGGCATCATCGCCGGCGGAGCCGTTGCGGTCATTGGCGGTGCCTTGTTGTTGTCGGACAGCGGCGGTGGCGGCGGCGGTGACGATAACGACGGAGGCGGTGGCGGCGGGAGCGTAACGAACGCAGGCACCTACGCAGGCACGATCATCACGTGCCAGACGGTGTCCGGCGGCACGACGACGTGCGACCCGACGCGCTCGATCGAGATTGTCATCGACAGCCAGGGCACCGTGTTCAGCGACGATTTGTTTCCCGGCCAGGGCCTGACCGGAAGTTTGAACGGGAACAGCTTCCTTCTTTCGACACCGATCAACGACGAGGTCACGGGCTCGACAGGCGAAATCCGCTACGAAGGCGCTGTTTTCGGCAACCAGATCTCCGGCCGCGTCACGGGGAGCACGCAGAGCCCGACGTCGAGCTCTGTCTATACCGGCTCGTTCTCGGCCTCGCGCTAACTCCCGCAGCATACAGGATTTACCCCAGCGCCTTTCGGCGTGTATCCGTATTGAGCGTATGCTACTTTCCGCGCGAAACGTCGTGGCTAAACCTCGTATACTGCTGGTGGATGACCTCAGGGACAGTCTGACGCTCCTGGAGCGGACGCTGTCACGACACCTGGGCGAGGCCGAGATACTCCAGTGCCAGAGCGGCGGGGAGTGCATCGATATTGCGCAGCGCCGCGATCTCGATCTGATTCTCCTGGACGCCAAGATGCCCGTCATGGACGGCTTTGAGACATGCCGTCGCCTTAAGAGTGACCCGAAGACCTCGATCGTTCCCGTCCTCATGGTGTCCGGCGTCATGGTGGACACGCGGGACCGCGTGGCGGGCCTCGAGTGCGGTGCCGACGGCTATGTCTGCAAACCTTTCGAACCCCTCGAACTGATCGCGCAGGTCAAGGCGCTGCTTCGGGTGAAGTCAGTGGAGGACCAGCTGCGCGCGAGGGAGAAGGACCTCGAGCACGAACTGGCCGTGCGCACCCGCAGCCTCGTGGATAGCGAGCAGCGATTCCGCATCCTCTTCGAACAGTCGCCCGACGCGGTGTTCGTGGAAGATGAAACCGGCGCGATCCTTGATGTGAATCCGGCAGCGTGTGACCTGCATGGCCTATCACGCGAAGACCTGCTGCAGAGCAATATCCTGGACCTCGTGCCGGAAGAAGAACGGGCCCAAGTGAAGCAGCGTTTCCCGGCCTGGTTCACCGGCGAGCTCAAGCGGATCGAGAGCTGGAGCTTCACGAAGGATGGCAGGCGGGTGCCCGTTGAGATCCTCGCCAACCGGACCCAGTATGCCGGAAGGAAAGCCGTGATCCTCCATGTTCGCGACGTGTCGTACCGCAAGGCTGCGGAGCACGCGCTCGAGATGAGCGAGGCCCGCTACCGGGCCATTGTGGAAGACCAGCCGGAAATGGTCATGCGCTGGACGTTTGACGGCAACCTCACTTTTGTGAACGAGTCCACCTGTCGCTTCGTCGGGCAGTCCCGCGAGAAACTGCTCGGCGGCTCCTTCTTTTCCTGGCTGCCCGAGGACGCCGTGAAGGAGCTGAAGGCCGAGATCGCGCGTCTTTCGCCCGAAGAACCCGTGGTGATTTATCGCAATCGCTTCAAGACACCCGCGGGTTACCGATGGACCCAGTGGTCCAACCGCGCCATTTACGACCCCCTGCGCAACCTCACGGAGATACAGTCCGTAGGTCGCGACATCACCGACCAGGTGCTGGCCGAGGAGAAGCTGAAGGCCACGTCCGCCGGTCTTCGCGCCGTGGTGGATATTGCCGATGAGCTTCTCGCCAGCCCGGACCTTGAGACGCTGTATCAGCGCGCCGTGGAACTCGCCCGCGAGAAGCTCGGACTCGAACGGGCCGGCATCATGGTCGAGGAGGGTGGCTTCGTGAAGGGCACCTTCGGCACGGACCTGGAGGGTCGCACGACGGACGAGCGCCATCACCGGACCCCGCTCACGGCAACGTGGATCGAACGCTTCCGGCTCCGCTCCCCGAACGAACCCCGCTATGTCGTCGTGCGTGAGGAGTACCGCGTCTGGAAAGGCCAGATCACAACCCTGTCCGGAGAAGGCTGGATCTGCATCACGCCGATCCAGACGGCCCGGCAGTCGCTCGGCGTCTTCTGCAACGACTGCGCGATCTCGAAGGGTGAAGTCGATGAAGCGAAGCAGGAAATCGTTGCGGTCTATTGCTCTCTGCTTGCGAACGTGATCGAACGCAAGAAGGCGGAAGCCGAATTGCGCCAGTCCCAGAAGATGGAAAGCATCGGTCGCCTCGCCGGCGGCATCGCCCACGATTTTAACAACCTGCTGACCGCCATCCTCGGCTTCGCGCGACTTGCCTATGACGGGGTCGAGAAGAACAGCCCGCTGCGCTCTGACCTTCAGGAAGTGATCAACGCCGGCGAACGCGCGGCCAAGCTGACCAAGCAGCTGCTTGCCTTCGGCCGCAAGCAGGTCGTCCAGATGCGCCCGCTCGACGTGAATTCCATTGTGGTAAACATGGACAGCATCCTGCGCCGTACGCTCGGCGAGGATATCGAGCTCGTCGCGATGCTTGGCGAGAACCTCGGCACGATCAACGCCGACACCGGCTTGATTGAACAGGTGATCATGAACCTGGCCGTCAACGCGCGCGATGCCATGCAGCGGGGCGGCAAGCTGGTGATTTCGACAACGCACGTCCCCCCCGACGACCCCGTGGTCGCAACCCACCTGCCCACGACGTCGCACGGCTGCGTCATGCTGTCGATCCGCGACACGGGCATCGGCATGCCCGCCGAGGTGCGCGAACATGTCTTCGAGCCCTTCTTCACGACGAAGGACAAGGGCAAGGGCTCGGGTCTCGGCCTCTCCACGGTGTACGGCATCGTCGTCCAGTGCGGTGGCCACATCGAATTTGATTCCGAGACGAACCTGGGAACGGAGTTCCGCATCTACTTCCCGCGCAGCACCGCACAAGCTGTCGAACCCGTGGCGCAGCCGACCGCGATCGTGCGAGGCGGCAACGAACGGATCCTGCTCGTCGAGGACGAGAGCACGGTGCGTCGTCTCGCCCTCCGCTGCCTCCAGGCCATGGGCTATCTGGTGGTCGAGGCACGGAACGGGGAAGAGGCGTTGCGGATCTTCCAGCAGGACCCGAAGGGGTTCGGCCTCGTGCTGACCGACGTCGTCATGCCGCAAATGGGCGGACCCGAAATGGTTTCCCACTTGCGCAACCAGCGACCCGATCTGCGCGTCCTCTTTATGTCCGGCTTCACCGAGGACATCCTGCCGGAGCAGTCCGGCGCAGCGCTTCTTACCAAGCCCTTCACGCGTGAATCACTCGCACAAGCCGTTCGCGCCATCCTTGACGCCCCATGACACCGGACACAAGACTGACACCCGCGCAGGAAGTGGATCGCCTCATGGATCTCTACAAGGGTGACCGCGCGCGCATTCTTGATGAGGTGCGCGATGCATTCAATGTCCTGCAGGGCCGGGCGCAATTGCTGATCAGCCTCGTCACCATCTGCCTCACCATCGCAGGTTTTTCCGGCCCCAACATCGCGGCGTCCGGAACGTCGGCCAAGATCGGCGTCAGCGTAGGGCTATCGCTCGTCATCGCATCCGCCGTCGTCACGCTCCTCGGCCCGTTGCAGATGCGCTGGGCCACGCAGTGGAGCGCGGGAAGCATCGATGACACCCTCGTCAACCTGGTCGCACTCCGCAACAAGCGCACGGCGCTCTACCACGTTGCCCTCGGCCTTCTCTGCTTCGGCCTCAGCGGCTACGTCGCCGCAACCGTCTCATATATGCTGCACCGGTAGAGAGGCGGCTTCCCTCTTCATCATCATAATCTTAATCGTAATCTTCGGCTCATCGGAGTCCGGATCCGAGCGATCGGAGTTCGGATGAGAAGAAGATTAGGATTATGATTACGATTAAGAGAAGGAGCCCTCTACCTCGCAATCCGCTCGTGCCGGAATTTGCGAAGACGGCTCTCGAGGGGTGACTCCTCGTGATCGATGGGGATGGATGCGGCGACAACCGGTGGCGCGCACTCATTGAGAATGCTCCAGTCGAGCCCGGCCTCCGGCTGCAAGCCGGCCTTCACGAGGAGGAGCCGGGCGAGATGCTGGAGGGCTACGACATCCGCCGCGCAGTAACGAAGCAGACGATCCCTCGCCCGCTCGTCGTGCAGGATGCTCCATGACTCCCAGAGGAGGAGCGCTTCCTTCCCGTCGACGCCCCGAAGGTCGTCCGGTCGTCCGATCGATAACTTCTTTTCAATGTCTTTCAAACCGCCCGTCCACCCCGCCTCGCGGCACGCGACGCGAAGGTCGAGATGAGCACAGCGCAGCTTCGGAATCCGGAAATGATCCACGATGCGCGGGATGTCGAACGACTGGCCGTTGAAGGTGGCAATCAAGTCCGCCTGCTCCAAGAGGGGCAGCAGCTCGTCGAGATTCCTGTCCCGGAGGAAGACGCGAAGCGAACCGTCGAACAGGCAGGCGGCCACGGTGATCCCGTCCCGCGCACCGAGACCCGTCGTTTCGATGTCGACATACGCCACGCGCGACCCGGCGCGGGCGAGCATGTCAATGTGGCTATGCGCGGCGAGCTGCATGCCCGGCAGAAAGGGGTCCGACCCGGCGTCGAGGTTCGTGGTTGAAGAGCGGCGCGGCATGAGGGATAGCTGTCCTGATGACTGAATACTCCAGCATGGCCTTGATGCAATCGAATACGTTCCTGCTCTTTGCCGTATTCGCGGGCATGCTGTTCGTCACGCGCATCGGCCTCCCGCTCGGGTTATCGCTGATCCTCGGCGGCATCGCCATGGACGCCATCGGCAGCAAGGCGCTTTCAACCGTCGGCACCGACCTCTTCCATGCCCTGACCGGAGCCGAGGTCTGGTTGCTGATGCTGACGACCGCGTTGCTGCTGGAGTACGGACGCTTCCTGAACGAGGAGCGGAATGCGTCCGCTGTCGTCGCGGCGGCGGAAAGCTGGAGCGGACGACACGGCCGGGCGATGAGCCTGATCCTGTTGCCCGCGGCCATCGGTCTTGTGCCGATGCCCGGAGGAGCACTCGTCTCTGCGCCGCTCGTGGACCAGGCGGCGCGCGGCGGGTCGTGGTCCCCGGCGTGGAAGTCGGCGGTGAACTACTGGTTCCGCCATGTCTGGGAGTACTGGTGGCCCATCTTCCCTGTCGTCGTGGTCGCGCTCTCGATCTTCCACATGCCGACATGGCAGTACATGCTCACGCTGATCCCCTTCACCGTCGTTTCGTTTTCAGCGGGCTACGTGTTTCTCGTCCGGCCGCATCGCGACGAGTTGTCGCAACCCGTGGAGAGGACGACGGGTGACCCGCAACGGTTGCGCCGGCTTGTCGTGTCCCTCGGCGTCGTGGTCGTCGTGGCGCTACTGCTTCCACCCGTGCTTGAATCCGCCGCTCTCGTCTCCGGCCAGCAAGGGAAACTTGTGGCGATGGTCATCGGATTGGTGGCCGGACTGGTGGTGCTCTGGATTGACCCTTCCCAGCGCGGCGGTACGAGGCTCTTCGCGGAACTGGGTTCCGCGCGATCGCTGCAACAGATCGGCACCATGGGCGGCGTCATGGTCTTCCAGGCGCTGCTCGATTCGTCAGCCCGCCTGCCGCTCGCGGGCGATGAGATGATGGCGAGCGGAATCCCCCTGCCCTGCGTCGTGGCGCTGCTGCCGCTGATGGCGGGGATCATCACCGGTATCGCCGCCGGCTTTGCCGGCATGGCCTTTCCCCTGATCGTGGGCTTGATGGAAATCACCGGTTCCAATCTGACACCGCTCGCGACGCTCGCCCTCGCCTTCGGCTTCGGCTACGCGGGCATGATGCTGTCCCCCGTCCACCTGTGCCTGGTGCTGACGCGAAACTATTTCGACGCCTCGCTGCTCGCCATCTACCGGCTGATCCTTCCCTGCGTGGCCGGGCTGCTGCTTTCCGCCGCAGGACTCTTTGTGGTCTTGCGCCATCTCGGACTTTAGCGACACGAACGATGCGCCCCGCAGAGGCGCTGCTCCATGTTCCACATGTGTTGTAGTAACCGCTCCGCGAGCGGTACTTGATGGAGGTGCCGCAAACCTGTAGTCTCACTCTGCGCGGGTCGCCCTTCTGGAGGGGTAGCAGGCCTGGATTCTTAACCGATGAATGAACATCGCAGACTGCCACGCATGGCCGGGAACTTCGCGGTCATGCTGCGATTCGTCGAAGTGCCCGGGAAACCGGAGCTGAGGGGCAAGATGGCCCTCTCTTCGACCTCAAACTTCTCGGTATCCGGCCTGCGCTTGAAACAGTCGTTCCTGATGAAGCCGGGAAGCAGGATTGAGCTGAGCGTTTCCTCGGGAAATCCGCCCACCAGCTTCTGGCTCAGGGGCTTCATCGTCTGGGCGCGACAAGGCGCGTCCGGCAGGGAATCCTACGCGGGGGTGCAACTCTCCCTCGAATCGTCCCGCGATGCGGCCGTTTGGCAGAAATTCGTCGAGGAGCGCATCAAGGCAGGCCCCGCACGCACGCATCCCGGCGACAGGAAGTTCGAGAAGGACCCGGACAGCTTCTGGTGAACCGCTATTGAATCGGTTCAATGTTCGGGGTACATTCGAATTTCGTTTGAATCGAAGGGGTTGTCTTTATGCGCATTTCGTCATCGTTCACCCGCCTCCTGGTGCTGCTCGCCGCCATCAGTCTTCCCGGTAGCACCGGGGCCATTACGATCGGCCAAGGCCCCGTGATCGGCACGAACAAGAACGCGAATGTGCTGTTCGGGAGCGCGATCTGGTACCAGGAGTTCCAGGACTGGTCGAAAAACGACGTTCGCGCCGTGGACACGAATGCGGATCAATACAACTTTGGCGACGCCTACGATACGGCGCGCGACATCATCGCATTCTATTCCCATGACGATGGCACAAACGTCTTTTTCCGCCTCGATTTCTTCGAACTGGGCTTCAATGTCCAGGATTTCGGGCTCGATGTGTATGTCGCGATCGACTGCGCCGCGGGTGGAAACGGGACGCTGCCGGACAGCGTGGAGACCACGACCGATCATCCGTGGGATGTCTGCGTCGCTGTCTACAACTCCGGCGCGTCAAGTCTCTACGACTCGGGTGGCGGCACTCATCCGGGCGATTTCCTTGGCAGCTACTGGCGCGCCGACCTCGACGGCGTGGAGTTCGGCATCAAGCGTTCCCGCCTCATCGCTCAGGGCTGGAACGGCACCTCGCCCCTCCACCTGCAAGCCTACACCTGCCGCGACGGCACGGGCGCCGGAGCCGGTGAAATTGGAAGCGGAAGCGATCTGGTCGATGTCGTCGGCGCGAGCTTGAACAGGAACACGGGCGGGGGCACCGGACACCTCACGGGCGGTCTCCTGTCCACCGCAACATCGGGTCGCGCCAAGTACGCTGTCATCGCCCACGCAAACCAGTCGGTCGCGACTAAGAGCGGCACGCAGGGACACATCTACACCGACTTCTCGTCCACGCTGAAGCCCGGCTTCATCCGCATGCTCGACACGGCTGAGTTCCTGAACATCCCCATCAACCTGCACATCAGCGGCACACTGCTGATGTCGTTCCAGTGGGCCACGCAGAACCCCGCGGAATCCGGTTACCCGAACCGTGACGGACCCACGTTCCTCGGACGTGTGAAGCGATTCGTGACAACGGGTCCGGGGTCACTCATCGGCGGCGTGCTCGCCGAGCACATCATGCCGTACTTCGAGGGCGACGTGAACCGCAAGAGCATCGAGCAGAACAACGAGGTCATCGACACGCTCTTCGGCCTCTCCGTCAGCAACATGGGCGTAATGCACATCCCCGAGCGCGTGTTCCATACGAACACGAACAGCCCACATGTGAACCCCAATGGTCCGATCAAGGGCAAGCCGTTCGAGGACATTGTCGCGAGCGGTTTTAAGGCCACCTACCTCGACGAAGTGACGCACTTGCATTGGTGGTTCTACCCGAACGAGACCACGAACCCCGGCTGGGATGACGCGAATTGCGGGCGCTGGGCCGGCGGCCTTGGCAACGACGAGGAGCCCTATCACCACAAGGTCCACAAGATCAACGGCGTCTACTGCTTCATGATCAACGACCGCGAGGACCAGGAGAAGTTCGGCAACGACGACAGCGGCATGCAGCAGCGCACCCGCTACTCGCTCCTCCAGAAGGCACTCAACCCCGATTCCTCACAGCTCACGCTCGTGTTCGACGACTGGGAAGCGTTCGCCGGAAACTCCTTCGCCTCGCCAACCCCGAACGGGAACGCCGACCAGTGGGATCGCACGATCCGGTGGGCCGCCAATCACCAGTGGATCGAGATCGTGAACCTGAAGGACATCCTCGGCTACGCCCTCGGTGACCCGTCGTGGGTCGTGGATCACGGCACAAACAACTTCAACCACTCCACGCAGACCTACGAATGGCTGAAGCGGGCGAGCGAACAAAGCTACGACAACTGGTACTACGGGACGGGACAGGAGCAGAGCTTCTTTGACCGCGTCCCGCCCGTCATTAACAGCTTTGTGCCCGGCGGCATGAAGAAGTACGGCGACATGAACACGACGAACACATTGATCCGCGATTCGTGGGATCGAATCCAGACCATCACGTCCACGAACATGAAGAAGCTCGCGGAGTGGGCCTACAGCGCCATGATCTACGAGACGGCGTGGCACGACGAGGATGCCAACCCGGACAAGTATAAGTCCCGCAACTACCAGGTGGACTTCAACCGCAATATATCCCAAGGCAATTGCGACGAATCCGAGGCGGACTCAAGCTACGACCCGACCTCCGGCTGGGCCCTCCGCCTGCACGGCCATGCGCGGCACGGCGGCGTCATGAAGGCCGCGTCCGACTGGGTGCAGAACATCAAGAACGGCTCGCAGGGTCCTGCGCCCACGCTCTACGCGGCGGACATTGATGACGACCAGATATGGGAATACGTCCTGTGCAACAACAAGGTGTTCCTCTGCTACGAGCGATGGGGCGCGCGGCTTGTCAAAGCCTTCACATATGATCCGAATGTAAACGGCGGCGACGCCATTCCCGTCATCGGTGTGTCGATCAGCAACCCGCCCGAGGAGACGGAGAACGAAGGACAGGACAACAACCGCTGTTCCGTCTTCAAGGATCGCTACACGTCGAGCAACAACAACGCCTACGTCGATATGGACTTTGCGCTGACGCCGCCCATTCAAGGCTCAAACTCGTGGACGTTTGTTTCCGCCAACGGCAGTGTCCGCAAGAAGATGACGCTGCAGCACGGTCGCGATGTCGTGATGGCCGAGTACAACATGTCGAACTCGGTCGGCCAGATGTTCACACGCTACGGCCTCGGCCCGAACCAGCTCGACCTCATGCTGAAGGGTCATTCCAATCTCGTCTCCATCGCTGATGCGTCCTTCCGCGGCTTGAAGAACCTGCAGGGCGGCGAGGCGTATTTGATCTCCGGACGCAACATGGGCTTCATCAACGGCAGTATTCTCAACGCCGGCTGGGACAACCGTGAGATGCCCCTGCTTGAGCAATTCGAGTCGTACACCTACGGCACCAACTGGACCGTGTCGCTCGCTTTCAGCGAGGCCAGCGCTCGGGACGTGGACGGTGACGGCCTCAGCAATACGAATGAAGTAGCACTGGGCACGAATCACGAACTGTGGGACACGGATGGCGACAGCATGCCGGACGGGTACGAAGTCGCCAATGTCCTGAATCCGATCGTCAATGACGGCAACGTCGACTCCGACGGCGATCGCATCTTGAACGCGCACGAGTACATCGCGAACACGCTCGCCAACAACAGCAACTCATTCCTTCACGTGACGAACATCGTGCGCGATACCGCATCGATCACCGTGACCCATCCCGTTTCCGCGCCGCGCAATTACCAGATCTACTTCTCGGATGGCTTTGCGAATTCCTGGACCTGGCTTCCCTTCGGAAACACAAACCACCCCGTAGGGAGCTACTTGGAAACGAACGTCGCCGTCCAGTCGCACAGCTTCACCGACGACTTCACCGTTGCCACGAGTGGCGGCCTCCCGACCAACGGCCTGCGCATCTACTCAATCCGGGTGACGGTTCCGAACTGAAGAATACATCATTGCTGTAGCCGCGGCACTCCGCTGCCGCGCTCTTGAGTATTCATCCGCATCTATTTCAGCAGTCCCGCCTGCTTGAGGATCTGGTAGCCAAGATGCGCCGGCTCGTTGCCCGGCCCGCCCCACACGAAGGTCCACATGGACTGTGTGCTGCTGAGGAAGATGTACCAGCGGCCGGTCTTCGGATAAAAGACCGCGAGATCCCAGATGTTGTCGGCGTCGTAATCTTCCTGAACAGGCCACGCCCCGGGGAAGCCCCAGTTGACGACTTTGAAGCCGGCAGACGATTGGTACATATACCAGTTGCCGGATGCTGGGTGATACACAGTGACGTCCGAGAACCCATCGCCATCGAAGTCGCCCGGTGCCGGAAGCGACCCCGCGAATCCAAATTGGACCTGGACGGGCGACCCGAATACGGTTCCACCGGACGCCTGCATGACCCACACACCGCTCTCGGGATAGTAGACTGTGGGATCCGGCAGGCTGATACCATTGCCGTAGATGTCCACGTATTCGATGAAGTCACCCAACACCGGGAAACCGCCACGCGGAAATCGTGTACCTATGTAGGGATACCATTGCCCGTTGATCGGATTGTATCCCGTCGTCGCGTCGCTTCCGGCTATCGAAAGTCTGTACTTGATCCCCTGCTCGAAGTTGTTCAGCAGGGCCGTAGTCTCATCGAGAAGTAGCCACTCGATCGAATTGGGTCGAACCGCTGCGAATTGCAGCGAGTACTGTCGCGGATCTCCAGGAGGCCTTTGCGCGGGAATCATTCCTTTGAGTCGAACAGGCGACTGCAGGGTTACTATCCCGCGATTTCGTGTGGGACTGGACCACACAAAGTCTCTTGAGTTGTACACCAAAGGGTCCGCAGCACAGTCACAGTCCACATCCGTGTTCATGGTAAGACGCAGATTCCTTGTACCGTTGAAGCCCGGGGTAAAATCGGCCCAACTCCAATCAACGGACTGAGCCCACGCGTCGAATTGCAGGTCCGGAGGATTCGGCTCTCGATTGGACCGCCGAAACATCGTGATCGTCGCTGTTTCGCCGGGCGCAATGGGTCCCGTCGACGCCGACATGGTCCGATCATCGTCAACGTGCGCCGTGCCATGTGTCGTCGCGGCAAACACAGTCGTCGGGAACGAGGCCTGGATCGTGACCTCTACATTGCTGCTTGCGGCGTCGCCTTGGTTGGCGATTTCCACCGTCACGGTCATGATGCGACACCTGCGAGGCGGATCCTGTTCCGTCACCTGATAGCTCAAGCTTGCGACAAGATTCGCGGCGGCAAGCAGCGGCGCAGGAAACGAAAACTGCAACGCACAGGTGAGTGCAACTCCCAAACATCGCAGGCATGATGTTCTGGTCACAGACGAATATTAGTCGTCATTCATGCGGATAACAATCTCTCAAACCCGTGCATTCGGGTCCGCAAGAAGCGATCTTGGTTCCTTGGCTTTGACGTTCATCGCTTTTCATCAGACTTTGTGCCAACGCGGCAGCATCGCCGACGACGTCGCCGTCGCCACAAGCGGTCCCCCCGACCGTTCCCCATTAGCGCGAATAGGCGTCTTGTCGTAAGTCTCTTAATGTCAGATCGTTGCGGTTGATTTTGCCAGGGAAGTGCACCCTCTTTCCCCAAAATCTCTTGCCTTGGCACACATTCCCGTCATTCTGTCGAAACGTTTTACTAACCAGCAAGAAATGGAGTGTTTCGTGATAAAGAAGAGTTTGGTTGCCGTTTTAGCCCTGATCGCAGGCACGCAGATCGCGTCGGCCTTCCCCACCTGGATGGGTGTGTACGGCGAGTTCAAAAGGCACGATGGAAACAACCCGGGAACATTCACCGTCCTGATGAACGAGAACTACCCCGACCTGCAGGCCGAGATCGGTATCCAAGTGAACGGCGGAAGCCTTGAAGTCTATCGCATGGGCTTTGTCGGCGTTCGCGACGGCAATTCCGAGTGGCAGTTCCGCCTTCCCTATCCGCTCCCCGACGGCGCAGCGGTGTCATACTACTTCCACGGCTTCGACCGCTACAGCCAGCAAATCTGGGATAGCAACAACTCCGCGAACTACTCGTTTGTCGCCCAGCCTGCCGGCGGACTTCAGTTCGGTTCCGGCAGCGCACAAACGAATGTCACTGCCGCCAAGTGCGTGGTCGGTGACCGCGTCTTCCTCGTGAATCAAGGCTCCGTCTGCCGGGGCTCGATTGCCGGTAACCAAATCGTCTGGAGTTCCTGGAACAAAGTCGCGGGTGAATCCACATCCATCGGCGGCGTCCCCGGAAACCTGTTCGCCGCATCCGCGTCGGGCAATCAATTGACCATCTGGCGCAGCCAGGACGACGGCGAGACGTTCACGTCCAAGACCATCTCGTTCCCGGGCGAGCAACTGAAGACCACGGCGGTTGCAGCGCGCGGCAGCGATGTGGTGGTCGCGTTCGGCAAGATCATCACGACCAACAGCTACAACAGCTTCTACCCGCACCAGCTCTGGACCATCCTGAGCACAAATGGCGGCGCAACGTGGGGCACGGCCAAGATGGCGGCCGGCTATGATCCCAATTCCAACAGCACCTACATTCAGGAAGGTTGGGAGTTCGGTGCGACGAGCAACGCATTCATCCTCGGTTACACCGTGATATTCCCCGGGGCCAGTCACCGCAGCTTCCAGCTCCTCAGCAGCCTCGACGGCAATACGTGGGCCAACCGATCCATTCAATCCGGCAAGTACGTCGGCAGCTTCGATGTCTCCATTTCGTCGGGCGGGGCCATTGCCTGCGCCGCCACAATGGATCACACCTATCCTGACGTCCTGGTCTGGGGCGGAACGAACTGGGTCGATGCCAGGGGCAACTTGCGCGTTCGTGCGTACACCGGTGATCCGATCAGCGTCGGCATGTTCGGCTCGCAGCCCTTGTTCTTCAAACAGTCCCAGGTGCAATCGAACGTGTTCGACGTCTGGACGACAGACGCCAACTTCAACCCCTGGTCCATCGTCGCCAGCGTGAAGGCCCCGAGTGCGCCGACGAATTCGTATGTTGCGCCGCCGCAGGTTCTCTCCGGCAACACCCGTCTGTTCCTCCAGTGGTCGCATGGTTTCTGGCAGAATTCCACGCCTTCCTGCCCTGCGCTGCAGTGGGCCGGGCACACCTACTCGTCGCCCGCCGACAGCAGCTTGACCGCCCTCACCCCGCTCTGGATCAACACGGAATCGTGGCCGGTCGGCGGAGGCGATGAGGCGATCGTCGTGTACAGCACGGACCAGAAGACCTGGAAAGCCGCGCCCATGGCCTTGAACGGCCAGATCGGCAACAACGATGCATGGCACGCCAACCTCGGTACTTTCCCCGGCGGCACCATCGTCCAGTACGCCATCGCCGTCGTCGACTGCAATGGCAACTACCTCTGGGACAGCCGTGGCGGACAGAACTACAAGGCCACGGTCAAAGCAGCGCAGCCCGTGCAGTGGATCGGCAATACGTATACCTGGCCGGCGAATGGACAGGTCAAGCCGACGACCGACCTCTGGATCAACACGGAGTCGTGGGCCAAGGGAACCGCGGTGTCGGGTCTCATCGTCTACTCGCTCGACGGCTCGACGTGGAACTCCAAGCCCCTGAACAAAGCCGGCATCAATGGCAACAACGATTGGTGGAGCGCCAATCTCGGCAAGTTCAGCGCCGGAACCCAGGTCCGTTTCGCGGTCATGGTCCAGGATGCGAACGGTCTGCAGAAGTGGGACAACAACGGCGGACAGAACTTCAAAGTGACCGTGCAGTAACAACCCGGCAACGCGTCGCAGACATCCTGCGACGCGTGCGGTTCAGGATCGCGCCGTTCCACGCGTGTAGAACGGCATCTTCACGACGGTGGCGGGCAGGCGTTTGCCGTGGACGTCGATGTCGAGCTTCGTGCCTTCGACGGTGAGCGCGGAATCGACGTAGGCCATTGCGACGGCGTAGCCGAGGCTGGGGGCGATGGCGCCGCTGGTGACTACACCGACTTCCTTGCCGCCGCTGTAAACCTTGTCGTGTCCCCTCGCGGCGCGTTTCGATTCGAGGGCGAGACCGACGAGGTAGCGGGCGCAGCCCTTTTCGAGATCGCGCGCGACGGCGGGCTTCCCGACAAAATCCTTCTTCATCTGGATGAATGCACCTCGCGCGGCGGAAACCGGCGTCATGTCGCCTGATAGTTCGTGCCCGTAAAGCGTATAGCCGACCTCAAGGCGAAGCGTGTCGCGGCATCCGAGGCCCGCAGGCTTGATCGCGCCCGAGGCGGTGAGGGCTTTCCAGACCCGTACGGTTTCTGTCGCCGGGAAGTAGAGCTCGTAGCCCCATTCGCCGGTGTAGCCGGTTCGACTGATCACGCACGGTGTTCCGAACAGGTTGACCTCTCCGAACCAGAAATATTTCAACTCGGGAACGGCCGCGCCGAGAGCGGCTTCGAGGTCGCGCCGTGCGGAGGGACCCTGCACGTCGAGCTTTGCTGTCTTCGGTGACAAGTCTTCGAACGTCGTCGCTGGCGAAAGGCGCGCACGAATCCAGTCCGCATCCCCTTCGCGCGTCCCCGCGTTGACGATCAGCCAGAAGCGATCCTGCGACCAGCGGTACACCGTCAGGTCATCGATCACGCCGCCATCCTCGCGCAGGAGATAGCCGTAGCGACATTGCCCATCCTTCAGCGGTGCAACGTGCTGCGTGAGAAGGCGCTCCAGGTCTGCTCCGGCGGTCGGTCCACGGAGCTCGAACTCGCCCATGTGACAGGTGTCGAAGATCGAGGTGTTGGTGCGCGTCCAGAAGTGCTCAGCCAGGATGCCGTCGTACTGGATCGGCATGTCCCAGCCGCTGAAGGGCGCCATGCGGGCGCCAAGCGAAACGTGTGTGTCAAAAAGGGGTGTTTTCATACGTGGGATCGAGTGTACGCCTCGGACGGCGCCGCCCCAACTGGAATCCGTGTGAACCAGCCCCTCCCAAATCGATATTTGAAAAAAGCGGGATCTGTCCTTATCTTCGTGGGTGAAGAGCATGAGCTTGAGCGATCTGAATAACATCCTGGGCGATTGGCCGTATGAACCGAATACCGTTCACGCCCGGCGTATCATTGCCACCGACGGCCGTCCCCGCATTCAGCTTCGCCTCGACCTCGGTGTTCTCCAGATGGAACTCGATGGACGTCCCGACGGCCGCCATCCCCACGGTTTCCCCTCGCTGCTCGAATACTACCGGGAGAAGGAGAAGGCGCTGCAGGGCACGGAAAAGGAATCGCTGCTTTTCGGCCAGGCCGAATGCTCCGAGCTACAGCAGGAAGCCGCGCAGTACTACTACCGCTATATCGCCTACTACTCGCTGCGCCAGCTCGACAAGGTAATCGAGGACACGCGGCACAACATCGACTTGATCGAGCTCGTAGACCGGCACGCGGACGACGACGAGCTCGCGTGGCAGTTCCTCCAGTTCTTCCCCTACGTGCGCATGATGAATGCGCGCGCGGAAGGCGAGCTCGCCGCGGAGCGCGGCAACTACGATGAAGCTATCGCCGCCCTCGAGGCCGGCATCGAGGAGATCCGCAGCTTCTGGATCGATGTCGGCGAAGAAGAGGAAACAGAGCGCACGACCCGCGAGACGAGCCTGCTGTCCGACCTGCTGCGCACCTTCCAGTCTGCCATTCCCAAGACGGAAAGCGATCGCCTCGAAGAGGAACTCGCGCGCGCGATCGCCGTCGAAGACTACGAGCGCGCGGCAAGTCTCCGCGATGCCCTTCGTTCCCTTGCCCCGCGATAAAGCAAACCATTTAGGCGCGCGAGTGATTCGCGCGCCTCAGGAGGAGAGAAAAGGTAATGCGTCATAACATCATGATTGTGGCAGCGCTCGGAGTAGCGCTCGCCGTTGCAGGTTGCGGTAAGAAGGATTCGGCCGCCGAGTCCAAGGCACAGGAAGCCATCCAGAAGGCCCAGGAAGCAGCCGCTGCTGCCACCGAGGCCGCCAAAGCCGCCGCGGCCGACGTCGCGGAGAAGGCCCAGGAAGCCACAGCCGCCGCGATCGAAGCCACGAAGGAAGTAGCCGCCACGGCCGCTGATGCGACCGCAGACGCCGCAGCAAAGGTCGCCGATACCGCGGCCGATGCGGGCGCTGCAGCCGCCGATGTGGCAGCCGACGCGGCGCAGAAGGCCGCCGAGGCCAGTCAGGCTGCTGTCGAGGCGACACAGGAAGCCGCAGCCGGCGCCCGTGATGCGTCGAAGGATGCAGCCGACGCCGCGACGATCGCTGCAAGCAATGCAGCCGCCGAGGCCCAGAAGGCCGCGGAAGCCGCGGCCGACGCAGCCGCCAAGGCCGCGAAGGAAGCGGCCGACACCGCAGCAGCCGCAGGCGCAGCCTCTTCGGAAGCCGCTGCCGAGGCCGTGGATGCCGCGCAGGAAGCCACGACTCCGTAAGTTGTCGCAACCTGTTTGATTCGAAAAACCGCAAGGGAGGAATCCTTTGCGGTTTTTCTTTTCCAGGTTTACGGTGGTTCCATTTACCGACAGGAACCGGCCATGTTCATCATCGATCCGCACATCCATCTCTATTCGCGCACGACCGACGATTATCACCGCATGTATGAGGCGGGCATTCGCGCCGTCGTCGAACCCTCCTTCTGGCTCGGCCAGGCCCGTCGCTATGCGGGCAGCTTCTACGACTACTTCGCGCACATCCTTGAGTTCGAAAGCACGCGCGCTGCGAAGTTCGGCATCGATCACTACGCGTGCATCGCGATGAATCCGAAGGAAGCGGAGAACCTCGACCTCGCCATGGAAGTGGTCGATGGCATCGAACCGTACCTCGAACACCCCCGCTGCGTGGCCCTGGGCGAAGTGGGCTTCAACCTGATCTCGCCCAACGAGGAACGCGTCCTCATGGCGCAACTCGAACTGGCGAAGAAGCACAACATGCTGGTGCTTGTTCACTCGCCGCACGACACGCCGACGGTCAGCAAGAAGAAGGGCATCGAGCGCACGATCGCCATTCTCCGGGAGCTGAACTACGACAACGAACGCATCCTCATGGATCACAACACCGAGGAGACGATGTCCCTGACCCGCAACGCCGACCTCTGGGCCGGCTTGAGCGTGTACCCCTACTCCAAGCTGAACCCCGAACGCGTCATCGCGATCCAGAAGAAGTGGGGCATCGAGAAACTCGTCGCGAACAGCGCGGCCGACTGGGGCGTCGCCGATCCCTGCAGCATTCCGAAGGTCGCCGAAGCCATGGGCAAGAACGGATTCACCAAGCGCCAGGTTGAACAATTCGTCTTCGACAACCCGCTCCGCTTCTACGGACAGAGCGGGCGGTTCGAGCCCAAGCTCGATCTGCCGTTTGTGCATCCCAGCACCTATCAACGATGACGATCCGCTTCCCATGGTTCGCTTTGCTTCGCGTGCCGAACCTGCTGACCGTTCCCGGCGACCCGATCGCCGGGTATCTCCTCGCTGCCGGCCCCGCAGCCGTGATCGACAGCCGCGTTGGCCTGGCGGTGCTCGCCAGCCTCTGCTTTTATGCAGGAGGACTGATTACGAACGATCTCGCCGATGTGACGGAAGATCGACGCGACCGGCCGGCTCGTCCGCTGCCCTCCGGCTTGATCTCCGGAACATCGGCACGGAACGTTGCCGTCTTCCTCCTCTCCCTGGCCCTGGCCCTATGCGCCGTGCTCGGCAAGGCGTCGCTGCTGACCGGGTCGATGCTCTGCATTGGCATCCTCGGTTATAACCTCGGCCTCAAACGCGTCGTCATAGCAGGTCCCCTGGTCATGGGTTGCTGCCGTTCGCTCAGCCTCTGTCTCGGCGCAACAGTGCACGGCACCGCCTCGGTGTCGCTCGTCGCGGCATCCGGTATCCTTGCCTCCTACATTGCACTGGTGACCTGGCTCGCCCAGCGCGAGATGTCACCTTCGCGCGCCGGCCTTGCCGGTTGGATGCCCGCTGCGATCCTGCTCGCAGGCATGGCCGCCATGGTTCGCTTTACAAAGGCGCCGCCGGAAGAACATCTCCGGCTTGCAGGCGCCTTCTTCCTCGCCTTTGCACTCGCGGCCCGGGTCGCAATGGAATTGCGGGCGAAGACGCCGATGCCGCCACTGATCGGACTATTGATCAGCGCGCTGATGCCCCTCCAATCCGCTTTTTGCATCGCAGCCGGGGCCGGACTGTGGAGTATGTTCTTTGGATTCGTGTTGATCGCGCTGTGGCCCCTGCATCGTTTGTTGTCACGGTGGTTCTATGCCAGCTAGGAAAAAGCTTCTCGTCATCGATGTCGCCGCATTGGGTTGGGATCTCGTCTCGAAGAATCCCCACCCGAGCCTCACGTTCAACCAGGCTGACACCGTCTTCCCCGCGGTTACATGTGTCGCGCAGGCTTCCTTCCGGACAGCTGCTGCACCGTCGGAGCATGGCTTGGTTTCCAACGGGCTCTTCTTCCCCGAGCTGAAGAAGGTCCTGTTCTGGGAGCAATCCTCTTCGCTCGTCACCGGTCCCCGTATCTGGGATCGACTCCGCGCGAATGGACGCCGCGTCGGCATGATGTTCTGGCAGCAGAGCCTCGGCGAGGACGTGGACCTCGTCCTGTCGCCCCGCCCCATCCACAAGCACGAGGGCGGAATGATCCAGGACTGCTACAGCCAGCCCGCACCGCTGTACGACCGACTGTGCGAAGCCGTGGGCCGTCCATTCAACCTGATGCACTACTGGGGTCCGCTGGCGTCGCGCAAATCCAGCGACTGGATCACGGACGCCACGTGCGCCGTCATGCAGAACAACAGCCTCGCGCCGGACCTCCTTTTCTCGTACCTGCCGCACCTCGATTACGACCTGCAGCGCCACGGCCCGGATGGAAAACCCGCGCATCGCGCGCGCGAGGCGTTGTACGCCATGCTGACGCGGCTCGTGGAGACAGCGGAGAATTCCGGTTATGACTGGATGATCTATGGCGATTACGCCATCGGCCCGGTCACGCTGCCGCCGGTGCTTCCGAATCTTGCGCTGCGTGAGGCGGGGCTTTTTCTGCATCGCTCCATCCGCGGCATGCTCTATCCGGACTTCTTCAGCAGCCCTGCCTTCGCGGTGGTCGATCACGAAGTGGCGCATGTGTACGTCAAGGATTCCGTTTCGCTGAGGCGCGCGCGCGAAGTGCTCGGATCACTTCAAGGCGTCGACCGCGTCCTCGACTCCACCTCCAAGCGCGAATTCGGTATCGATCATCCGCGCAGCGGCGACCTCGTGCTCATCGCGAAGCCCGGCGCGTGGTTCGCCTATCCGTGGTGGACGAACCGCAAGGAAGCGCCCGACTTCGCGTCACACGTCGATATCCACAACAAGCCCGGCTACGATCCGTGCGAATTGTTCTTCGGCTGGCCGCCGATGTCGGTGGGCACAAATCCCGCACGCATCAAGGGAAGCCACGGACGAGCTGGACAACCGGTGGCGTGGGCAAGTTCGCTGCAGTTCGACTTCAAGCCCGGCTCGCTGCTTGATCTGTCCCGCGCCGTGCGCGACTGGTGCGAACGGCCGACTGAGTAAGAGGGATTTACCGCAGAGACGCGGAGTGCGCAGAGTTGGGGAATGTTTTCCGGACTTTAAGAAGGACTCGGCGCTCTCAGCGTCTCCGCGGTGAAAGATCCCCTCCTCCGTTCTACGCCTGGTGTTTGGCAATGAATTTGTGCCAGGCCTTGATGGTCGGCGCGGAGGAGCCAGTGATCTCAAAGCTCGCGAAGTAGACCGTATCGCGCACGTCCTTCTTCACGCTGCGCAGTGTTCCCACGAATGTGAACGACTTGAGGATGCCGCAGCTCAGGCGGATGCGGACGATCGTGCCGATCTCCAGGTCCGCGTAGGTCGTGATGGCCACGCGGGTACCCGAAAGAGAGACGTTCGTGGCCATGCCGCGGAACTCTTCATGCGACGGCTTCTGGCCGCTGGGCAGCGAGAGGATCGTAAGGCGGGCGGGAAACTCACACGCATGCCGCGTGTCGACGCGCCGCTCCACCGTCTGATACTGCTTCGTGGCCTCGAGGAGTTTGTTCATAACGTGTTCCAGCACCACGTATGTCACAGATTCCGTCGTGAATCAGCATATTATTGTGTGGTGGGGCGCTTTCGACGAAAGCGCCGAGGCGGCTTCATCGAAGCCGCCCTACCACATTCTTGTTCGCCCCATCCATCTCCTTCGGCTAACGTCGCGGGCATGCCGGAGCGTCTAAACATCCTTTTTGTCTGCGGCCGCAACAACCGTCGGAGCCCGACGGCGGAGAAGATTTTCAAAACCGACCGCCGCATGAACGTGCGCGGTGTCGGTACCGCCGAAACGAGCAAGCGCCGCGTGACAGAGGCGGACCTGAAATGGGCGGATCTCGTCCTTGTGATGGAGCGCAAGCACGCCTCCCGTCTTCGCGAGATGTTCTACCGGCTGGATGAGCTCCCGCCCATGCAGGCGCTGGAGATTCCTGACGAATACATCTTCATGCAGGCTGAGCTGATCGAACTGCTGCGCGAGGCGGTAGACGCGGCGCTTGAGACGTTCAGGCTCGACCAGGCGGCAACGACCGACGAAGACTGACCTCGCCGGGTTGTCATTACCGGTGCGGGCGTGATCCCGAGAGCCGGGTCGTCCGGATTAATTCCCGCAGCGACGCTTCGCTGGGAATCGAGAGCGCGATCATGGCCACGCTGAGCACGACGATCGCTACGTTGATCCACAAGATGGGTTGTGTCTTCAGGGATGCGTGATAGAGGAACAGCGTGACACAGGCGAACATCGCGGGTCCCTCCAGCAAGGCCCAACGCATGATGCACGCGGCCTGCAGCCTGGGATACACGATGTGCAGCGCGTCGTCTTCATTGCGATTCTCGATCAGGGGCGAAAGGACGGACGGCGAAAGCTGGCGGGCATAAAGCAGCTTCCCCGCGAAGAGCATCGTCACCCAAAGAATGGCCGCAATACCGGTGAAAAGAGTCACCGTACCCGTGGGCGCGATGGGAGCCGCCTTGTTCATGAAGAACGTGACAGCGAGAAAGAGCACTACGCCATTGATCAACGCAAACCCGATGATCCGGGTGACGAGCAACTTCTGCTGGATCGTGGGTGTCTGGGCCGGTGCGTTCATCATGATGTGCTCCTCGCGGCGATAGCTTCTGCCAGTTCTGATGGATGATGGACGATAGCGGCGGCACCTGCGTTCTTCAATTCCTGCTCAGGACGAAATCCCCAAGTCACTCCGCAAGGCACCATCCCCGCCGCCAACGCCGTCTGCATATCCACGGAGGTGTCGCCTACATAAAGAATGTCTGCAGGCTGAAGCATCATAAAGCGGGCAGCCTCAAAAGCTCCCTCGGGGTCAGGCTTGCGCGCGATGTGTTCACGCTGTCCGAGCACGACACGGAACGGCCAGTTCGAAAGATACCGCTCGGCACAGAGCAAGGTCGCGCTGTGCGGCTTGTTGGAGAGAATCCCCAGCACCATGCCGCGCTCAACCAACGCGTCGAGCAACTCCGGAATCCCATCGTAGGGCTTTGTGGTGTCAGCCCAATGCTTTGAGTACATCGCTCGATACTCTGCGAGGATTTCCTCGATCACCGCGTCGGATCGGTGCGCCTCGGGAATCGCCCGCTCCACCAGCATCTTCGCCCCCTCGCCGACGAACCACCGATAGGCGTCGATGGGATGCTGGGGCCAGCCGCGGGCTTCAAGAACTCGGTTCACAGAACCACCCAAGTCCTCGAGCGTGTCGAGCAGGGTGCCGTCGAGATCGAAGAGGACGCCTTTAAACGCACGTTTGATCATGTTGAGCCTACGGCTGAAAGGCGTAGTATGTCCCGAATGCACAGGTCGATTCAACAATCCCTGTCGGTGTCATTCGACTTCCCCGTCGTTTTTACGCGGGACGTTTTCTCCGCCGCAAACACGTCGCTTGTGGATGTGCTGACACGCGCCGAACCCGATCGCCCGCAACGCTGCCTTCTCATCGTGGATGCCGCCCTCGCCATGGCCCAGCCGCATCTCGTCGATCATGCGGCCTCCTACTTCGAACTGCACAAGGCCCGCTTAAGCCTCGTCGCGCCGCCCCTGACCGTCGTCGGCGGCGAGACCATCAAGAATAACCTGCTCTCCGTCGCGGACCTGGTCCTGACGCTGACGCGTCACAATCTCGACCGGCACGCCCACGTGATTGTCGCCGGCGGCGGCGCGATCCTCGACGCGGTCGGACTCGCCGCCGCGCTCGTCCACCGCGGACTGCGCCTGACGCGTCTCCCCTCCACGGTCCTCGCCCAGAACGATGCCGGCGTCGGCGTGAAGAACGCGGTCAACCTGAACGGGGTCAAGAACCTCATCGGCACCTTCGCCCCACCCTTCGCCGTGGTGAACGATCTCAACTTCCTGCAGTCGCTCCCCGACCGCGAATGGACCGACGGCGTGGCTGAGGCCTTCAAGGTGGCGATGATCAAGGACGCCGCGTTCTTCAGGGAGCTATGCCGCGACGCGAAGGCACTGCGCCAGCGCGATGAGGCGGCGATGGAACGGCTCGTCGTTCGCTGCGCGGAGCTTCACCTGGAACATATCCGCACCGGTGGCGATCCCTTCGAACTCGGCCACGCCCGCCCGCTCGATTTCGGACACTGGGCCGCGCATAAACTTGAATCGCTGTCGGACCATACCATCAGCCACGGACAAGCTGTTGCGATCGGTATCGCGCTCGATTCCCTCTACGCCGTGCGACAGATGTGGCTGTACGACGCGGACTACACGTCGCTTCGAACCGGCCTCCGCGACGCCGGCTTCACCCTTTGGCACGATTGCCTCGCCGCGCGTGCACCGGATGGGAAACTGCAGATCCTCAAAGGTCTCGAGGAGTTTCGCGAACACCTCGGCGGCATCCTCTGCATCACGATGCCGCGCGGCATCGGATCGCGTTTCGAGATTCACGAAATGGACGAGGCAACCATCGCCGACTCCATCGCGGACCTGCGTCGGCTCCACGAGGAGGGTCGCTAGTCGTGCTCGTCCAGCAGGACCCCCCGCTCCATCTCACGTACTGCATGAACGTCCATCCCGGCGAATCACTGCCGGAGGTCATTACCGCCGTCACCACGTTCGCCGATGACGTTCGCAAACGCGTGTCGCCCGACAGACCGTTCGGCCTAGGCCTTCGCCTGGGTCCCGACGCCGTCGATGCGCTGCAGGGCGAGGCGTTGGCTTCCTTCAAGTCGCTCCTCGCCGACCGAAACATGTACGCGTTCACGCTGAACGGATTCCCCTACGGACGCTTCCACGGCACGCGCGTGAAGGAGAACGTCTACGCGCCTGACTGGCGATCGCCCGAACGTCTGTCCTACACAAAGAAGCTGGCTGACGTCCTTGCCGCACTGCTTCCCGAAGGAATGACGGGCAGCATCAGCACCGTGCCAGTTTCTTTCCGTCCCTGGATTCCAACGATTGGAAGTCTTGAACCGGCCGTCTTCCAACTGTTGGAACTTTCCGCGTACCTCGACCGCCTCGAAGAGGAGACCGGCCGCGATATCCGCCTCGCCCTGGAACCCGAGCCGGCGTGCTATCTGGAAACCACGCAGGAGTTCATCCAGTTCTTCAACGAACACCTGCTCAAGTCGCGGGA
>CAZCZZ010000046.1:0-7487 GCA_964503335.1 uncultured Verrucomicrobiota bacterium
CGGCTTGTCGCGCACCGCGCCGGTGAATGCGCCGCGCATGTGCCCGAAAAACTCGCTCTCGAAAAGATTTTCGGGGATCGCGCCGCAGTTGACCTTGATCAGCGCGCGGCTCTTGCGCGGGCTGTTTTCGTGGATCGCGCGCGCGACGAGCTCCTTGCCTGTGCCGCTCTCGCCATTGATCAGCACCGCGGCGTCTGTCGGCGCGACGAGCTGTATTTGCTGGAGCACCCGTTTAATCCCGAGACTGGTTCCGACAATGTTGTGCGTGCCCAGCGCGTCGCTGACCTCCTCGCGCAGATAGACATTCTCCAGCTCGAGCCGTTCCTTGAGCGACGCGATTTCCTCAAACGCACGCGCGTTCGCAATGCTCACCGCCGCGTGGTCTGCAAAGACGCGCAGCCACTGGAAGTCCTCGGCGTCCAGCGCTGCGGTGTCAAAAAGGGCGAGCACGCCGAGCACTTCCCCCCGGAATATCAGCGGTTGCGCCGCGACGGTCTTTACGCCCTCGCGCTTCATCCACTTCGGATCGGCGATCCATTCTTCATCGCCACGCACATCCGACAAGATCAGGGGTTCGCCCGTTTTCCCGACGCGACCGATTTTCCGCACGCCGAGCGGAAAGCGTCTGAAGGCGCCATCGAGCCGCGTGTAGTCGTTCTTCGGGTCGGCCGCATTGCCCGCGCTCGCAACGAGATGCAGGCAGCGCGTCTGGTCCGGGCACTCCGGGCGCACACGGCACGTTGCACAAATATCGCCCGGCGCGATAAGCCATATCCGCGCGAGCACGACGTTCCTGCACTGGGCAATGCCCTCAACCACCGAACGCAGCACTTCAGGAAGCGAACGGTTTTGCGCCATGGCCACCATGATATGCGGCAGGCTTGAGCGGTTCATGGATGAAGACTACGACATTGCGTCGCTACGCGCAACGATACTTCGTAAGTTACGATATATCGTAGAGGCAGCGTGGACCACAAACAGTTGGAATATCGAGCAAAACGGGGCTTTATGCCCAACCGTCGGTGGTGGCACGTGAATTGCGATATGGGGACTCGTCGCGGCAATGTCGCAGCGGCAACAGAAATCAAAGGAATAGAACATGAACCGCATTACACAAATCGACCCGACGCAAGCTGCGGGCAAAGCCAGGGATCTTTTCGCCGGCGTTCAAGCGAAGCTTGGCGTGGTACCCAACCTCTTCCGCGTGTTCGGCAATTCGCCGGCCGTGCTGGAAGGCTACCTGAACTTCAGTGGCGCGCTCGCAGGCGGCGTCCTGAATGCGAAGGTGCGCGAGCAGATTGCGCTCACGGTCGCGCAGATCAACGACTGCGAATACTGCCTCAGTGCGCACACGTATATCGGCGGCATGGTCGGACTGAATGAGCGCGAAATCACCGACGCGCGCGGCGTTTCGGCAGCCGATGCGCACACCGGCGCAATTCTGAACCTGGCCCGCAGCATCGTCGTGCAGCGAGGCGTCATCAGCGAGACCGAGTTCAAGGCCGCTCGCGCGGCGGGGCTCTCGGACGCGGAGATCGTCGAGACGGTCGCAAACGTGGCGCTCAACATCCTCACCAACTACACGAATCACATCGCGCAGACGGTCGTGGATTTCCCGGCGGTGCAACCGCTCGAAGTCGCGGCCGCGGCCCTGACCTAAGAGGGCGAGGCATGGAACGCGGCGGGCGCTGCACGGATCGTCGGGGCGCCCTGCCGTTTTCGAAGAAGATGGGATTACCGGAGGCTTTATGGCCCGCAACTTTGCAGAGATTGCCTTTTCCGAAAGTGTGAAGGCGCAGCAGGAAAAGCATGGATCGCGCCGGTCCTATGCCAAGGTGGAGGCTATGGCGCGCGGCACGGAGTTGGGCACTGACGAGGCCGAGTTCATCGGCGCGCGCGACAGCTTCTACCTGTCGACGATCGGCGCGAGCGGGTATCCGTACTTTCAGTTCCGCGGAGGCCCGCCGGGCTTCCTCAAGATCCGCGATCCGAAGACCCTGGCATTCGCCGATTTTCGCGGCAATCGGCAGTACGTCAGCGTCGGCAACCTGCAGCAGAACGACAAAGCGGCGCTGATCATGGTGGATTATGCGAATCGTCAGCGGCTTAAGATCTTTGCGCGGGTCGAAGCTGTTGATGCGGACGCCGCGCCGGAGTTGATCGCACAGCTGCAGGACCCGGCCTACGAGGCCGAGGTCGAACGGGCGATGATCCTGCACGTGGAGGCCTTCGACTGGAACTGCCCCCAGCACATCACGCCTCGCTACACCATCGACGAGGTGCGCGCACTGAGCGCACCCATCTCCGAGTACATCTCGAAACTTGAAGCAGAGATCAGACGCCTCAAATCGACATAAGGAGCCGTGAGCTATGTCAGCCCAAATTATCAAACCTCCGTTTACTGCCGAGACCGCGCGCGCCAAGGTTAAGGCGGCCGAGATCGCATGGAATTCGCGAGACCCCGAGCGCGTGGCGCTTGCTTACACACCGGATTCCGAATGGCGCAACCGTGCGGAATTTTTCAGCGGGCGGGAAGCGATCAGGGAGTTTCTGCGTCGCAAGTGGGCGAAGGAACTCGACTATCGACTGATGAAAGAACTCTGGGCGTTCACCGACAACCGCATCTCGGTTCGCTTCGAATACGAGTGGCGCGACGTGGCCGGGCAGTGGTACCGAACCCATGGCAACGAACACTGGGAATTCAACGATGAAGGCCTCATGCGAAGACGGGACATGAGCGCCAATGACTACCCAATCGAAGAAGCCGAACGCCGTTATCGCGCATAAATAGAGGCCGTCGGCCGGCGTATCGATCCTTGCCGGTCCCGGGTACCGCAGGATTCTCGAAGGCCGTTGGACTCTCCGACCGCGTCGAAGAGCGCGAGATTGATGACGTCTTCGACGTCAAGGCGCCCGATGCTTCGGCCCTTTACGGCGGAATCTGGACGTTGATCCGGTAGACCTGAGCGGGTGCGTCGCCGGTGTCGGTGATGGATATCAGGCTGTTGCTGCCCGGCACGTTGGAGGACAGTACGCTCCAAGAGCCCGATGTGAGCTGGCCGCTTTGCTCGACACGGTAGACGCGAACCGCGGAGGACGACCAAGTGATCGTCGCCGGGTCGCCACGGGTCAGACGATCCACGCGGAGGTACGAGTTCGAATCGTTCGGATTCGTGTCCGCGACGTACTCTTCGATGTTCACATAGGCGTCGCCGTCCTGGTTGCCCGTGGGGCCGTTGGTCGGGGATCCGCTGCCGTTGTCGTCGGCGCTCAGGCCGTACTGCGCCTCCCAGACGTTGTCCATCCCGTCGCCGTCGCGATCGCTGTCGCACGCATCGCCCAACGAATCGCCGTCGAGGTTGCCCTGGCCGGGGTTCTGGACGAAATCGCAGTTGTCGCAGATGTCGCCCACGCCGTCCCCGTCAAAGTCGCTCTGGAAGCCGTTGTTGTTGGTCGGACAATTGTCGCAGGCGTTCGGGAAGCCGTCACCGTCCGTGTCCTCCTGGCCCGGATTGAAGCCGAACGGGCAGTTGTCGCACTCGTCGCCCACGCCGTCGCCATCGCTGTCCGCCTGCGTGGCGTTCATCGTGGTCGGACAGTTGTCCACGTCCTGGCAAACGCCGTCGAGGTCCGAATCATTCGGGGCGGAGAAGGGACACGTGTCGCACACATCCCCAGCGCCGTCTCCGTCGGTATCAAGCTGGTTCGGGTTCGATATCGTCGGGCAGTTGTCGCTCTCGGCGCAGAACCCGTCGCCGTCGGCATCGTTCAGCGGGTCCTGTACGCAAGCATCGCACACGTCCCCTATGCCGTCGCCATCCATGTCGTCCTGCGAAATGTTGGAGATGAGCGGACACGTATCGCAGGCGTCTCCGATCCCGTCGCTGTCGGCATCGGCCTGATCGTCGTTCGGCGCGCCGACGCAGTTGTCGCACACGTCCCCGAAAGCATCCCCGTCCTGGTTCTCCTGCCCGGGGTTGAAGGAGAGCGGGCAGTTGTCGCTGCCGTCCTCGATGCCGTCGTTATCAAAATCCTGGACGCCCCCTCCACGCGCCGAAGCCAAGTACAATGCAGCCCAAACAAACAGGCCGACCCATGCTTTCATACGAGCCCTTCCCCTTGACCCGAGAGTACCCAGCCGCAGTCTCGCCCTTCAAGCGTTTCGTCGATCCGACGCGGGCCTCCTGAGCCGCATCCGGCCACCATTCGAACGAAACGATCGACGGTCATCTTCCTTCTGGCACCACTGACGGTTGGTGGGTATCGGGGACGGACGCCTCGTGGGGTCACGAGGACTACAATCCCAATTCGCGCACATCCGCACCTATTCGTGGCTAAACAGCCTGTATCAGGGGCAGGGGATCCAGAGGCCGGTGGCTGTTGAGTAGAGACCGGATTCGACCTTGGTCTTGGTAATGCCGGACAGCGTTTCGCTGTAGGCGGTGAGTTGGGGGGCGTAGAGGTCCCTCAAGCTCGTGGCGTTGTTCGGGGTTACTTGGTTCGTCTTCCAGTCGAGGAGAAAGCAGGACTTTCCGTCTGCGTCGAAGAGCGCGAGGTCGATGATGCCTTCGATGCATTCGGTGTCGGTGCGCTTCAGGAGGATCGGCATTTCGGGGTGGGCGTGTCCGGTCTTGGCCAACGTCTCCAAGCGGTCTGCGAGGTCCGACTTCAGGAAGAGCTTCCATTCCGTTCGCGCGCGCTCGGGAAGCGGGGCGTGTTGGACGTGGGCTTCGAAGATGCTGTTCCATTCGGTGCGCGGGGCGCGCCAGTCCTGCGACTCCATCATTTCGTGCCACCAGATGCCGTAAGCCTTCGCGGTTTCGGCGCCCGGGGGTTCGTCGACTCGAACTTCGCTGTCCTGCTTCTCGGCGAGCTGATAGGGAAGGACGCGATGCATGCCGGATTCTGTGATTTCTTTGGCGGCGGTCCACGTGGCCGATTCCACCACGTTGATGCGTAGCTCGACGGGTTCAGCGGACATCGCGGCAGCGCGCGGCTTCGCGGTCTTGGGGAGCGTGTCGGTCAACTCCTGCCACGCCTTGCGGTACACGACTTTGCCGCCTTCATCCATCATCTGCAGGATGTCGATGAAGGAGAGGTTGCGCTTCTTCCTGCGATAGAATTCCTCGTCATCGACAAAGATCATCGTCCGCTTCGCGCGGGTCAGGCCGACGTACAGAAGTCGCTCCAATTCCTGGCGTCGCTTGAGTTCGGCCACAGGACCCAACTCGTCCATGTCGGCCTTGGCGAAGATCACACGCGGCGGTTCGGTCGGGCCTTTGCGCAGGATGTCGGGGTAGCTGGAGACGAAGCTGATTTGGCGATACATCATGGGCAGGATCACAACATCCCACTGCAGGCCCTTGGCCTTGAAACACGTGAAGAGCTGCACGGCGTCTTCCTGCACGGGACGACCTGCGACGACGTTCTCGAACGCGTCGCGGAGCGTCGTGACGAAGTCGGAGAGCGATGATCCGTCGGCCTCCGCCCGCGCGGCCCGTGCAATCAATGCGTCGAGCTCCTCGTTCACGCTGCGCGCTTCGAGCGGAAGGGACAGCAGCCGTTCGCGGAGTTGGGAGAGACGCACCGCATTCTGCACGACATCGCGCAGGGCTTCGGTTTTGGTCCGTGCGACGATTTCCTCGATGTTCCGCAGCGCGAGCGTGATTTCGTCGGATTTAGACGGATCGGCGACCCATGCCGGGTCGGTCCCTTCCACGCGCGCGGCGAGGGCTTCGTCGGATATGCCGTAGATTTCGCGGAGGACGCCGACGAGTTCAAAGTGATCACCCGGATCGGCGATCACGGTCATGAGCGCGGTGAACCACGCGTACACGGGACTGTCACCAAGGACGGAGCGTTCGGAATGAATCTGTGCCGCAAGCCCGCGATTCTTCAGTGCAAACGCGGCGGTTTGGAGCCAGCGGGTGCGGGGACACAGGATGGCCACCTCGGACCATGACGACGCGCCGAGTGCGCTGTAGCCGGTCTTTGCAAGCCAGTCGGCGAGCTGATCCATTTCCAGCAGGCTGACGTCTTCGACGCGTTTCACGTCCTCTGTGGGAGGCTCCGGTGGCGTCCACTTGATCACGCAGCCGGGTTCGACATCGGGACGCGGACGCAGCACGGAGTAATCGGCCTGACCGCCTTCGCCGTTGAGGAGCGGCTGCGCCAGCGCGTTCGCAGCATCGATGATCGCCTGGTCGCAGCGGAACGTTACATCGAACGTCAGCTCATCCGCCGCATGCGATTTCACGAGCATCTCCCGAATGCGCTGGTACTGCGCGAGGTCGGCGCGGGCGGAATAGATCGACTGCTGCGGGTCGCCGACCATGCAGAAGCGACCCGGCACGGGAGGCTTTCCGCCGTTCAGGATCCAAAGACCCGTCGCGTCTTCAGGTCGCGCGATCTCGAGCAGGATGTTGAACTGCGTCGGGTCCGTATCCTGCGCTTCGTCGAGCAGGACGCTGTAGCCTTCGTGACGGATCGCCGCGACCGCTTCCGCGTTCTGCGTCAGCGCGAAAGCGAGATCGATCTGGTCTTCAAACGTGAGCTGACCTTGAGCCAGTCGAAACGCGCGATACTCCTCCGCCACCTCGCGGGCAAGGGCCCAGATGGCCGACGCGCACCAGCGCTGGATCGGCCCGAGCGCAGAGTTCCAGCTCTCCTTGAAACCCTTCGCGGTGGACAGGCATTTGGGCAGCGGCGCGTAGCGTTGGGTCTTCGTCCAGAGCGTGTGCCAGACCTGCAGGTCTTCCTGTGATCGACCCACGGTGTTCTTGTTCTTCTCCGTGACTTCCTGCTCCATGACCCATTGGATCGAGATCTCCGGCGGCTTGCCGGGATCGATGGTCCCGCCGATCAGGTGCTCCGAACGCACCTTGCGGGCTACGGCGAAGATGTCTTTTGCGGGGACGAGGCGCAGGCAGGCGGTGCGGATGTCGGCATCGACCTTGGGCGCGATACGATCAAGCTGACGCACGAAGGCGGTCCAGAGCGCGTCGTCGTCATCGACGGCTTCAAACTGCGCGGGCAGGCCGAGAAGGTGTCCGTGCTGCTTGAGCAACCGCACGCAGAAGCTGTGGATCGTACCGAAGAACGCCTGGTTGAACGTGCTCAGCACCGCGAGGTCCACGCGCTTCTCGATGATTGCATTGCGCGCGCGCTGGTACATCTCCTCCGCGGACTTCTTCGTGTAGGTCACGACGACAAGTTTCGGCAGTCGGTCGCGAGCGATCGCGGGATCGGAGGTGGCGAGCGTGACAATGCGATCCACGATCGCGCGGGTTTTGCCCACACCGGCGGGGGCGATGACCGAGAAGCTGCGATCGATCTCGCGGACGAAGCGCTCGCGGCGATCCTGGTCGGATGGCAGCTTCGCGCTCACGATTCGTCCTCCGACTCGGGAACGCAGAGGTCCGGATGCGTCAGCGCCCAGCGCGCATCGAGCAGGTCGGGCGGGACTTCGAGCGTGGCGAGGGGGAGCA